>JBCFAY010000031.1:0-30393 GCA_038562375.1 Bacillota bacterium | reverse complement strand
GCGTTGTCCGTTCGAAAATCCGCGATTGTCCGGAAATCCGGCGTCAGGCGGTTCAATAGATAAAACAGCTCGATATTCCTTTTGCACTCCGCCATAAGCCTGCGGCTGGAGCGTATACGGTGTGGTGACTTTCCGGACAGCCTGGCCAAACCCGCTAACTATCTAGGTTGGCGGGTTTTTTGTTTCTTTATCTCTGGAAACAATCCGCCTGCCGCGGCTGCCGGCTGAATGGGCAGGACGAGCAGCAAGGCCACCGCCAGAAGCATGATCGTGAGTTTTTTCATACCTGGACCTCCTTCATCCCGTTTGAACCCCTTGTCGACATTTATTTGTTTTTACTTCCCGCCTCCGTATAGTAAGCCGCCAAGGATATTGCGGCATCCGTTTTTCCCTCAGGAATCGGTATGTTTTCAACGCTTTTGTGTCGGACTGCCCCTGCTCTACTGGAAGGAACAGTGTAATGAAACGAAAGCGCAGGCCCGGCGTCGTCGATAATTTCAGCCTTTTTGATGATGCATTCGTAGGATTTCAGACAATAAGGCTTGCCCAAGTAGAAAAAGCCGGTTTTTGAAAAGTGGGCCGGTACAGGCTGCCCCTTGTTGTTGTGGTATCGATCCGGACATTCCCAGACGTCCAGGAGTGATTCTCTATCCGCCAGAGATTCAAGCAATCCTTTGCGGTTCTTGTACACCCGGAGCATAGCAATGCTGATAACGGCTGTCACAATGCCTATAAATGCTAAGCCGAAAGCCGCTTCCCCAAGGCCAATTTCTTCGGGTAAAAAAGCCGTGCCGATAAGCAGTAACGATATCAGAAGAAATACCCACCAGAATTTAGTAGCACTTTTTTGATTTTTTATGCTCTTTTCTATTGTTCTCATCTTCATGCAAACCTTCCTTTACAGTTCCGTTCCATTTGTCATTGTCGGAGGCACGAATAGTGCCAAAGACTAATGTTTTTGGTTCTATAAAACGGGCTCAACAAGAGTCCCAGCCGCCGTTATCAACAGTTGAGTGCTTTGGATATCTCGGGTATGCGTATCCAAACGCTATCCTATTTTTGTGTACAAATATTTCATTTCAACACGCTTACCCCCGCTGACCGACATGACCATGCTGCCTCTGCCCACAATTGTCTCCCCCTCTTTGCTGAATGTAATAGCCATATCGGCGTTGATGGGGGCACCCAGATGCGTGGTAATCGTGTCGCCCGATACTGCAAAGGTTAAGGTATCTTCGCCTTTGACGTCAACGGTTGCCGTGCCTGCTGCGAACCGGACTTCAGCTTCGTATGTCCTCTTGCCCGTACCGTTGTCTACCGTTACGCTATATGTTCCGCTTAGCTCCTCATCGGTCAGTGTTTTCTCGCCGGAAGGCGGCGCTGCAGACGGGGGCGTAGTTGAAGCCGCGGGTTCGGTCGATGGAATGGGCGTTACGGGCGAGGGCGTTGACGGTGTGGCGGTTGGGCTTTCGGAGACAGGAGCGGGTGTGGCCGGGGGCGCAACAAAGCCGGCTTTCTGAAGCTCTTGCGCGATCTGCTGCGGGGTCATACCCGCTGTGGTGATGGCGTTGGCTATCACCGACATACCGTCGGAATTGCCCGCTACCTTGATTCCGAGGATTTTCCCTTCGGAAAACCAGTCGGATAGCGTCTCCCCAATATAGGAGATCTGCTCACCGGCAGATGAGGAATTGAATGTAACAAGCCCTACTACCGCCGATACCGGAGCAATCTTATCCTTGAGGTTTTCGGCCGCCATGGTGACCTGGCTGCCTTCGCCCAGAATAATCGTGCTTCCGGTGGTAGCGACGTCCACAATACAGTCGGTACCGCCAACGATCACAGCGCCCGCCTGGCCCAGCGTCATGCTGCTTGCCCCCAGGGTTCCCAGCGTGCCGCCTCCGGTGGCGATGGTGGCGGTGACGAACAAGCCCACCTTGCAGGCCGTTTTTGTGGCTTGAGCTATTTTTGTCAACTTATCGTAGTAAGCGGCATCCTCCGCCGCGCCGCTGCGGATGATGTCCTGCGCGAGCGTCAATTGTGCGTACGCCTCCTTGGCGTCTGTGCCCAGTTGGGCGGCCAGCTGCTTTATCGTATTGGCGCCTTTGATGGAATCATACTGTTTTGTGAAGTTCTCTGCCCAGGATTTCGGATCCAATGTGCTTGCCGGGGCGCTTGCCGCCCCACTGTCCGCAGACAATGTGCGGACTGAGAAGCGATTGCCCACAGAAGCCCTCAGTAACGTTACCGCCATACCTTTCGGCGCCGAGGCCTTCATCGCGCTTGCGCTGCTTTGGAGGACTGTTGCCTGATTCAGCGCGGATTCCCATTGTTGAGCCAGCTCATTGATCATTTGGGCTGTCGCATCGGCGGACATTGCATGAAAATCAGCCGCTACGAACGCATCCGTCTTTATTCGGGCTTCGACATATCGGCGAACTGCCGCCGCAGCCTCTGCGTTTATAGCCTGCTGTTCTTTGGACTCCTGGGGATGGTTGACCGTAACCGGCTCCGATTCGCTTTGCGAACTTACTGTAGCGGTCTCCTGGGGGTGAGGATTTTGAGCGGCACAGGCCGAGAGCATCAGAAAAATGATCATCGACAATACGATCGCAACGAGCCGTTTCATCATGGCAATATCCTCCTAAATATTCTGTATCTAAAACCCTCGGCTATTATGGGCCGTTTACTATGGAAAAATGAACAGTCGCGGCTATTGAATCATCAGCAGCACCGCGCCAGCGATGCCGATCGCCACGCCGATGCACAGCATCACGACGTCCGCCTTGTTGCTCGTCCCCTTTTTGTTGATCTCGTTCGGCCTGTCGGGGTTCACCATGATCTCCACCGCCTGACCGACCGCGTAGGCATCGGCGCGATAGGCGGGTATGAACCGTTTGCTGTATTCAACGCCGTCCACCGTATACGCGACAGTCGGGATATACTCCGTCGTGGTGATCCCGGCGTGGCCGCTGCTGCGGCCTTGTGTGCGCTCCTTTTCCTTCACATCCGTAATGGTGGCACGAACCGTTGCCGTGCAGCGCCGCTTCTTGACGGCGCGCACGAGGATGTTCTTCAAAGTGACCAGCATGAACACCAGCGCCACCAACCATAATACGATTGCCCAAGTAATCATAACGATTTTCTCCTTTCAAATCTGCGCTCATGAATGAGTCCCGAGCGTATGCATTACGACCTGTGAACCGACCGATCAAAGCACTTCGCACCGCAAATAATGATTTCTACGAATCCTCTGCCTTTATCATTGTAAAATCAACCGTTATTTCGGGATCGAAAGAAGCGGGATCATCATCTTCAGGCACGAATAGCCTGCCCGTTGCCTGCAGAGGATTGGCGGACGTATCGAATACAATCGTGGTTTCCCCCCATTGCCACCAGACCGATGCCCACGGGTCGTCGGACGTGCGGGTATCTTTCCCGACAAATGTCTTGGCGGCTTCATCATATGTGCCTGTCAGTACGGTGCCGCTGTCGTTGGAAAAGGTAATCTTCATTGCGGCGCCATCTTGTTCCACTTTAGCCTTAAAATCCTTGATTGGATCGGTACTTCCAAACATCGTGACTGTACCGGAGGCATTATACGTTCCCACGACAGACGCATCCGGCTTCAGCGTCATGTACGAGCAGGCGCCGTTGTCCAACCGTCTGACGCGTACGAATACCTCGTCCTTATCCAGCGTAATCTCCCACGTCGCATCGCCGCCGACCGGAACAGACTGCGTTGTATCTCCTTTTAAGACGTGCTGCCCTGTGACCTCGATTTTCACATCGGCGCTGCTGCCCAGGCAGGCCGGTATATGCGCCGTCAGCGCATAATCCAGACCCGAGCCCTTCGCTGTCAGCGTGACCGTACTGATGTCCAGCAGTTGCTGCATTTCGAACGGAGGCAGGTTCTGCTTTTCCCGCATATCGTTGATCGCCTGCAGTACGGCCTGATCGACCCGCAGCACGCCGGCGCCCATACCCGTGGGGATGGGTATGGATTGATCCCCGGTGGTAATTCCCGGTGCGGAGGTTTTCACCAATAACTCCTTAACCTGTTCGGCATTCAGATCAGGGTTGATCGATTGTATTAAAGCGATCGCGGAAGCGACCTGCGGCGCAGAAAAGCTCGTGCCGCTCGCCTTGATCGGCTGTCCGTTTTCATCCGTACCCACGACCATCTCCACCCCTGGTGCGCAAAGCGTGACTTCCGCGTCGCCGGTGGCGAAGCTTGAAAAATCAGCGCGGGAGCCGTCGTTGTTGACAGCGCCGACCGTGATCACATTGGGCAGTTTGATCCCTGCCGGACAGTCGTTTTTGCCGTTGAGCGCGCCCTGGGTTCCAGCCGCGTTGCCTGAGTTTCCGGCGCTGGCCACAAAAATGACGTTCGGTTTCGTTTCTTGCATTTTCTTGAAAAACTTCTTATAGGCTTTTACGATGGGCTCGTAATGATCGTTTGGCGGTTTAAAGTTAAAGGAACAATTGATGACGGTAGCGCCCTCAGCCACCATCTTTTTTAAATAGACCAGCGTCTTGTCCGTATACGCCACGCCGTTGGAAAATGTGACCTGTGTGATATCCTCCGGATCAGCCTGCGTGGGAGTATAATCCGGATTGGCGTCAAAGACATTTTTCACATTGATACTCAGGTTTTCCCCCAGTACGCCGGCAACGCCGACCATACCGCTGTTTTCAGGATCCGCGCCAATCACATGAGCAACCTTTGTCCCGTGGGTGAATCCTCCACCCACGATCTGGTTGTTTTTCTTAACCGGGTCTTCGGTGGTATCACCCGACAGCTTGACCTTGCCGCCAAACTCGTCCGAGCCCGTATAAAACGCTTCGTCCAGAACGCCGACGTTTACCTTGTTCAGGGGGACCCCGCTCCCCTTGAGTATCTTCCACGCATTCTCCATCCCGATGATGTTATAGTGCGCGTTCGCGGGATCGGCGTACGCGGGATCCTTGAGCGGCGAGCACGGCGTACCGGCCGTATCCGAACCGTAGGCCGGCACATTGGGAAATACCAGCTCGATGCCTTCCAGCCCCGAAACAGCGTCCAATGTGGCATTCAGCTCAGCCTCGGTTTTATCGGCGGTTTCCAACTGATACAGGTTGATGAGTTCCAGTTCGCCGACAACGGTTCCCCCGATTTGCCCGATCACTTTTTTGGCCGCGGTTTTATCCACATCGTCTCTAAAAACCACGATGATCTGGTTGGCCGGCACATAACCCCATTTTTCCGTCTCAATGACAGAGTCAGGATCCACGTCCTTGTATGTTGCGAGCCCTTCTTTTGCCGCTTTGCCAGAACCCCAGAACGTATTCGCATCAGAACCCGGGGAGGCGCTTGTACCGGAAGATGGCGGGCCTTTTGCTGCGCAGGCCGCCACCGATAACGCCAGCGCTACGGCCAGCATAATGGATATCATTCGTTTCATACCTAAACCTCCTTCATTCCGTTTTGGCGGCAACAGGGCCGCCGAGGCTCAAGGCCGGGCCGGGTCAGGATCACCCGGTTTTTCAAAAGAGGGACGCGGATCGACCAACTGATTTCTTCCAATGCCTTTCCTCCTTGCCGCTTTAAGAGAGTTATTCCTGCGCCATATTCCAGCCTGATACCGCCGCCTTGACGCCGGTTTCATGCTCCAGAATGCGGCAGATCTCCAAAACCGCCTGCTTATCGGCCAGCCCGTGCGGCAGATCGATGCGCAGGGACTGGTTTGCGCCGCCGAGAGTCAGGGATATCCTGCCCCTGTCAATCCCCACGGCGAGCAGCCGCGTTCCACGGACGCCGTCGCATCCCCACAGGTAGACCCGGCCGCCGGTCAGCACGCCGAAGGTGGATACCACGGTTTCCGCGAGTTCCGTCGTTCTGCCGCTTTCCGGTTGGGATATCACCGCCGAAGGCACCGTGAGGATACGGTTGTCGCAGAGCAGCTTCGCGTCACGCAGCCGCCGAAACTGTATCGCGAGAAGAACCAGCAGCACGGCGCTCCCCGCGCCGCAGACCAGCGCCCCCTCCGGGATATTTCGCAAAAGGAACCCGGCCGTCAGCGCAAGGCCGGCGGTCAGCAGAGCGGCGAGCGTATTGCGGCGTTTTGTGATCTCTTTCATAGGCGGTTCCATCCCTCCGGTTTCCAGCTTACAGAATATAGGATGAAAAGACATCGACCCAAAGTATGATTGGGATATACAGTTTGTTTTCTTTTTTATGTTTTGCTATCTCAATCGATGTAGATCACATGCGCTTCCACGAGCAGTTCACTGTACGTTTCATCCTTCTCAGTAAAGGTTTCCGCACTTACGAGAACGCCGAACACGCGCACGTTATCGTTCAATTGTATCCGTTCTTCATCGACGCCGTAGCGATACCAGACGTCGACAGAACAGTTCACATCCCCATCCGTGAGCAGAAGGAATTCCGTATACGGACCAGCCTCCTCATCCCAGAAATAGTCCGTCTTCCCGTAGACTTCGACCCATTTGCCGATATAGTCCTCGGCGTTATTGAAAATAGTCTTGAAATTTTTCTTGGTAATGGCCGTGGATTCGGGAGCGATCATATCCGCACGAGTGATACGTTGTTCCTCGGTTTCATCGAGGTACCCGTTTTTGAATTCTCCTTCGTAGATCACATGCCCCGTTTCGTCATAGGTCGTTCCCCGACCATTGTATTCATCGTTCGCGAAGGGCCCGCGGTAGACGCATATTCCCTTATAGAAGCGTTCTCCCATCGCCAAATAATCGTTGACATACGTACCCTTTTCACTCCAGTTATCTGACCATGTCGTGGTTCCCTGGCCTTCGAAATGCCCGCTTCTGAAAGCCCCTTCATATGTCCATTCGGCGCCTTCGGAGTTAATGGCCGTAAAGATCCCCGTCCCTTCCGGAACGCCGTTGACCATTGGTCCGGAATATGTGCCCGTTCTTTGCCCAAATGCAAAATCCAAAGTCAGCGTGGTATCTACAACCGTTTGCGCCGTTATGGCAGGAGAAGGCGTCGCAGTGACAGCAGAAGATTGCGTCGGAGGAGGCGTTTGTGTAGTTACGGGGGGCTGAAAAAATCCCTTGGGATCCGTTTTATTGGATTGCGTCGGACGAGGCGTTTGCGTGGTTTCGGGGGGCTCAAGACCCCCACCAGAATTCGTTTTATTGGATGGCAAACATCCGGTGACTGCAATCATCAGAAGGAATGCGCAGAGCACAAGCACATATTTTTTCATTGTTCACATCTCCCATCCATCTTTGTGGCGTTCCCACTCTCTTTTGACTTCAGCATATAAAATGACAGGGCAAAACGCATCGACCGAAAGTATGATTTCACATAAAAAGGCCTCCATATTTGATATGGAGGGCCTAATCTCGATGAACGGACAGGGGGCTATAGGTTGTCCTGGTTTTTGAGCAGCGTGCTGATCAGTTCCGCGCGGCTGGAAACATCGTATTTGGAGAATATGCTGCGAACATGAGTCTTGACGGTGCTTTCGCTGATAAACAGCGCCTGGGCGATATCGCGGTTGGATTTGCCGCCAAGGACCAGCGCGAGCACTTCGTTTTCGCGTCCGGTCAGCGGGTCGATAGTCTTCGTCTGGCGGATAATGGCCGCACGCTTTTTTTCGCTCATACGCTCATATGCGGCGAGGTAGGCATGGCTTTTAAGCAACAGGACGAGGCAGCGGTTGAGCGGCGGCAGCAACGTCAGAGTGACGCAGACAATCACCAGCGCGATGACCGCCACTTCCGCACCGGAAAGGTGTATGGAAGTGACGCCGACGCCGACGAGGCCGCCGCCGAGCACGCCAAGCACGTTCGCGGAAAGTCCGATGCCGAATACTTTTGCCGTATTTACGGTATAATCGAGCATTTCACCGAGGATGCTCCACCAGAACAGGTCGAAGATGCCGAACGCGCCCAGCATCAGTGTATCGATAATGAGGTAGTCAGCTGTGCGCCTGCCCAGCAGCATAAAGCCGATAAAGGCGGCCATGATCATCCCCATGCCAACGTACAGGAAAACAGAGCGGCTGATTCTGCGGGGAAGGCTGCGCATCACCGCAAGCGCGGCGATATACGGAACAGCCCAGTACCAGCTCGCCAGCTCGGCAAGGCGCTCGAAGGCAGGGTTTATGACCTGGTACATCAGGCCGGAATTGACCGTGATAATGGCGACGAACAGAAAGAGTATTCCGAGTGGCTTTCCGATATCGCCGGGCAGCCGGACGCCAGCCTTGCCGGTTTGTTCATGGACAATGGGAACGGGCAGCAACCAAATAAGCGCCATGCCGATCAATACGCTGACCATGGCGCAGATAAGGCCAATATGCGGAGAGGTTTTGACGGCGATCACGTTGATGGCGATCATCAGGAGGTTCGAATAGATCAGCGCGTCCGCGCAGGACTTGATGCGTTCGTTTTTCGGTGTGAAAGCCTTAAGGTAGTATCCCCAGGACGCCACCGCGCAGCCGCTCGAAAAGCCGGCGACGATCAGGCCGATCAACCAAAGCGCACTGGGCGCGAAAAAGAACGGAACCGTCGCGGGCAGGCAGACTCCCATGCCTGCGAGCATTGTATACTTGGCGGCCGGCGACGTTTTAACAATAAAGCCACAGCCAAACAGCCCCGCAAAATGCGCGGCGATCGCGCTTATGATATAGCCGGGCGCTTCAAGTTGCAGGCTGTCCAGCAAGCCGTAAAGCACCTGTCCTTCAAACAGGAAGGCCATCAGGTAGGAAAAAAGAAAACCGAAGCTGATGACGGAAAAAACGCGTCCGTTTACCGACGCATTAAATTTTTTCACCGCATCCCCTCCGTTTTCGTATGTACCTACGCGCTTGACAGTTTAGAGATGTTCGTAATTCGGGTTAATAGTTTTAGGAACGCCTTTACTACAGCTCAATTAATATTTTAACATAGAATTTGCCAGTTATCAATGTAAGGCGGCCTGTGGAGGTAACGGCGGGAGGATATCCGAAGCGTTTTCCTCATATCCCATGACGGTTGCCAGCGTCAATAAATGTCCTTCGGCATTCGGGATAAGTTTACCCAGTCTTTGCGCGGCTGTGACGGCATCAACCATAATGTCGTTTTTACCCGCAATAAATATGATTGGCATCATAAGCCTCATAAGCTGTTCGTCCTGGAAAACAGGTAATGCCTCTGTAATCGGATTATATCCCCAAAAAATCAGATTGATGAACTCCTCAACCTCTTTCGGCAGTTCAATTCCCAAGGCAACAGTGGGGGAGACCATCGTTATAGTCTCATTCTGAAGAGAGGCATTTTTCGCTTTTTCCAAGATGTCCGCATTCGGTTTTTATCTCTCCTTATCATTCCGTTTGTTCTGTCAATGTGGATATGGAGCTGATCATTACTTCCATAAAACGTATACCGCCCCACAAGGTTATGCGGATTTTATTTTCCTCCATGATGTGCTGCGTGTGCATGGATGAACTCCCATATTCAGGTGGCTTTGAATTTAGTGCCCCGGTCAGCATATCAATGATATGGATTGCATCGTCCTTATCGTAGACCCCGATATCTACAACGGCCGACACTTTGATTCTATCTTCAATTGGAAGTATCTTATTCTGGTCATCCAATACATAGGCGCTTTTTTCGTTTTCAATAAAAACGCTTAAATCGTGACCATTAATGCGCCAACTTTTGCCTACTTTATTCGCGCGAAGTTTTCCCTCCCTAATATAACGCTGGATAGTTTTAGGATGGATTTTAAGCATCGATGAAATCTGCTCGACTGTATAATATTTTCCCGCCATAAAGACACTCCTTATTATTCCCTGTAGTCGAATTATATGGAATAATTGGATCAATGTCAAGATTGCTTTTTATAATATTTTGCATGTGACCAATTGGGATACTTTAACCATATGCGGGGAACTGTACGTATCGCAAAGTCAAGGTGGGGCCTGTCCTGCCGCCTTCTTTATAGTGTTTCTGATCCATTCCAATTTGCTCGTGGATTTTTGCTACTCATTCCCGCTCGTGTTCTAATAGGCTAAAACAGACTGCTCCTGCCTACAGCATTGCCTACAATGGCGGCAATGCTCAATGCTCTGTAAAGCCGGAATGCAAAAGCTGGATTCCTGCCTAAGCCGGTATTGCGGCAACAATCGGCGCGTTTGTCAAACGGCAGAGCGCTCTGATATAATATTCTAAAGTTTCCTGGAGGATATAAAGGCTTTGCGATTGAATTGCCGAGGGGAATGATAAGCGAGCGCGCTGCCAATCAGAGTATGGTGCGCCCCGGGTTTCCGGGGTCTGCAATCGCCCGGGATCAGCAAGAATCGCTGTGCGCAAGCAAAAGCATACTTCACCATAACAGCAAGCAGGAACGCATATTGCCGGGAGGAAAAACATGGCGAACAATAGCCGCGAGGACCAGATCCTGGAAGCCACGATGGATATCATCGCCGAAAAAACCATCAGCGGCACCGGTATGCGCCAAATAGCCGATCGGGTGGGGATTGCCCAATCCAACGTGCATTATTATTTTAAGTCCAAGGAAGATCTGCTGCTGGCGGTGCAAAAGCGTGTTCTTGAGAGGTTTGTCGACCAGCGCAAGGATCAGCTGGAGGATGAAGGCAACGATCTTAGTTCCAAGCTGGATGTCATTTTCAGGCAAAAGGAAGATATCCTGACCAATACCCCTAAATATGAATATGTCCAGCAGGATCTATGGCTGCGCGCTCATGTAAATGAAGCCACCAAAGCCAATGTCAAGCGCAACTATAGGATGTGGCGCGGCGACGTTGAAAAAATCCTCGAAGCGCATGCCGGGTTGGACAAAGCAAAAAGACATATGCTTTCCCTGCTCACCATTTCCCTCCTGGAAGGAATGATGCTGCAATACCTGGCGGATGAGGAGCTCGATCTGGCCGCGTATATGGATTTTTGCAAGCGACTAATTTTGCAGTTGGCCCGAGATCAATCATAAAATGTGCATCGATAGCGCTGGAGGGGGCAAAGACAGCCTCTTTCTTTTTATAAAATATTTTGCTCATCGGAGAGGTTCCTATATTGACAATATATCGATCGATCTATACAATATAATCTATAAACTGATTAATTGGTTGAACAGACCGCAGGCGCGACCGACCGACAGGCCGACCGACAAACCGCAACGCGACCGCAGACCGATATGGACGATATTCACATCTACTCGATCAATTGGGAGGCAATTACTATGGCTTGGAAGGAAGACTCTTTTTACTTCGATAAAACGGCCGAGCTGGCCCGTCGGGCGCTGGCCCGGGGGGACGACGGCTTTGCCGCCGTATTGGTGGGGGAGAACGGCGAAATCATGATGGAGCAGGGCAACATGGCCGGCACCGATCGCGATCCCACCGCCCACGACGCCATTCTGCTGGCCAGACGCGCGGCCAAGACCTACCCCAAGAATGAATTGCAGAAGTGTACCATGTATGCGCTGGTGGAACCCTGCGTCATGTGCATGGGCGCCGTTTTCTGGACGGGGATCGGGGCGGTGAAGTTCGCCATGTCGGAAAAGAGGCTGGGGGAGATCTTGCCCGGAGGATTGGATATTTCCAGCGAAGAGTTTGCCCGGCGTTCCCCTTCTCCCATTCGGGTGGAAGGCCCCTATCCGGAGTATAAACCGGCGGAATCCATCGTAAAGGACTGGGTAAGGTCCCTGAACATACCGGGCCTGGTTGTGGATGACTGAGCCATGAAAGCCATTATCAACGCCAACCTCTATGATTTTTACACCTATCGGCCGAATAGCTACATTGTATTCGATAAGACGATCGCCGAAACGGGCTCGATGAAGGATTACCGGCCTGCTGCCGACCGCGAGGTGATCGATGCAAAAGGCGCTTTTTTGCTGCCGGGCCTTGTCATCGGGCATGCCCATTTATACGGCGCTTTCATGCGGGGCATCAACCTGCCTCCTTTGAACTCCACCACGTTTCGGGAACAGCTGGAGCAGCTGTATTGGCGGGTGGACGGCGGGCTGGATCTGGACGGCGTGTATCACAGCGCCAAGACTCTGGCGATGGACCACATCCGCTGCGGCGTCACCGCCATCTTCGATCACCACGCCAGCGGGGTGGATACCCTCGGCAGCTTAAGCGCCTTAAAGAAGGCCTGGGTGGACGAAATCGGCCTGCGCGGGGTGTTCTGCTTCGAAACCAGCGACCGGTTTGATGTGGATCAATGCATTCGGGAAAACGTGGATTTCTATAGCAAGGGCAAAAGCGAAATGCACGGCGCTATGTTCGGAATGCACGCCTCCATGTCTTTGAGCGATAAAACGCTGGATAAAGTGGCCGAGGCCATCGGGGATATGCCGGTGCACGTCCATGTGGGGGAGAGCCTGGAGGACGAAGAGCAATCGGTGAACCGCTACGGCAAACGCATTGTGGAGCGCTTCGCAGACAAGGGCGTCGTGAACCCCGGCAGCCTTTTTGCGCACTGCGTCAATATCGACGACCGGGAGGCGGACCTGACCCGGGAACTGGGCGCCACGGCGGTGCTGAACATCACCTCCAACATGAACACCGCAAACGGCCTTCCGGATTTCAGGCTGCTAAAACGCAACGATGTCGACGTGGTGCTGGGCAACGATAGCCTGGGAAGCAATTTTGCCGCCGACATCCGCAATACCCTGTTCGCCATGCACCTAAGGACCAAAAACCCCTGGTGGTTCGGCTACGACAAGCTGCTCGGGTGCGTGCGCAACAGCTATCGATTCGCTTCGAACGCGCTCGGGGTGCGGTTGGGCCGCTTCGAAGCGGGTTACCAAGCGGATTTTGCCCTGTCGGACTACATCCCGCCCACCGAGCTTACGGAAAACAACATCTTCGGCCATGTGCTCGACGGCATCTGGAATTCCTATCGGCCGCACGGCGTGTGGTGCGCCGGCAGAGAGAAGATGGTTCGTTATCAGGTGCAGTTCGACGAGGAAGCCATCTGCCGCGAGGCGCGCAAATCCGCCGCCGCGCTATGGAAGCGGATCGGCTGCCCGCTGTAAAGGAATTCTGGAAGGAGCTTACCGAATTTGGACAAAAGGTTGAAAACCACCCTCGGCGGCATCGCGCTGGAAAATCCCGTGCTGCCCGGTTCCGGCCCCCACACCGGCGACCTGGAGCGTATGCTGTTTTTGGCCAACGAGCAAAAGGTCGGCGCCGTGGTCACCAAAACCATCGCCCCGGAAGCCGCAAAGGTGCAGCGCCCGTGTATTGTGAGCGGCGCCAACGCCATTATGAATTGCGAACTTTGGTCCGAGTATGACGCTGCGCGCTGGGTGGAGGATTTTCTTCCCGGATATCGCTGCGGCAGTAAAACGCCTGTGTTGGCCAGCGTGGGATATAGTCCGGAAGACCTGAAAAAGCTGATCCCTCAGCTCGACCCGTTTGTGGACGGGTATGAATTGAATCCGCGGTATAGCTCGTTGGATTTTGCCCCGATCGGCGAATTTGTCGCCATTGCCCGGCAGATGACTAAAAAACCCTTTTGGGTGAAGATGAACGGCGCCTCGTTCGCAAAACCGGTGGAATACGCCGAAATCTGTATGAAAAACGGCGCCCTCGGCGTAACCGCGGCCACGGCCATCGGCCCGAACATGGTGATTGATCTTAAAAAGCGCGGGCCTGTCATCGGTACCGCGGGCGGAGGATACGTATGGACATCGGGGCCCGCCATCAAGCCATATGCTTTGGCCATGATCCACATGATCAAAAGCGGTATCCCCGAGATTTCCATCATCGGCACCGGAGGCGTAGGGAGCGCCGAAGACGTGGTTGAATATCTTTTGGCCGGGGCCGACGCGGTACAGATGCTCTCGATCGCCATGCTCAAGGGCCGCGATATGTACGGCAAGGTCATTTCCGGTTTGACAGGCGTGCTGGATCGCTACGGCTTTGCCGATGTGGACGAAGTGAAAAACACCGCGATGGTGCTGCCGCAAGAGAAGCTGACGCCCTCCTTCCCGAGGGTGGACGCGGGCAAATGTAAGCGGTGCGGCATCTGCATAAGGAACTGTCCTTACTTTGCCTTTGGGGAAACAGAGGATAAATTGCCGGTTGTGGATACCAATAAATGTTTTGGCTGCGGGCTGTGTCAGTCCCTTTGCCCGTCGAACGCGATAGAAGGCGTGCTGTAAACCAAAAGGAGGAAAGAGGAAAATGCTCAGTGAAAAACGCCAACAACAGGTGCGGGATCTGTGCGTCTCCCTGATCCGGGAGGAAAGCCTGTCCGGCAAGGAGCAAGGCGTTGTTGAAAAACTGAAAAGCTCCATGCTGAACATGGGTTATGATGCCGTTCATGTGGATAAATACGGCAACTGTATCGGGCACATCAAGGGAAGCCGCGCGGGAAAGACCGTCCTGTTCGACGGGCATATCGACGTGGTGCCGGTACAGGACGAGAGCAAGTGGAGCCATGCGCCTTATGCCGGGGAGGTATCCGACGGAAGGATGTGGGGGCGGGGAACCTCGGATATGAAGTGCGCGGTGGGGTCCATGGCCTGCGCCGCCGCCTTTTTTGCAGAGGATACCAAAAGGGATTTTGCCGGGGATATCTACGTCGCGGGCGTGTGCCATGAGGAGTGCTTCGAGGGGGTCGCGGCCCGGGAGATCTCCAAGAACACAAGGCCCGACTATGTCGTCATCGGAGAGGCCTCCCAGATGGATTTGAAGGTTGGGCAGAGGGGCCGGGCGGAGATCATGGTGGAGACCTTCGGCCGCCCCGCTCATTCCGCCAACCCCGAGGCGGGCGTCAACGCCGCCGTGAAAATGATCGATTTGATCCGGCGCATCCGCCTGCTGCCCCTTACGGAGCACGAGCATCTGGGCAAGGGAATTCTGGAGCTGAGCGACATCAAATCGTTCCCCTATCCGGGGGCGTCGGTGGTGCCCGAGTACTGCGTGGCCAATTTTGACCGCCGCCTGCTGGTTGGGGAAACGCCCGACGGCGTGCTCCAGCCCATCCGGGACATCATTTCACAGATGGAGAAAGAGGATCCCGATTTCAAGGGCAAAGTGTCCTATTCCCACGGCAAAGAGCGCTGCTATACCGGGGAAGGGATCGAGGCGGACCGGTTCTTCCCGGCATGGCTGTTCTCCCCCGAAGAAGAGTATATTCAGGCGGTATACAACGAGTTTGTGCGGATGGGGCACACGCCCAACATCGGGTATTGGCACTTTTGCACCAACGGCAGCCACTACGGCGGCGAGGCCGGCATCAGGACGCTGGGCTTTGGCCCGGGAGACTTGAATACCGCCCACATCATCGACGAATACATGCCCATGGATCAGCTTATGAAAGCCACCCGGCTGTACACCGGCATATTGCGGGCGCTGCTGGTCGACAAACCGGAAGTGGGATGCGGCAATGGAAGAGGTTCAGAATGAAATTGCTCATCGTCAACCCCAACACCAGCGTTGAAATGACGCAAGGCATCCGTGAAGCCGTGCGGGAAGCTCTCGGACCCGGCTCGGATTTCGACGTGGTTCAGCCCGACTTCGGCCCTGAGAGCCTGGAGTCCTATTATGATTATAACCTTGCCGCATTCGGGGTGTCCCGGCTGTTGAAAAAGGCCCGGGACTATGACGGGGTGCTCATCGCCTGCTACGGCGATCCGGGTCTGTACGGCTTCAAGGAAATCTGCTCCTGTCCGGTGCTGGGAATCGCCGAGGCGTCCATCTCCCTTTCCCTTCTGATGGGGTATAAGTTCGGCATACTGGCAGCATCGAACAAGGCGGTGCCCATGATGCGGAACATGGTTGCCCAATACGGCCTGAGCGACCGTTTTGCGGGGATATGGCCCTTGGACATGAGCGTGCTGGATGTGGAGGCAAACAAGGACGAAGCGCTGACGCGGCTGATCGAGACGGGAAAAGCCGCCGTGGACGCGGGGGCGGAGGTGCTGATCCTGGGGTGCGCAGGCATGACCGGCCTGAAGCTGCCGGTGGAGGAAGCCCTTGGCGTGCCCATTATCGATCCTTTGGAATGCGGCTGCAAAATCCTGGAAATGATGGCGGGCTGCGGGTACTCGGTATCCAAAAAGGGGCTGTACGCCACGCCGATGCCCAAATCGATCGCCCGCAAAGATTTGCTCGAATAAGGAGACACGCAATGGCACGGTTCATCATCCAAAACGCCGCCGTCGTGGACGGTACCGGCGCCCCGGCAAGGGTCGGCAATGTGGCGGTCGCCGACGGTTTTATCGTTGAAGAGGCGTCCCTGCCGCCGCAAAGCTGCGACTTTCTGGTCGACGCCGCCGGCCTTGCCTGCACGCCGGGATTCATCGATACCCACAGCCATTCCGACATTCAGGTGCTGCTCGATCCCAATGTTTACCCGAAGATCCGCCAGGGCATCACCACCGAGATCTTGGGCCAGGACGGGGTATCGGCGGCGCCTCTGCCCATGGAGTATCTGAATGCCTGGCGCAAAAACCAAAGCGGTCTGAACGGGGACAGCAGCGCGCTGGCCTGGGACTGGAAGGACACAAAAGGCTATCTCGAGCGCATCGAAAAAGGGAAGGGCAGCGCCACCAACATCGCTTACCTGGTTCCCCACGGGAATGTGCGCATGTCCGTAATGGGCCTGGAGAACCGCCTTGCGACAAAGGATGAGATCGATCAAATGTGCCGTTTGCTGGACAAAGAGCTCCAAGACGGCGGTATCGGCTTGTCCAGCGGGCTGATCTACGTCCCGTGCGCCTATAGCAACCTCGAGGAATTGACGGCTTTGTGCAGGGTGGCGGCGGCGCACAATAAGCCCTTTGTGGTTCATCAGCGAAGCGAAGCGGACGATGTGATGGAGTCCATGGACGAGATCCTCTCTGCGGCAAAGGCAAGCGGCGTCCATGCCCATTTTTCTCATTTTAAGATCTGCGGGATGCGCAACCTGCATTATCGCCGGCAGATGGCGGACCTTTTGGATCAAGCGGCGGCGGAGGGACTCAGCGTTTCCTTCGATCAATATCCCTACACGGCCGGCAGCACGACAATGACCGCGCTTTTGCCGCCGTGGGCCCAGAGCGGCGGAGCGGAGGAACTTCTTGGCCGCCTGGCCGATCCGTCCATTCGTGAAAAGATCACCCGCGATATCCAAAACGGCATTCACGGCTGGGACGATTTCATGAGCTTTTCCGGCCCTTCCCGCATCCGCATCACCAGCGTGCAGACGGATCGAAATCAGCACCTTCTGGGGCATACGGTCGAAGAAATCGCGGCGGAACGGGGCGTGACGCCCTTTGACGCCATCTACGACCTGCTGATCGAGGAAAGCTTAAGCGTCAGCATTTCCACGGAGTTCGGCACCGATGAGGACATCGCCTTTTTTATGCGGCGGCCTGAGCAGAACGTCTGCACCGACGGCCTGTTCGGCGCGAAGCCGCATCCCCGGGTGTACGGGACGTTTGCCCGCATTCTTGAAAAGTATGTCAGGCAGGATAAGGTCCTTACGCTGGAGGAAGCGGTATACAAGATGACGGGTAAACCGGCAGGCGTATTCGCCATGCACGACCGCGGCGTCATCGCTCCCGGCAGACGGGCCGACCTCTTGGTGTTCGATGCCGACAGGGTGCAGGATCATGCCACCTATGTCGACCCGCAGCGGTATCCGACGGGATTTCATGTTATTTTTGTCAACGGCGTGCCTGTTTTTGAACAGGGAAAGAGCCTGAACAACCATCCGGGAATGGTGATCCGTCAGTAGCGGGAGGCCGCGGCTTAAACTTCCAAACGGTTGCGGCGGATATTGCTTTTATAGCTAAAAAAAAGCCCGAAAGCTTTGTGCTTTCGGGCTTCCTGTTTCGGCTTTTGGACCGCGTGTTTCCGCTTTACGAGGAATGCCAATAGTCCTTGTGCAGGTCGAGATACATTTCCTGAGCTTCCCGGAAGGGGCCCAATACGCCGATATCCTTCTGGCCGCAGGCTAAAACGGCGCGGCAGGCAAGCTCCATGGTGGGGTTGCGCGGATCGTCTCCGGTCGCGCGCTTCAATTCGGCTTCGCTGCAGGCATATACGAGGCGGCCGATATTGGCCCAGTACAGGGCTCCGGTGCACATTGCGCAGGGCTCGCAGGAACTGTACATCGTGCATTCCCAAAGCTCCTCGCGCGTAAACCGGCCGCTGGCCTTTCTCGCAAGGGTTGTCTCCGCGTGGCCCGTACAGTCCCGCGCATCGCCCTCGGTATTGCCCTGCTCCAGCAGGATGTTGCCGTTTTTATCCGCCAGCAGCGCGCCGAACGGGTGATTTCCATGCTCCTTGGCTTCCTTTGCGATTTCAACGGTGCGCAGCAAAAGGGCGCGTTCCCTTTCCGAGAGCTCTTCCAGGGAATATTCGCGCTCGTCATATTCGATGATCTTTTTCGTCATGCCGTATGTCCCTTCCCTGCTTATTTGTATTGTCGGGCCGCTAAGTGCCCGCCTTATGCGGGGCGCGTCCTTGGGGAGGTCTATGCGCCGGCCGCGTCGCCCTGCTTTCTTCCCGCCATCGCGAGCGATATCTCCTCAATGGGCGGGTTCTTCCCGTCGTAGATTCCCATAACGCTTCCTTCGTATAGCACGGCAATCCGATCCGACATCAGCAGTATTTCGGCGATATCGGCGGAGATCAGCAGTATGGCGCATCCTTGGTCGCGCGCGCTTATCATCTGATCGTGGATGTATGTTGTGGCGCCGATGTCCAAGCCGCGGGTGGGATGGGCGGCCACAAGAAGCTTGGGTTCCGCTTCGAGCTCCCGCGCCAGGATGACTTTTTGCTGGTTGCCGCCGGAAAGCTGCTGCGCCGTCTGTTCGGAGGAGGTGCAGCGGATATCGTATTTCTTCATCAGCCGCTGCGCGTTGGCTTCGATGATCTTCTTATTGAGCCCCCAGCCTTTGTATTTCGTGAAACGATCCTTCGCCTTGTTTTTCATGATGAGGTTTTCTTTGATGGTCATGTCCCCCACAAGCCCCATCCTATTCCGGTCTTCCGGGACGTGGGAGATCCCGTTTTCGATGAAGAGTTTCGGCGAGAACACGCCGATTTCCTTTCCGTGAACGGACAGGGAACCCGAATCCGGCGCAATGAGCCCGGTGACGATCTGGGCAAGCTCGGATTGCCCGTTGCCGTCCACGCCGGCAATCCCGAAGATCTCGCCCTTATGGACGGCAAGGGTGATATCGCGCAATCCATTGTGCTTGGATGCGCTGTTGTAATGGATATGCTTCATATCGAGCAGGATCTGATCCCGCTCCGATGATTTTTCGTATTGGTTTTGCACAAGCTGCCTGCCCACCATGGTGTTTGCAAGCGACTGCTCATCTACCTCGCCCGAATCGATGCTTCCCACGCATTTTCCGTGCCGCAAGACCATGATGCGGTCGGAGATCTGTATTACCTCGCGCAGTTTGTGGGAGATGAATATAACGGATTTTCCTTCGCCGGTCAGCTTGCGGATGATGCTGAACAGGCCTTCGGTCTCCTGGTCGGTTAAAACGGCGGTAGGTTCGTCGAGTATCAGGATGTTCGCGCCGCGCCAAAGCGCCTTGAGAATCTCCACGCGCTGCTGCGCGCCGACGGAGATCTGGGGGATATTCGCGTCAAAATCGACATCCAGGCCATATTTTTCGGAAAGGGCGGCGATATCCTTCCTCAGCTGCTTTTCCCTTATGAATAAGCGCTTGCCCTTCCCGGTTTCGGACATGCCCAGTATGATGTTCTGGAAAACCGTCATGGCGTCGATCAGCATGAAATGCTGATGCACCATGCCTATTCCGAGCTTTGCGGCGTCGGCCGGGCTGTTGATGGTGCATAGCTGCCCGTCGATGTAGATCTTGCCTGAAGTCGGATGATACAAGCCGGACAGCACGTTCATCAGCGTGCTTTTGCCCGCGCCGTTTTCACCAAGAAGCGTCAAAACCTCGCCTTTATTTAGCTCCAATGAGATGTCGTCGTTCGCGACAAAAGAGCCGAACACTTTGGTGATATGCTCCATTTTCAGGATACAGTCTTCCATTTGTTTCTCCTAAAACTCAGAAAGTTTTTTCGCTGCCGAGGGGAGGCGAGTCCCCTCGGCAGCATTCCTGTTTGATGGGTTTATGCGTTGTATTCGACCTTGATCTTGCCGCTGCGCAGATCTTCGAAAATCTGCATTGCCTTATCCTTGATGTCGTCGGCAGCCGTGCCGAAGGCGCCCAGGGACAATACGCCGTCCGCTACGCCGCCCTGCACCACGGTTCCGCCGAAGGTGCCCTCTTTGACCTGCTTCATGGCCATACCGATCAGCGCGACGTTATCGGTTACGACGCTGGAGAGGATCATGTTGGGCGCCTGGCTGAGGTAATCGCTGGGTTGCGCGATCGCATAGCGGTTTTCAAACTGCATCGCGCCTTCGCGCACGCCCGCGTCCACCGCGGAGGCGAGGCCGAAGAAGACGTCGACGTCGTTGGTGGTGATCATGGAGGTGGCGATTTCCTTGCCGAGCGCGGCGTCATCCCAGCTGTTGGACCATGTGACATGGATCTGTGCATCCGGGTTCGTATAGGCAACTCCCTGCTCAAATCCATCCACGGACTGCAGCGCGGGGGTGATCTCCATTCCGCCCACCAGGCCTACATGATTGGTTTTGGTTTTCAATCCGGCCAATATGCCGGCCAGGAAACCCAGCTGCGTGTTGTCGCATTTGATGGAAGAACAATTGTCGCCGGAAACGTCGCCGTTCAGGATCACGAAATTAACATCGGGGAAGTTGGGCGCTACTTCAAGAACGGCATCGGTAAACTCATTGCCGGGAGCGAATATCAGGTCGACGCCCATGTTCGCATACTCGGTAAAGGTGGAGACATAATCGGATTCCGCGACGCTTTCCGAATAGGATGTCTCAAACCCATAGATTTCCGCCGCGCCTTTCATGCCGGCGTAACAAGCGGCGTTCCAGCCGCCGTCGTCGATGGGCGCGTTTGCGATCATCGCGACCCTGTAAACGTGATCGCCCTGCGCGCTATCGCTTGGCGTGGCGGAGGGAGAGGCGCAGGCCGTGGCCGCAAGGACGAGAAGCGCGATCATCAGGATAGAAACAGCCTTTTTCATGATGGTAATCCTCCTTCGTTGATTAAAGTGAATGGAACGTTTACTTTCCTTCCCGGAAATAGGGCTGTCCGCTCGCTTTCGGGCCTTGGTGTCTTTCCCGCGCGAGGGCGAGTACGACCAGGGTGCACAGGTATGGAAGCATGGAAAGGAACTGATAGGGAATCTCTGGCAACAGCAGCTGCAAGCGAAGCTGCAGGGCATCGGCAAAGCCGAACAGCAAGGTAGCGGCCAGTATGCCGGAGGGCCGCCAGCCGCCGAAGATCACCGCCGAAAGGGCGATAAAACCGCGTCCGCCGACGATGCCGTTGGCGTAGGAGCTGATGTAGCAGGTTACGAGGAACGCGCCGCCCAGCCCGGCGAGAGCGCCGCAGACGCAGCAGGCGATATACTTGCGCAGGATAACGTTGATCCCCAGCGTTTCAGCCGCCCGCGGGCTCTCGCCGACGGACATGAAGTTGAGTCCCGCGTGAGTGCGCCGGAAGAATACCGCCGTAGCGACCAGAGCGAGCGCGGAGAAGTAGGTGAGGGGCGGGGAGTTGAACAGGGCGGGACCTATGACGGGGATAGCGGAGAGGACGGGGATCGCCAGGTTTTGCATCATGGGCCCCTGCGTGAGGGTGGTGGATACGCCGAAGAACTCCCGGTAGAGGAACGTGGCCAGCGCGGGCGCCAGAATATTGAGCGCCATACCGTTTATGATCTGCCCCGCGCGCAGCGTGATCGTACAAAAGGCGAATATCAGGTTGATCACCATGCCGGCGACCGCGCCCCCGATGACGCCCACCAGAGGGCTGTTGGAGAGGGTGCCGCAGATAAAGCCCACGCAGGCGCCGATGGTCATCAGGCCGTCCAGCCCGATATTCACAAGGCCCGCGCGCTCGGAATAGAGTTCCCCCAAGGAGACGAACAGCAGCGGCGTTGCCATGCGCACGGTGGAGATCAACAGATTCTCGATGAATATGAGGGAAAGGATGTTACTCATCGCTGCACTCCTTCCTTGCCATGCGCCTGTTGAGCTTTTGCTGCAGCTCGGGGAGCTGCACCAGAGCGGAGGACGCGACGGCAAAGATAATGATGATCCCCTCGATGATGTTTACCACCGAAGTTGAAATACCCGTGTTGATCTGCATGGTGTTGGTTCCGCACCGCAGAACCGCGAAGAGATACGCCACGAGGATCGTCCCGATCGGATGGAGTTGGCCTATGAGCGCGATAGCCACGCCGTCAAAGCCGAACCCCTCGGCAAAGCCGGTCTGCAGCCGCATCGAATTGCCCAAAAGCTCCACCGCGCCGCCAAAGCCCGCGATGCCGCCGGACACCAGAAAGGCCGTCAGGATAAACCTGTTGACCGGGAAGCCGTTGACCTTGGAAGCGATCGGGTTTAGCCCCACCGCCCGCAGCTGGTATCCTTTGTACGTGTGGAAGAGGAAGTAATACACCAGCAGCGCGGCCGCCAGCGCCAGGAAGATGCCTATGTGCGCGCGGGTGTTCCCTAAGAATTTCGCGAGGCGGGCCACTTGCGGAACCGCTGCGGTTTGGGGGATCTTCGCCTCTTTTAAAGGGCCGGAGAACAAATACGTCATGAACAGCGTCGCGACATAGTTGAGCAGTATGCTCACGATCATTTCGTTCACGCCGCCCTTGGCTTTGAGGATTCCGGGGATCGCCCCCCAAAGCGCGCCCGCGATGCTGCCGAGCAGTATGCTCACGATGATGTTGAGCCAGCCGGGCAGATACGAAAATGCCACACAAAACCATACGGCGGCGACGGCGCCCATGATCATCTGGCCTTCCGCTCCCAGGTTGAACATGCCGCACCGGTAAGCGAACACCGCGGCCAGCCCCGAAAAGATCAGGGGCGTTACCTTTACCAGGGTTTCGGCAAACGAAGGCACGCTGCCGAACGCGCCCTTGAAGAGGAAGCCGTAGGCCTGCAGGGGATTTTTGCCGATACAGAGTATAATGATGGCGCCGATGATAAAGGCCATCAATATGGAAAGCAGCGGCAGCAGTATCTGTGATAGGTTTGTTCTGTTAAACTTCACTGCAACATCTCCATCCAATTGGTTGCTGTGGCCGTTTTTAAGTAGAGGGGTGTATAGAGCTCTCGCATCCTAACGGAAACAGGGAAACAGGGCTCTGATTCTAATGCATCGTGTATGAATCGACGGGGTGCTCGGGAAACTAATCAGTCTGGATGAAAATGATTATAACACCGTGTAATTAATCAGTCAATCAGGAATTCAAAAAAATAAATGTGCCGTCGCCGGAGCATAGTGGATATGCTTATAGCAATGGCAACAGGTTCTTCAATCGGCGTCGAGAGCGCTGCACAGAAGCTCAAGGCACGTCTGATTGTGTCTGTCCAAATCAAAATTCGGGTTGGCCAAGTACTGCATGGTGGAGCCGAGCATCATGGAGATCATGATATGGGCCAAAATCTTTGCTTTTTCCGGATCCATCTTTGGCCTGTAATCCAGCATAACGCCCATGATATTCTCGAACCAGACGCGGTAGGATTCGTTGATGGATTTATTGATCTGCTCGTCGATTTGCCCGCAGCTCCAATAATCGATCTGAACCCTGTCGTACTTGGGATCGCAAATGGTATAATATTTTTTTTGCTCAAAAAATACGGACATCTTTCCTTGCAGCGTCGCGGGCGCCTTCTTGAGAATTTCATCGCGAAAAACGGAAAAATTGCACTGCAAATAATCCAGCAATGCGATCAGCAAATCCTTTTTCGTCTTGTAGTGATAGTGAAGGTTCGCCTGGGACATGCCCGCCTTTTCCGCGATGAGATGCATGCGTGTGCCGCTGATCGTATACGTATCGACAACCTCAAAGGCGGCATCGAGAATTCGTTCCTCTACCGAACTGTTCATATGAAAAAACACCTCTTTATCTTATATGAAATATGATGATCGAAGCGTATGATCGCCGTGTTACAGGCGATTTGCAAGGCCTGTCGACCCCGTAGTACGCGTTTGCTGAAACCTGTGGTCGGGGTTCAACATCCATTGTACAAAAAGAACGAAATAATATCAAGAAATTGATTGACTAATTGGAAAAGGGTCTGTATAATAACAATTAACTAATCAGTCAGTAATGAAACCACGCAAGCAGTTTGGATAGTATGAATTAAGGAGCGCGCATATGGTTACTTCTTTTCGCGGAAAGCATCTCATCACCCTTCAGGATTGGACGAAGCAGGAAATCGACACGTGCCTGGATACCGCCTACGACCTTAAATTAAAATTCGCAAGGCGCATCCCCCACGCGAGCCTGCGCGACGAGACGGTATTCATGCTTTTCTTCGACAATTCCACAAGAACCCGCAATTCCACCGAGGCCGGGGCGACCCAGCTCGGCGCGCACGCCCATGATCTTGATGCGAGCAAAATGCAGATCGGACATGGGGACAACGCCAAGGACACCGCCACGATTCTCTCGAGCTACGGCCATGCCATCGCCTGCAGGCATTGCGGCTGGGACATCGGCAATCGCTTCATGGAGGAGATGGCAAAGTATTCCCGCGTTCCCATACTGAATATGCAGAGCGATCTGTACCATCCCATGCAGGGCTTGGCGGACCTGATGACCATAGAGGAGGTCTTTGGGCGCACGAAGGTGCAGGGCGTCAAGGTTTCCGTCATTTGGTGCTACTCCACCACGCACAAGAAGCCGATATCCGTCCCGGTATCCCAGGTATTGCTTTTCCCGCGCTACGGCATGGAGGTCACCCTCGCGTATCCCGAGGGGTTTGAGCTGCCGGATTGGGTCATCGAGCAAGCGCGTAAAAATGCCGAGGCCTGCGGCGGCAGCATCCGGATCACCCATGATCTGAAGGAAGCGTATGAAAACGCGGACGTCGTGTTCCCCAAGAACTGGGGCAGCTGGTACAGGGACAGCCTGACCGAGACCCAGGCGGTCGAGCGCAAGGACAATACAGCCCTGACCGAGGAGGAGCTTACGCGGCTTGCAGCCAATAAGAAATGGAAATGCACCGAGGAGCTTTTCTCGCTGACGTCGCCGCGGTGCGTGTATATGCACGCGCTGCCCGCGGACCGCGACAACGAGGTGGAGGATTCGGTGATAGACGGCGAGCGGTCGGTGATCTACCAGGAAGCGGAGAACAGGCTCCACACCGTGAAGGCGATCATGGACCTGACCATGGGCGGCCGCAGTTGAGCTTAGAGCCAAACAATCCATCATGAGGCCGGGAGGTAAAACCATGCTTAGTACAAATGCCGCGGGCTTAACGCTGCGCAATCCGCTGCTGCCCGGTTCCGGCCCGCTGACCGGGGATGCAGAGAGGATGATCTCCCTTGCCCGGCAAGGCATCGGGGGAATCGTGACCAAGACCATTGCGCCCAAGGGCGCCGAGGTCAAAAGGCCCTGTATCGCCGGGACGTCGAACATGATCTTCAACTCCGAGGCGTGGTCCGAATATCCGGGCGAGATTTGGTACAACGAATTCATACCGGAGCTGCGCCGCCATGCCGACATTCCCGTGATCGCGAGCGTCGGCTACGACGAAAGCGATCTAAGGGGGCTCGTCCCCAAGCTTGAAAGCATGGTGGAGGGCTATGAGTACATCCCCCGCTATGTGGGCAAGGATTTTGACGAGGTGGCAAGGATCGTCGGCGCGCTTCGGAAGCTGACGACAAAGCCGGTTTGGGTAAAAATGAACGCCAGCATCAGCGACCCGGTCGGGTTTGCCGCCGCGTGCCGGAACAGCGGCGCCGACGGCGTCGTGGCCGTTACCTCTCTCGGGCCCAACATGGTGATCGACATCAAAAGGCGCAGGCCGCTGATCGGCACCGACTCGGGCTATGTATGGACATCCGGCCCCGCGATCAAGCCGCTGGCCCTTGCGTATGTCAACATGATCAAGGAGGCTTTTCCCAGCCTGTCGGTCATCGGCTGCGGCGGCTGCAGCAGCGCGGACGATGTGCTCGAATTCCTCTTAGCCGGCGCGGACGCGGTCCAAATACTCAGCATCGCGCTGCTCAAAGGCAGGGATATGTATGCGAAGATCCTTGCCGACCTGCCCCGGGCGCTTCAGAAATACGGCTTCGGCAGCATCGAAGAGGTCAAGGCGACGGGCCTGACAAAGTCCGGCGGCTCTGATCAGCCGTCCTATCCGGAAATCGACGGCGGCACCTGCACCGGGTGCGCGCTGTGCGCGAACAACTGCCCGTATTTCGCCATGGAGATGAAGGGGAAACTTCCGATCGTAGACAAAGGCAAGTGCTTCGGCTGCGGCCTTTGCGAATCCAGATGCCCGGTAAAGGCCATCAGTAATGTGATTATATAAGGAGCGAAAACCATGAATCTCGAGAAAATCAAATCTTTAAGCGAAACATACAGATCCTATACCGCCGAGCTGCTCTCAAAGATGATCCGCGTTCCCGGATTTTCGGGGAGGGAGAAGGAGCGCTGCGAGCTGATCGTCTCGCTGTGCAAAGAGGCCGGTTTTGATGAGGTGTACATCGACGGCCTCGGCAGCGTCGTCGGGCGCGTGGGCAGCGGGCCCAAGAAGCTGGCCTTCGACGCACACATCGACACGGTGGAGATCGGCGACCGCAGCCAGTGGGCCAAGGATCCGCACAGCGGCGAGGTGCAGGACGGCCTGGTTTACGGCCTGGGCTCGTCCGACCAGCTCGGCGGCGCCGCCGCCATGATCGCCTCGGGCAGGATGCTGAAGGAATTGGGGTATGACGGGGAATACACCGTATACTATACGTTTACGGTCATGGAAGAGGACTGCGACGGCTTGTGCTGGCTGTATCTGATCGAAAAGGAAGGCCTCAGGCCCGACTGCATCGTATCGACGGAACCTACCGCCTGCCGCCTGTTTTCGGGCCAGCGCGGGCGCATGGAGATCGAGATCCTCCTCAAGGGGCTTTCCTCCCACGGCTCCATCCCGGAGCGGGGCGTCAGCGCCGCGTATAAGGCGGCGAGGGCGGCCCTCGCCATCGAAAAGCTGGAAGCGGATCTGCAGCCCGACGAGGACGGATTCCTGGGCAAAGGCTCCGTAACGGTTTCCATGATGAAGGTCACCGGCCCGTCCCAATGCTCCGTCCCCGATGAAGCCATGCTGTATCTCGACCGCCGCCTGACCTGGGGAGAAGACGAGAAGATCGCCATCGGCCAGGTTACCGATTATATCGCAAAGGCATTGGGCGAAGCGCCCTACAAAGTGCATATGCCGAACTATGAAAAGCGCGGCTATAAAAATACGGACTTTACCCAGGAGCTTTACTTCCCGACGTGGAAGACCCCGAAAGACCATCCCCTGGTGCTTGCCTCCCGGGAATCCTATAGGCTGCTCTACGGGCAGGAACTCCTGCCCGAACCGTGCCGCTATTCCACCAACGCGGTCGCCTTCGCGGGCAGGCATCACATCCCCTCGGTCATCATGGGGCCGGGCGATGTCGAAGCGTGCCACAGGCCCAACGAAACCACCCGCATCGAGGACCTGGTGCGCTGCAGCGCCTTCTATACGCTGCTCCCCTATGTGCTCAAATAGGGAGCAAAACAGCAACGTTTTGACGCTTTGATGATTCCCTATGCATTGAACGCGCATTGCGGCGCGCCCGATCCGCCCGCATTTGGGCGCGCCGCGATCAGCCTTCCGCGGGCGGTCCAATCGATCGTGTCATATTTATAGGGAGGGAATTATGTACGAAGATCAATACTACTTCAACCGGGCGGTGGAGCTTGCCCGGAACGCGCTTGACCGCGGCGACGACGGATTCGCAAGCGTACTGGTCGGTCCCGACGGCGATATCCTTCTCGAGCGCGCCAACGAGGCCGGCGCAACCCGGCACAACAGCCTCAGCCACGATACGATTCTGCTGATCAACGACGCCGTAACACAATACGACGCCGACTTTCTGGGGCAATGCACGGTCTACGCGGTCATGGAGCCCTGCGTCATGTGCATGGGGGCGGCCTTCTGGGCGGGGATACGGCATATCAAGTTCGCCATGTCCGAAGAGGAGCTGGGGGAACTCCTGCCCGGCAGCCTATCGATCTCAAGCAAGGAATTCGCACGGAGAAGCCCCCGCCCGATGGACAGCATAGGGCCCTATCCCGGGATCGCGGGCGCGTATGCCGTCGTAAAGGATTGGGTGCGATCCCTTGGGGTTCCCGTCAAGGAGTAGTTCTCCAACATTTGTGCGAGGGGGTATGGTTATGAAGGCGATCGTCCATGCGAATATCTATGACTACGTCGGGTATAAGCAAGATCAGTACGTTCTGTATGACGGCGGGATCCTTGCCGTCGGGGACATGGCGGACTACCGAAGACCACGCGAATGTACGGAGGAACTCGACGTCAAGGGCGCGCTGCTGATGCCCTCGCTCGTGATCGGTCACGCCCATCTCTACGGAGCGTATCTGAGGGCTTTTCGCCCGAAGACGTTTCAGCCGCTGACCTTCCGCGAACTTTTGCAGCAGCTTTTTTGGGAGCTGGACGGAGCCTTGGATTTGGACGGCTGCTACCACAGCGCCAGGGCGATGGCCCTCGATCACATCCGCAGCGGCGTGACGACCATTTTCGATCACCATGCAAGCGGCGCGGCAATCCGCGGAACATTGGAGCAGCTTAGGCGCGGCTGGGTGGAGGAGAGCGGTCTGAGGGGCGCGTTTTGCTTTGAAACAAGCGACCGGTTCGATGTGGACGCCTGTATCGAGGAAAACGTCTCCTTTCATAAGGCGCACAAAGCGGACGGATGGTCCTGCGGTATGTTCGGCATGCACGCGTCCATGACGCTTTCCGAGCGCACGCTCCGAAAGGTCCGGGAGCGAATCGAAGATATCCCACTCCATGTACATGTGGCCGAGAGCCTGGAGGATCAGGAGGAATGCATCGCCCTTTACGGAAAGCGGATCGTCGAGCGGTTTTTGGATCACGGCATCGTATCGCCCGGATCGATCTTCGCGCACTGTGTAAACATCAACGAGCGGGAAGCTTTCCTGATGGCCGAAAACGGCGTGACTGCCGCGCTCAACACGGTATCCAACATCAACTGCGGGCATGGCGTGGCCGATTACCGCGCCCTGAGAAGGTTCGGCGTCTCTACGATGATCGGCAACGACAGCCTCGGCGCCAATATCGCCGCGGATTACCGCATCTTTGTGTTCGCTCAGCATTTGCGGAGCAAAAACGTCTGGCATGTGAATACGGAGGATCTTCTCTGCTGTATCCGAAACGGTTACGCGCAGGCTTCCCGTGCGCTGGGCGTTCCGCTGGGCCGGATCGAACCGGGATATGCGGCCGATATGCTCACGGTGGAATACAATCCCTATACGCCCATGGAGGAATCCTCGGTCTTCGACCATGTGTTCGACGCCCTGTTCCAGCAATTTCGTCCGCGCAACGTCTGGTGCGCCGGTATACAAAAGCTGAAGGACTACTCCGTCACATTGGATGAGGAGAGGATTTGCTTTGAATCCCGCGGCTGCGCGCAAAGAATTTGGCAAAGCATCTAAGGTTGAAGGCGCATTGATAAGCGCAGGAAGCTTGCGCTTATTATTCGCTTATCTGAAGTTCAGCGGAACGCATTTTGCCCATGGCCCATGTGTTTTAATACGGGGCTGACAGAGCCGATTCCGCAAATACCCTATCTATTGCGCGTCAATGCGTCAATAATATTCGAAGAACCGCCGGAACTCAGGGTACCGATCGCTCTGTATAAACGGCGCGTCGTTTTGCCATTCCCAATCGGCCCAAACTTCGGCATACGCGGTTTTTGAGGGCGGCTCGCCCGTCTTGTTCGCCTCATAGAAGCCGCTGGAGAGTATGCCCGCCGCCCCTTTTTCGTAGGGCAGGGAAAAGCCGAGCGTATGCCTGTTCCCATTTTTGTCGTAGTATTCGCTCACAAACTGCAATCCCGGGAGGAGATCCACATTGCGGACGACGGATTCATACACCGCATGTCCGTTCGCCATCCCGACGGGGATCTTGAGCATATAGCTCGCGTAGCCGTCGAGATAATCCGCCTCCACGGCGGAATCCTCCTCGGCAAGAGGATAGGAATACGCTGATTTGAACGACCATTTATCGCCTGCGTCGCCGAGCGCGAACACGAGTGTCGCGCCCCGCCTCTGCCCGTCCAAATCGTAGCGCATGTGTGTGTCACACACACACTTTGATCTCGCGGGCTATGCCTACAAGAGGAGGGCAGCAACAAAAAGGGGCTGTCTCAGGAAGAAAAAGCTGAGGCAGCCCTTTGAAATGTTGTGAAAGCGGAAGGCGGGGATCAAAAAGCAACGCAAATCATATTTGGGAGTAAAGCAAACACAGGTCGAGGGT
>JBCFAY010000030.1:0-34740 GCA_038562375.1 Bacillota bacterium | reverse complement strand
CGACGGGCGCTACAGGTGATGCAGGCGCAGTTGGCGCGACCGGTCCTACGGGTCCGACGGGCGCCACAGGCGATGCAGGCGCAGCCGGTGCAACCGGTCCTACCGGCCCGACGGGCGCTACAGGTGATGCGGGCGCGGCCGGAGCAACCGGTCCTACGGGGCCGACAGGCCCGACGGGGGCCACAGGCGATGCGGGCGCAGTTGGCGCGACCGGTCCGACAGGCCCGACGGGCGCCACGGGCGATGCAGGCTTAGCCGGTGCGACAGGTCCTACGGGGCCGACAGGCGCCACAGGTGATGCAGGCGCAGTTGGCGCGACCGGTCCTACGGGGCCGACGGGCGCCACAGGCGATGCGGGCGCAGTTGGCGCGACCGGTCCTACCGGCCCGACGGGCGCCACAGGCGATGCGGGCGCGGTCGGCGCGACCGGTCCTACCGGCCCGACGGGTGCTACAGGTGATGCAGGTGCAGTTGGCGCGACCGGTCCTACGGGGCCGACGGGCGCCACAGGCGATGCGGGCGCAGTTGGCGCGACCGGTCCTACCGGCCCGACGGGCGCCACAGGCGATGCGGGCGCGGTCGGTGCGACCGGTCCTACGGGTCCGACGGGCGCTACAGGTGATGCGGGCGCAGTTGGCGCGACCGGTCCTACGGGTCCGACGGGCGCCACCGGTGATGCGGGCGCAGTTGGCGCGACCGGTCCTACGGGTCCGACGGGTCCGACGGGCCCGACGGGTGCTACGGGTGGCGGAGCCATTATTGCGTTCTCCTCGGGTACCCCGATAACTGTGACGTCCCTGATCAACGGCGTGGTTGGACTCCCGGCCTTTGTGGGATTCGGATCCAACGCACCGGGACTGACTGCATTTGGGACGACGATCAACCTTACCGGAAACATCGCGGGAGTAAACCTGAACTATGCGTTTTCCGTACCGAGAGACGGCACGCTTACCGCGCTGGAAGTGTTTTTCAGCGTTACTGAAGCGATCGGCGTCGGAGCGGGCGACTATGAGATCCATGCCCAGCTCTACCAGTCGCCTGCGCCGGCGGACAATGATTTTGATGGGCTTGCCGGAACGGATATTGCGCTGACCCCTGCATTCCCCGGACCGGGCATTGTGCTTGGGGACATAGCGTCCGGCTCGGCCACGTTCAATATCCCGGTTTCCGCCGGAGATCGGCTGCTGCTGGTATTCTATGTTGAGCCGCCCGCGCTTTCCGCCGCGTCGTCGATTGCCGGATACGCCAGCGCCGGACTGACGATTACCTAATCGCGTAAAATCAGGCTATAACAAAAAAGAGCGCCGCTCAAACGCGGCGTTCTTTCTTGCGCCGGGGGCGTTTCCTGCTTTAAAGCGCAAGAAAAGACGCCCTCGTTAGGCGTCTTCCCATCAAATCTTCGGAGTTATTTTGTGCGGTAGCTACCGCACAGGCTCTCATCGGTCTCGCCGCTGTGACAGCTCTTACGCGGCTCCACGTCGATACGGGAAAGCTCGCACAACGAATTGTTGTGGTTATAGCGACAGCTCGTGACCTTGCAACCGATGGTTTGAGAACCGCTTTTGTTTTCCTGCATTCTTTATCCTCCTTCGTTTGATGCTACTAGTTTGCGCCGCGGGACACAGTGCATTCGTGGAAGGATTTGGTACTGCGTACGGCCAAAAGCCCTGCCCCGCATCTCATGGCATCATGCGCGTGCAACTTCCCCCATCGGCGCAAAGCACTACCTTATCGCAAGCTCGCCGTCGACCGCGTCGACGCGAATCACCCGGCCGGGCTCGAGGTTCCCCGCGATGATGCTGCGCGCGAGCAGCGTTTCGAGGCGGCCCTGCACGGCACGGCGCAGCGGGCGCGCGCCGTAGAGCGGGTCGAAGCCGACGCTGATCAAAAGATCCTTCGCCGCGTCCGTAAGCGACAGCGTGAGCTGCTTGTCGGAAAGCCGCGCCTCGAGGTCCTTGAGCATCAGGTCGAGGATCGAGCGGATCTCATGCGGTGCAAGCGGCTTATAGAACACGATCTCGTCGATGCGGTTGAGGAACTCGGGCCTGAACTGGACCTTCAGCATCTCCCCCACCTGCGCGCGGGCGCTTTCGCTGATCGCGCCGTCCGGGCCGATGCCGTCGAGGATCACCGATGATCCAAGGTTCGAGGTCAAAATGATGACCGTATTTTTAAAGTCGACCGTCCGGCCCTGCGAGTCCGTGATGCGCCCGTCGTCGAGCACCTGCAGCAAAACGTTGAATACGTCCGGATGCGCTTTTTCGATCTCGTCGAAGAGCACGACCGAGTACGGCTTGCGGCGCACGGCCTCGGTGAGCTGGCCGCCTTCCTCGTAGCCGACGTAGCCCGGGGGCGCGCCGATGAGCCGCGACACGGAGAACTTCTCCATGTACTCGCTCATGTCGATGCGCACGAGGTTCTTCTCGTCGTCAAAGAGCGCGGCGGAGAGCGCTTTTGCAAGCTCGGTCTTGCCCACGCCCGTCGGCCCTAGAAACAGGAACGAACCGATCGGCTTGTTCGGGTCGGCGATGCCCGCGCGCGAACGCAATATCGCGTCGGACACGAGGCGTACGGCCTCATCCTGGCCGATCACGCGCTGATGGAGCACGCCGTCCAGGTGCAAAAGCTTTTCGCGCTCGCCCTCCATAAGCTTGGCGACCGGGATGCCGGTCCAGCGGCCGATGATCCTGGCGATCTCCTCCTGCGTGACGTGGTCGCGCAACAGGCTGTTTTCCCGGCTTTTTTCGGACAGCTCCTCCTCGCGAAGCAGCTCCGCCTGCAGCTCGGGGAGCTTGCCGTACTTAAGCTCCGCCGCGCGGTTGAGGTTGTATTCACGCTGCGCGCGCTCCATTTCGGCGTTGATCTTTTCGATCTCCTCGCGCAGCTTCTGCACGCGGGCGATCGCGTTCTTTTCGTTTTCCCAGCGCGCCTTCATGCTCGAGAACTCTTCGCGCTGCTCGGAAAGCTCCCTTTGAATCTCGGCAAGGTGCTCCTTGGAAATCTTGTCGGATTCCTTTTTGAGCGCGGCCTCCTCGATCTCGTTCTGCATGATGCGGCGGGAGAGCTCGTCGAGCTCCTGCGGCATGGAATCCATCTCGGTGCGGATGGTCGCGCAGGCCTCGTCGACGAGGTCGATGGCCTTATCCGGCAAAAACCGGTCGGAGATATAGCGGTGCGAGAGCGTCGCGGCGGCGATGAGCGCGCCGTCGGAGATTTTGACGCCGTGGAACACCTCGTAGCGCTCTTTGAGGCCGCGCAGGATCGAGATCGTATCCTCCACCGTCGGCTCGTCGACCAGCACGGGCTGGAACCTTCGCTCGAGCGCCGCGTCCTTTTCGATGTACTTGCGGTATTCGTTGAGCGTGGTCGCGCCGATGCAGTGCAATTCGCCGCGCGCGAGCATGGGTTTTAACAGGTTGCCCGCGTCCATCGCGCCCTCGGTCTTGCCCGCGCCCACGATGTTGTGCAGCTCGTCGATAAAGAGGATGATCTCGCCCTCGCTCTTTTTAATCTCGTTGAGCACGGCCTTGAGGCGCTCCTCGAACTCGCCGCGGAACTTCGCGCCCGCGATGAGCGCGCCCATGTCGAGCGAGAAAATGCGCCGGTCCTTGAGGTTGATGGGCACGTCGCCGCGCACGATGCGCAGCGCGAGGCCTTCGGCGATGGCGGTTTTGCCCACGCCCGGCTCGCCGATGAGCACCGGGTTGTTCTTGGTCTTGCGCGAGAGGATGCGGATGACGTTGCGGATTTCCGCGTCCCGGCCGATCACAGGGTCGAGCTTCTGCGCGCGCGCGAGCGCGACCAGGTCCTGGCCGTACTTTTGCAGAACGTCGTAGGTATCCTCCGGGGAATCGCCCGTCACGCGCGTGTTGCCGCGCACCGTGGTAAGGGCGCGCAAAAAGCCGTCCTTGGTGATGCTCTGGGATTTAAACAGCTCCGCGAGCGCCCGGCTCGGGTTCTCCAAAAGGCCGAGGAACAGATGCTCTACCGAGACGTATTCGTCCTTCATCCGCTCGGCGATCTTCTCGGCGGCGGCCAGGGCGCGGTCGGTATCGGGGCTGATATAGATCTTATCGGGCTCGCGGCCGGGGCCGGTCACGGCGGGCAGCGCGTCGACCCGCGCGAGCACGGCCGAAACGAAAGCGTCCTTGTTCGCGCCGAGCTTGGTCAAAAGCTCGGGGATCAGGCCGCCCTGCTGCGTGCAGAGCGCGTAGAGCAGGTGCTCCTGCTGGATCTGCTGGTGTGAGCGCTCGATCGCGAGCGATTGCGCGTCGGTCACGGCCTGCAGCGATTTTTGTGTGAGTTTGTTCGCGTTCATAATCGCACCTCCTTGTGCGTGGACTCTTGGGGGATCAAAAAAACCTTATGATTTCATATTGTAAACCAATTTTGTGAAGAAATCCTATCCGGATTTTAACATTACGGTGAAACACGCGCCAATTGCCAAACCAGGGCGCAAAACACGGCGTGCGGACAACGGGTCGACAGGCGGTTTACCGCGTTCCTTCAGGGAAGACGGCAGCATTTATACACAGATCGAAAAAATCCTTCATCTGCGCGGTCAAAAACTTGTTTTTATGATAGGCGATTTTGAACGTCCGCTCAAACCGAATCCCTTCGACGGGCACGGCGACGAGCGCCCCGTCCCGGACCTCTTTCGCCACGGCGAGTTTCGATATCACCGAAACGCCGAGGCCCGCGCTCACCGCTGCCTTGATCGTATCGGCGTTGTTGCAGGTCCAGCTTTCCTTCCAGGCAAGGTTATGGGCGGTCATCACGCTCTCAAACGTCTTTCTGGTTCCGCTTCCCCTCTCGCGGACGATGAACTCCTCCTTTTCAAGTTCTTGCGGTTTTACGGCGGAAAGTCCGGCGAACCGGTGCGCGCTCGCGCAGACAAGCGTCAGCTCGTCCTCCATGAAAGGGCTGCACATAATGTCCCGGGAAATAATTTCGCCCTCTACGAGCCCGAAATCGGTCCTGTCGCCGAGCAGCTGTTTTTCGATCTGTTCGGTATTGTCCTCGATCACCGAGATCTCCGTATCGGGATGGGTTGCTTTAAACGCCCCGACGAGCCGCGGCAGCACGCTCGCGCCGATCGTTACGCTCGCGCCCAGCCGAAGCGAACCGCTCTGCAGCAGCGCCTTCATATCCTTTTGGATATCCGCGCTCATGCGCAGCATATGCCGCGCGTAACTCAAGAGCTTTTCCCCAGCCTGCGTCAGATAGAGCTTGCGCGAAAGCCGTTCGAACAGGCGCGCGTCGTAATAGCCCTCAAGCTCGGAGACCGCCTGGCTGATGGCGGACTGCGAGATGAACAGCGCCTTTGCCGCCTCCGTCATATTCAGGGTGTCGCAGACGGTGACGAATATTTTAAAGTGCCGGAGCGTCAAGGCGCGGTCCCTCCAAATACATTAGTAATAAATAATTGAATTGATAAGATAATAATATTTTACTTATTTATTGTCAATCGCTATACTGACTAAGGGGAAGTAAGAGGAGGCGATTGCATTGGATCAAGTGAAAAACAACCTGCCCGGTATCGCGCTGGCCGCGCTTTTGGCGGTTCCCGCGTGGCTGCTCGGCAAAGCGTTTCCGGTCGCCGGGAGCCCGGTTTTAGGCATCCTCTTCGGCATGGCTGCCGCGTTTTGGAAGAGGCCCTCCCGGCTTGAAAGCGGCATCAAATACACCTCCAAGAAGCTTTTGCAGTATTCGATCATACTGCTCGGGTTCGATATGAACCTCTACAGTATCTTCAAGGTCGGTTCCGAAACGCTGATACTAATGTGCTTTACGCTGACGGCGGCGTTTTTGACCGCGTTTATCGCGGGAAAGCTCCTGAAGATCGAAGGCAAAACCGGCGTGCTGATCGGCGTCGGCACCGCGATCTGCGGCGGGTCCGCCATCGCGGCGGCTGCGCCTGTCGTACATGCGAGCGATGAGGAAGTCGCGCATTCGATCTCGACCATTTTCTTTTTCAACGTGCTCGCGGCGTTTATTTTCCCGGTCTTAGGGCATCTTTTGGGGATGAGCGACCACAGCTTCGGGCTGTGGGCGGGCACCGCCGTGAACGATACGTCGTCCGTCGTGGCGGCCGGGTATACCTACAGCGGCGCGGCGGGCGACCTTGCGGTCATCGTGAAGCTGACGAGGACTTTGATGATCGTCCCGGTGACGTTCGCCCTCGCCCTCTACACGTCGAAAAAATCGGCACAATCGCAGGGCGGCGGCTACTCGATGGTCAAGATCTTCCCCTGGTTCGTGCTCGGGTTTTTGGCCGCCTCGGTCGTAAGGACGTTCGTCCCTATGCCGGTCGAGGTCGGAAAAACCCTCGCGCAGATCGGTAAATTCGTCATCGTCATGGCCATGGCGGCGATCGGCCTGAACACAAACATCGTAAAACTCGTCAAAAAAGGCGGCAAGCCGGTGCTCCTGGGGATGATCTGCTGGATCGTCCTGTCCCTGACCTCGCTCGCCGTGCAGTATTTCCTTCTGCCGTAAGGTAAAGGGAGTCGAACCCATGCGGTTCGATTCCCTTTGCCTTAAGCGTTCGGCCTTCCTGCACAGACTCTCTTTTTTGGAAATAGGACGCTGCGGCGGGCGTCGGCAGCACGGCATGCGGCCGCGGGTGCTTTGTTCGCAACAAATATATGCGGCAGCATATGGTGGGTTATCGATAAAAAGAGCGTCTCCGGAAGGAGACGCCTTTTTGGATGTTTGCTATTTTTTTGGAGCGATCACGACGTGCCGGTTCGGCTCCTCGCCCTCGGAATGGGTCGTGACGTAGGGATTGCTCTGGAGCGAAGCGTGCAGCACCCTGCGCTCGTAGGGGTTCATCGGCTCGAGCGAAAGCGGCTTGCCGCTCGCCTTCACCTGGGACGCGAGCTTGCGGGCGAGCCGCCGGAGCGTCTCCTCGCGTTTGTCGCGATAATCCTCGGTGTCGAGCGTCACGCGCGTGTAGCTTTCGTCCTTGTGGTTGCGGTTGAGGACCAGGGACGTCAGATACTGCATGGCGTCGAGCGTCTCGCCCCGATGGCCGATGAGCACGCCCATCGAGGTGCTGTCGATCCGAAGGCGGAGCGCGCCTTCCTGCTGTGCCGCGAGCACCGCCGCTTCGACGCCCATGCGCTCGAGCAGGCCGGAGAGGAATATCGCGGCGTTGTTGTTTTTTGCGAGTTCGCCGCTGTATTCGATCTTGGGCGCTTGCTGCGAAGCGTCATGATTGAACTGCCCGCGCTGGCGCTGCGCGCCGGAATCGCGTTCCCTTGCGCCGGGTTCGCGCTCCCGCTGACCCGAGGAAGCGTTATGCTGCGCCGCTTCCCGCGCGAGCCTGTTTTCGCGCTGGCCCTTGCCCTCGCGTATCTCGCGCTGCGTCTGTGGCTGCACGGGGCGGGCTTCCCGGGGGTCCCTTGCCTCGCGCGGCTCGCGAACCTCGCGGGATTCGCGCTGCGGACGCTGCGGGCGGCTGTCCCGCTGCCGGGACTCCCTTTGGCCGGAGGCTTCCGCACGGCCATCCGGTTCGGCGGCGAGGATCTGCGTTTCGTGCAGGATGGATTCGGGCGGCTTCTCGGTCAGGCGAACGATGGCCGGCTTGGAGCCGATGCCGAAAACGCCCTTCGTCTCGTTCTGAATGATCTCGATATCGACTTCATCGATGGCGATCTCCATCTGCTGGAGGCCGACGAAAATCGCCTCGTCGATGGACTTGCCGGAAAACTCCATGGATCGCATACTCATTTTTCCACCTCAACTACAGGGCGAGGGAACTTTTTGTTCAGTATCAGCTGTGTCGCGAGCGTGGTCAAGCCGCTCATGACCCAATATACCGCGAACGCCGCGTTGGCCGAAAGGCAGAAGAAAAAGCTCATCGCCGGGAAGAGATAGAGCATCATCTTGCTGTTGTTGTTCGGCGTCGCGGGCTGGCTCTTGGACAGGATCCACTGCGAGAGGAAGTTCACGCCAGCAGAGAGCACCGGCAGTATGAACCAGCCGTTGCTGTAGCCCTGGTACTGCGCGATGAGGGGCGCGACCAGCTCGTTGTACTTGGCGATGGCCTCCGCGGGGATGTTCTGGGGATCGGCAATGATGAAGCCCAGGTTCTTAAACGCTTCGAGCGCGGCGGGATTCTGCTGGAAGAACAGGAGCTTCGGAATCTCGGCGTTCGCGAGGAAGGTCTGCGCGTTCATCACGACGCTGACCGTGCCGTTATCGGGCTGCCAGATATTGGCGACCCATAAAAAACGGAACGAATCGAACAGCGTGGAGTGCCCGGTCTCCGAGAGCTCCAAGAGCACGCGCACCATTTGCTCGTGGCCCCAGAAGCGGAACGCCGCGATAAAGCAGAAGAACAGGGGCATCATGACCAGCATCGGCAGACATCCGCCGAGCATGCTCACGCCCTCGCGCTTCATCAGCTTGCTTTGTTCTTCCTGGGCCTTTTTGGGGTTATCCTTATATTTCTTTTGGATGCGTTGGATCTCGGGCTGTACCACGGCCATCTTCATGCTGTACTGCCGCGACTTGATGTCGGAGAAGACGGTGATCAGCTTAAGAAGGATCGTGCAGATCACGATGGTGATCACGATATGAGAGCCTGCAATGTTGTAATACACCCATTTCATGCCCTCGAAAAACCAGGTGGTCAGGAAAAAATCACCTTGCAAATCAGGTTCCTCGCTTTCGTAGTTAAGGTAAAGGGAGTCAAACCCGTACGCCTCAAAGCCGCAAATTCGGCGCAGTTCATCGTCATCGTCGGTCGGAATAGGTCCATACGGCGAGTACCGATAACACCGCGATGGCGTGTCCTCTGCCCTTTAAACCGTATGGATTCGATTCTCTTTACGGTACGGGGTCGTAGCCGCCGTGAAAAAACGGGTTGCAGCGTAAAATACGTTTAAACGCCAGCCACGCGCCCTTAAACGCGCCGTACTTGCCGATGGCCAACAGCGCGTATTCGGAGCAGGTTGGCACGAAGCGGCAGTGCGGGCCCAAAGCGGGTGAAATATGGCGTTGATAACCGCGGATCAGGAAAAGAAGCGCTTTTTTCATAGCGGCTTTTGTTCCACAGGATAAAGCTCCGCCTTGAGCAACAGATGGCGCATGGCTTTTTGGATGCCGGCAAAATCCTCCTGGACGACCGGTTCCCTGGCGATAAAAATGAGGTGATACCCTCGTTTTATGGATGGAATCATCAGGCGGAATGATTCCTTCATCCTGCGCTTGACGCGGTTGCGCGCCACGCTGTTTCCGATTTTCTTGCTTACCGAAAAGCCAACCTTAAGTTCGGCAAGCCGCGATTTTGTGTAGACGAGCACCATCGGACGGCTGCCCGCGGACTTGCCCACACGGTAGACATAACGGAACTCCTTGTTCCGTTTAAGGGAATAACAGCGTTTCACATCGGTTCTCCAGGGATGGCTTCGAGGCAAGGGCGGTCAAATCCGAACGGTTCGGCGTGCGGTGCGCCTGGCTTTGCCGGGCCATCGGCGCGCGATGCCTACAGAAAACGCACGGCAAGCAAACGCTTGCCGTAAAAGCAGCCATCCTATTAAGCGGAAAGACGCTTTCTACCCTTGAGCCGTCTGCGCGCGAGCACCGTTCTGCCGCCGGCGGTCTTCATGCGCTGGCGAAAGCCGTGGACTTTCTTGCGCTGCCGCTTTTTGGGCTGGTAAGTACGAAGCATGGACAAAGCACCTCATTTCGCTTGTATTTCACGAAAGCGTAGCCTTCGGAACGAACATTAACCGTCGATTTGTAATTATAGCGGAAAGCGCCGTGATATGTCAAGCAATATTCTGCTTTGGGGCGGCTTGGCCTATCCAGGCGCAAGAAGACGTTTCCTATAATATATGGTAGCAATGGAAGGCCGTTCCGTCCGCTTTCAGACAAACCCGTCGGCGCGCCGATCCGCCGTGGACGCGGATGCGCTTAGTCACGGCGTCCGCTTTTGTTCCGGACCGCGCTCCTTGCCTAATCCCGTGCCCCCCGTTTGCCGCGCTCGCCTTGCCTCCTCCGCTCGCGTACCTCTTGCCCCGTGCCGCTCCGAGCCGCATGCGCTCCGAATTGGCGATTTTTTGCCCGCGCCGTCCTGCGTTCTTGGCGCTTGCCTTTACCGGCGCGACCGCGTAAAATAGAAATGAATAAAGATATATCATCCGTCCGAAAAGGAGGACCCGTTTGGATCAGCGCAAGCTTCCTTCCACCGCGCTCCGCGTTCTCTATGGGGCGCTTATCGGCGCCGCGTGCGTTATCGGGGCGCTTTTTCCTCCGGCGCTGCTGGTCGTGCCGGGCATACTGGCGTTTTTAGCTGTGGGCTGGGGCGCGGCGTCGTCGGCCGCGGCCGTGGTTGCGCTTTCGCTCGCGGGGTACTTCCTGAGCGACGCGACAGGCGCTCTCTATATCCTTGCGCTCAATCTGCCGGCGGCGCTGACCCTCGCGATCGCGTTCGCACGCAGGAAGTCGTATCGCGGCGCTATGGTCGTTTCGGCCACGCTGGTTTTCGTTGCGCTGTATGCGATCATCTGTCTGCCGGGCGTGCTCGAGGGGCGGGGCCCTGCGGCGGGACTTTTGGATATGCTCGCGCTCCTACGGCAGAATATGATTACGGATGCGGTCGCCCAAAGCTCGGCGGGGCAGATGTTCAATGAGATCTTCGATATGATGGAGAAGACGCTTCCGGACCTGCTCATCGCGGGTCTAGCGCTCGCGGGCATGTCCACGGCGGGCGTGAGCCTGATCCTTTGCCGCGTTTTGGCGCGGCGCGCCGGAGCGCGGCTTAGGCCCATGGCGCGCCTAGAGCGGTGGCGACTTGGCCGGGGCTTTACGGCGGGCGCCTTGATCCTCCTGTTGGGCGCGCTGGCGATCGTGCTTTTAAAGTTCTCCTACGCGGCGTCGGTGATGTACGTGATACAGATGGTGGTGATGCTGCCGCTCGCTTTGCAGGGCGTGGCGCTATTGGACTACTTCGCGCAGAGGAGCCGGAACCGCGCTCTCACAAGGACGCTCTACGTGTTTGCCATCGTGCTGTTCCTGCCGTTCTCCGTGCTGCTGGCGGCGGGCGTAGGCGCGCTCGAACAGGTTTTTCAGATCAGGAGGCGGTTTGACGACGCGAGCCGCGGCGTATCGTAGGTTAAGAGGATCGCGCCTTTGCGGAGGGGTAGTTTGAAGAGGGAAGCGTTCAGGGTATTGATCCCGCTGGGGATCTGGATCAGCGTGCTGTGTTACGCGGCGTTCCGCCTGTCTTTGGCGGCGGGGCTGGCGGCGCTGCTGATCTCGGCGGCGGCGCTCGCGGCGGCGCTGTCGTACCTGCTGCGCTTTGAGCGCAGGCTGCAGGACAAGATGGACGACGTGCTGCACACGAACACGCTCGCCGCGGTGAACGTGGCGGAGATGGTGCAGCTCCCCTGTGCGATATTCGATGAGCGCGGGCGCATCATCTGGGGCAACAGCGCGTTTTATGCCTTCGGCGAGCGCGAGAATATCCAGCGGCTGATCCCGGGCTTCAACGTCAAGCATCCGCCCAAGGCGCAGGAAGTCGAACTTGCGCGCGGCACGTACCAGATCATGAATCTGCCGGTGGAGCGCTCGAACGAAGCCCACAACCTCACCTACCAATACTGGATCGACCGGACGGAGGCGCTGCATTACCGCCGCCTCTACGAGGAGCAGATGCCCACGGTCGCCCTGATCTATATCGACAATTACGAGGAGCTTGCCGCGGAGCAGATGTTCGCGCGCGGCGAGGTGCTCGCGGAGGTGGAGAAGCGCATCAGCGCGTTTGTCGCCTCGATCGACGGCGTATACCGCCAGTTCGATACGTCGCGCTACTTCATCGTATTCGAGCAGAAGCGCCTGACGGAGCTTGAAAAAGGCCGCTTCGCGCTCCTTGACGGCGTGCGCGAGATCCGCACAGGCACGACGCAGCCGGTGACGCTGTCGATCGCCGTGGGCGTTGCGACGCGGGTCGCCCCCTCGGACGAGGCCGCGCGCCAGGCGATGGAGCTTGCTTTGGGACGCGGCGGGGATCAGGCGGTCGTGAAAAGGGGCGCGTCCTACGCGTTCTACGGCGGCAAGCGCCAGATGGCCACCAAGCAGTCCAAGGTCAAGATCCGCCTGTTCGCCAAGGCGCTCAAGCAGCTGATGGAGAACTCGACGGACGTGTTCATCATGGGCCACCGCCAGCCGGATTTGGACTGCATCGGAGCGTCGCTCGGCCTGTTGAGGTGCGCGCGCAGCACGATGCGCAGGGCGTATATCGTGCTGGATGAACCCAACCCGTCCATCGAGGGCGCACTGCGCGAGATGAGTACGAATCCCGAGTATGAGGACGTGATCGTCTCGCCCGAGCAGGCCGCGGGGCTGATGCGCGCCACGAGTATGCTCATACTGGTGGATACGCAGCGCGTGAGCTCGCTGCTCGCGCCGGAGCTGATCCGCTATGCGAGCAAGATCGTGCTGATCGACCATCACAGGCGGTCGGTGGACTCTGTGGAAAACGCGACGCTCGCGCACCTTGAGACGAGCGCTTCCTCCGTGTGCGAGATCGTCACGGAGATCCTCCAGTATTTCGAGGACGCGGGCAAGCCGACGGTGTTCGAGTGCTGCGCGCTGCTCGCGGGCATCACGGTGGATACCAAGCACTTCGTATTCAGCACCGGCGCGCGCACGTTCGAGGCCGCAAGCTATTTAAGGCGCAACGGCGCGGACACGCGCATGATAAAGGAGCTTTTTCAGGACGATATGCAGACCTTCCGCAACCGCGCGCGCGTGGTGCAGCAGGCTCAGATCCTCGACGAGGGGGTCGCCCTCGCGGTCTGCCCGAAGGATATGCCCAGCGCGCCCTTGATCGCCGCGCAGGCGGCGGACGCGCTCGTTTCGATCCGCGGCATCCGCGCATCGTTCGTGCTCGCCTACGGCGACGCGCGCATCATGGTCAGCGGGCGCTCACTCGGCGAGATCAACGTCCAGGTGATCCTCGAGCGCCTCGGCGGCGGCGGACATATGACGGTCGCGGGCGCGCAGCTTGCGGGTGTGAGCATGGAGGAAGCGGTCGAACAGGTCAAAACACAGATTCAAACCTACTTTGAGGAGGCGAACGCGCAATGAAGGTATTATTATTAAAGGACGTACGCGGTTCGGGCACGGCGAACCAGATCGTGGAAGTGAGCGACGGCTACGCGAGGAATTTTTTGATCCCGAGAGGCCTTGCGACGCCCGCGGACGCGCAGAACATCAACGCCGCCAACCTTAAGCGCGAGGCGGCCAAGCACAGGGTCGACCTCCAGCGCAAAGCCGCCGCCGCGCTCGCCGACAACATCAGCGGCCTTACGGTCAAGGTGCGCGCCAAATCCGGCGAAAACGGCAGGCTCTTCGGCTCCGTCACCGCCAAGGAAATCTCGGCGGCGCTCAAGGAGCAGTACGATATCGACGTGGACAAGAAGAAGATCTCGCTCGCCGAACCCATCCGCGAACTCGGCGTCGTGGAGGTCAGCGCGCACATGTACGAGCAGACCGACGCGAAGTTCAAGGTCGAGGTCATTCCCCTGTAAGGCAAAAGCGCGGAGCTCTTGCGCAAAGAACCTGATGATCTTCAAGTGAACGGTTACGGCGATTTAGCGCGTTTGACGGAGTATACGGCGCATCCGGGCGCGGCCCCAGACAGGGCGCGCGTTCGGGCGCAACGATAAGGTGGGTTGTTATGGAACAGGCGCGATACATTACGCTGCCGCACAGCGTCGAGGCGGAACGGTCGGTGCTCGGAAGCATCTTGATCTCGCGGACGGCGATGGAGCAGGCGGCGGAGGCGCTTTCGGCGGAGGATTTCTATCTTCCGTCGCATCAGGGGATCTTCTCCGCCATGCTCGCGCTCTACAACGCGAACAAGGCGGTGGACGTCGTCACGCTCACCGACGCCCTCGAGCGGGCGGGCACGCTCCGGAGCGTGGGCGGCGTTCCGTACCTGACGGAGCTTTCGCTCGAAACGCCGAGCGCGGCGAACGCGGCGCATTATATCCGCATCGTGGAGGAGCGCAGCGTGATGCGCAGGCTCATCCATGCGGGCGGCGAAATCTCGCGCGACGCGATGGAGGGCGACGAGGAGCTCGACGCGATCCTCGATTCCGCCGAGCGGCGCATATTCAGCATCGCGATGCGCAAGAACACCGATACGCTGGTGCCGATCCAGCAGACGCTGGACGAGTGCTTTGAGCGCATCGGCGAACTCATTAAATTAAGCGGCGCGATCTCGGGCGTGCCGACGGGCTTTATAGATCTCGACAAGCTCACGAGCGGCTTGCAAAAGAGCGACCTCATCATCATCGCGGGCCGTCCCTCGATGGGTAAGACCGCGTTCGCGCTCAACCTCGCGACCAACGCGGCGCTCAGGGGCAAGAAAGCGGTCGCGCTCTTCAGCCTTGAAATGTCGCGCGAGCAGCTCGTGATGCGTATGCTCTCGAGCGAGGCCTGCGTGAATATGCAATCCATCAAGTCCGGCGCGACGACGGACGCCGAGCTCCTGCGCATCGTGGATGCGATGGAAACGCTCTCGGGAACCAAGATCTATATCGACGACTACGCGGGCGCGACCGTCGCGCTCATCCGCAGCAAATGCAGGCGGCTCAAGGCGCAGAAAGGGCTCGACCTCGTCGTGATCGATTACCTGCAATTGATGCAGACCGTCGGCAAGATGGAAAACCGCCAGCAGGCGGTCAGCGATATGTCGCGCGGGCTAAAGCTCATGGCGCGCGAGATGGACGTTCCGGTCGTCGTGCTCTCGCAGCTCGGGCGCGGGCCGGAACTGCGCAAGGAGCACCGCCCGGTGATGGCCGACCTTCGCGAATCCGGCGCCATCGAGCAGGACGCGGATCTGATCATGATGCTCTATCGCCCCGCCGTGTACGACGAGAGCGAGGACAACCTTACCGAGGTCATCATCGCCAAGCACCGCAACGGCCCGACCAAGACCGTGGAGCTCGCCTGGCGGGACGATCAGATGCGCTTTACGGACATCGCAAACGAGTGACATTCAAACGCAACGGTGAAAAAACGCGCCGCGAAAACCTGATTCGGTTTTCGCGGCGCATTTTTAATCTAACTTTCCGGGAGGCCCGGGGCCGAAGTCCGTGGAGATTGCGGGCGGAGATTGCATATACGGCGCAGCCGCATATGCTTCCCCGATAAATATCCGAATGCGTCATTCGGGGCCGGCGCGCCTGTTAAATTCAAATGAACGCCGCGGGCATCCTTTTGAAAGCGGCGCGCCCGGGCCGGGGCGTTTAATTGTCCGCCAGGTAGTCGTTGATCCTGCCGATCAGCTCGTCGGCGTCGATGCCGTGTACGGCGCAGGCCTGAGCGAGGTCTTCGCCCGAGGCCATCATGCATCCAAGGCAGTGCATACCCGAAGCCATCAGGATGTTGGCGACGCCGTCTCCGGCGTCAAGGATTTCAGCGATGGTCATGTCTTTTGTAACCTGCATAAGTCAATGCCTCCTTCATATGGTGGGGACGTTTCCCCGGAAAAAGCCGAAGCGGGGCGCGAACGCCGCTCGCTAGGATTTCGTCTCAAAGCGGTTCCCGCAGCGGGTGCAGGTAACGCGCAGTTTGCCCTTGCCCTTGGGTACGCGCAGGCGCTGTGAGCACTGGGGGCAGGTAAGGTATTTGTACTTTCTGCGGTCCTTGAGCTCGTCGGCCTGCTTGCGGTATCCGCCGCGCGCCCGGGCCCAGAAGGCGCGCAGCTTGTTCTCCAAGGCGAGATAACGGTACAATTCGCTCTGCCTCGCCGCGAAATTGCGCGAGAACATCCGAAGCAAAACGACGATGATCAGCGCCGTCGAAACGCCGGTGATGATCATCCCCGCCGTGCTCGCACGGGGGAGAAACAGCGATACAACCGAAATGCCGACCGCGATGAAAATCAGCGTCCGGTTGAGCCGATCCATCCCATAGCGCCCCTGAAACATCCTATCACTCCTTTTACGGTGCTCCGTCCCGCCGCGCAAAGGCCGGCGGCGTTCGGAGGAAAGGCGGCGCTTATAAGCAGTTTTCCGCGCGCGCCTGAAAAGCATTCAAAGCCGTTAACGCACCAAGAGTACTCCGCCGAGCGGCGGCAGCGTCAGCCTGAGGCTCCCGTCGTCCCGGACGGATACGCACGCGCCGCCTACCGCGTCGCGATAGGCGCCGAAGAACGCCACGCGGTCGGGCCCCTCGCTGAAAAGCTCCGCCGTGATCGATACGCGCTGCTGCTCCTCGGAGCGGTTCACGAGCGCCAGGGCGGAGGAATCCTTGGCGGGCGATCCGAATGCGTCGCGCCCGTCCTCGATCGAGCGCGAGACGGCGAACACATCCCTTCCGACGGCCGCGAACGAAGCCAGCCCGCACTTGAGCGCGTCGCATTCCGAGCGCGCGCGGCAGATCAGCCGATAATAGGCGAGAAGATCGGTATCCTCCCTGCCCCAAGGGTATGTCGCGCGGTTGAACGGGTCCGCCATGCCCAAAGCGCCCGCCTCGTCGCCGTAATAGATACTGGGCACGCCCGGCATCGCCATCTGCAAAAGCGCCGCGAGCTTGAGCCGTTTTTTGCCGGAGAGCAGCTGTTCCGGCGTAAAGCGCACGTGCGCCTGTTCGACCCGACCGAGCGCGTCCCGGTCCGGCGCGCCCGCGAGCACGCTCATCGCGCGCACGGTATCGTGGCTGCCGATCAGGTTCAAAAGCGCGTAGTACATGGGCTTTGGGTAGCGCTCCCGCTGCCCGGCGAGCCGGTGATTGAGCGCCGCCGCGTCCTCGCGGCCGAGCAAAAACTCCGATATTGCCGCGAAGAACGGGTAATTCATCACGCTGTCGAGCTCGTGGCCGTAGCAATAGGCGCGCAGATGTCCCATCGAGATCTTGTTGGTCGCGTCCTCCCACACCTCGCCGAGGAGCACGCCTTCGGGATCGATCGCTTTAAGCCGCGCGCGGAGGATGCGGATAAACTCGTCCGGCAGCTCGTCTGCGACGTCGAGCCGCCAGCTCGTCAAGTCCCGCGCCGCCCAGTATGCGAGCAGGGAATCGCCCGCTCCCGCAACGAAGTCGACATAACCCGGCGCGAGCTCGCGCACCTCGGGCAGCGTCGGGAAGCCCCACCAGCTCAGGTAGCGGTCCGGCCAGTGCAAAAACGTGTACCAGCCGTAGTACGGCGAGTCCTTGGAGACATAGGCCCCCGGCGCTTTGTAGCGGTCGAACCGGTCGAAGTAGACGCTGTCGTCCCCGGTGTGCGAAAACACGCCGTCGAGCATCAGCCGTATGCCGAGCGCCCCAGCTTCGCGCGCAAGGCGCACGAGGTCGTCTTCCGTGCCGAGCACCGGGTCGACGCGCCGGTAATCGGCGGTGTTGTAACGGTGGTTGCTCGCGGCCTCGAAAATCGGGTTGAGATAGATCGCGCCCACGCCCAGGCTTTTGAGGTACGCAAGCCCCTCGCGGATGCCCTCGAGCGTGCCGCCGAAATAATCGCAGGGCTCGTATTCGGAAGCGCCCGGCAGCGGCCGGTAGAGCGGCGTTTCGTCCCAATCCTCCTGGGCGACGGCCCTGCGCCCGATCTTTGCGTGTTCGGATACGCGGTCTAGCCCGCCGCGAAGCCCGTCGCGGCGGAACCGGTCAGGAAAAATCTGGTAGACGATGCTCCTGCGGAACCATTCGGGCGTCTGAAACCCGCCGTCGTACACCGTGATCTGATAGGCCTCGGGCGGATCGTCGCCGGGCGCGCCGATGCCCGAACTGCCGCCGTAATAGCGGCGTCGGCCGTCGATATCAAGGAAAAAATAATACCATACGAGCCCCGGCCGCTCCGGCATCTTCAGCGTGAACGCGACGCGCGGGCCGGGCTCGCCCTCTTCGAGCACGCCCGGGAGGATCAGCTCGTTTTCCTGCATCCAAACGCGCAGGCGCGCGCTCTGCGCCGCGCCGCGCAGGCTCTCGTCGAGGTTCAGATACATTCGCACGCTCTCGCCTGCTCTCAGCGCGCCCTGCGGAGCGCGGTCGCTCAGGAGGCGGGAATGATGCCAAAAGGCGGCCGCCTCCGGGGCAAAAGCATTGCCCATAGATCCTCCTGTCGAATCAAACCATCGCGCCGGGAATGCCGCTCAAAACGCATCGCCGCGGCGGGCCGCCGGTACGCATCCCTGCAAAGAGGGACTCAACCCTATTCTATGCCGGGAGCGGTTTGCACGCTTTTAACTTGGCGCTCGAAAGCGCTGTCGCGGCGCGATGGCAAAAACCTTCTTTATTTATTATAGCGGCAAAGCGCAATCGATCAACGGTTTTGACGTTTTGTTGCTTGAAATTCACATTCTGGCGCGTAAAACGGCCCTGTTGCGGGCTTTGCTGAGCGATAAGAACCGCCCGGGTTCGTTTGCGGCACATGGTTCCCGCCCGCCGCAAGCAAAAGGATACCCCAATCGCTTGAGGTATCCTTGCCTGCTTCGGATTTTCGCCTATGCCCTTTCGACCGGCAGCCGCAGGACGGTTTTGAGGTTTTCGGGCTTCGTTTTGTTCGGGTCGGACAGATAGATCTCGTGATGTTTGCGCTCCGGGCCGGCCCTATTGACAAGCTGGTTTTGCCGGATATACTCGTACACCTTCTCCAGCGTTATCGGCTCGTCCGCGTACGGGCCCACGTGCATGATCTGTACGCACAGGCCCTCTGCGAAGGGTTCCAATCTCGCTTTTGAGAGGTCAAGCTCCGGCTTTCTCTTTTTGGCGGCATCCATAGCCCATGAAAATACGTCGGGGGTTACGAACTCGGGCTGCCGGATCATCGAAGTCCAGCGCCAAGTGTCGCGGTTGTTGATATCGAATCCTCCGTCCTCGCCCCACCACAGGCCTTCGAGCGGCGGCACGACATAATCGAAGTAACCGGCGCTGCCCTTCCCGTTCATCTTTATGGTGTAGGAGAGCGTGTATAAAACGGAAATGGATTGCTGGTATTCGTCTTTCTCCGGACCGCCTTCGCCGTCGACCATAATGAACCGCATGGGCGGCACATCGATCAAAGCCGGGGCGGCCTTTGGCAGATACAGATCCTTGTATTCCTTTTTATAATCGATCTTCGTCATCGTTCTTCCTCCTCAAACGGCAGAATGATCTTGGTGACGTAGTGATCTTCGTTCCCGCGAAAAACCATGCCCGGGCCCTTGACGTACACTTCCCTCGACGGCGTGACGATCCTGAGGTTCCTTTCGTGCGCGGCGTCGAGCAGCGCTTTATAGGTCAGGCTCAGCGACTCGTAGCGGCCTATGTGTGTCGCGCACAGCGCCCTGATCGCCGGAAGCTTTTTGCAGGCGACGGTTTTATCCTCGATCGTCCGCTTGACCGGCACGCACAGCTCGATATCGGCGTCTTCCTTATATTCGCTGTCGTAGTACAGGCAGAAGGGCGGCCCGTCCGCATTGTTCCGGACGGCTTTGTAAATCGTTCCGATATGTTTTCCAACGTCGCTGTACTTTCCCTTATAGCGGATCGAGGCCACCGTAACCGCCGGGAGGTCCAAAATTTCCACCGGTTCGCTCATACTGCTCTCCTCCATTGTTTTTGGTTTGATGTGGAGGCTGATTTTTTTGATCAACGAACGTTCCTTTTCCATGTTGCCGAGGATCCGGTTCATCTTTTCCTCGAGGAAGCAGCTTAAATCCTCTTCGCCGCCATACTGGTTGAGCACATCCTTGATCTCGAGTATGCTGAACTCCAGCTCCCGGAGAAAAGCGATCAACTGCGCCTTGCGAAAATCCGCCTCGCCGTAATACCGGTATGAGTTGCACTCATCGCGGTGCGACGGTGTCAGCATGCCTTCCTCGTCGTAGTAGCGCAGCGTCTTGACGGTTAAGTTTGTGATCTTGGAAAACTCGCTGATCCTGTACATCGTTCGCCTCCCTTTACCTTATGCGCGGTATGCTTAAGAGCAGTGTAAACGCTCCAGCGCGGGGGAAAGTCAAGCATTTTTTTAAAAATCATCCGAAAGGTGCTATACTGTTATCTTAGCATCAAACCGGCTTAAATTTAAAGGGGTTTTGAATGTCGCCGGAGCTGCGCGGTGAAAAACAGACACAAACCGATCGATTCTGCGCGCGCAGGCAAATGAATCGGGGCGTCGGCGCCGGCGGGGAACCTTTTTACAATCATCCTCCGGGCCGGGCGAAAACCTGGTCTAATGGAAAGGATATACAATCACATCAAATCACAAAAAAACACTAGCATTTGAAATGCAAGTATAGTTATAATATTAACAACTGGTTCAGCCGAGCAATCGGTTCGTTTTGCCAAGCTCTGCGATCCGCATTGCCGTAAGCGGACGAAGAATGATCAGTACATCATTATAAAGAGAAAGGCGCAAAGCGGGTTGGAACAAACCAAATCCGGCGTTTTCACCGCGTTGGAGCGCGGCGGGCAATGCCGGCGCTTGATTTTCAGCGTAGCTTTGCAAGGGTCACAGCAAATGGTACAGATCAGCGTCAGGGAATTCAAAAACTATATTGACGGCAAATGGAGCGACAGCTCCTCGGGCGAGATCCTCGAGGTTTTCTGCCCCGGCGACGGTCAGCTGGTGACGAGGGTCCCAAAATCCGCCAAGGCGGATATGGAGCGCGCGATCGCCGCGGCCAAGCGCGCGTTTTATGAGGAGGACTGGGCGTTTAACCCGCGCCGCCGCTCCCAGGCGATGTTCGCGTGGGCGGCCGAGATGCGCGCCAATTTGGAGGAAGTCGCGACGATCCTTTCCCTCGAGACGGGCAAGCCCATCGGCGAAGCGCGTTTTGAGACGAACGGCGCGATCAACTATCTTGAATACTATGCGGCGGCGACGCGCACGCTCTACGGCGCGACCAACGCCGTGGACAAGACAACGCTCTCCGTGCTCGCGCGCGAGCCGGTCGGCGTGGTGGGCGGCATCATCCCGTGGAACTACCCGATCACGCTGTTCATGCGCGATATGGCTCCCGCGGTCGCTGCCGGCAACACGATCGTCGTCAAGCCCGCCGCGATCACCTCGGGCAGCGGACTGATCCTTTTGGAGCTTGCGGAAAAGACGGGCCTTTTCCCGGCGGGCACGCTCAACTGCGTGACCGGCGCGGGCAGCAGCGTCGGCGAGGTGCTCATCGCGCACGACGACGTGGATATGATCAGCTTCACGGGCAGCACGAGCGTCGGCCAGCACATCATGGAGGTCGGCTCCAAGACGATGAAGAAGCTCTCGCTGGAGCTCGGCGGCAAGTCGCCCAACGTGATCTTCGCGGACGCGAACCTCGAGAAGGCCCTGCCGTTTGCGATCAAGGGCATCTTCACGAACGCCGGGCAGCTTTGCACGGTCGGTTCGCGCATCCTTCTGGAGGAGAGCCTGGTGGAAACGTTCCTCCCGCGCCTCAAGGCGGCGGCGGAAGCGCTCAAGGTCGGCCACGGCCTCGATCCGGCCACGCAGATGGGCCCGGTTTCCTCCCAAAAGCAGCTTGAGGATGTGCTGGCGTTCATCGAGGAAGGCAAAAAGTGCGCACAGCTCGTTACGGGCGGCTATCGGATCACCGACGGCGAACTTTCGAAGGGCTGCTTCGTCGCGCCCACGATATTCCTCAATCCGCCGATGGACAGCCACATCGTGCAGGAGGAGATCTTCGGGCCGGTGCTCGTGATCCAGACTTTTAAGACCGAGGAAGAGGCGATCGAGATCGCCAACGGCACCAAGTACGGCCTCGCGTCCGCGGTTTGGACCAAGGATATCGACAAGGCGCTGCGCGTATCCCGCCGCATCCGCGCGGGCAGCTGCTGGATCAATTGCTACAACAAGCTGCTCCCCGAGTGCGAGACCGGCGGCTACAAGCAGAGCGGCGTGGACCGCGCCGGCGGCATCGAGGGCCTGATGAAGTACACCGAGGTCAAGCACATCGGCATCGATTTCGCCTGAGCTTAACCGCTACGCATTCAGCAAATCAAGCGAACGCAGAGGGGCCGTCTAAAAGACGGCCCCTTAAGCTGCCGCCAAAATCTGTTGTTGGGAAGGCCGTCCCGAAATCAATCCTTTGGGCGTTCGATCCGCCGTTTTGCAGGCGATTCGTTGTACGGCGCAGCCGTACACGCTCCCTTAATGAATGCCCGAACGGTGCCGTTCGGAGGCTTACGCGGTGCAAAACGGCACATTCAAGAGCTTTTCGGCCCGGCAGTTCCAATCGACATTGGGAACAGAGGCCGAAAATGAACGGTGAAATTGCAAAAAGTGAGATTCAGCTTTTGCAAAGTAAAAAATCTCCCGTCCCGGGCGTCCGCTTTGCGGGCGCGGCGCGGGGATTATTTTGCGTCCAAGTCCTCGCTTTGGCCGCCGTTTTGATCCTCGGTCCGGTCGCCGGAGGGGTCCTCGTCCGCGCTTTCGTCCGGGATCTCCTCCGGGTCTTCGTCCGTATGAATCTTACCCTGGCTTTTTCTCTTGATCTGTTCAAGCATCGTCCTGAGCTTTTCGGGCAGAGGAAGGCCTACGGCCCCGGCGTTTTCGAGTATCGAGAGCGCTTCGTTGGCGATGTAGAACAGACACAGCGTCGCCCGCAGTGCGCCGTTGGTCATAGGGATCACCGTATCGAGGAGGGATCCGATGCCGACGATAAAAAAAATCAGCACCTTTTTCCAAAGCCCCTTGAAGCCGATCTCGCTCGAGAGCGTATGGTGCAGGGCGGCGTTGACCAGCCCCGTAATATAATCCGTCACGACAAAGGCAACGAGCACCATGATCAAAGCGTCCCATGGGCCGAAAAACCACACGAGCACGCCGCCGATGGCGGCAAAGGCGCTGCTGAGCCAATCAAAAACACTAGTCATTTGCATTGTCCTGCTTTCCAAAGATGGTGAGCCTGCCGCAGCGGTTCCAATAGGCCGATCCCGATGCGTTGATGTCGCGCATTACCACGCCGTCGTCGCGGCCCTTGGCCTCGATCACGGTTCCGCCGCCGATAAATACGCCTACATGATGGATCATGACGCCGTTGTGCCGAAAAACGAGATCGCCGGGCATAAGCTCCTTGCGGTCGATCTTTTCGGATTTCGCGTATAGCCCGCGCGAGGAAAGATCGCCCTTATGAAGCCCTTCGCGGTTGAGATAATATAGGATAAGCCCCGAGCAGTCGAACGCGCGCAGCGTGCCGCCGTAGCCGCGGCCAACCTGCCGCTTCCAGAAGGCGACGGCGCGGTCGGCGTTCTTTGAGGTGGTTTCCTTCTTGCGGATCCACGCCTCGGTGATATCCTTTTCGCCCTGCGCGCCCCAAACGTAGATGGAGCCGTTTGCGACCTCGCCTTTCAGATAGTCGATCAGCCGCCCGATTTCTGTCCGCGGCGTTTGGGCGTCCTCCGGAGCTTCGTCGAGCGCGGCCCAGGTGCGCGCATCGACCGCGCCGTTCCATGCGGCGGTTTCCGCGGGGAAAGCGTTTCGCTGGAAGGATTGCACCGCCGCGTGCGTGCGCGGCCCGAAGATGCCGTCGATCTCGCCCGGCGAAAAGCCGTGCTTTTCAAGCAATGTCTGGGCCTGCTGCACATCGTCTCCGAACAGCCGCGGCGCCGTGAGCTGAAGAGTTCTTCTTTGGGCGCCGGGCGGGGCTTCGAGAGCTTCCCAGGTGCGCGGGCCTACCACGCCGTCCCACTGGGAGGGGGCGTCCGCGAGCGCTGTTTTTTGAAACGAGAGCACCGCCGCCTGCGTCCGTGGGCCGAAGACGCCGTCGATGCCGTCGGGAGAATGTCCGTGCGCGGCTAAAAGGGTTTGAGCCTGGAACACATCGCTGCCGCGCATATATGGCGATGTGAGCCTTAGGGTCTGTCGAGTCATAAAAACAACCTCCTCCGTATTATTTATGCGGGTCAAGCCCTGATCTGTGAACGTATGCACCAAGGATAAATGGTTTCACGCAGCGCAGCGCGGCCGGCGGGCCGGGCGATCGCGGGATCGTCGGGGCTGAAACGCTTTTGGTACCAAGGCGTTCACCTTTACGGAAAACAAAAAACCGGCGCATCCTCATCTTGGATACGCCGGTTCCTATCGATCGTTCAGCGCGTGGGTTGCTTTATACCCACGGCCCGATCCGTGCAGGTTGGTCTTCTGCTGCAAAAATCACCGCTTTTTACTTCTTTGATCGGCTACACCCTCGTCACCCTTATGGAGATATCCACGCCGTCGGGCCGGTCGGTCTGCTCGAGATTGACGGTCAGCCCGGCCTCACGCAGCTGGTTGACGGCGGCGTTGATGGTATTCATAAACAGCCGGTAGTCCTTGACCATGCGGATGATCACCGGGCGCGGGCGTGCGCCGGATTCCTTCTGGTCGAAGAGGCGGTTGAGGGTCTTGTCCACCAATTTTTCAGTATCCTTTACCGAAAGGCCGCGCTCGCGGATCTTGCCGATCAGATCGAGCTGAACGGACTCGTCGCGGATGCGCAGCAGCGTGCGCGCGTGGCGCTCGGTCAGGTGCGCCTCGATCATAGCCGTCTTGACGGCGGACGAGAACTTGAGCACGCGCAGCTTATTGGCGATGGAGGACTGGCTTTTGCCGAGCCGCTCGGCGAGCTCCTCCTGCTTGAGATTGTAGGTCGAGAGCATGGTTTGATAGCATTGAGCTTCCTCGAGAAAATGCAGGTTTTCGCGCTGCAGGTTCTCGATGAGCGCCATCATTGCGGAGTCCTCTTCGAAGATATCGTTTTGCACGATGCAGTACACCTTTTTCATCCCGATGCTCTTGCAGGCGCGAAGCCGCCTTTCGCCCGCCACAAGCTCGAAGCCGCCGTCCATGCGCCTCACGACGAGCGGCTGAATTAAACCGACCTGACGAATGGATTGCGCAAGCTCCAGTATGCTTTCGTCGTCGAAGGATTGCCTTGGTTGGTTGGGGTTCGGGAAAATGCGGTCGACGTCGATCTGCTCAAGATGCTTGTTCCGCTCGGGCTCCTTGACCTGTTCCTTTAAAAAATCAAATACGGCCATACGCGACCCCTCCTTAAAAATGCATTCGCGATGCGTGGCGAAATTTCCTGCCTCATGACAAAACCGGTACTGATCCGACAAAAATAGTGTTTATTCTCGGGGTGTCGAGTGGCTGCAAACCCGCTTTGCCGGTACGTTTTCCCGTCGTTTCCAGGCAAAGCAGCGCCCGCCGAGCACCCCGCCCGCCGACCGCGCGGGCCTGATTTTTTTGCCGACCCTTGCAGGCGGCAGCGGACACGCTTGCTTATCCAACGCTTCCCCTATCTCTACAGGGGGCTGCGCGCGGGCGTTCCCGCCTTGCGCGGGTAGGCGTCCGAAGTGTGCGCGCGCTTTGTGATTGCGACAAGCTTTCGCTCGCCCCAGGGCTTGTCCGCGCTATGGACCGCGGCCTCGCCGGAGAGGAGCTTCAGCACCCTAGATGCCGCCGCCGTTTCTTCCCCGGCGGCCGGGCCTTTGTACATCAGCGAGACGCCGCCCACCTTAAGGAGCGGAAGCGTCAGCTCGACGAGCACGTTTACGGGCGCGACCGCGCGGGAGAGCGCCACGTCGAAGCGCTCGCGCAGCTCCTTGCGCCGCCCGGCATCCTCCGCGCGGGCGTGGAGGCATTGCGCTTTTAAGCCGAGCGCGTCGAGCGTTTCCTTTAGAAACGCGATGCGCTTTTGCAGCGCGTCCACGAGCACAAGCTCGATGTCTGGCCGGAGGATCAACAGCGGAATCCCGGGGAAGCCCGCGCCGGTGCCGACGTCGACGCACTTTGCGCCTTCTTTGATCAGCGAAAACTCGAGCGGCAGCGCGCTGTCGGCAAAGTGCTTCTTAGCAACCTCGGCCGGTTCGGTGATTGCGGTGAGGTTCATCACCTTGTTGCGCTCGAGGAGCAGCTCATAGTATCGGGCAAATCGACGCGTCTCGGCATCGTTCAGCCCGGGAAGCGCGCCCTGGAGCGCCCTGTAAAACTCATCCATCGGCGTTTTCCCGTTCCTTTCGTTTGGCGGCGACAATCAGCACCGCCACGTCCGCCGGGGATACGCCGGGGATGCGCGCGGCGCGGCCGATGTTTTCGGGGCGGAACCTTGTAAGCTTCTGGCGCGCCTCGATCCGAAGGCCGCTCATGTTCGCGTAATCCGCGTCCGGCGAAAGCGTGAGCTTTTCGAGCGAGAGCTGGCGTTCGACCTGCTCGTTTTGCTTGAGGATGTACCCTTCGTAGCGCGCGTTGAGCTCCACCTGTTCGGCGGCTTCCGCGTCGGCGACGTCCAGCCCGTGCGCGAGCGGCAAAAGGTCGCAAAATCGGATGCCCGGCCGCTTGAGAAGCTCGAATAAGCGCGCGCCGCCGGGAGGCACCGCTTCGCCGCGGGAGGCTAACAGGGCTGCGAGCGCTTCGTTCGGCGGCGCGACAGCCTGCAACGCTTTTGTCAATTGAAGGATCTGCTCCTTCTTTCGCATCAGCCGGTCATAGCGTTCGGGCGAGATGAGGCCCGTCCTTAGCGCGCGCTCGGTCAGCCGCAGATCGGCGTTATCCTGCCGAAGAAGCAGGCGGTGCTCGGCGCGGGAGGTCATCATTCGGTAAGGTTCGTCCGCGCCCTTGACGGTCAGATCGTCCGCGAGCACGCCGAGGTACGCGTCGGAGCGCGAGAGCGTGAACGGTTCATCCCCTTGCACGTACAGCGCGGCGTTGATCCCCGCGAGCAGGCCCTGTGCGGCGGCCTCCTCGTAGCCGGAGGTGCCGTTGACCTGCCCCGCGAAATAAAGACCGGGTACCTCGCGCGCACCCAAAGCGGGTCCGAGCGCGGTCGGGTCGATGCAGTCGTATTCGATGGCGTAGCCCGGGCGCATGATCTCGCAGCTCTCCAAGCCCGGGATGGTGTGCAGCATTTGAAGCTGCACGTCGGCGGGCAGACTCGTGCTCATGCCCTGCACGTACATCTCGAACGTGTTTAAGCCTTCCGGCTCGATGAAGATCTGATGGCGCTCCTTATCCGCGAAGCGCACCACCTTGTCCTCGATCGAGGGGCAGTAGCGCGTGCCGGTCGCCTTGATCTTGCCGCTGTAGAGCGGCGAGCGGTAAAGGTTTTCGAGGATCACCCTATGGGTATCGGCGTTCGTGTAGGTCAGGTGGCACGGGGCCTGATGCAGTGGACGCGGCGCGTTCAGGAATGAAAACGGCGGCGCGGGCTCCTCCCCCGGCTGAACCTGCATCCGCTCAAAATCAAGCGTCAGACGGTTGACGCGCGCGGGCGTGCCGGTTTTAAAACGCCTTAGCGTAAAGCCGAGCCGCTCGAGAGCTCCCGAGAGCCGCGTTGCCGAAAACTGGCCGGAGGGGCCGCATTCGCGCGCAAACTCGCCCACGAGGATACGGCTTTTCAGATACGTTCCGGCGGCGACGACGACCGCCCGGCAGGAAAACTCGCCGCTGAGCGCTGTGACGACGCCGGATACGACGCCGTTTTTTATAGAGATGTCGACGCCTTCGTCCTGCAGGAGCGAGAGGTTTGGCTGGCCCTCGAGCGCGCGCTTCATGCGCGCCTGATAGCGGGGCTTATCCACCTGCGCGCGAAGCGAGTGCACGGCCGGGCCTTTTCCTGTGTTGAGCATCCGCACCTGCAAGGCGCACTCGTCGGCCGCAAGCCCCATCTCGCCGCCGAGCGCGTCCACCTCGCGCACCAGATGTCCTTTGGAAGTGCCGCCGATCGACGGATTGCACGCCAAAAGCGCGATCGCGTCAAGGTTGGTCGCGATTGCGAGCGTATGTAAGCCCATGCGGGCGCATGCGAGCGCGGCTTCGCAGCCCGCGTGTCCCGCGCCGAGCACGATGACGTCGAACCTTGGCATCCGTCCCCCATCGTCGGTTCGTTTTGTCCGCACGGCCGCGAAACGTTCGCGGCTGCGGAATCGGTTGAACTGCCGCGAAAAAGCGGCTTGTGCCTTGAGTATGCCAAAAAACCGGGAATAATATAGCATTCCCGCCTGCCGGCGGGAACTGTTCGCAAACCGCGCGGATCCCGGAGCGCGGTATGTTGGGCATAATTGGTATACAAACCCTGGAACGTCTTTCATTATACCACAAAATATGGTATCTTGAAATCAAAATTGGGAGAATTCAAAAATGCGCATACGGTATTTGGGCAACAGCGGCTTCCTGCTTCGTCTCGGGGCGGAACTGATGATATTCGACTGCTTTAATCCGGAGCGGCAGCGCGGCATCGAGGATGAAATCGCATCCGCCGCGCGCGCCACGGTGTTTGTCAGCCACGCGCATCGGGACCATTACAGCCCGGCCGTTCGGCTGTGGCGGCGGCTCGGCAGCGTCGACCTGGTGTTTTCAAGCGATATCCCGCCCGCGCCCGGCGTGCTCCGTATCGCCCCGGGCGAGAGGGTCAAGGCGAACGGGCTCGACGTGCGCGCGTTTATGAGCACGGACGAAGGCGTCAGCTTTTTGATCGAAACCGCCAAATGCACGATCTTCCACGCCGGGGATCTGAACAACTGGCACTGGCAGCAGGAAAATTCGCCGGAGGAAGCGCGCGAGGCGGAGGAAGCGTTCCTCGCGGTCGTAGAGGATATCAAGGGGAGCGGCGCGAAGATCGATCTTGCGATGTTCCCGGTCGACCCGCGTATGGGCACGGAGTATTACCGCGGCGCGCTGCAGTTTATCGACGCGCTGCGGCCCAAAGCGTTCATGCCGATGCACTTCGGCGCCCGCTTTGCGCCGCCGAAAGAATTCCTGGAGCGCGCCGGGGCGATGACGCGCGTTCTGCCCCCGGGAAAAGCAGGGGACGAGCAGGATTTGAACGATTGTGAAACCGCTGAAAACGGTTTATGACGGCGCGCGTTTCATCCTCGGGCGGTGGTATACTAAGGGAAGGGAACCGGCGCTCCTACGCTCCGAAGCGATTGCTTTAGCTTGCCGCCTTCGGGCGGGAGAACGCCCGCGGCGCTCCCTTCAAGCTGCACAAGAACGACCCCCTTTACCTTAAGCCGAGGAGGGCTTGACGCATGGATGTAAACGCACTTTATTATATGATGGGCGACCAGCCCCTGCTTTTGGCGCTGATCGCGGTGATGATACTCGGATTTATCGCCCAGGGCGGCGTCAGGCGCACGTTCGCGCGCTACTCGCAGGTGAGGAGCGCGTCCGGGCGCAGCGCGAGCGAGATCGCGGGCAGGCTTTTGTCGGACGCGGGCAGCGGCGCGACGATTGCGCGCGTGGGCGGCAGGCTGACGGATCATTACGACCCGCGCTCGAATGTGGTGGGCTTATCCGAGCAGGTATACGATTCGGATTCGGTGGCCGCGCTCGCCGTCGCCGCGCACGAGATCGGGCACGTCATGCAGTACGAGCAGGGCTATGTGCCGATCCGCATCCGCAACGCGATACTGCCGGTGGCGAGCTTTGGCTCGCAGGCCGCGCCGTTTATCGTGATCATCGGACTGCTGATGGGCTCGTTCGATCTGGCGTTCGCCGGGGTGATCCTGTTCGGCGCGGTGCTCGTGTTCCAGATTGTTACCTTGCCGGTCGAATTCAACGCCTCGCACCGGGCGATCGAGATGCTCACGTCCGGCGGATATTTGGGCTATGACGAGGCGACCGGCGCAAAGCGCGTGCTGCGCGCCGCCGCGATGACATATGTCGTCGCCGCGCTCGCGTCGGCCATCACGCTGCTGAGGTTTTTGATGCTTGCCAACCGAAACAGGCGCCGCTAGGCGGCCGACACTGAACAGCAGCGCCCCGACGTTCGGTTTGCCGGAACGTCGGGGCGCATTTTATTCGGTTGGATCCGACTGTTTTTTGAACATCGGATCAAAGGCATTCGCGCGCAGCGCGGGCACGCCGCCGGGGGGAGGAATTGCGGCCGCATGGGGGAGCGCCGGAAAGGTTCGGCGGCCGGAGCAGGCCCGGCGTCCCCCCCCCCATCGTTTCGCGAACGCCGCGGCGTCAGAGCAGGCTCAGCATCTCCTCGAATATTTCCACATGAAGCTGTTCGTCGAGTATGATGCGTTTGAGGTTCTCCACGATGTTCGCGTCCAAAACACACTCGATCTGCTTGTTGTATTTTCGGATCGCGGATTTTTCCGCCTCGAGCGAATTGCCGATGAGCGCGCGTATCTCGCGCGGATACCGGTTGTACGCGGGGGTCCAGTAGACGCGCCGGTTGTTTTGTTTGGCCCAAAGCCGCGGGTCCGCGCCGAGCTGCAATGCAAGCTTGCCGAAGATTTCGAGGTGGCGCATTTCGATGATGCTGATTTGCTCGAACGCGTCGCTGAATTCTCCATATTGCGCCTCGATGATAAGGTGGTTATAAAAATACAGGCTGACGGCGCTCATCTCCGAGTTGCTTCCGCCGACGTTGCTGAGCATGGCGTTGGCGTAGACGGGATTCTTTGCGCCCGCCTCTACCGGCGGGTACGGCAGATCCACATGATATCGGCCGCTGTGCGTCTCGAACATACCGCTCCTCCCCAAATGCTCAAGGGAAAGGGAGCGCTCGCTTTTTCCCTATCGCTTTTTTTAATCTATATCTGTCCAATCCATCAAATATGCTAATCGCTGCGGCGCACAGGGCTGCCCGGTCCTAGGGCGCTGTTCGCGCGCGCTGAAAAACCTCCGAGGCGCGGGCATTCTTTACAGCTTTGCCAAAGGGATGCTGCGCTTTAATCGATTGTGAAGTTCTCATATCGCGTGTAAAAGTCGGAACCTAAATACGCGGCGGTCAATATTTTATAAGTATTAGCGCCGGAAGGGGTGGAAATGAAAGACATGGATCTCAGGGAAATACCGTTTATCATACATGGCAAGGATCCCCGCGACGGATATCTCGCGCGCAGGCTGCAGGAGGGCGGATTTCGCGCCGCGCGCTGGGAGGAGGACGTGGAGCTTGCGGCAAAGGCGATCGGTGCGTCCGAAGAACCCGTGGTGCTCGTGCTCGATCTGAACGCGCCGGACGAAGTGCTCGGCCGTCTGCTCGAGCGCCTGCCGATCGGATCGGCGTGCTTCGGCGGCCACGCGTATTTTGCGCGCCTTCAACAGTCGTATGCGAGGGGCGTCACGTATTTCGATCTGCTCGACGACGAGGCGTTCTGCATCGACAACGCGATCCCGACCGCGGAAGGAACTCTGGCTGAGGCGATGAGCCGCACAAACCGCACCATCCATGGGATGCGCGTCGCGGTGCTCGGCTACGGGCGCGTGGGCAAGGCGATCGCGCGGATATTCAAGGCGTGTTCGGCCGACGTAACCGTGATCTCGCGGGAACTTGCGGAGCTTTCCGCCGCGCGGGCGAACGGCTTGAAGACCTCGGACCTTTCGGGGCTGCCGCGCGTGATGCAAACCGCCGAGCTGACGATCAACACCATTCCGGCGCGATTGCTGGACGTACTGGCGTTCGTGGCCGCGCGCGAGGGCGCGCTGGTGATCGACGTCGCGTCCGGAAGGAATCTGATCGATGTCGCAGCGGCGAAAAGGCGCGGGATCAGCGTCGTAAACGCCGGCTCGCTCCCCGGCAAAGTTGCGCCCGATTCCGCCGCGGAATATCTGATGGAGGCAATCATCAACCAATTGAAAGGCTGGGGTGGTTTTGAAACCGAGTAATATGACGATAGGCTTCGCGCTCACGGGCTCCTTCTGCACGCTCAAGGAGGCCCTGGCGGAGCTTGAACGGCTTGTGGCAACGGGCGCGCTGGTGGTGCCGATCATATCCGGCGCGGTCGCGAACACGGATACGCGCTTTGGGAGCGCGGCGTATTTTAAAGAAGAAATCAAGAGCATTACCGGTGTTGAGCCGATCGATACGATCGCGGGCGCGGAACCCATCGGTCCTAAAAACCTGTTGGACGTACTTGTGATCTGCCCGTGTACCGGGAACACTTTGGCGAAGATCGCCAACGCCGTGACGGATACGCCCGTCACAATGGCGGCCAAAGCGCATCTTCGCAACCGCAAGCCGGTGGTGCTCGCGATCGCGACGAACGACGGACTCGCTGCCAACGCAAAGAATATCGGCGCGCTTTTGAACGTGCGCAACGTATACTTCGTGCCCTTTGGGCAGGATGACCCCGCGAAAAAGCAAAGCTCGCTGATCGCGGATTTTACAAAGCTCCCTCAAGCCATCGAGCTTGCCATGGAAGGCGAACAGCTCGAGCCGCTGCTGCTGAGGAGCTGATGCTCTTCAAAAAGCAATAAAGGCGGGTTGCTTTTTAACAGGACGTCGTGTTCGCGCTCGGCTTCCTGCAAAGTGTCGTTTCCGGCGCGCATGACGCCGGAAGGGATGGACTGAAAGCCTTTTGTGCGTGAAAGGCGATACACCCTGTTTTTATCCATGGGCATGGTAACAAGAAGCGAGGCGGGGAAAATCCCCGCCTCCGGCGTGTCGATATACCCTTGGGAGTTCGGGGCCGCAGTTGTGCAGGTGCGGACTGTTCCCGGCAATCTCACAAAAGAGCGGCGCGCTTTTTGAAGGAGTTACGCCAGCACGGTAACCCGATACTCGCGCATCCAGATTTCGAGCTGTATGAGGTACGCGATCAGCTGCGGCCCGGTCATCAGCTGCCCGAACCATGGGCGTTTGAAGGACGCGCCCTTCGAATCCACCAGCGCGCGCACGGCCGTAAGGTCAAGGATCTCGCCGAGGCGCGTTTCGCGATCGCATAAAAAACCGTCCATCATGGAGCAGACCGCCTCGACGTATTGCGGGTGGAAGGTCTTGGGGTACGGGCTCTTCTTGCGCAGGAGCACCGGTTTGGGGAGCACGCCTTCGAGCGCCTTCCGAAGCAGCCCTTTTTCGCGCCCGCCGTAGAAGAGCATATCGCGCGGGATGTTGTACGCGTACTGCACGAGCCGGTGATCCGCGAACGGCACGCGCACCTCGAGGCTCGTCGCCATGCTCATCCGATCCTTTCTGGTGAGCAGCGTATTCATAAACCACTTGACGTTGAGGTAAAAAAGCTGCCGGAACGCCTTCTGCTCGGCGGGCGCATCCGGCGAGACGGGCGTGCTTTTGAGCGCCTGATCGTATTGGCTCTGCACGTAGTCGCGCAGCTTGACGCCCGAACGCTCTTTTGAGAGCAGCGCCGCGCGCTCGCTCACAGCGCCCGACCAGGGGAAGGTATCCGCGTAGGCAAGGTCGCGCCGGACATACCAAGGGTAGCCGCCGAAGATCTCGTCCGCGCACTCGCCCGAGAGCGCGACTGTGGCGCGCTCTCGCACCTCCCGGCAAAAGAGGAGCAGCGACGAGTCGATGTCGGCCATGCCGGGAAGATCGTTCGCGCGCGTGGCGTCTGCGAGCGCGAGCGCGAGATCGCGGTTATTGAGCACCACGCGGTGATGGCGGCTTTCGATGTGCTCCGCCATCGCCTCGATGAACGCGTCGTCCGCCGTGGGCTGAAAATCGTTTGCCTTGTAAAATTTTTGATTTTCCTGGTATTCGATGGAGAACGTGTCGAGCGTCTTTCCCATGCGCGCGAACTCGCAGGCAGCGATTGCGCTGATGGCGCTCGAGTCGAGACCGCCCGAGAGGAACGTGCACAGCGGCACATCGGCGACGAGCTGGCGCTCGATCGCGTCGAACAAAAGCGCGCGGATTTCCCTCGCGGTCTCTTCGGCCGTCAGGGCGTGCTCTTCTTCGCGCAGAGTCCAGTATTCCTTCACGTCGGTTTTTTCCCGCGTACGGATCAGGTAATGCGCGGCGGGCAGCTGGTTCACGCCCCGGAACACGCCGCTTGCGAGCGAGTGCGCGGGGCCGAGGCCGATGAGCTCGCAGATGCCGTCCTCATCGATCTCGGGCGAAACGCCCGGATGCGCGAGCAGCGCTTTGAGCTCCGAGGCGAATATCAGCGCGCCGGAGCGCTGCGCCCAGTAGAGGGGCTTTACGCCCAGCGGATCGCGGCACAGGAACAGCGACTCCTCGAGGCTGTTCCATATCCCGAAGCTGAAGATGCCGTTGAGCCGCGCGGCGCAATCGGGGCCCCACTCGATAAAGGCGTGAAGAAGGACCTCGGTGTCGGAATACGCTTCAAAGCGGTGCCCGCGCGCGAGAAGTTCCCCGCGAAGCTCCTCGGTGTTATAGAGCTCGCCGTTGTAGACGATCGTGTAGGTCGCGCCGCCGAAATGCCGCTGCATCGGCTGCGCCCCGCCCGAGGGGTCGACGACGATCAGCCGCCTGTGACCAAAGAGCGCGTGCGCTTCGGCGAAGGTGCCCGATTCGTCGGGGCCGCGGTGTCTGAGCGTCTCTGTCATCCGCTCGATCAGATCGCTTTTTGCGGCGAGATTGTCCTCGTAATCCACGATGCCGGCGATTCCGCACATGTTGCATCACCCATTTCGATTATTTTTCGCGCGCATCGCGCCACGATACGATTATCATATGCTCGAAACGCGCGAAGTTGTATTGCTCGGCGAGCTTTGTCGCATCGTTGGCAAAAGCGGTAAAAACAACCCGGGAAGGCTTGCAAATCCAGCTTTTGTATTGACAAAAGAACACTCGTGAATTAGAATGAGAATGCTGTATTAAAAGCAGCGCGCGGGTGTAGCTCAGTGGCAGAGCACCGGCTTCCCAAGCCGGCAATGTGGGTTCGATTCCCATCACCCGCTCCAATCATCGTCCCGCAGAAAGACGGTTGCGGGCAATACGCATTGATTTTTCAGGAGGGTGTTTCCAATGGCGAAGGCAAAATTTGAGCGGACAAAACCGCACGTAAACATCGGGACGATCGGGCACGTGGATCATGGGAAGACGACATTGACGGCGGCGATCACAATGGCGCTGTCGCAGGAAGGGCACGCGGCGG
>JBCFAY010000029.1:0-36398 GCA_038562375.1 Bacillota bacterium | reverse complement strand
TCCGCTGCCAACCCTTGTATGATCCTCTTGTAGCATTGGTGTTCTCACAAACCCAGTTTACTACAAAAAACGAGCCTTGGCTTCTGCCTTGGCTCGTTTTTTCTGGGCTTTGTGAGACAGCTCCTTTAAACCGTTGAAATTCCCTTTCAAGTTTCAGATGGCGATTCCGGGTTGCTTTACCTGTTCAGCTTCTCCACCAGCGCGTTCGCCTTTTGAACGATCTCCTGTTCATCCAGCTTCACGAGCCTGCCGTCGCGCACCACGATCTCGCCGTTGACGATCGTGTAGTCGACGGGGCGCTTTAAGCCTACCGTGGCAGGCATGGATTTGGGATCGTAGGCCGTTCCGATACAATCGATCTGATTCATATCCACCAGGAAAAGGTCCGCCGCTTTGCCGACCTCGATGGAGCCGATGTCGTTCCTCCCAAGGATCGAAGCGCTGCCGGCCGTGGCGATCTTGAGCATGTCGTATCCCGAGGCGGATTTTTCGCTGTACTTGAGCCTCTGCAGCAGGAACCCCACGCGCAGTTCTTCGAGCAGGTTCGATCCGTCGTTGCTGGCGCTTCCGTCCACTGCGAGGCCGACGGGCACGCCGAGCGGCAGCATCTCGGAGACGCGCGCGACGCCGGAGGAGAGCTTCATGTTGGAAATCGGGCAGTGGGCGACGCCGGTATGGGTATCGGCAAGGAGTTTAAGCTCGTCGTCGTTGAAATGGATGCCGTGTGCGAACCATACGTCCGGCCCGATCCAGCCGAGGCTCTCCATATACGCGAGAGGACGCATGTGGACGGTCTCCGTCGTATAGCGCTCCTCGTCGAGCGTTTCGGCGAGGTGCGTGTGCAGGCGCACATTCTTTGCCCGCGCGAGCTTTGCGGACTCGACCATCAGGTCGGGCGTAACGCTGAACGGCGAGCAGGGCGCGAGCGCGATTTGCCGCATAGAAAACGGCTTGGGATCGTGGTATTCTTCGATCAGGCGCAGGCTGTCCCTGAGTATTTCGTCGGTCGTCTGCACCACGGAATCGGGCGGCAGCCCGCCGTCCTTCCTGCTGCGGGACATGCTTCCCCTGGAAGCATGGCAGCGGATGCCGATATCCGCGGCGGCCTTGAACTGTATATCGATGAACTCTCCGCTCACGTGATGCGGGAACACATAGTGATGATCAAAGCAGGTCGTGCAGCCGTATTTCATGAGGTCGGCCAGGCCCGTGAGCGAGCTATAGTAGATCATGTCCGGCTCGAGGCCCTTCCAGATCTCATACAGGGCGACCAGCCAGTCAAACAGCTCCAAGTTCTGTACCTTGGGAAGGTTGCGTGTAAACGTCTGATACAGGTGATGATGGGTATTGATCAGCCCCGGATACACGAAGCAATTCGCTGCGTCGATCGTCTCGTCCGCGGGAAGTTCCTCGTTCCCGATATAGGCGATTTGCCCGTCCTTTAAAAGGATATTTTGCCCGGTCAATACCCGATCCCCTCTATCGACCGTGACGATGGCCTTTGCGTTTTTGATCAGTATGCTCATGCGTTTCCTCCTAGGGAATCCGTTCATCCCTTTATAACATATCCAAAAGGCTCTTTTGATAAGTCCATTTTACAGTAAAAAGGAAAACGCCCGCAAGGGCGATTTGGGCGATATATATCATGCTTCGGCCAGAGCTATGATACAGCCTTTGTCCGCCGCAAAAGCGCGCTCCTCTGACCCATTGCAATCATATTTCTTTTAGAGAATAGGAATACATAAATCATATCGGGCTTTCCAAATAAATGCCCATGCCGCTCTGCGGCATGGGCTTAACGCTTTCTTTACCCTTACTTCCCGCTCGGCAGGAACGGTATCATGAGTTTTGCAAGCTGCGCGATAGTCATAGATTGCAGGTAGACCTTGCCCGGGCCGGTGACGACGGTATCGAACAATCCTTCGCCGCCGAAGAGCACATTGCCCACGCCTTTGACCATCTGCACGTCCATCTGGCAGGTCATATCCATCAGCGCAAGCACGCCGGTGTCGCAGACGATCTGCTCGCCCGCAGCGAGGGTGTATTCGACGCAGTGGCCGTCCAGTTCGAGGAACACGAGCCCCGGGCCGGTGACGCGCTGCATGATGAAGCCCTCGCCGCCGAAGAGGCCCGCGCCCAGCTTTTTGCGGAAGTGTACGGCGAGTTCCACTCCGTGGGTCGCGGCGAGAAACGAGGATTTCTGGCAGATGATGCTCTCGCCGGGCTTGAGCTCGCGCGCGACGATGCGGCCGGGGAAGGAGGACGCGAATGCGATCTCCGCCGGGCCCTGCGCCGTATAGCGGCTCATGAAGAGGCTCTCGCCCATGAACATGCGGCCAAGGCTTTTGCCTACGCCGCCCTCGGCTTTGGTTTCGGTCACGACGGGTCCGCGCGACCAGGTGCGCCCGCCGACCTCGCTGATAAGCGTCTCCCCGGGCTCCAATTGAACGATGACTACCGGCAACGCGCCGCCTTCGATGGTATACCTCATTGTTTCCTCCTTCTGCCTATGTCGTTGGTTTTGATGATGACTGCGCCGTTCTGCGGCTCAAAAACCGATGGGCTCAACACGGATAGACGATTTCCTGGTTTTTATTCCCAGATTCTAACTACCATTATATCGGAACATGGGGTTAAAGAGAATACGTTTACGGGTGAAGTTTGATTACGGGCATCAATACTTTTATGCGGGTAGTCGGGCAAACGGGAATGGTTGTAAGGGCACAACCGCAAACGCGCCCGATAAACGAAGACGCGCCGCAGCGTTTGCTGTGCGGCGCGTCCCTTTCATGCGCGGCGTAGCTTGGAACCGGCGATTACCGGTCGTTTTTCTCTTTTACGTACCGTATCGCCCGCTTCATTTCTCCCTTGCTGCCGAACATCCTGTTGATTTTTTCGAGCTCGAGCTGGCGGGAGTTCAGCCCTGCATAGGCTGTTTCCTGCCGCAGCTTCAGGTAGTTTTCGAACCGCTCTGCCGGGAGCTCGCCTGTCTCCACGGCTTTTTTGACCGCGCAGCCCGGCTCCGTCCCGTGGGTGCAATCCCTGAACCTGCACCCCAAGGCCAGCTCCTCGATATCCTCGAACGCCCTTTGAAGATCGCCGGTATAAAGCTGCAGCTCGCGCATGCCGGGCGTATCGATCACGACGCCTCCGCCGGGCAGCAGAAGGAGCTGGCGGCGCGTCGTGGCGTGGCGGCCCTTGTCGTCGCTCTCGCGGATTTCTTTGGTGGCGAGAACCTCCCCGCCCATCAGCCGGTTGATGAGCGTGGATTTGCCCACGCCCGACGACCCGATGAACGCGATGGTCTTCCCTTCGGCGATATAGGCGCGAACGCCCCGATAGCCGTCCTCCTCCATACACGTGCAGACGATTACGTCCGTACCCACGCTCACGGAGGCGATTTGTGCGAGCTTGTGCTGTAAATCCCCGCAAAGATCGGCCTTTGTCAGGACGATGACGGGCGTCGCCATGCTGTCCCACGCGATGGACAGATACCGCTCCAGCCGTCTGAGGTTAAAGTCCGCGTTCAGCGACATGCAGAGGAATATCACGTCGATGTTCGCGGCCACGATCTGAGCCGCGTTCGAAGTGCCGGCGGCCTTTCGCGCAAAGAAGCTCTTGCGGCCGAGGATATGGCGGATCACTGCGTCCCCGGCGCTGCCGTCCGCCCGATCGATCATAACCCAATCGCCGACCGCGGGAAAATCCGCCGATCCGTCGGCGGCGTAGAATAGCTTGCCCGAGACGCTCGCCTGCAGCTCGCCCTCTTCGCAGACGACTTTATACAATGAATGGTGTTGTTCGGTAACCCTCGCTAAATAGAACCCTTCATAGCAAGCGGCTTCCTGTTCAAACCGGTCGTTTAATCCGTATTTTCTTAAATTTGCGTAATTCATTTTCTCCTCCAAAAGTTTGATGGCATTGTTTTGGAGGGCGTAAGATTATCCTTCTATACACGTCCCTCCTTCAAAAACACAATCTCCACCGACTCTTTGCGCAGCATAAATCAAAACTCCTTTCCTAAGCCTTAAGGCTCATGCAGAATCCTGCGTTTTTAGATTATTATACCATATCGTTTCCGGTTTAAATGCGGCTCCTCAAAGCGCGCGCATCGATAAAGCGGCTCCTGCCTTGTATTTGCTCAGCGGCCTTTAGGGTTTGCCGCGCGTCAACTCCCGAGCGCTTTCAAAGCAGCCTCAACATCGCTTGCAAAAAATACGAGGCTGCCTCTGTTGCACTCATAGATGAAATCCCGGAGGCTTTTGCTTGTGTATTTGGAGAAATCTCCGACGACGGCCAGCTTGAAATTGTAATTCGAAAACTTCTGCAGCACGTCTCCGGCAAAGCCGGTCTTCAAATCGAAAAACCGCTCGTCAAGGCTCTCTTTGTATACGATCATGCCGGTGCATTGGCCCGAAAACCAGAGCTCCGCCATCAGATCAAGGATGTCCTGCGTGCAGATAATTTTTCTCGTGCAATCGATCACGGCGAAGGAAGCGCCGCCGCTTGTGATAACGTTCATTTTAACCTTCCTTCATCAAAATGGGATCATGTGCTCCAGCGCGTTTATCACCATATGCCCGGTGTTCTCAAGGAGAACACCTCGGCCTGGGGAAGGAGCGCGCGAAGCCTTTCTGCGGCCGAAACGGTATCGATCATAGCGTCGTTTCTGCCCGCGACGGACATAGTATTTGTCCGTATAATTACTTATATGGCGATTATAAGTAGCAATAAGAAATATGTCAAGAGCGGCAACCGTTTTTTTCTCTCGGAGCCCAGCGAGGCATAGAGACATGACGTTACGGGCTCGGATAGGCCTTCAGGCACTTATCAAGATCATGGCGAGAATATCCGGTATACGATATCCCATCGTGACCGTCTTCGGAGATGGATTCGTTATGTAAGCGTTTGCGCTAAGGTAAGGGGTTCAACTCCCCTTACCTTATGCGGGTTTATGCGTCTTTTACGGCCGCCCGGCACCTGCTTTTCCCCCGAGAGGGGATATGCGCGAAATAATATATAATTTGTCATTGACAGAAGCATCGGTGGTATGGGATAATTACACCACTTTATATCCGGAGCAAACGTCCATGAACTATTTGCCTTTGAAGCGCGTAAACCTTATTGGCCTTATTACCCTGATTAGCCTTATTATTATCGCGGCTGTACTGCCGCAAATAAGGTTTCATTGTGTTCTGTGGTAAGAAGGCGCGAGGCGCAGGTATAGTCCGATAGGATTAAAGCCCTTACTGCAAAGCGGTAAGGGCTTTAAATATGTGAAGGAGGGTTTCTATGAAAGTATCACAACGAACCGGGCCCATCGCAGCATCCATCGCAATACAGCTCTGCCTGGGCATTGCCTACATCTGGAGCGTTTTCCAGACGGGCATCGCCAACAGCATTTTTGGCGGCGACAACGCGGCGGCCAGCCTGACTTTTTCGCTGTTGCTCTCCACCCTTACGATCGGCAGCGTAATCGGCGGTAAGCTGGCGGCGAAGTACTCAACCAGAACAATCGTTATTATCGGAGGCATTATTCTAAGCGCCGGGTTTTTCCTTGCATCCTTCGCCACTGCCGACATTCCCTGGCTGCTGTGGGTCGGCTACGGCGTGATGGGCGGCACCGGAATGGGCTTTACCTATTCCACAACCATCGCCTGCGCGCAGAAGTGGTATCCCGAGAAGAAAGGCTCCGTGACAGGCCTGATCGTCGCGGCTCTCGGATTCGGCGGTGTGATATTCACGCCGATCATTGAGCGTTTGATCACGATTTTCGGCGGACAGCAGGTAGGCGAGCCGAAAACCTTCATCGTACTCAGCGGTATTTTCCTTGTAGTCTGCACGGTCGGCGCGCTCTTTTTGAAGAATCCGCCCCAGACCGAAGCGCAGGCCGCCGCGGCCAACTCGGCGCAGGACGGCAGCCTTACCCCTGGCCAGGTGCTCCGGGACCCGAGGTTCTATATCATAACGGCTTCCCTCATGCTCGCGTGCATGGGCGGCCTTATGATGATCGGCTTCGCCAAGCCTATCGCCGTGGCCAAAGGCCTGGGCGAGACCGCCACGATCGGCGTCCTCGTCATATCCATGTGCAACTCGCTGGGACGCCTTTGCTGGGGTATGATCTCGGACAAGCTGGGCCGCAAAAGAACGATCATTGTTCTTTTGCTCGGCTCGGGCATACTTTCCATGCTGGTCAACAGCGCGAACGGGTATTTCATCTACGTTCTCATCGGATTGATCGGATTCTTCTACGGCGGATTCCTGAGCAACTTCCCGTCGCTGACCGCCGATCTGTTCGGGCCCAAGCACATGGCGACCAATTACGGCATGGTGCTCTTGGGATTCGGCGTGGGCGCCGTGGCTTCCTCGTACATCGCCGGGTATTATAAGAATGTTGCGGCGCAGGATATCTCGCTGATGTCCCCGGCGTTCTTTATCGCGGCGGGCTGCGCCGCCGCGGCGATACTGCTCATGCTCCTTTTAAAGAAGCAACCCGCGAAGAAATAAAAAACAAACGCGCGGCCGGGGATTTCCCGGCCGCGCCTGCCTCGCAAAAACACTGCGCTTTTTTGGGCATACGGAATCGTCGAGCCCTTATGCGCTCGGCGATCTCCGTTGATGTTTTGGTATGCTGTTGCGCGCCGTGTAAGTTGACTACTTTTTTGAAACATGCTAAAGTAAATAACCGATAGGGGAATGAAGTTCTCCCCAGGGTAATACCTGAACCGCGTTAAGCTGATGACTTCTGCGACCTGATGGTGCGGAGCGTCGGCTTTTATTCTGTTGTGAAGGGGTATCGTATGCTTCAATTTGCGGCCGTTGGAATTGGAGGGGCTTTAGGCGCCTGCCTTCGTTACTTTATTTCGATTTTGATGAGCAAATTCCCGGCATTCCCATATGCCACGCTCCTGTCCAATATCCTCGCCGGGTTTTTCATCGGCGCGGTTATTGAGATGGACCGGCAGACAAGCCTGATTTCTCCAAACGCAAGGCTTTTTCTCACAACCGGCATACTGGGCGGGCTGAGCACGTTTTCCACGTTCAGCCATGAAACGATCGAATCCTTTAGAAGCGGCCAACCCCTTTTGGCGTCGCTCAATATCGCGCTCAATCTTGGGCTTAGCTTGTTCTGCGTGGTGCTGGGAAGCTATCTTATAAAGCTGCTGTTCAAAAAGGAATAAAGCGCATTCGCTTGCCCGGGAACCCTTTGGCGCAATGCCGAGAGATCATTACGCTTTTATGAGATTCCCCCGTATTTCCTGATAACGCTTTGTTCCAAGCTCGCTCGGCGCGCCTTTTTTGCAGAAGGTGAGCCCCGCCAACTTGCGGTTTACCCGCTCGACCACGATCTGCCCGTCGACAAGCTTGGATTCGAGCACAGCGAGCGCATCCAGAAACCGCGGGTCTTTTTTCGCGCGCTCATAGAAGGAGAGCGTATAAACGTACGAAAACAGGTTGTAGGTTCCAAACGGATACTCGACCTGCATAAAGAGCGTGCCGATCCCGTAGTGGCAGGGGCCGAGCGGCGCGCGCGTGACATAGTGCCCGAGCAGAAACTCGACGGCCCTGTCAAGGGCGGGTTCCCGATTTAGATACTCCGTGAATCGGAAGGCGTTCAGGGCGGTCAGCGTCGGGCCGGGGTTGGAAAACTCCGTTTCCGGGCCCCTGCCGAAGCTGAATTTGTTGCAGCGCCAGCCGCTGTCGCCGTATTGGCTTTGCAGCAGATGCTCGAAGGTTTTTAAAAGCCTTGGATCGGACGCGTATCCCAAGCGGCAAAGCGCGTTGACGGCGTTGATCGTATGGCAGGGGTAGATCGCGCCGTCGGGATACAGCTTAAACCGCCCATCCTCGCGCCATGCGCCGAATAGGAGTTCGGCGACGGCTTGAAGAACGGGCTCCGAAGGCTCAATCCCCAATTCGATCAGCAAAAGCGCGCTCTCGAGCGCCGAAAACGGCGTGCCCTTGATGAGGCGCTTATCGGGCGTGGTCCAATAATCCCAGCCGTTATCGTACCGCCGGGCCAGTATCGCGTCGATGTCGGATTGATATCGTTTCTCCGGTGCCATGGCGTTATCCCTCCCCGTATCGGCTTTTTAGCACCCGCATCGCCCGAAGCGTGAGCCATTTGCTCTGTTCGCCGGGCTGCCCGATCGGAACGAGCAGCCGGTCGCTGTTGTAGGTGTTCTCGGTTCTCCACCGGCCCTGCTCGTCCTGCTTGGATACGGCCAGGTCGAGCGCTTCGTCCATGCGGCCGTCCTTGATGCCGAGCGCGCTCAGGATGTCGAGGATTTCCAGCACGTCGGTCTGATACATCAAGGGAAAGCCGAACTTCGTCCAGCCGGGCTTTGAAGCGCGCTTTAAGTTATGGCTGCGCTTGTAAATATGATGGATCAGCATAAATTCGGCGGCCTTGCCGATGGCCTCTTTTATCGCCGGGGTCCGCATGTCTTCGGGAATCGCACTGTAGGCTTTGAGCGCTTTGACAACGCCCATATGGCAGGTATGTCTGCCCCAGCAGATTTCGTATTTGTCGTAAGGCGGGACCTGCGGGTCAAGCTCCATGCCGTCGTTAAAGCGCATATACCGGACGAGCCAATCAACGCCTTTCTGCAGCCTCGGATCGCCCCAATAGCCGAAGCGTATCAGGCTCCAGATCATATTGCCCGTCAGGCAGGGGATGACCTCGCTGATCCTGCCGCCGCCCGTCTTTGCGGCGGCGTTCTGCGAAAAACCGCCATGTGCGCTCTCCTGGGAGTGCTCGAGCAGATACCCGCATTGCTCCCGGATCTGATCCGTGGGCTCTGCGCCCAATTCCGCGAGCACAATCAGCGACCAGGCGAGCCCCTTGTATTTATTGGTGTAGAACCTTGAATAGCTTTGAAGATATTCTTGCTCGCGCTGCTTTGCAAGCAGTTCGGGCACAATGCCGGACTGCATGATCGCCGCTTTCGCCTTTTGCGCTTCGGGATCGTGCCGCGGCTTGCCGAGGAGTTCCACAAGCGTGAAATACCGCACGGAAGGGTTTTCCTCTTCCAGCAGCCAGTCGGTGGGGTCCGCGTTAAGGCGGGCTTTCCAGGAGCTCATCTATCCTCCTTTGGCCGATGGGCAGGGATGATGCAACAAGACTTCGAGATGCTGCGATAAGCGACGATAGCAAGGACCTTGCATTGTGCTTCAATTGTAGATCGATTGCCGCCTCGGTGTCCATGTTTTTGTTTAATGCGTCTCGTGGATGAAGGGTGACATTTGCGCTATTGGCCGCAGCTGTAAAGTCCATTATAATATTAGGAAAAAGGGATTAAACCAATGGAATACACGCGCATTGAAGATCTGCCCAGGGAAAAGCTTATTGAGCTGATCGCCGATTTTTCGAAAAACTGGCTTGCGATGGATGGGGTATGGTTTCAGTCCGTCGAGAGCAAGCATGGAATGGCCGAGGCCATGGAGCATGACGAAAACGCATGGGCGCGGTACACTCTGATCGAGGCGAACCGCATCAAAAAATTCCTCGGCTTGCCGGATAGGCCGGGCCTAACCGGCCTTGCGCGCGCTTTGCGGTTCCGATCGTATTCGCCGCTCAACGAGGATTCGGTCGAAGTCGACGGGAATATCCTCATCTACAGGGTCGTTTCCTGCCGGGTTCAATCCGCGCGCAAAAACAAAGGGATGCCGTTCCATCCCTGCAAATCCGTCGGGATCATCGAATACTCGGGTTTTGCCGCGGCGATCGACGATCGGATCACGGCGCAATGCGTGAGCTGCTATCCCGACATCACCGACGACTCCGCTGCATGCGTGTGGAAATTTACGTTGAACGAATAACGCCGTCGGTTAAGCTTGGGCGATAACGATAAGGCGGCGGCTGTCTTTGGTATACGGGTTCACGGCATAATCGCCGTAGAGTTGAATATCGGAGAATCCCGCCTGCGCAAGCAGGCTTCATACGTGTCCCTCCGGCTTATTTGTATCCGCCGGTATCGCGTCCAGACTGTCGAACAAACCATACGCGCTCAGGCGGGAGCGATTGAGGAGCTCCCGCAAGCCTTGGGCTATCTCTTCCCTTGGGAAGCTGTTTTTTTCGAGGATATCGTCGTCGAATTGGTCGAGCCTTTGATAGAAATCGAGCGCGATTTTCAGGTGCTCCTCATTGTCGGGGCTAAAATTCGCAAACAGATAGTCCTCCGCCTTGCAGAACTCATTTCTTTCGATCAAACGCAGCAGCTCCGCATGGATTAAGTCGGAAGCCGTGGGGTGATCCCGGTCGTGTACGACGTATTCGATGGCGTCCTTGCCGAATACAAGCCTTGCGACGAATTGCACGAGCATTTGTATCTGCCGCATGAACCAATCATGCTCGATCATGGAGCCCTCCTGTTGATTGCCGCAGTTTTACAGACGGCGCCGACTTTGTTCGGTCCGGATCCGCATCGACTCGCCGATGCTCTATTTTACCATGTTCGCCTGCGAGAAGATATAGTTCGGGCGGCCGGGTTGTTCGAACAGCCGCCTTGCCGGCGATCGGGCAGTATTCCTATGATACTAAAATCATCCCCCTGCGGAATGATTCTCCGCAGCCCGTTTACGCCTTGCGCTGCGAACCTACATGCCCGTGGTAAGCCATTTCTTCTGCGTCGCGTTCCATCGCGCGTAAATGAAAGCTGCGATCCATTCGCGCGGCAACAGCTTTCCGGCGATGCAGAGCGCCCGATTGACCGCACCGGGGATATACACGCGCCCGCCGCGCAGCGCATGTCGCAGGGTATTGTACGCGATCCGCCCAAGGTCGTGTGAGGTGACGCTGCCCCAGAATCCCTGCGCCTGCAGGCTCGCGGTATTCTCCGGCGTGGTGGGCATCCCGCCGGGGCAAAGCGCCAGAACATGCACGCCCTCTCGGGAGAGCTCGCGGCCGAGCGCGATGGAGAAGTCGAGCAGAAACCGCTTGGAGGCCGCGTAGGTCGCCTTTAGAGGCATGGGGTAGAGCGAAGCGAGGCTCGACACGTTGACAACATAGAACTCCTTTGCGCGGCGGTTTAGCGCGGCATGGGTCACGCGCAGCGTCGCCTCGATATTGAGCTGTATGATCTTGGCGATCTTGCCGCTCTCCCTTGTGAGAAAACCGCCCTCATAATCGACCCCGGCGATGTTGAGCAAAAGGCCGAGCTTTTCGCCGCAGCCGTCGACCTCTTCAAAGAGCGATGCGACCTGCGTTTCGTCGGTCAGATCGCAGGCGCATACGCGGACATTTGAGCCGAACCTTCGGGCGATGCCGCCCGCGAGCTCCCAAAGCGGAGCTTCGCTTAAATCCGTCAGGAACAGGTCGTATCCGCGCCGGGCGCATTCCACCGCCATCGCGCGGCCCAGGCCGCCGGTCGCGCCCGTGATCAGCGCAAGCATAGGTCATCCTCCTCAAAACGGACGCCGCAGAGCGTTTCGCTCAGGCGGAACAGGCGCTCGGCCCTTTCCGTGTCGTCGGCGTACTTGGAGTAGGGCGCCTGTGCGCAGTTGTAGAAATACAGCCCTTCCGGAGCCGGGTCGCAGCTTAGCACATAGGCGTAGGTCTGCGCGGGAACCTCCGGCGGTACGCCGCCGCGCTTGCGCAGGTTCCACACGAGCCTGACGAGGCTCCCGGTATCTTTGCAGCCGATTTCGGTGTTCACAAGCCCGGGATCGATCACGTACATCCGCACGCCGCGCTTGATAAAGCGGCGGTTGAACGCCTGGGAAAACAAGAGACCGCAGATCTTGGACTGTTTGTACGCAATGAGCGGGTTATAGCGCCTTTGGAGCATGATGTCCTCCCAATGCACCCGCGCGTGCTTGTGCGAGTTGCTCCCCGTCCACAGCACGCTTCCTTTGGCTTTTAATAAGAGCGGCAGCAACAGGCGGGTGAGCAGCACGCCCGAAAGGTAGTTGAGCGCGAACTGCTGCTCAAAGCCCTCGGCGGTCGTGCTGTAAGAGCTCCTTGTGCAGCCCGCGTTCAGGATCAGCGCGTCAAGGCCCTCGATCCCATGCTCTTCTAGATAAGCATTGATTTCGTCTGCGGCGCGGCGCACCTCGCTTTGCTGCATCAGGTCGGCGCGGAAGAAATGAAACGCAGCGTCCTTGGGCAGCGTGCAGGCCGCGGTTTGACAGCGCTCATTTGCGCGCCCTATCCCCAACACCCGCCAACCCTGCTCGAGCAGGGTTTTCATGACGCATAGCCCGATGCCGGAGGTCGCGCCCGTAACGACGGCGGTTTTCATCTGCGCACCTCCTCAAGAGAAGCTAAGACGCTCTCGGGCAGATAGAGCGTGATCTTCATCTCGTAGGGCTGCGGGAATAGCCCCAGGAACGTGGAGGGGAAGGGCGTTTCGGTCACGGTGAGGGCTCCGCCTTCCACGTCGGCAGAGAAGATTTTATCCGGATCGACGGGACCTTCAAGCCATGCCTTGGCGTAAACCTCGGCGCGATAATCCCCCTGTGCGGGAACGAGTTCCAAAACCGCCAGATGCGTGTACGCCTTGGCGGACATTACGTTTGTTATCGGGTAGGTCTTGGAAGCCTCTCGAGAATAAAGAGTGCCCGTTCCAATCAATATCCCCGCGGTTGCAGCCGTCCCCAGCAAGCCCGCCAATAACAGCGCCAAGAGTATTTTCGTTGAACGCTTCATAGCGTTTTCCTCCTTCAATCGATGCGGATCCCATTGCACAGTAGTATCCTATGGATTCAGAACGAATCAATAAATAATCTTCACTAAGCGTTTTTTTCCTGAATGCGCATCAGCCGCTTGGCTACGCCCGGCAGCCTACCGACGGTACCTCGCCAGAGTGCGCCGCAGCCGCGCAGCCCGATCAAGCCGAGGCTCAAAAACAATATCGTCAGGAATGCGCCCAAAAGCGGATAGAGCGCGCTTGCTTTTGAAAATACCATCACGGCGTATACCAGGGATGCCGCCGAGCAAGCGAGTATCGCGATCGAAGCGGCGGCGAAGCCGAGCGCGAGGCAGAGCGCGATCAGGTACAGACAGATGATCAGCAGGCCGCCCAGAAGCTTGTAGCGCGCGACTGCGCCCAGCATCCGGAGTACGTTTCCGATCCCGCCGGAATCCTCTGCGCCCTCCACGGCGCGTTTGGCCGTAAACATTCGCCCGACCTGCCTGGGATCGCCCAGATCCTTTGCGATTTCAGCATCCTTCCTGCCCGCGGCGCGCGCTTCCACAAAATGCTCCCGGAAATCCGCGAGGATATCCTGCTTGTCGGCGGCTTTTATGCGGCCGAGCGCTTTTTCAAGCTGCTCCAAATACTCATTCATTCTCTATGTCCTCCATCAACGAGCGCACGCTGTCGGTAAACTCGATCCAATCCTGCTTCAGCTGCGCTTCGGCGCGCATTCCCGCCTCGGTCAGCCGGTAATACTTGCGGGGCGGTCCGCCCGATTCGTCCGAGAGATAGGTCTCGCACAGGCCATCCTCCTTTAGCTTGCGCAGGAGCGGGTAGAGCGTTCCCTCCGCAATCTGGATGCTTTTGGATACCTTTTCGGCGAGCTCGTAGCCGTAAGCGTCCTTCTTTTTCAGAAGCGCCAGCACGCATAGGTCCAGCACCCCTTTTTTGAATTGCGTGTTCATCCTTACTCCTTAAAGCTTAGACATCGTTCACTACTATATATTATCTACTACTAGACTATAATATGCATTTTGAAAAAAAGCAATAGGGAATTATAAGAATTGAAGGCCGGCAAGAAGCCGCCGCTTAACGCCGAAAGACCGCATTGCGGCAGGGCGAAGCTTCACCCGCCGTCGTTTGCCTTTCGCAGCGCGGGCCTGCGGCGGTTGCCTTAGGGTATATTCCCCATAAATAAAAACCGGGCAGGAACGCCAGCGTGTTCCTGCCCGGATGATTTGTAGCGGCGAAACGGCGTTTTCGCTGCGCCTCGCCGCGAACCACCTTTGACTTATTCGCCCGCCTGGGCGAACGCGTCGTACTCCTCGGCGCTCAAAAGCGCGCTTTCGTCGACCTCGATGATGGAAAAAGCCGCGATATAGCTTGCATACGGGTCGCTGTTGATCTGTTCGGGCGCGTCGTCGAGCGCGTCGTTCACCAGGGCGACTTTGCCCGTGAGGGGGGAATAGATGCTGGAGATGGTCTTAACGGATTCCACGGAGGCGAAGGCGTCGCACGCTTTTACCTCTTGGCCGACCTTGGGGAATTTTACGAACACAATCTCGCCAAGCGCTTTTTGCGCATGATCGGTGATACCGATCTTGGCCAGACCGTCTTCGATCAGCAGCCAGCAATGGTTTTTTGTATATTTACGGTCCGTAGGCGTCATAGGTTGTTCCTCCTGTTCGTTAAAGATTGTTCATCGCGGGGTCGCTTTTCCCGCGGCGTCTCATTAGAAAAAACCAAATCCGTGATTTTTGTTCCACGCGCGCTTTGCCCTGCCCATGGCGATGACGTTTTCGGGCTTCAAATAGCACGCGAGCGAGTTGGAGCTTGAAAGGATGTATCTCCCGCCGGAGCTGCAATCGTCCATCAGCGCGGCGACCTCGTTTTCAACGTCCTCCTCCGAGCCGAGCGTGAGCGTGTTCAGGTCGACGCAGCCGATGAGCGTGGCCTTGTCGCCATGGGATTGCTTCACCGCGCGGATGTCCATCGCCCCGGGCTGGAGCGGGTGCACGGCGCTCATGCCGAGCGTGAGAAGATCGTCGAGAACATGCAGGATATTGCCGTCGCTGTGATAGACCCAGGGCTTTGCAATATTCGCCGCCATTTTTCTGAAATACGGCAGTACGAATTCGCGGAACACGTCGGGCGCGACATAGGTGCCCGAGTTGAACGCGATGTCCTCGCCGATCCAGATGAAATCGATCTCCGGGAGCTTGCTGTAGAGGCGGTCGAGCTTGCCGTAGTAGTCGACATACTTCTCGAACAGCCACTCGATCAGCTTCGGATCATCGTAGAGCTTGTAGCAGAAGTTTTCAAACCCGAGATCCATCACCGCGGGATCCAGGCAAAACACGTGTGCGACGAACAGCGCGAGGCCGGAATCGCCGATCGCTTCATGCGCGCGCCGCACGTTTTCGATCAGGGCTTCCTCGTCGATTTCATCCGGCATGGAGAATTTCGTCGGCAGATCGTCCCAATCGTCGATGAGCGCCTCAAAGCCCATGACCTGGCCTTTGACGGTGGTCTTACAGCCGAACCGCTGCCAGTGGGCGAAGCCTACCGCGTCCTGGCCGACGAGCTTCGCATAGCGCACGCGCTCGGGCCAATCGACGGTATCGACGCCCAGCGTGGCGGCGATCAGCTCGTCCCGGGTCTCGATTTCGATCCAGGGGACGGGCAGGCCTTTTGCGCCCGCGAGCGTGTCGAGCACCAGCTTGCGCGAATCCATAAGAAATCCTCTTAAATCCAGAAATTGTGATCCCAGGCGTGCGCCTTGAGGCGTTTTACGGCCGCTTCAGGCAGGGGTCCTTTTTCGATGGCGGCGCAGTTTTCCTTCGTATGCTTGGGGCTGCGCATACCCACGACCAGGCTCGAGACCACCGGGAAGCTGATGCAGTAGCGAAGCGCCGCCTCCGCGAGCGAATCGGCGAAGCCTTCGTCCATCAGCCAGTTCATCGCCTGCGCTTTGTCGTAGACGATCTGCTTGCGGTCGTCCTTGAAATAGCCTTCAAGGAAGCTGCCTTCGGCAAACTTCGAATCCGAAGTGATCTTGCCGCTAAGCGAGCCCTCGTCGAGCGGGCAGCGCGCAATGATGCCGGTATTGCTCTTTGCTGCAGCGACGAACACGTCGCCCTCGGGTTCCTGCTGGTAGATGTTGTGCACGACCTGCACGGTGTCCAGGCATCCGGCGTTCATCGAGGCAACCGCGTCATCCTGCGGGCCGTACGGGAAGTTGATGGACGCGCCGAAGAAGCGGATCTTGCCCTGCTTTTTCAAAAGCTCCACAGCCTCTTTCCACTCGTCGGAATCGGTCCACTCATTGAGCCATACGTGGCACTGCTGGACGTCGATATAGTCGAGACCGTAGTTCTTGAGGCTCTTTTCCGTGCACTCGATGATCCAGTCCTTGGGGTAAGCCTCGGATACCGGGGTGCCGGGAACCTGCGGCCAGGTATAATTCTTCGGCGGGATCTTGGAGGTGACGACGTATTGATCCTGCTTGCCCTTGACCGCCTGGCCGATGAGCATTTCGCTGTGGCCGTTGCCGTAGCCGAGCGCGGAGTCGAAGAAATTGACGCCGTACTCCATGGCGAGCCGTATGGACTTCAAGGATTCCTCGTCCGATTCCACCGCCCAGCCTGCCGCGCCGATGCCCCAACCGCCGAAGCCCAGCGCGGAAACCTTCAATCCTGTTTTGCCTAGTGTACGATACAGCATGAATAAAGCCTCCCTTTACTTATTACGAATGATATTTTGGATGCACTGCACGCCGTCCTCAACGGTCAGGGGGAATTCCGCGGCGTCGAGTCCGAGCTTCTTCAGATCGGGATCATCGTAGAGCTGCTTGGCGAATTGCGCCACCTGCGGCGGATATACGCCCTGCTCGAGCAAGAGGTCGATGTTCTGGAAGAACCGGCGCGGCGGCTCGTCTAAAAGGAGCTTGCCGTCGCCCAGAAGCAGTACGCGGTCGGCGAACTTGAGGATTTCGTCCGTGCGGTGCTCGACCAGTATGATCGTCATATCCTGCTCGCGGCGGAGCGTCTGGAGCACCTCGATGACCTCGAGCTTGCCCATCGGGTCGACCTGGGAGGTCGGCTCGTCGAGCACCATGATCTTGGGGTTGACGATCAGCGCGGCCGCGATGGCGACGCGCTGCTTCTGGCCGCCCGAGAGGTTCGTCGGCGGGCGGGTAAGAAAGCTTCTGTCGAGGTTGACACGCTTTAGGATCGTCTCCAGGCGCTTTTCAATTTCGTCCACGGGCACCTGCGCGTTTTCGGCGGCGAACACGATCTCCTCCTCGACGGTGCCCCGGAGGAACTGCGCGTCGGGGTCGGAACTGACCAACCCCGCATATTGGCAGAGCTTGCTGATGGGCGTTTCAAAGCTGTCCATCGTGCCGTCGACGAGCATACTGCCTTCGAGCCCTCCGCGGAACCTGTGCGGGATCAGGCCGTTGATGCAGCGACAGAACGTGGTCTTGCCCGCGCCGTTTTGGCCCATGACCCCGACGAACTCGCCTTTGTTGATCGTCAGGTTAAGGTCCTTGAGCGCGTAAAAATCGGTATCCGTATATTTCCACGAAAAACCGCGGAATTCAATGATGGGTTGGGCCATGGTATATCCTCCTTTTAGCGCGAGCCTCTAAGAGTTGGCGAGCGCCTTTTCCTTGACCGCGCGGTAGAGCTCCTTTACCGTCATGATGCCGTCGGGCAGGCCGAGGGCCTGCGCGCGGGCCGAGAGCTGAACGATCTCGGGCGGGCTCACGAGCGCCTGACCGAGCCGGTCGACCTGCTGGAATACCTCCTTGGTCGACCCGTCCATGAATACCTTTCCGTCCGCCATGACGATCGTACGGTTGGCGAATTCCGTTGTGAAGCGCATCTCGTGCGTGATGAATATGATGGTCTTGCCCTCTTTTTTGTTCAGATAATCGAACAGTTCGAGGAACTGGTACGCGCGCTTGAAGTCCTGGCCGGTAGTGGGTTCGTCGACGATGAGCACCTCCGGGCCGAGCGCGAGTACGGCTGCGATGGCTACGCGCTGCTTTTCGCCCATGGTCAGCAAAAACGGGTATTCGTCCGCTTTCTCCCAAAGGCCGACGAGTCTTAGCGATTCCTCGATGGTCTTTTTAATCTCCTCGTCGGACTTTTTCAGAAGCTTGAGGCCGAAGGCGATCTCATCCTTGACGCTCTTGCAAAAGAGCTGGAGACTCGGGTTCTGGTAGACGTAACCGACGCGCTGGGCGAGCTTGCCCGCGCTCTGCTCTTTTACGCTGACGCCGTCGACGAGCACGTCGCCCTCCGTGGGCTTAAGAAGACCGTTGAAGTGCTTAACGATGGTGGTCTTACCCGAGCCGTTCTGGCCGATGATCGCCAGCATCTCGCCGCGGAAGATGTCCATGCTGACCCCAAAGAGCGCCGAGGTACCGTCGGGATAGGTAAAACGCACATCCTGTACGCTGATTATCGGTTGCATATGCTTTCCTCCTACAGTCCGAACAGTGCTGCAAGCTCCGCGGGGGAGGCCGGGAACCAGCCGATGACCTGCTGCACCGCCGGGATCATGGAGCAGACGATGGCTCCGAAGAACAGTATCAGCGCGAAAGCGATCACTGCGCGGTCCTTGCCGGTGATGATCACGTCGCGCCCGATGAACTCGGAGCGCTGTTCCTTTTTGCCCTTTTCCTTGGTATCGCTGAACGCGACATAGCCGCGGGCGTCCGCCGCGTCGGACATTTCGTCCGCGCGCTTGAGTTCGATCATAATCAACGGGACCGCGACGGCGATATAGTAACGCAGGCGCTTTAAGGCCGGCATGTTTTCAAGGTCGAGCCCCCTGGCCTTTTGCGCCTCGATGATCTGCAACGCGTCGTAGTAGAACGAGAAGAACGAGCGGAGGCCCGTCGCAATCGCGAGGCGGAGGAAGAACGGGGTGCCCACGGCCTTGAGCGCGAGGTTGATGTCCCGCTCGTCCGTGATCGCGAAGATGAACAGTGCCCCGAAGATCGCCGACATCCAGCGCAGCCACATCATGAATGTGACAAGGAGGTTCTCATAGTGATAGCCCCATGTGCCGATATGGAACAGCGGATATTGGTACGGCATCTTGATAAAGATCGAAGCAAAAAAGGCGTAGGTAATGACTAGGGTAATCGAGAGCGTAATGCCGAAAGGCAGAAACGTCTTCAAATAGCGGCTCGGGATCCGGGCGATACGGTAGAGCAGTATGACGCTCACGAGAAACACGAGGTTGATGAACGGGTTGACGATGAAGAACGGTACGTTGTAGATCAAAAGCAGGCTGAAGCGCGCAAGCGGGTGCAGGTTGGAAAATACCGTCCATTTGGGGGTATATCCGAAAATCGTTTTTTTGTATTCGATTTTTTCCGGGCGCTTCGTTTTGGCGGAAGCGATGACCGCCTCGCTCATAGTAATTCCTCCAATCCAGTTCGAAAGTCGGTGCGGAAGCGGGCAATGTTACAATAGTAGTTCCTGCATACCGGGGAGCATGCTCATGGAGTTTTGCTCATTGCCAGCAATCGGGTTCAAGCAACGCTAGGCGCGTTGTCGGTGACAGCGGGTAATGCTTACGCTGAGATCGTAAGCGCGATCACGCCCACGATGACCGCGGCGACGGTAAAGAGGATGTTGTAGATAAAGATAAACCGTCCGGCGGAGCGCTGACTCTTCAGCGCTTTTTCCTGAATGCTCATGTCTGCCATTTTGTTGCTCTCCTTTCAATCTGCTCGGTTGAGGATCAGGCGAGCCAACGATCGGGCTCGTTGGGAACAAAGCCGCGGAACTTCTGGATGAACGGCGTGAGCACCCACAGGCACAGCAGGCCGACGATCGCTCTGCCGACCGCTTCGCCGCCGAACCAGCTGGGAAGCACGGCGTAGAGCCACAGGTCGGGCGCCGTCTGGCCGAGGATCACGTACCAGCCGCTCCAGAGGGAACCGATCGCGCTGTTGATCACAGCGCCAAAGATGACAAATACGGCGATGCTCTTGAAGTTCCTGCAGCGCGGGTCGCATTTGAATTTGCGGAACGCCCACATTACGAGGCCGATGTCAAAAATCGTGGCCAGCTGGAACAGCAGCACGATGGAGAGCGGCATCCCGCCGATCAAGTTACCGATAATCATGCCGATGCAGCTTCCGATGATGCCCCAAACGCCGAACCAAAGACCACTGACAACGTAGAGGCTAACGGCGATATTCAAGCTGACGATGACCATGGAAATGGAGAATCCCAGCATGGATAGCGTCTGCAAAACGGCGATGACGCCGGCCCAAACCGCGCAGGTGATGATATGGATGGTCGTAGGGGTGTGTACCGTTTCACGGATACGTTGTTCGGGTATCGCGTTCATAGATGAATCCTCCTTCAAATTTTAAAGGAATGTCCCCGGTATGCAGAAAACGAATGTACTTTGAGGTTTCTAAAGAGACCGCTCTTTTTGCCTTTATCATCTCCTTGCGATTTTGTTGCAGCGTCGCCTTGATCGGCCCTCGATGCCGGCGGCGCAATGTTTTCAAGAAACGGCGTCAGCGCTCTTCCCGCACATAGGGCTTGCCCATGGAGCGCGGGGCGGTGGACGGGCCCATGAACACCACGAGCACGATCAGCGTGATGAGGTAGGGCAGCATCAGGAAAAGCTGATGGGGAAGGCCGATGCCGGACGCCTGCATCCTTAGCTGGAACGCGTCCGTGATGCCGAAGAGCAGCGCGGCGAGGAGTACGCCCCCCGGGTTGTACCGGCCGAAGATCACCGCCGCGAGCGCGATGAATCCGCGCCCGGCGGTCATATTGTCCATGTAGCGGCCGAGGCCGCCGATCGTGAGGCAAGCGCCGCCAAGCGCCGCCATCATACCGCTGATGACGATGCAGATGTAGCGGGTCACGTAAACGCGGATTCCCAAGGTGTCCGCCGCCTGAGGGTGCTCGCCCACGGCGCGCAGCCTCAGCCCGAAAGTGGTCTTGAATATGATCACCGATGTCAATATAACGGCGAGTATCGAGAAATATACGAGGATGTTGTGCTGGAAGAAGATTTCTCCGGCCACGGGAAGGGAGCTGAGGCCCGGAATGTTCAGAGACGGGAGGACGGGACATTCGGGCAGGTTGGAGCCCGCGCCGAATATGAAGCGGTTCAATACGCTGGTGACACCGAGCGCGAAGATGTTCTCCGCGACCGCCGTTACGACCTGATTGCAGCGCAGGGATACGGTCATGAACGCGTGGAAAAGCCCCAGAACAACGCCGCAGACGATCGTGATGAGCACGGCGAGATACACGTTCCCGGTGTGCCAGGCCGCCACGAAGGATACGAAAGCGCCGATGAGCATCATGCTCTCAAGCCCGATGTTCATAACGCCCGTGCGCTCGGCATAGAGATCCCCGAGTGCTGCAAGCAGAATCGGCGTCATCATGCGTATGGCGGCCACGACGAATCCTGTAGTGAGTATCGCGGTTAAAAACGCGCTCATCTTGCAGCGGCCCCCTTTGTGCGATTTGCAAAGAAGATCGTACGAATGGAGGATACGGCCAGTATACCAATTATAGCAAGGCCCTGCACCATGTAAATGATGGGTACGGGGATGTTCACGGCGATCTGCATGGCGTTCGCGCCGTTGCGCAGCGCGCCGAAGAACAGGGCTGCTACAAGCGTGCCTACGGGATGGAGCCCGCCCAGCAGCGCGACGGGGATGGCGTCATAGCCGTAACCGACCATGAAATTCTCCATCAGCCTGTGCTGCACGCCCAAGATCTCCATCGATCCGGCCAGCGCGGCCAGCATTCCGCTGAATGTCATCGTGACGATCATCACCCGCGGTACGTTGACGCCCGCATACCGCGCGCCCTGTTCGCTCATTCCGACGCTTCGGATCTCATAGCCCCACTGGGTTCTGAAAAGAAGGACGTATACGAGCGCGGCCGCCACGAAAACGAGGAGTATTCCGAGGTGCAGGTAGTTCGAGCCGAACATGGTGGGGATCTGTGCGTTTTCCGCGAGCATCGCGCTCTGCGGGATCGTCTGGTTGGGCTGCTTCAAAAAGGTCGATACGGACATCCCGACCAGATATATGCCGATGTAATTGAGCAGTATGGTGATCAGGATCTCGTTGAAGTTGCGCTTGGCTTTGAGGTACCCGGGAATAAAGGCGAAGATCCCGCCCGCCGCCATACCGGCCAAAAGTCCCAGGGGAACCAGAAGGATCTGCGGCAATCCGGAAAATGTGATGGCCACCCAGGTCGAGGCCAGCGCGCCCATGTACAGCTGCCCTTCCCCGCCGATATTGAAGATGCCGCCCCGGTACGCAAGCGTTACGGCAAGGCCGGAGAAGGCGAGCGGAATGAAGCGTAAAAGCGTGAATGTGAAGGCGTCCCAGTCCCCGAAAGCGCCCCGGAAAAGCGAGCGGAACGCCGCCAACGGGTTCACCCCTTGCTGCGCGATCACGAATGAGGATACCAAGAGGCCGAACAGTATGCCGAGGATGGGCGTGACCACGGATGCGAGAGCGCCTTTTTCAAAGCGCCGTAAGAGGCTTGGTTTCTCAGGCATGGTCATTCGCCTCCTCTTTGTCCTTGACGCCCGCCATTTTCCGCCCCAGGAAGTCGATATCGTAATTCCCGGCGTCCATGACGGCGGCGATCTGCCCTTTATAGAGCACGGCGATGTGATCGCACAGCTCCAAAAGCTCGGAGAGCTCCGTGGAGATATACAGTACCGCGGCGCCGCTTTCCTTTTGCTGCACGATCTGCTGCTGGACGAAATGCGCGGCCCCGATATCGAGTCCTCGGGTAGGCTGCACAGCGATCAGCAGCTCCGGCTTGCGTTCGAGCTCCCGCGCGAGAATGATCTTTTGCTGGTTTCCGCCGGACAGAATGCGGACCATGCTCGAAAGGTCCGGGGTCTTGATGTCGTACTTGTGCACGAGCCGGCCGGCGTTTTCCTGTATGTACCGCCGCTGCATGAATTTACGGCGGGCGTACGGCTCCCTGTCGTAATTGCCCTGCAGGGTGTTCTCGGCCACCGAAAAGCTCATAATCAGGCCGTTGGCCTGGCGATCCTCGGGGATGTGGGAAATGCCCATGGCGTAGAGCGTCCCGGGGGGCAGGCCCGTAATGTCCCGATCCTTGTAGGTCACGCGTCCGGCCGCCACCGGCCTGAGGCCCGTGAGCGCCTCCGCGAGCTCGGTCTGGCCGTTGCCCGCGACGCCCGCGATGCCGAGGATCTCTCCCTTGCGGATCTGCAGGCCGACGCCGTCCACCGCGTTGAGCTTGTGGTGGTTTAGAACCCGCAGGTTTTCGATTGTCAATATGGGATTCCCCAAACCGTCCGAATGCTTGACATTCACCCGCGGAATTTCCTTGCCCACCATCATCGAAACGAGCTCGTTCAGCGTGGTATCCTCCGTGCGCACGGTACCCACGACCCGCCCGTTGCGCATCACGGTGGCGCGGTCCGCGATCTTCATCACCTCGTCGAGCTTGTGGGTGATGAGGATCACCGAGTGCCCCGTCTTGCGCAGGCGCTTGAGCACCTCGAAGAAGCCTTCAACCTCGCTTGGCGCGAGCACGGCGGTAGGTTCGTCAAAAATAAGGAGCTTCGCTTTGCGGTACAGGGATTTCAATATCTCAACACGCTGTTGCTGCCCCACGGAAAGCTGCCAGATCTGGGCGTTCAAATCCACCTGCAGGGAGTAGGTTTCCATAACGGTCTCCATCTCCTTGGCGGCTTTGCGCGTGTCCAAAAAAGGCTTGCGGCTGGAGGGCAGGCCCAGCACGATGTTCTCGATTACGGTAAAATTGTGTACCAGCATGAAATGCTGATGGACCATGCTGATACCCAGGTCAATGGCGTTTTTAATGCTTTTGATCCTGACGTCTTTCCCCTGCCAGCCGATTTGGCCGCAATCGGGCGTATAAAGCCCGTATACGCAGTTCATCAGCGTGGTTTTGCCCGCGCCGTTTTCGCCCAACAACACATGGATCTCGCCTTCGAGTATGGAGAGATCGACCTTGTCGTTGGCCTGTACCCCGGCAAAGGCTTTTGAAATGGAATTTAGCCTCAGTAGTTCGTTCATTCGGCCTCCATGTCGTCAGGGGTTGCGATGTCTTTTGGCGGCGTGGCCGGACGGCCCGTCCGGCCACGCCGAAGGATTTGTTAATACGTATCGACGACCAGTTTGCCGTCGATGATCTGCTGCTGCGCGTCCAGAGCCTTCTGTTTCACATCGTCGGGAACCAGGGAGCTGAACTTGCCCAGGAACTGTACGCCTTCGACCATGCCGTACTTGTATTCCTTACCCTCGAAGCCGTTCTCCTCAAAGCCCTTGACGGCCTGGAAGAGCATTTCGGCAACGTCCATGACGCCGCTGGTGAGGATGTTGTTCGGGCCAAGGTCATACTGCTCCTGAATCCAGCCCATGACCATGACGTTCTTTTCAATGGCGGCCTGGAACACGCCCACGTTGCCGGCGTCCACCGTTCCGATCACCACGTCGGCCCCGCCGTCGATCAGCGCGAGAGCCGCTTCCTTAGCCTTGTTGATGTCGTTGTAATCGCCGGTATAGACGTCCACGATCTTGATGGCCGGATCGATCTCCGCCACCACTTTCTTGAGGTTGTTCACGTCCGCGCGGATGTTCTCGTTATCCACGGCGGAGATAAAACCGATCTGCTTGGTCTTGGTGCAGTTGGCCGCGATGATGCCCGCGCAGTGGCCGAGCTGGCCGTACAGGAAGCGGACGGAGGCCACGTTCGTACCGGTGCAGCCGGTCACGACGCCGACGAACTTAACGTCCGGGAATTCCTTGGATACCTCGACGATCGCGTCCTCGTAGTCGTAGCCGTGGCCGATGATGTAGTCGAAGCCCTGCTTCGCGTACTCGCGCATGATCTGAACCTTGTCGTTCTGCTTGATGTTCTCGGTGTAAGCGATGGTAGCGCCCAGTTCGCTTTCCATCTTCTTGACGCCTTCATAGGCGGACTGGTTCCAGCTCGCATCGTTGATGGTGCCGTTGAGCATCAGGGCTACCTTGAGGCCGTCGTCGGAAGACGCGGGACCGCTGCAGGCGCCCATGGGGAACGCGAACAGAAGCACCAAAAGCAAACAGATTATCGCCGAAAGCACCTTTTTCATATGAACCCTCCCATTCGTTTTTAGAATATTCGCCGGTTTCGGCATGGTTTCGTTTGGGGCAAGCGCACCTCCTCTTACGGAGGAAACGGTTCAAAACGGTTTCAGGCCCGTCGGTTACCGGCGGGGGCGGGGAACAACAGGCTATTTCAGGATCTCGTGCAGTACGAACTTGTACGGCCCGAACGCGCCGCCGAAGTTCATCGCGCCGATCTGGACGACGCCCGGCACCTGGCACGCGGCGCGGATCGCGGCGGAAAGCGCCTTCGCCATGTACGCCTGCGATACGCCGAACACCAGGAGGTTCAGGATCGAGCCCACGCCGTCGGGCACCTTGGAGTTGTCGATCTTGTCCTTGAGCGCGAGCACGTAATCCTTTTCGCGGTAGACCTGCTCGAGGCCGAAGCCCATCGGGCATACGCCGTCTACGCCCTCGAGGGCGGATTTCGCGGCCGATACGGCGAAAACGCTCGCGTTGATGTCCTTGGCGTAGCACACGAAGTGCCCGTCGCAGCCCTCGGTGGAGATATTCACGATGGGTTCGAACCGGTAGGTGCCGGTGATGGTGGGCACGCAGCACATCGTGCGGTCGCCGATTTTCTCCTCCCAATCGTCTCCGGACCATTTTTCTTTGAGCAGCGCGCCGATGTCTCCGCGGTCGGTCTTGACGCCGGGAAGCATGAAATCGAATACCGAGCAGGTCGGGATCAGCGTCGCAAGGTGGAACCTGAGCGAGAGCTCCTCGAGAAGCTGCGGACGGTTCTGGGGCGTGTTGGTCAGGGCGATGATCACGCCGGGGCGGCCGTCGGGCGTTTCCTGCGGCAGCGCGCGGCGCTCGATGCCCGCATTGATGCGCGAGCCAAGCTCGCCGGAACCCGCCGCGCCCACGAACTGATTCGCGCCGCCGAGCGCGATTTCGTCGGACACCGCAGTGATGACCAGACGTACAACTTCAAGCTTCCAGGCTTCAGCAAACGTGTCGATAATATTTACCTGATTGATTTTCATCCGAGAGGCCTCCTTCGGTAATTTAATTTAACTTGGTTATAGTTCATTGACGATCATGACCTTGAGCCCGATCATGTTCTTTGCCGCCTCGAGTCCCGCCTGTATCTCGCCGAGCGGGAAGCGGTGCGTGATGAGCGGATCGACCTTGATGATCCCGAGCGACATCGCGTGAAGCGCCTGCTCGAAGAACGCGGTCGTGGAATCGTAGCTGCCCAAGAGGCGCAGTTCCTTATAATGCACAAGATCGAGATCGAGCGTGAGGGAATCCTTGAGCGTCGCGGCGAAGTAGAGCACCTGTCCGTAGCGAGCCGCCATGGAGAGCGCCTGAGCGAGCACGGCTTGCGCGCCCGCGGCGCATACGACGATGTTTGCGCCGAGGCCGCCCGTTAGCTCGTTCACGCGCGCTACCGCGTCGACCTTGCCCGCGTCGATCAGATGGTCGATCCCGAGATCCCCGGCGACCTTCAGCCGCTCAGGGAGAAGGCCTACGAGCGCGACCTCCGCGCCGCGGCTCTTTAGGATCTGCGCGTGCAGGATACCGATCGCCCCGTCGCCGATGACGACCGCGAAGTCGCCGACCCTGACGTCGAGCTTACGGTTGCCGTAGAGGCAGCAGGAGAGCGGCTCCGTGAACGCGGCCTGGTCAAAGTTCAGGTTGTCCGGGATACGGGTCAGCGCGCTCTGGTTGTAGACGCTGAATTCCATGAACCCGCCGGAGGTGTACCCGCCGTTCGTGCAGGCGTTTACGTGGCCTTCGCGGCATTGGCTGCAGCGCCCACAGGGGATACGGCCGTCGGGGACGACCCTGTCGCCTGGCCGAAACGCGGTCACGCCCTCGCCTACGGCGTCGACGACGCCCGAGAGCTCATGCCCCATGCGGAATGGATACGTGATCGTCCAGCCCTTGGGCTGATGGCCTTTGTAGGCGTCGATATCCGTGCCGCATACGCCCGCCGCCGCCACCTTCAGGCGAACCTGGCCGGGACCGGGCTCGGGCATCGGCTGCTCGTGAAGCTTCATATCCAACGGGCCCATCAATAGAGCGATTTTCATAGCATTCACCTCAATTGCGTTTTGCGATTTGAAAATAGGGTGCAAGCGAGAGCCCCGCTTTTGTGAACGTCTTGTACGCGTATTCTTCCGCCGCGTCGAGCGCGGCGTCCTCGTCCAGGGAGATCATGCGCCCGCCATGTACGAGCACTTCGCCCTCCACCATGACAAGGCGGATATTATTGCTGTTGGCGGCGAACACGATGTTGTTGATATAGTCGTTGTAAGGGCGCATGTTCGTGCCAGTGAGGTCGACGAGGATCAGATCGGCGCTCTTGCCCGGCTCGAGCGAGCCGATCACGGAGTCCATCTTTACCGCGCGCGCGCCGCCGATGGTCGCCATGCGGAGCACGTCCCGCCCGCGAAGGGCGGTCGCGTCCTTGGTGACGAGCCGCTGCAAAAACGCCGCGGTGCGCATCGCCTCGAAGAAGTCCGTGTTGTCGCTCACCGCGCAGCTGTCGATGCCGAGACCCACATCCACGCCCTTTTGGAGCATTTGGCGGATGGGCGCGGCCCCGTCGGCGATCTTCATGTTGCACTTGGGGTTGTGCGCGACGCCCACGCCGTAGCGCTTGAGGATGTCGACATCCTCGTCGTCGAGCCAGATGCAGTGCGCGCCCCAGGTATCCTTTCCCCAAAAGCCGAGTTGCTCGAGGTACTTTGTGGGCGTGACGCCGTGCTTTTCCTTGATGGAATTATACTCGTACTCGGTCTCCGCAAGGTGCACGTGCAGCCGCACATGGTTCTTCGTTGCCTCTTCGCGCGCTCGGCGAAGCATTGCCTCGGTGTTGGAGTTCGGGCAGGCGACGCCGTAGGCGAACTCCGTGCGTTTAGAGCGCTTGCAGCGATCGATCAGCGCGTCCGCGAGCGAAAAATATTCCTCGTTGGAAAGCACCGCTTCGGGCGGCGTCCAGCTCGTGACGTCGGTGAGCGTGAGCGTGTTGATCACGCGCATCTTTATGAGGTCATACGCATCCACGACCGAGGGGCCCATCGCCCATTCCATGTTGACCGTGCACGTTACGCCGGATTTTAGAAGATCGATCCCCGCGTGCATCGCCGAGTGGTGATGCAGCAGATGGTTGCCCTTATGGTATTGGTCGACGACCACGCGGATGCGGGGGAAGCTGACCTGATCGATCCAGCCGAGCAGGTCGAGATCATCCCGCGAGCCCTTGAGGAAGTTCTGCATGAAATGGAAGTGCGTGTTGACAAAACCGGGCAGCACCGCCATGCGTGCGGCGTCGATTTCCTGCCGGGAATGATAGAGCCTTGCAAGCTCGGCGTCCGGGCCGACCGCAAGGATCTTCCCTGCGGATATCGCGACCGCGCCGTCCTCGATCACGGGTTCGCCCTCGCTCATCGGGAGGACGACCCCGTGCCGGATCAAAAGCTCGGCTTCATTGTTTTCCACGCGAGCGCCTGTCATGCTTAGAGCACCTCGTCGAGCAGGTCGGTGACGTAGCGCACCTTGATATCGGATTTGCGCGCGGCGCGGCTGAGGTTGAGATAGCATGTCGGGCAGGAGGTCAGAAGATCCTCGGCCCCGGTATCTTCAGCCTGCGCGATGCGGTCCTTGCCGATTTCCTGCGCGAGCTTGTAGAAGCCCGAGAATACGGCGCCGCCTGCGCCGCAGCACGCTGCCTTATCGTGATGTTCAGCCATCTCCACGAGCTTGGTGCCCTCTACGGCGCGGATGACGTCGCGCGGGGTCTCATAATCGCCCATGTGCCGGCCGAGCACGCAGGGATCGTGCCAGGTGACGATGGTGTCCTTCTTGATGCCGCGGTCTTTGAGCTTTGGCAGGAGGAACTCGGAGATGTCGAGCACGAGATAGTCGTGCTTCGCGCCCACCTTCCGCCAGAGATCTCGGATCGCGCGCAGGCAGCCGGGGCAGGAGGTGACGACGATGTCGGGCTTATAGCGCTCGAAGTTCTTTAAGGTCACCTCGGCGGCGTCCTTCATGCCGCCCTGCATCCCCGTGTCGTAGAGCGGGAAGCCGCAGCAGGTATCCTCGGTATAGAGGTTGTACTCGATCCCGAGCTTTTGAAAGACGGATTCGATGTGTTCCTTGAGCTCGTTCGCGCGGCGATTGATCGTGCAGCCGGGGTAATAGAGCACCTTGGCGAGCTTGTTGAGCTCGCGTTCCTCGATCTTCGTTTCGGCGGGACCGTAAGGATTGTGCTCCTTGGCGATCATCTCGGCGGACTTTTCATAGATGGGCATGGTGTAGCCCTTCGCGGCGAGATCCGAGCGCATGGCCTGGAACGCCTCATGGATGGGGATATCGCAGGGGCAGCATACCTCGCACCGGCCGCAGAGCGTGCACTCGAGTATGTGCTTTGTCATCAGCTCGTTGGGTTCGAGCGTGTTTTCCGCGAGCGATTTGGCGAGCTTGACGCGCCCGCGCGTATACTCGGTCTCATACTGCGTGGTATGTTTGTAGACGGGGCAGACATCCTCGACGCCGTTCCAGCCCCAATGGCGGCAGAGCCCGCAGCGAGAACAGTTGTACAGTTTATCAAGATACTTTTCCAGCATTGTCCTCTCTCCTTTCCTACGCGTTGAGGCCGCAGACGCCCGGGTTCATGATGTTGTTCGGATCGAGCCAGGCCTTGATCTGCTGCGCGAGCTTCCAGTACCCCGTGCCCCCCAGATGTTCTTCGAGGTACGGGCCCCACAGCCGCCCCTTTGAGTACGGGCCGCCGCCGAGCTCGAGGCTCTTCTTCATCATTTCGTCGCAGGCTTTGGAGATTTTGGCGTACTCTTCCTTGTCGTTGGGATAGTGGAACATCAGGCTCACGTGCTCGGAGCAGGACGGCCCGATGAACATCTGCTGCGCGTAGTTCTTGATGCCGTATTTGTCCATGATGCCGCGCATGATCAGCGTCGCTTCCTCGAGCTTGTCGTAGGGCAGGAAGTAGTTGACGGGTCCGGCGACGCCCTCGGCAAACTCGGTTCCGGTGTTGTACCAGCGGTTGCGCCAGAACTCCATCGGCGCGTCCGGGCCGACGAAGCGCACGCTCTTGTAGCGCGCGATGATATCGCGAACGCGCGCGAGGCGGAGCTTGTTCTCGTCCTTAAAGCCCTCGATGTTGATGTCGAAGAGGATGAAGCCCTCCTTGATGACCGGGCAGGAGACGTAGCAGGTCAGCTCGTGGAACGCAATCTTCTGGAAGATCTCCACCACGTCGTGCAGGTCGCTGCCGATATAGCGCTCGAGGTAGATTTCCTCGGGGAAGGCGTAGGTGCGAAGCGTGGCCTCGGTGACGATGCCGTACGCGCCCTCCGCGCCGATGAAGAGGCCCGTGAGGTCCGGCCCGAGGCAGTAGCGGTAGAAGCAGTCCGCGTCGGGGTTGGCTGCCGTGCCGGTGCGGATGATATCGCCGTTTGGCAATACCGCGGTAACGCCGAGCACCTGGTCCCCCTGGCTGCTGTACTTGATGTTGCCCCAGCCGACGCCCGGCCGAGACATGTGCGCGCCGACGGTGCCGGGGATCGCGCCCGAGGGCGCGACGCCGATCTTCTGCCCGTTCTTCTCGAGCTTATCCATCAGCGACGCAAACGTCACGCCGGCCTCGACGGTGACGGTGTTGTTGGTTTTGTCCATCTCGAGGATCGTGTTCATGCGCAGCGTTTCAAGCACGATCCCGCCCTCGACCGCGAGGCAGCCGCCCTCCTGGGCGGAACCGCCGCCGCGCGGCGAAACGGGGATCTTGTGCTCGTTGCAGAACTTCATGATCTTGGAGATCTCCTCGGTGGTGCGGGGCCTTACGACCACAGTCGGCCAGGAGGGCGGATAGGTCGCGAAGTCCTGCGTGTAGGTCGCGAGGATGAACTTCTCGTCCGTCACATGCTCCTCTCCGACGATCGCCGCCAGATTCTGTACGATTTCAGCGGATTGCATACATCAGGCTCCTTTCAAATTTGTCAGTCGCATTGCGCCGCGAACGAGGAAAAGCGACGGTAGCGCCGGTAACTTCTATCATATTCCTCTCGGTGGGCGGCATCCGGCGAGAGCCTTTTCGGCTCGCCGAACGATTGGAGCAGCGCCTCGTTAAAGCCGCTCCCGTCCAACCTGCTCGCGCACATTGCGTGCACGACTTTGGTGACGGTGTCCTGCCCCGCGTAGATCGCGACGGGCAGTCCCGTAACGTCCGATATCAATTGCGGCCAGCCCTTGGTTTTTACGCCTCCGGCGGCAAGCGCAATCTCGCGGATGGGAACGCCGCTTTCCTCATAAAGCTCAATCATGTGCTTTATGCTGTAGGCGACGCCTTCGAGCATAGCGCGGGCAAAATGCTTCTTATCGTGCTGGAGACGCGCCCCGTAGAAGCCGCCCGAGATGCGGTCGCTCCAATAGGGGCTGCGCTCGCCCGCAAGGTAGGGGAGGAACACGAGGCCTGTGCATCCGGGAGGGACCGTCCAGGCGTCCTCAACCATTTCATCGAGCGTGCCCTGCCCGTAGATGTTTTCATAAAACCACATCTGCGAGGCGCCCGTGGTGGAACTGACCCCGCCGAAGAGGTGGATGCCGTTGAGCGTAAGCGTGTAGAGACTGTTTTCGGCGGCGGTTTTGTTCGCCTCGTTTATCAGCGTAAAGAACATCGACGAGGTGCCCAGCGAATACACGAGCCTTCCGGGCGCGTGCGGCGCGCCGCCTAAAAGCGCCACCATGTCGCCGTAGCCGGTAAAGATCTTGACGTCTGAAGGAATCCCAAACCTCTGGGCGACCTCGGGCAGGATCGATCCGGCCTCGGCGTCCGCGGGGAGTATTTCCGGCAGTATGCTCGGGTCGATGCCGATCCGCTCGAGCCGCTCCTTTGCCCAAAGGCCGGTGCTCCAATTGAGCAGCGCCGCGCCGACGCCTTCGGTCGCGTCGGTCGCGATGACGCCGGTAAGAAGATATCGTAAGTAGTCCTTCGGGAGAATCAAATGCTTGGCCGCGGACAAGATCTCCGGCATGTGCTTTTTCAGCCAGAAGAGCTTCGAAAGCGTGTAGGTCGTGTTGAGCATGAAGGGCGGCAGACGGAACATCTCGTTCAGCTCGAGCGTCTCCTGCTCTGCGCGGCGGTCCAGCCAGAGGATGCAGGGGTTCAAAGCCCTGCCCTCGGCGTCAAGGAGCACCCCGGAGTGCATCTGGCCGGTTCCGGAGATGGCCTCGAGTTCGCTCAAAAGCCCTTTTTCGGCAAACACCCCTAACCCCGCGAACAGAGCGTCCGCCCAAACGGCGGGATCGATCTCTGCCCAATCGGGGTTGGGGGTTTGATAATCATAGGGGATGGAGCGCTGTTCGAGCACCAGACCCTCGCGGTCATAGAGCACGAGCTTTAGCGAGGAGGTTCCGACGTCGTAAACAAGAACGCGCGCTTTTTTCATATCGCTCATTCCTTTCACACGAAAGCGTCGAACTCCACCGCAGCTTATTCAAGCAGATCCTCGAAACGGGATTGCGAGGGACCTGCCCGGGCCATGCCGCGCAAGCGATTGCGCGGCATGACTTGCAGGGAGAACAGGGGGATTATGTATGGGACAGCGTGCGGGGCCGCCCCAATTGTATTAGCACAACACGCCGTCGGGCGGCATTTTAACGCCGAGGCGGATCGCTTCTTCGCGCATCTTCATGTACAGGTTAAGATGCTCTTCGGTCGGGCGCATGGTCTTCATGTCGTAGAGCTCCGGCAGGCTCTTGCCGATGGGCGGATCCGCGTGCAGCTTCTCGTATTTGGGGATGAGCTCCTTGACGATCTCATTGGCCGCCTCGAGCGAGAGCGTCGCGGCGCCTTTGAATACGGCGGACGCATACCAGATTTCAAGCGGGGTGAGGTGGTTCTTATACTTACCCCCCGCGGAGCGCGGCGCGATCGTATAGGTCAGCCCGGACGCGGCGGCGGCGACGAATCCCGTGATGGTCTCCTGATAGAACATCTCGGTGCAGGGGCCGGCCACCTGGTTGATGGTCTTGAGCATGATCAGGTGGGAATTGCGCGCCACGGCCTGCGTGGAGATGCTCTGCGACCAGGTCGCGTGGCGGCCGCAGTTGCCCGAATAGCGCAGGTCGTACACCGGCGCGCCCGAGAGATGCGCCTGATGGATCGAATACTGGAGCACGTCGTCCGCGACGGAGGCGATGGCGGAGCATTCGGGGCCGCCGGTATAGCCGCCCATCATGTTGGGCGAGCCGGACTCGATGTAGCCGCCGAGCGCGAGCGTCTGTATCACCTTGTGCAGCGAGCAGAAATTGGTCTTGAGAGCGGAGGGGATGAGCACCAGAGCGATCTGCGGCTGCGGGAGCATCCCGAAAGCGGCAAGGTTGCCGTACTCGGTGCTGCTCGAGGAGATGAGCATGTTGGGCATTCCCTGCCTGCCCGCATTGTACTGCGCCTGCTTGCGAAGCTGTACTTCGTAGAACGCCGCGGCGGTCTCGTACGGGGTGTTCGCCAAAAGCGGCGAGCCGTAGATCGTATCGAGCGACGGGCCTTCGTGCACGTCCACGAGGCGGCTTTTTAGCGCGGTTTCGATCAGCGGGACGTAGTATTCTTCGTTCATTTGGATCGAGAGCGGGCCGCCGAACGTCGGGGGATAGGGATCCGACGGTTTGCGGGCCTTGATGACGACGCGTTCCGCTTCGGAGCCGAGCGCAAGCTCCGCCGGCGCGGCATTGATCCCTGCGAGCAGCTCTTCCGGCGTGACGGTGATCACGGTCTCGGTATCCTCGTTGTACAGGCCGAGGCGCAGCGCGGCCTCGATGCCCGCCTTATAGTAAACGTCCGCGAGCTCGGTATCCGCGTTGACAGGGTTCTGGGGATCGCAGGTCTTTTCCAGATGGAACTCCTTGGCGACCTCCTTGAGCGTCTGGGGCACGATTTTATAATCCCATTCATCCCTGAGGACGCGCTTGCCGGTTTTCGCCCGGTCCATATAGCGGATGACTTCTTTGATCGAGTGGCTCATAGTTTTCCTCCTATATAAATGGGTAGATTTACTCGAAGATCAGCGGGGCCTCGGCGGGCTGCCGCATCAGCGTCTTGCAAAGATCGACCGCAAGGTGCGCGGTGCGCGCATACCCGTCCGCCTCGATGCTGCGCGTCCAATTTGCGGTGATGGGGCCGCCGCCGACGATGACCTTGTACTGCGACTTAAGGTTTTCCGCCTTGAGGCGCTGCACGAGCTCGCCCTGATAATATGCCGAAGTCGTCAAAAGCGAGGATACGGCGATAATGTCCGCGTCTACCTCGCGCGCCTTATCGATAAACTTGTTGACGGCAACATCCGTGCCGAGGTCATATACCTTAAAACCGTTGACGGCGAGCTGCGTCGCCACAAGGTTCTTCCCGATATCGTGAAGATCGCCCTTCGCGCAGCCGATCACGACGGTGCCAAGATAAGCGCTTTCCGAACCTTCAAAGCGGACGGACAGCTTATCGATGAGCATTTTCATGGCTTCGCCGCCGAGCATCAGCTCCGGCAGGAAGACCTCCAGGTTGTCGAACGCTTCTCCCAAGCGCTCGAGCGCGACGACGCCGCCCTTGTTGATCGCCTCGTTGGCGTCGATGTTTTGATCGAGCACCTCCTGGGCGAGCAGTGCGACCTGATCGCAATCGCCGTCGTAAACGGCATCCGCAATCCTCTCAAAGATACTTGGCATTTGGGTTTCCTCCTTTAGTAACGATGGCGTTATTTGAAAACGTTGTCGTAAAAGCGTGCCTGCCGTATTGAAAATCCGACGCATTCCGGATGGTGAAAAAGTCGAAATTGCTAATAAACTAAGGGAAAACCGCGCTTTTGGAATCGGCTTGCGCCGCTGTGCATGCGGCGCTGATCATTGGGCGTTGCTGAATTTCGTGTGCAGGGCAGTCGGTTCAGGAAAATCACATGTTAACGTGTGCATCAGTTTGCAAGTATATAATTCTACGATAATAATCAAAATCCTGCTTCCACGCCAAATTTTTTTGTAAATTTTAATGGATACTTATAATTTACTTGCCCATATGTGCGTAACTGAAGTAATATGCTTGTAATACAGCACAATCTTCTATATAATGTTTATGTATCCAACGGTCTTGTATGCACACATGTTCAGTCGCGATTTTGCATTTTCTGTTCAGCGTTTGCGTCTATATATGCATGTGTTGGGGCGCCGGCTGCTGATCGTGCGGATAAGCGGGCTTTGCGCCTGCAGGGTTTCCATAGCGCGTTAACTGCGGCGCAGCCGCCGGGGATTTTAGGTACCGGGATCCAAAGTACTCATTGCGAAGGGGAATTCAACCGGATGAGGCAGAAAAGAGGCAGGCCAGTAATGGTGGTTCCTGCAACGCTCAAAGATGTGGCGCGCCGTGCCGGAGTGTCACATTCGACCGTCTCCCGCGCGATCAACCATCCCGAACTGCTCAACGGCGAAACGCTGGAGTCCGTGCGCTCGGCCATCGATGAACTGAATTACACGCCCAATCCTTTCGGGCGAGGGCTGCAGACCTCCTCGAGCAAGACGGTGGCGCTGATCGTGCCGAACATCCAGAACCTTGCGTTCGCCAATTTTGCTGCGGGCGTCCAAAAAACGCTGGAGCAGGAGCATTACGGGCTGATCATGGCAAGCTCGGCGGAGGATCGGGAGCGCGAGCGGTTCATCTGTAAAAACCTGCACAACTATTGGATCGACGGCGTGATATTTGTAAGCTCCACGGGCGGGACGCCGCCGGTCGAGCTTTTGCCCGAAAAGGCGGCGAGGGTGCTCATCGAGCGGGTCGCGCCCGGCGGGGAGTACGACGCCTTTTTCCTCGATATCGACGACGGGGTGAACCGCGTCATAGAGCATCTCTCGGGCCTCGGCCACCATAAGATCGCTATAATACTCGGCGATAAGTCGGGCATCAGCAGCAAACAGCGGCTGTACGCTTTTAAGCAGGCGCTTGCGGCGCAGAAGCTCCCGTTTGTTGCGGACTATGTGGGAATGGGCGATTGGAGCCCGCGCGGCGGCTGGGAAAGCATGACCCGCCTGCTGGCACTGCCCGAGCCGCCCACGGCGGTATTCGTCGCGACCGATACGATGGCGCTGGGAGCGGTCGGCGCGGCCGCTGCCAAGGGATATCGGATCCCGGACGATATTTCGATCGTCGGCTTCAACAACGAGCCGGGAAGCGGCGAGTTTAATCCGCCGCTGACGACTTTGGACGCATCTTCCTACGATATGGGCGCGCACGCGGCGGAGGTGCTTTTAAAGCGCCTGAGCGAACCGAACCGCCCCTATGTGCAGATCCTATATCCGCTTCAGCTGGTGCTGCGCTCTTCCACCGGCCCCGCGCCGGAGTCTTGACGCAACGCGCTTGAGATGCCGCACTGGAATCATTGAGAGTAAAGCCGCCGTGATATCACGGCGGCTTGCTTGTTGTTTTTCAGGAGCTTAGAACGAACCCCTGATTTTCTCGTAGAGCTCCTCGTGGCCGGGGATGATCGAGGCGTAAGCGAGTTTGCCGTTAATGTACAGCGACGGCAGGTTCTTAACGCCCATTTTCTTGCAGCGGGCAATGCCCTCGCGCGAGGTGTACTTGTATT
>JBCFAY010000028.1:0-40702 GCA_038562375.1 Bacillota bacterium | reverse complement strand
CTTTCATGGGCGGAGCCTGCGCCGCCGAAACCTTCATCGGTTGGGTCTGCGCGGCGGAAACCTTTATGGGCTGGGTCTGCGTTGCCCCGGCCTTGGTGGGCTCCTGTGCCGCCGAAACTTTCGTGGGCGGAGCCTGCGCCGCCGAAACCTTCATCGGTTGGGTCTGCGCGGCGGAAACCTTTATGGGCTGGGTCTGCGTTGCCCCGGCTTTTTTCGCGGTCTCCTGCGCCGCCGAGACTTTCGTGGGCGGAGCCTGCACCGCCGACACCTTCGTCGGCTGGGTCTGCGCGGCGGAGACCTTTATGGGCTGGGTCTGCGTTGCCCCGGCCTTGGCGGGCTCCTGCGCCGCCGAAACCTTCGTCGGCTGGGTCTGCGCGGCGGAGACCTTCATGGGCTGATTCTGCGTTGCCCCGACCTTTGCGCTCTCCTGTGCCGCCGAAACCTTCGTCGGCTGGGTCTGCGCGGCGGAGACCTTTATGGGCTGGGTCTGCGTTGCCCCGGCTTTTTTCGCGGTCTCCTGCGCCGCCGAGACTTTCGTGGGCGGAGCCTGCACCGCCGAAACCTTCGCGGGCTGATTCTGTGTTGCCTTCGCGGTCTCCGACTGCGTTGCCTCGGGCTGGTTGGCAAAAGTCGCCCGAACGTCGTTTTGCGCCGCCTGATTGCTGAGGTAACGGAGCCTCAGCGATTCCTTGACGCGCTCGAAGTCAGGCGCTTTTGAAAAGACGCGGCCTTCGTACAGAAATTTTAAACCGCCGCGCTCGGCTTTGCATAGGATGACGCCGTCGACGTCCATTTTTTGGGGCAGGATGCCGCTTAAATCCCTGTTCAGCGGCAGCTCGACCGCGCGCGAACCGGCGATCAGGTATGCGCTGAGCGCGCCAGCGATGCCGGATCGCAGGGAAAACGACGCCTTGGTATTCGTTCCGCTCTGCGCGACACGGGCGATACCGCCGCCGCCTTCGCCCCTCAGGGCGATTACGATGTTTCGCTCCAAATGAAACCCTCCCTAAAACGCAATACCGTGTGTATCATAGATATGCTCTAAGAAGGAGCGCTATTCGTGCCGGAATGGGAATAAAGCAAGGCTCCCGGGAAAAGCGGCGGCGCAATTCCACGGGAGCAAAAGCATCTTCGTTTGATCGGGTTTCGGATGGGCGCGCGATGTCTAGAGGGACAATTCCTCGAGCCAGACCCGCGCCGCGGCGTCGCTGGGCATACGCCAGTCGCCCCGGGGAGAGAGCGTGACCGTACCGACCTTCGGCCCGTCCGGCAGGCAGGAGCGCTTGAACTGCTGCGCGAAGAACCTGCGGTAGAAAACCGCGAGATAGCGGTCGATCTCCTCGGGAGCATATTCGCCCGCGAACGCATGGTTGGCGAGCCGCCGGATTTTGGCCGGCGCGAAGCCCCAGCGCAGCACATAGTAAAGGAAAAAGTCGTGAAGCTCGTACGGCCCGACCAGTTCCTCGGTCTTTTGCGCGATATTGCCGTCCACCGCGGGCAAAAGCTCGGGGCTGACGGGCGTGTCGAGGATGTCGAGGAGCACCCTTGCGAGCGAATCGTCCGTCAGACGCTCCGCGTAGTAGCGGATGATGTGGCGGATGAGCGTCTTGGGCACCGAGGCGTTCACCGCGTACATGCTCATATGGTCGCCGTTGTAGGTGGCGAAGCCGAGCGCGAGCTCCGAAAGGTCGCCCGTACCCACGACGAGGCCGCCGGTCTGGTTCGCAACGTCCATGAGCACCTGCGTGCGCTCGCGCGCCTGCGCGTTTTCGTAGAGCACGTCGAGATCCGACTCGTCGTGACCGAGATCGCTGAAGTGCTGGCGGACGGCGTCCGTGATGTCGATCTCCCGCAGGGTAACGCCGAGCGCGTCGCACAGCGCGCCCGCGTTGCAGCGGGTGCGCTTCGTGGTGCCAAAGCACGGCATCGTGACGGCCAGCACATCCGTCCGCGGGCGGTTCAAAAGATCCATCGCCCGGGCGGTGACGAGCAGCGCGAGCGTCGAGTCGAGCCCGCCGGAAACGCCGATCACGGCGGTTTTGGAGCCGGTGTGCTCGAGGCGCTTTTTAAGGCCCGCGCTCTGGATCGAGAGTATCAGGTCGCAGCGCTCGCCGCGCAGCGTTTCGTTGTCGGGGATAAACGGATGGCGCGCGACGGCGCGGGTGATCTGTGTCCTTGTAAGCGGCATGGAAAACGGGACAGAGAGATAGCCCTCGGAAGCTTCCGCGCCGTAGGTGGTGATCCTGCGCCGGTCGTGCGCGAGCGCCTCAAGATCGAGCTCCGTGACGGCGTATCCCGGGCCAAAGGGCTTGCTCTCGGCGAGTATCGTCCCGTTCTGCGCGATGATGTTGTGGCCGGAGAACACAAGATCCGTCGTGGATTCGCCGTCGCCCGCGTCGGCGTAGATGTAGCCCGTCACGAGCTTGGCCGACTGCGAAACGACGAGCGTGCGGCGGAACGCGTCCTTCGTGACGATCTCGTTGCTCGCCGAGAGGTTGGCGATGATCGTCGCTCCGGCGGCAGCGTGGGAGACAGAGGGAGCGTTGCCGATCCAAAGATCCTCGCAGATCTCGATGGCGAGCTTAAAGGCGGGCATTTCGTCGGAGCAGAACAAGAGCTTCGAGCCGAAGGGGACCGCGGCGCCGCCGATGCGGATCTCGCCGTTTTCTTCCGGCGCCTTGGCGAAGTGGCGAACCTCGTAAAACTCGCCGTAGTTCGGGATATTGGCCTTGGGGACGACGCCGAGGATCTTCCCTTGGTAAAGTACCGCGGCGCAATTGTAGAGCTTGCCGTGGTATCTTAGCGGCAGGCCGACGATGGTGATCATATCCTGACCCAGGCTCGTTTCGGCGAGCAGCAAAAGCGCCGCCTCGGCGCTTTTGAGCAGCGCGTCCTGAAAAAACAGATCCGAGCAGGTATAGCCCGTGACCGCAAGCTCGGGCGTGATCAAAAGGCGCGCGTTATCGCCGTGCGCCGCGCGCATAACGCGCTGGAGCGCCTTGGCGTTTCCGGGGCAGTCGGCAACCCGGATGTGCGGCGTGGCCGCGGCGACCTTGATGAATCCGTTGAACATGGCGTCCTCCAAGCATTGGAATTACTACCAGTATAACACAAGTATAGCACAAGCGCGGTATAACACAAGCGGCCGCCCGGCGGCGCGCTTGGCCTTGTTGCGCCGTGAGCGGCCGTTTGTGGCCCGGACCGCGCGCATTCGCCGCCCGCATCGGGCGGCGGAGCGCTACTTCTGGTTTTCGTCCACCCGCTCGCGCGCGAGCATGCGGTTTTCTTCGGAGGGGTTCGAAACGTTGGTGATGGGATCCGGGTTCTCCTTCACGACGAGCAGGTTGGTGGCATAGGCGGCGCTGTCGGCCTTTTTGTCGCGCTTCATGGAAATCGTCCTTTCCTTTGGAGGGTTTGAAGGCGGAACCCGGCGGGTTCCGTCCCTTTTCCCCTTAGCTTATCCCCCCGGAGAAAAAGCATGTATCCCCGCCCGGGCGCGCCGCGCTCGCGCCGAAGCCGCCGCTCGGCCTTGCGGCGTTTGCCCGCCCGTAGCGCGAGGCGCACTCGAGGATGCGCGCGGCGAGAGAGGCGCTTATCTGGTGCGGCAGCACGCGAAACTGCCAGTTGCGCCCGCCGAGCGTGGAGGGCGTGTTCATGCGCGAGCGCTCGCCGAGGTTGAGATAATCCTGCATCTGGGCGATGAAAAGATCGGCGACGGAACTCATCCCGCCCCGGATAAACCCGGCGGTGCAGCCTTCCTCGGAGTTGAGGCCGAAGTATTCGGCCGCGTAGGCGAGGCTTTCGGGGTTGCCGGAAGAGAGCCAGCCCGCGACGGTGTTGTTGTCGTGCGTGCCGGTGTAGCAGACGCAGTGCGCCTTATACAGGTGCGGAAGGTATGCGCACGGCTCCCGCGAATCAAACGCGAACTGGAGCACCTTCATGCCAGGGAAACCCGAGTACTCCAAAAGCTCATGCACGTCGTCGGTCAAAAAGCCGAGATCCTCGGCGATGACCGGAAGATTGGGGAAGCGGTCCTTGAGCATCGATATAAAATCCCTGCCCGGCCCGTCCACCCATTCGCCGCCCTCGGCGGTCTCGTCGCCAAAGGGCACGCGCCAGTAGGACGCAAGCCCGCGGAAGTGGTCGAAGCGCACCACATCGAAAAGCCTTTGCGCCATCTCCATGCGCATCTGCCACCAGAGATAGCCGTCCTCCTTCATCCTTTCCCAGTCGTAGAGCGGGTTGCCCCAAAGCTGGCCGGTAGAGCAGAAGCAATCCGGCGGCACTCCCGCAACGAAGCGCGGGCGGCGCGCCCCGTCGAGGTCGAACAATTCGGGCTGGCTCCACACATCGGCGCTGTCGAGCGGGACGTAGATGGGAACGTCGCCGATGATGCGGATGCCGAGCGAGTTGACATAGGCTTTGAGCGCGTCCCACTGGCGGAAAAACAGGAATTGCAGGTATATATGGAAGTCGACCTCCCGCGCGTTTTCGCGCCGGAACGCCTCGACGGCTTCCCAGGAGCAAAGGCGCAATCCGGGATCGCTCCACTTAGGCCACTCCTTGGAATCAAAATGATCCTTCAGCGCCAGAAAGAGCGCGTAGCGATCGATCCAGACGTTGTTCTTCTGGCGGAACGCCTCGACCGCCGCGTGGTCGCGGTCGCGGCCGCGAAGGTACGCTGTCCGCAGGACGGAAAAGCGGTTTTGGTAGAGCTTTGCATAATCGACGCGCGCGGGGTCGCCGCCCCAGTCGATGTCGGCGTAATCCTCTTTTGTGAGCAGCCCGTCCTTTGCGAGCAGGTCGAGGTCGATAAAATACGGGTTGCCCGCGAACGCGCTCAGGGATTGGTAAGGGGAGTCGCCGTAGCCGGTCGGGCCCGGCGGGAGAATCTGCCAGTAGTTCTGGCCTGCGGCGGCCAGAAAATCCGCGAAGCGGTAGGCCTCCTCCCCGAGCGTACCGATGCCGTAGGGAGAAGGGAGGGAACTGATGTGCATGAGTATGCCGCTGGAGCGTTGCATGGGACCTCCGATGATCGATTTAGCGGGGCGTTCATTGGAAAATGCTGGAAAACCCTGCGTCAAAACGGGGTTTTCGCCCCTGAACGCAGATAGCGTACGACAGAGCGCCGCCCTTGTCAAGACGGAATCTCTTCCTAATTAATCGGTGTTTTCCGGCAGGACGCGCAGGTTTGGGCGCGAAAGCGCGGGATTTTGCGCGCGTCCGGCAAGGCATAAGCGGGATAAGGGCCGATATCTAGAAATTTCTAAGGCCGATCGCGTTTTTTTCGTTGATTCAAGCGCGATTCGCCACTATACTGGATAAGGTGAATCACTCTATTCAGGGGGGCTCCCCGCATCGCCGCAAAACCCGATCGGGGCCGGGGGCAACCCCGGCGCATGATGCCCGGGCCGTGGGGAAACGGGATGATTGCGGCCCATGGATACATTGTAATAAGAAAGCATCGCGCGGCATCCGCGCGTTCGACAAATGGTTTGGAGGGAATGTCAATGATTCGATTGAGCAGAGAGGGCGCTTATCTGGTCGACGGGAAACCGGTAACGGGCGGGGAAGGGCTTCCTTCGCCAAATGAAGCGCGGGAGAACACCATCGCCTACTCGATCCTGCGCGCGCACAACGTCGCGAAGGATCAAAAGAAGCTGCGCATCCGCTTCGACGCGCTCGCCTCGCACGATATCACCTACGTCGGCATCATACAGACGGCGCGGGCGTCGGGCTTGAAGGAGTTTCAGCTTCCCTACGCGATGACCAACTGCCACAACAGCCTCTGCGCGGTCGGCGGCACCATCAACGAGGACGACCATGTGTTCGGCCTGTCCGCCGCGAAGAAGTACGGCGGCATCTACGTGCCCGCAAACCTGAGCGTCATCCACATGTACGTGCGCGAGGCGATGGCCTTGGGCGGCGGCATGATTTTAGGCTCCGACAGCCATACCCGCTACGGCGCCCTCGGCACGATGGGCGTGGGCGAGGGCGGGCCGGAGCTCGTCAAGCAGCTTTTATCCAATACCTACGACGTGGACGCGCCGGAGGTGGTGCTCGTATACCTCACGGGCGAACCCCGCCCGGGCGTAGGCCCGCACGACGTCGCGATCGCGCTCTGCGGCGCGGTGTTCCAAAACGGCTTCGTCAAAAACAAGGTGATGGAATTCGTCGGCCCCGGCGTGGCGACGCTTCCGGTCGATTTTAGAAACGGCATCGACGTGATGACCACCGAGACCACCTGCCTTTCCTCCATCTGGGAGACGGATGAGCGGGTGCGCGAATATTATAGGATCCACGGCCGCGAGGAAATGTACCGCGAGCTCAAGCCCGGCCGCGTCGCGTACTACGATTCGATGATCGAGATCGATCTTTCCAGGGTCGAGCCGATGATCGCCCTTCCGTTTCACCCGTCCAACGCCTACTCGATCCGCGAGCTATGCGCAAACGCGCCCGATATCCTCCACGGCATCGAGAAGGAGGCGGACAAGACCTTCGGCAAAAGCGTCAAGCTCGACCTCGCTTCCAAATTCCGCGGCGGCAGGGTGTGGGCGGACCAGGGCATCATCGCCGGGTGCGCGGGCGGCTTGTTCGACAATATCGTCGACGCGGCGGAGCTCTTAAAAGGGCAGGATACCGGCAGCGACTACTTCTCGCTTTCGGTGTACCCCGGCTCCGTGCCCGTGTATCTCGAGCTTTCAAAGAACGGTACGCTCGCGGAGCTCGTCGCAGCGGGCGCGGTTATCAAGCCCGCGTTCTGCGGGCCATGCTTCGGCGCGGGCGACGTACCGGCGAACAACGGATTCTCCATCCGCCACACCACGCGCAATTTCCCGAACCGCGAGGGCTCCAAGCCGAGCCAAGGCCAGATTTCCGCCGTCGCGCTGATGGACGCACGCTCCATCGCGGCGAGCGCGCGCAACCACGGCGCGATCACCGCCGCCACGGAGTTCGACGTCCCCGCGGCCAACAAGCCCTATCATTACGACGAGGGCGTGTATGCTAAGCGCGTCTACAACGGCTTCGGCGCGCCCCGCCCCGAGGAGGAGCTGCGCCTCGGCCCCAACATCACGGACTGGCCGAAAATTTACCCGCTGCAGGAAAACCTTTTGGTGCGGCTCGCCGCCGTCATCCGCGACCCGGTGACGACCACCGACGAGCTGATCCCCTCGGGCGAGACGTCGTCCTACCGCTCGAACCCCTTAAAGCTCGCGGAGTTCACGCTCTCGCGCAGGGAGCCCGAATACGTCTGCCGCAGCAAGCGCGCGATGGCGGAGGAAGCGGAGCGCCGTTCGGGTGAGGCCGTGAAAGAGCTCTCCGACGTTCTGAGCAGGGTCGCCGAAGACCCCGAGCGCGTATTAAAGTCCACGCAGTTCGGCTCCGCGATCTTCGCCAACAAGCCGGGCGACGGCTCCGCGCGCGAGCAGGCGGCGTCCTGCCAGCGCGTGATCGGCGGCATGGCGAACATCTGCTACGAGTTCGCCACCAAGCGCTACCGCAGCAACTGCATCAACTGGGGAATACTGCCCTTTACGCTGGACGAGGGCGCGCCGTTTGAGTGCGAGGCGGGCGACTACGTGTTCGTGCCGAATATCAGGGAGGCGATACAGGTCGGCCGCGAGGCGATCCCCGCCAAGGCGATCACGGCGGACGGCGTGAAGGATCTGACGCTCTACGTCAAAAACCTGACCGAAGATGAAAAGCAGATCATCCTGGAAGGGTGTCTGATGAACTATTATGCCGCGCAGGCGAAAAACGCGCAAAAGCAGGAGGGGCCCTATGCCGGATAAAATCAAGATGACGACGCCGCTCGTGGAGATGGACGGCGACGAGATGACGCGTATCCTGTGGTCGCTCATCAAGACGGAGCTGCTCGAGCCGTTCGTGGAGCTTTCCACCGAATACTACGATCTCGGCCTTCAGGAGCGCGACCGCACGGAGGACGCGATCACGGTCGATGCCGCCAACGCCATCAAAAAGTACGGCGTGGGCGTCAAGTGCGCCACGATCACGCCGAACGCGCAGCGCGTGAGCGAATACGGCCTCAAGCAGATGTACAAGAGCCCCAACGGCACCATCCGCGCGATCCTCGACGGCACGGTGTTCCGCACGCCGATCCTCATCGAGAGCGTCGAGCCGGTCGTTCGCACTTGGAAAAAGCCGATCACGATCGCGCGTCACGCGTACGGCGACGTGTACCGCGCGAGCGAGTACCGCGTGGAGGAGCCGGGGAAGGCGGAATTGGTGTTCACAGGCGTAAACGGCGCGTCGTACCGGCAGACGATCTATGATTTCGAGTGCCCGGGCGTGCTCCAGGGCCAGTACAACAAGGACAGCTCCATCCGCTCGTTCGCGCACAGCTGTTTCCGATACGCGCTCTCGAGCAGGCAGGATCTGTGGTTTTCGACCAAGGACACGATCTCAAAGCGTTACGATCACACCTTTAAGGACATCTTCGAGGAGATCTTCGAAAACGAGTACAAGGAGCAGTTCAAAGCGCTCGGGCTAGTGTATTTTTACACATTGATCGACGACGCGGTCGCCCGCGTAATCAGGAGCGAGGGCGGCTACATCTGGGCCTGCAAGAACTACGACGGCGACGTGATGAGCGACATGGTCTCAACGGCGTTCGGCTCGCTCGCGATGATGACGAGCGTGCTCGTCTCGCCCGACGGCAAGTACGAGTACGAGGCCGCGCACGGCACCGTGACGCGCCATTATTACCGCCACCTAAAGGGTGAGGAAACCTCCACAAACCCGATCGCGACGATCTTCGCGTGGAGCGGCGCGCTCAAAAAGCGCGGGGAGCTCGACATGAACGCCGAGCTCGTATCCTTCGCCGAAAAGCTTGAACAGGCGTCGCTAAAGACCCTTGACGACGGCATCATGACCAAGGACTTGGCCATGCTCGCCAAAGCGGGGACGAACCCGACCGCCGTAAGCTCGGTAGCCTTTATCAAGGCGATCCGCGAGCGGCTGGAAAAGCTGATTTAGCAGAGCTTGCGCGAGACAGCGCGCACTTGAAAGGGCCGCCCGAAGGCGGCCCTTTTCCATATCATACGGCATAGCTTAAACCGCTTCCAGCTTCTTCCCGTTCGCGTAGCGCGCGGCGATCGTCCGGTCGTCCGCCGCGTAGAACAGGCGTTCCAGCCGGTTTTCGAGCGGGAGCCGCCCGGAATCGGGGAGCGCGCCGTCGTCCAATACCAGCGCGTGCAGCGGATCGCCCGCGCGAAAGCCCGGGCCTTCCCCAAAATACTGCGCGCCCGCGCTGGTCGCGAGGTAGAACGCCTCGGCAAAGGTCAAAAACGCGTCCTCGCCCTTGGTCTCGATCCTGCGCTGCTTGGAAGCGCGTATGGCGATCGTGGCGATCTGCATCATCGAGAGCGTCGATCCGCCCGAGATGTCCGAGCCGAGCGCGACGGAAAGGCCTTCGTTGAGCATACGCCGCACGGGCGCGATGCCGCTCATGAGGTTCACGTTGGAGTCCGGGCAGTGCACGACCCATACGCCGTGATCGCGTATGGCGGCGCGCTCGCGCTCGTCGGAATGCACGCAGTGGGCCATCAGTGTGCGGGGCCGGAAGAGGGAAAACCGGGCGTAGCTCTCCCAATATCCGGCGGCGCCGGGGTAGAGGGAGCGCACCCATTGGACCTCGCTCTCGTTTTCGGAGAGGTGGGATTGTATCGGCAGGTCGTATTCGTCCGCAAGCGCGCCGAGCCCTTGCATCAGCGCGTCCGTGCAGTTGGGCGAAAAGCGCGGCGTGAGGATCGGGCGCACGGACCCGCCGCGCGCGAGCAGTTCCTCGACGAAAACGCGCGTATCCCCGAGCGAGCGTTCGGCCTGTTCCATCAATCCGCCTGTGCAGTTGCGGTCCATATTCACCTTGCCGACGTAGGCGGATATCCCCGCGCGTTCAAGCTCCTCCACGAGTATGCGCGTGGCGGGCAGATGCACACTCGCGAATATCGCCGCGCGCGTCGTGCCTTTCTTTACAAGCTCCCGCGCGAGGGCGGCGTAGATGCCCTCGGCGTATTCGGGGTCGGCAAAGCGCTCCTCGCCGGGGAACGTATAGGTGTTCAGCCACTCCAACAGCTCCAGATCCATGCCCATGCCCATCATGGGGTACTGCGGCGCGTGCAGGTGCAGATCGCACAGCGCCGGGATCAAAAGCCTGTCGCCGTAATCTTGTGTCTCTATGCCCCGGTAGGCTTCGGGCAGCTCCGGGAACACCCCGGCGATCACGCCGTCTTCCACGATGAGGACCCCGTGCGGCAGCGCCTCGATTTTGCCCAGAGTCGGCGCGTGAAGTATGTTCGCGCGGAGCGCGCGCGTTGTTTGCGTCATGAAACTCACTCCCCTTAACAGAGTATTCCAAGCTTTTGCATCGTGCTCAAATGTTATCCGCCGACGCGCCGCTCAGGTGGTCCCGCCGGGGCCGCCTTCCGAGAGGCTTTCAAGCTCCTTCGCGGTATCCACGTCGAAGAGCTCCCGCTCGTCCTCAACCTGGCACAGCAGCAGCGCCTCGGGATGTTCCCGTATCACGGCCGAGCCGCCCTGATCGCCCGAAAGAGACATCAATTCGTCAAAGTAAGCGCGGGGGAACACGGCCGGGTTGCCCCGCCGTTCCCCGTACGCGAGCGATACGATACGCCCGGGATTTTCACGGTACAGCGCGAGGAGGCGTTTTACGCTCTCTTTTTTCAGCAGCGGCTGATCGGCGACCGCGAAGAGCGCGGCGTCCGCGTCAAAGAGCTGGCGCGTGCCGAGGCGTACCGTGAAGCTTGCGCCCGCCGCCGGGTTAAAATTGGTTACGACGCCGTATTTGTACCGGCGCGCGATCTGGGCGACCTGGTCATATCCGGTTACGGCGACGCATCTGTAGAAGAACTCGTGCGGCAGCGCGCGGAACGCATGTTCGCACAGGGGGATCCCCCGGAACGTACTGAGCAGCTTGTTCGACCCAAAGCGGCTGGCGGCGCCCGCCGCCATGAGCACGCATCCAATACGCATCGCTTTCCCTCCAATTCCTCCCGCACGGGGAAGGGACTTATGCCCTCTTCCTTCAACATGTCGGCGGTTTTATAGTTCTTTCAATCCATGCTCCCGCATGGGGAACGACGGCGTTATCCTCGTCGGGGATGTAGCTTTTCCCGTTTCGATACACTTCCCACAAAATGAAAAAGAGCGCTCATACGGGACGCTGTAATTCCGTATGAACCCTCCATAGTGGGCCGGGTTGCGGGCATCCCGCGCAAGTAACGGCCCGTAGAAACGCCCGCGTGCTCCCGCGGGACTATATGATCAGGTTACAGCAGTATCCTACCATACCGGGAGGGCTTTTGCAAGGCATCCGCCTTATATTTTTGACCGGACAACGCGGAATTAGGCGCTCTGCGGCTAAAAAATCTAAAAAAATTTTAGCTTGCCTGCCGAAAAAATTGTGTTATACTGAAATACAAAAAACACGAACATTCGGATTGGTGTGAACTCCAACAGCGATACCCGAACGGTGGAAAGGGGGTCCGCGGATGAATCAAAAGGCGCTCAGCGCCGCGGTGGAAGCGGCGCGCGACGGCAAGAGTACGCTTGTGGTGAAAAACGCGCGCGTTGTGAACGTGTTTACGGGCGAAGTGATCCCGGCGGACATCGGCATACACGGCGGGAGCATCATAGGCGTCGGCAAGTATTCGGGGGAACATCAGATCGACGCGGGCGGCGCTTATCTCGCGCCCGGATTTATCGACGCGCATATGCATATCGAATCCTCCATGGTCATTCCGCCGACGTACGCGCGCACGGTGCTGCCCTTGGGAACGCTCGCGGTGATCGCCGATCCGCACGAGATCGCCAACGTCTGCGGCGCGGCGGGCATCGAGGCGATGCTGGACTTTTCCGAAAACCTGCCCCTGTGCGTATATATGATGATGCCCTCCTGCGTTCCTGCGACGCCGTTTGAGCACAGCGGCGCCGTGCTTTTGGCGAAGGATCTATCCGAGTTTCGCGGAAATCCGCGCGTGCTCGGGCTGGGCGAAATGATGAATTATCCGGGCGTGCTGGGCGCGGATGAAGAAGTGATGGAAAAGCTATGCGCGTTTGAAAACGATTTTATCGACGGTCACGCTCCGCTTCTCTGTGGCAATGCCCTGAACGCGTACTGCGTTGCGGGCGCGATGAGCGATCATGAGTGCTCGAATTTCGAGGAAGCGCGCGAGAAGCTGCGCGCGGGCATGTTTGTGATGATCCGCATCGGGTCGGCCGCGCACGGCGTAGAGGAGATCCTAAGGGGGATCGTGCGCGAAAATCTGCCGACGGACCGGCTTTTGTTCTGCTCGGACGATAAACATCTGGAGAATATCCTGCGGGATGGGCATATTAACCATAACATGCGCGTGGCGGTCGCCTGCGGGATTTCCCCGGTCGACGCGGTGCGCATGGGTACCCTGAACACCGCGCGCGCCTACGGCCTTAAGCGCGTCGGCGCGATTGCGCCCGGTTACCGGGCGGATATGGTGTTCCTCAAGGACCTTAAGGATTTCGAGGTCGTCGGCGTGATCGCGGGCGGAAAGGTGTATAAGGATTTTATCCCGGAGCACGTGTCGGTTCCCAAATGCGTGTACTCGAGCGTGCACGTCGCGCCGCTCGGCGCGGAAATGCTCCAAATCCCCGCGCACGAGAACATGCCGGTCGTCAAAACCGTTCCGGGGCAGCTCGTCACACAGCTCGTCTACCGGAACGTCCCGTCGAAGGACGGCCTGTTCGCGCCGGGCGAAGGCTTTTCCAAGGTCGCCGTGATCGAGCGTCACAGGGCGAGCGGCAACATCGGGCTCGGGATCGTGGAAGGGATGCCGATCAGGGGCGGCGCGCTCGCGTCCACCGTGGCGCACGATTCGCACAATATCGTCGTTTTGGGCGATAACGACCGCGACATGCTCCTTGCGGTATCGGCGCTCGAGGACTGCGGCGGGGGATATGCGCTCGTCGGCGGGGGCGTGGTGATCGCGCGGCTGCCGCTGCCCATAGCGGGCTTGATGACCGACGCGCCCGCAAGTAAGGTCAGCGAGTGCCAGCGCGCGCTGCTCGACGCGCTCAAGAGCATGGGCCTCGATGAAAAATCCGATCCGCTGATCACCCTTTCGTTCCTTGCGCTCCCCGTGATACCCGCGGCGCGCGTGACGGATATGGGGATGTTCGACGCTATGAACATGCGTTTTATCAAATAAGTTCAGGATCTGAAATTCCGGTATGGAGGAGGGAAAATCATGGGTGTCGGAAAAGGCGTCAACCGCGTTGACGCGTTCGACAAGGTGACGGGCCGCGCGAAGTATACGGACGACTTCTTCGAGGGCAAACCGCTTGTCGCCAAGGTGCTGCACTCGAGTATCGCGAACGGCCGGGTGACGAGCATGGATATCGAGGAAGCTTCAAAGGTCCCGGGCGTGGTGAAGATCGTGACCTGTTTCGATGTTCCCAAGCACTGCTTCCCAACGGCGGGGCATCCCTGGAGCACGGACCCGGCGCATCAGGACGTGGCCGACAGGAACCTTTTGAACGAACGCGTCAGGCTCTACGGGGACGATATCGCCGCCGTCGTCGCGGAGGATGAGGTGGCCGCCGAGCGGGCGCTCCGCAAGATCGTCGTACAGTACGAGGAATATCCGCCCGTGCTCGACGTGCTCGAGGCGATGAAGCCGGGCGCTTCGATTTTGCATGAACGCTTCCCAAACAACGTCCTCGGGCATACCGGCTTCGCCATCGGCGATTACGCCAAGGCGAAGGAAGAGGAAGGCCTCGTTGTGGTCGACGCGTGGTATGAATCCCCCATGGTGCAGCATTGCCACATCGAGACTCCCATCAGCTACGCATACATGGAGCATGGGCGCGTCGTGGTCGTAAGCTCCACCCAGATTCCGCACATCGTGCGGCGCATCGTCGGACAGGCGCTGGGCATTCCCTGGGGCAAGGTCCGCATCGTCAAGCCCTATATCGGCGGCGGTTTCGGGAACAAGCAGGACGCGCTGTACGAGCCCCTGAACGCGTTCCTTTCGATGCAGGTCGGCGGCCGCCTGGTCAAGCTCGATATTTCCCGCGAGGAGACGTTCGTCTCCACGCGTGTGCGCCACGCGGTGCGCTACCATATGATCTCCTACGCGCGCAAGGACGGCACGCTCGTCGCGCGCAAGATGGAGGCGTACTCGAACCAGGGCGCGTACGCGTCCCACGGCCACGGCGTGGTCGCCAAAGGGACGACCGCGTTTAGGATGCTCTACTGCAAGGCCGGCGCGGCGCTCGAGTGCGACGCATATACCGTGTTTACGAACATGCCCTCCGCGGGTGCGATGCGCGCCTACGGCATCCCGCAGGTCGCCTTTGCGATGGAGTCGCATATGGACGACCTGGCGAAGGCGCTCGGCATGGACCCGCTCGAATTCAGGCAAAAGAACCTGATGCCCGTGGGCCATAAGGACGAGAAGGCGATGCTCGAAAACTATTTCGACAGCCTGGAGCAGTGCATCGCCAAGGGCCGCGAATACATCGATTACGACAACAAGCGCAAAGAATACGCGGCTGAGACCGGCCCGATCCGCCGCGGCATCGGCATGGCGGCGTTCTGGTACAACACGGCGGTGCACCCGATCTCGCTCGAGTCGTCGTCCTGCCGCATGGTGCTCAACCAGGACGGCTCGGTGCAGGTACAGCTCGCCGAGACCGAGATCGGCCAGGGGGCCGATACCGTATTCGCGCAGATGACCGCTTCCACGCTCGGTATAAAGGACGAGGACGTGCACGTGATGAGCACGCAGGATACCGATATCACGCCGTTCGGCACGGGCGCATACGGATCGCGCCAGACGTACGTCGCGGGCATGGCGATTCGCAAGACCGGCATGGTGCTCAAGCAGAGGATCCTCGATTACGTAAGGTACCTCACGGGGCGGCAGTGGGAGGATCTGGACATCCGGGACGGAATCGTCGTCGAGGAGCGCACAGGCCGCGAGATCATGCCCGTGGGAGAGGTTGCGCTCGAGGCGCTCTACAGTTTGCAAAACTCAAAACACCTCACGGCGGAGGAAACCTGCCAGGTTAAGACCAATGCGCTCTCGCTCGGCTGCACCTTCGCGGAGGTCGAGGTCGATATCCCGCTCGGGCAGATCAAGGTGCTCGATATCGTCAACGTGCACGACTGCGGCATGCTGATCAATCCGAGCCTCGCCGAGGCGCAGGTGCACGGCGGCATGAGCATGTCGCTCGGCTTCGGGCTGAGCGAGCAGCTGCTCTTCGACGCGAAGGGCAAGCCGCTCAACGGGAACCTTTTGGACTATAAGCTACTCACGACGATGGATCATCCCGATCATATGAAGGCGATGTTCGTGGAGAATTACGAGCCGACCAGCGCGTTCGGCACAAAGGCGCTGGGAGAGCCCCCGGCGATCGCGCCCGCTCCAGCTATCCGCAACGCTGTTTTGCAGGCGACGGGCGTCGCGATCAACGAAGCGCCCCTGTCGCCGCACCGGCTGTTTGAGCGGTTCCATCAAGAAGGCTTGATTTAAGGAGGGCTACGCATGTACGACATTCAATCGCTGTACGAGGCGCGTTCCGTCGAACACGCGGTCAAGCTGCTTGCGGAGCATCCGCAGGCGCATATCATCGCGGGCGGAAGCGACGTTTTGATCAAGATCCGCGAGGGCAAGCTCGCCGGGAGCGAGCTCGTGAGCATCTACAAGCTCGACGAGCTGCGCGGCGTGAGCCTCACGTTGGAAAGGGACATCCGCATCCTGCCGCTGACGAGCTTTTCGCACATCACGCGCAATCCGATCATCCAAAAATATCTCAACGTGCTCGGCGAGGCGGTCGACCAGATCGGCGGTCCCCAGGTTCGGAACATCGGCACCATCGGCGGCAACGTCTGCAACGGCGTCACGAGCGCGGACAGCTCGTCCACCCTGCACGCGTACGACGCCGTTATGGAAATAACCGGCCCGGAAGGGACGCGTACGCTGCCCATCAAGGAATTCTATGTGAGCGCCGGGAAGGTCGCACTAAAACCCGCAGAGCTTCTGACCGCGATCGTGATCAAAAAGGAGAGCTACGAAGGCTACTTCGGGCATTACATCAAGTACTCCATGCGCCGCGCGATGGATATCGCGACGCTCGGGTGCTCCTGCAACGTCAAGCTTTCGCCCGATAAAAAGACGGTGGAGGACATGCGCCTCGCGTTTGGCGTCGCCGGCCCCGTGCCGATGCGCGCGCCTGCGGCGGAGGCGGCCGTAAAGGGCAAGGTCGTGAGCGGGGAGCTTATCAGCGCGGCGGGCGAAGCGGCGCTTTCGGACGTCAACCCGCGCACAAGCTGGCGCGCGAGCAGGGAATTCCGGCTCCAGCTGGTCGCGGAGCTCACGCGGCGCGCTCTGGAGCGCAGCATCATTTTGGCGGGAGGTGCGCTGTGATGGATAGGGTGAAAATCCGCTTCAATCTGAACGGCAAAGAGGTGGAAAGCTACGTCGATCCGCGCTGGTCGCTCCTGGAGCTGATCCGCGGCGGCGAGCATCGCCACACAGGGACCAAAAAGGGGTGCGAGGTCGGCGAATGCGGCGCGTGCACCGTATTGATCGACGACGAGACGTTCAACGCCTGCATCTACCTCGCGGTGTGGGCCGACGGCAAGCGCATCCGCACGATCGAGAGCCTCCTGGGGCCAAACGGCGAGCTTTCGGACATCCAGCGCTGCTTTATCGAGGAGACGGCGGTCCAGTGCGGCTTCTGCACGCCGGGCTTCATCATGAGCGCGCTGCCGATCCTCGAGAGCGGCAGGCGCTACACGCGCGACGAGATCCGCAAGCTTCTCTCGGGCAACCTCTGCCGCTGCACGGGCTACGAGAACATCGTCAATGCCGTGGAAAAGGCCATGAACGAGCGGCTCGCGGCCGCAGGAAATAAAGAGGTATAATCACGGCTTTTATCCGTGGAGCCGCGGAATGCGGGCGCACGGGTTTGGCCGATCTTCGACGCACTCGGGCATGTTCTTTTTTAGCGCTGTTCCTTTTATAAAAAAGGAACAGCGTTTTTTTGACCGTTCAGCAATTCCGGATACTTTTCCGGCTATACCGAACGGCGCGCCGCCCGGAAACATCCCATCCCTGTTGACCGGCGGTTCGCTTTGTTGCCCGAATATTTTCGGGGACAAAGGAATGCGTTGCGAGGTTGCATATTCGTTATACTTATGATAATATTACGTTGGTCTTGAATCCATTTTTATATCAACACATCACAACACAATAGGGGGTATCTATGAAGAAAAACGTTTGGGTTATCATCACGGGCGTGGTGATCGGTATCGCCGCGCTCCTGCTGGTGCAATTGGGGAATCCCGCCAACATGGGATTTTGCACCGCCTGCTTCCTGAGGGATATCGCGGGCGCCTGCAAGCTGCACGCGGCGGCGCCCGTCCAGTACATCCGGCCGGAGATCATCGGCGTGGTGCTGGGCGCCTTTGCCATCGCCCTGCTAAAGAAAGAGTTCAAGCCCCGGGGCGGTTCCTCGCCGATGACGCGGTTCCTGCTGGGCTTTGTGGTGATGGTGGGCGCGCTGATGTTCCTCGGGTGCCCGCTGCGCATGGCGATCCGCATCGGCGGCGGCGACCTGAACGCGGTGGTGGGCCTGCTGGGCTTCTGCGCCGGTATCGGCGCGGGCGTCGTCGCGTTGAACAAGGGGTTCTCCCTGCGCCGCTCCTATGAGCAGCGCGCCCTGGAGGGCGGTTTGTTCCCGGTGTTCATGCTGGTGCTGCTGGCGCTTTCCCTGGCGATCCCGGGGCTGTTCCTCTCCAGTGAAAAAGGCCCGGGCTCCATGCACGCGCCGGTAATCGCGTCGCTGATCGCGGGCCTGGTGGTGGGTGTATTCGCCCAGCGCAGCAGGTTCTGCTTCGCGGGCGGCGTGCGCGATGCCGCCATCTTCCGGGATTTCCACCTGCTGTGGGGCTTCCTGGCGCTCATCGCCACGGTGCTCGTGGGCAACCTCATACTGGGCAAGTTTAACCTCGGCTTTGAAGGCCAGCCCATCGCCCATACCGACGGCGTATGGAACTTCCTGGGCATGGCCGTCGTAGGATGGGGCAGTGTGCTGCTGGGCGGCTGTCCGCTGCGCCAGCTGATATTGGCCGGGGAAGGCAATTCCGATTCTGCGGTCACGGTGGTCGGCCTGGTTACCGGCGCGGCGTTTGCCCATAACTTCGGCCTTGCGTCCTCCGCGGACGGTCCCACGCAAAACGGTATGATCGCGGTGGCCGCCGCCCTGGCGGTGCTGGGGATTATCTCTGTGCTGAATCTTGCCAAAAAGGAGAAATAAGCCATGAAACAGATCGACGCAAGGGGCCGCGCGTGCCCCGAACCCGTAATCATGACCATGGAGGGCATCAAGGAGAACCCCGAGGGGGTAGAGGTACTGGTGGATAACGCCTGCGCGGTGGAGAACGTCACGCGCTTTGCGGGCAGCCGCAAGTACCAGGTGAAGCGGCAGGACAAGGGCGGGGAATACAGCCTTACCCTCACCAAGTAGATGAACCGCTACATTGCCGCCTTTCACACCCACCTGTCGGCGATGCGGACTTATCGGGCGCTCACGGCGGCGGGACGTGACGCCAAAATGGCGCCGGTGCCCCGGGCGTTGAGTTCCTCCTGCGGCACCTGCGTTTACTATAGCGGGGAAGACGAGGCGCTTTGCTGCATGGACGCCGATTACGACTACATCGTCAAAGTGATGCAAGACGGGCGCTACGAACCGGTGATCAAGGCCGAGTGAGTTTCTTTATTTAAAAAGACGGGCGTCCCGAAAGAAAAACCGCCCGCCGCGAAAGCGGCGGGCGGAAATTCCATACAGGGTACAGGCGTTTGGATGCGGCGAGGCGCTGCATCAATTCACAAGCGAATGCTTCGGCGCTTTCGGACCGAACGAATCCATGGCGCGGCTTCCCTCCCGCTTTGGCCGAGACGCACCCGTTATTTTTTCGGCGGCAGGATCTCCAGCCAGTATCCGTCCGGGTCCTCGATGAAATAGATGCCCATCGCTTCGTTTTCAAAGCAGACGCAGCCCATCTCGCGGTGCTTTAAAAGGGCCGCGTCGAAATCGTCCGCCTCAAAGGCGAGGTGGAATTCGTTGTCGCCGAGGTCGTATTTGTCCTTCGCCCAATCCCTTAAAAAGGTCAGCTCGAGCGCGTGGCCGGTCGCGCCGTCGCCGAGGTACACGATCTTAAAGCTTCCGTCCTCCGGTTCGATCCTGCCGATCGGCTTGAGAGAGAGCGCGTCGTCGTAAAAGCGCAGCGAGCGCTCAAGGTCTTTGACGTTGAAATTATTGTGCTTAAAGCGGAACATGCGGTCTCCTCCTTTGCTTTGTCAACGGGCGCGGCGTTCATGCCGCGCCGATGCTTGTCGAAAAAGTACCTTGTACTTTTTCGAGGATTACAGGAACAACCTGTGCCTACGGCACGGACGTTTGTTCCTGTAAGGAAAGCCTTGCACCGCAAGGCTTGCCGCCGCCACCGCACATGTGCCCCAGGGCATCCTCTCTTGCCGCTTGCGCGGCAATTCACCTTGTTCGCTGGCGGCGGTTGGAAGCCTCCGGGGACTGTGGCCCCGAACCCCCAATGGGTTTTTGACAGTCTGGCGCGCGGCGTTCCTGCCGCGCCGATGTATCCCGATGTATTCTAAGGATAACACAGAATGAAGAAGAGCGAAACGCAATTCAAACGGCCGCGCGGGAAAAAGCCGCGATGCTCATTGCGGGCCTTCGCGCCCGGATGATCCGGTTTCCCCGTACGGGCGGAAATTGCTTTGGCTCTTTGCCGACATGTGATAGAATAAGTGGAGCAATGCGTCCCATTGCACGAAGGAGCACGAACATGCGCGGGATTTATTTCGACAATGCGGCTTCATCCTATCCCAAGGCGCCCGGCGTCGGGGAAGCGATGGCGAATTATATCGACAGCGTCGGCGCGAATATCAGCCGGGCAAGCTACTGGGAGGCGACGGAGGCGGGGCTTGAAACGCTCAGGCTCCGGGAAAAGCTCTGCGCGCTCTTTGGGTTTTCGCATCCGGAGCTCGCAGTGCTGACCCCGGGCATGACGTTTGGGCTCAACCAGGCGCTCAAGGGATACCTTAAACCCGGCGATCACGCAATCGTCAGTTCGATGGAGCACAACGCCATGATGCGCCCGCTCTCGCAGCTTTGCGCGCAGGGCGTTGCATTCGACCGCATCCCCTGCGACGGCGAGGGATTGTTCGATCCTTGCGACGTGCGGCCGCTCATCCGCCCCAACACCCGCGTGGTGGCGATGCTGCACGCGTCCAACGTGTCGGGCGGCATACTGCCTGTCGAGGAAGTCGGAAAGATCTGCCGCGAGCGCGGCATCGCGTTCGTTTTGGACGCGGCGCAAAGCGCAGGGCATCTTGGCGTGGATTTTGAAAAACTCGGCCTGAGCGCGCTCTGCGCGCCCGGGCATAAGGGGCTTTTGGGGCCGCAGGGGATCGGCGCGATGCTGCTCAAACCGGAATTTGCAAAACAACTGGAGCCGCTCGTCGCCGGGGGCACGGGCAGCCGGTCGGACAGCGAGGATCAGCCCGGGCTGTTCCCGGACCGCTTCGAGTCGGGCACGCTCAACCTGCCCGGAATCTACGGCCTTTCGCGCGCGATCGATTATATCGCACAAATGGGCGTCGGGCGCATCCATGAGCGGGAGATGCGGCTTTGCCGAAGGTTTTTGGAGGGCGTTTCGGATCTCAAGGACGTGCGTGTGCTCGGCCCCAAGGGCCTTGAAAAGCGCGTGGCGGTGGCGGCGCTCGACTTTACCAAAGGCGATAACGCGATCGCGGCGAGCGAGCTTGAAAGAAGCTACGGAATCTACACGCGCTGCGGGCTGCACTGCGCGCCCAGCGCGCACAAGACGCTCGGGAGCTTCCCGCAGGGCGCGGTGCGCTTTTCGTTCGGCGCCTTCAACACCGAGGAGCAGGTTGACGAAGCGGTGAGGGCGGTGCGGGCGGTGAGTGATTCGCGAAAGTGACTTACGTCACTTTCACGAGGTTCACCGCGCATTTTTGCCCCTCGGTTCTTCGAACTGTCGGGCCAAAAAGCGTTTCAAGGTGTCGTTTTGCGCCGCGCAGGTCGCCGCAAAATGACGGATTGAAAGCCTCCGATTCCATAAGAAAACTGTAGGTGTGTTTATCTGAAATTATTGGAAAACGAGCGCCGGGCAGACTGCCCGGCGCTTTTGCATGCCGAAGGGTGCGACAACCTCAATGCCGCGAGGCTCTTCTACCTCAGCTCGATCCATTTTGTTCCGGCTTCCTTTGCAAAGCCGATGCGCTGAGCGCTGGGCACCGCGCCCGTAAGCTCTTTCATCAGCGCGTCCGCGTCGTCCGGGTGGACCGCGATCAACAGGCCGCCCGCGGTCTGCGGGTCGTAGAGGATGTCCTCGATCTCAAGCGGCGTTTCGCCCTTGTCGACGCCCGCCTCGGCGAACGCCCGGTTGCGGTACGCCCCCTCGGGGATGATCCCCATGCGCGCGAACTCCAGCGCCTCGGGGATGATATCGATGCTCTTCACATTGAATTCCAGCGTCACGTTGGAGCCCTGCGCCATCTCAAGCGAATGCCCTATAAGGCCGAAGCCCGTCACGTCCGTGCACGCGTGGACGCGGTATTTCACCATCGCGTCGCGCCCGGCCTTGTTGAGCGTGGTCATGAGCTTCACTGCGAGCGCCTGCCCTTCCTCCGAGAGCAGCTCCGCCTTCTGCGCCGTGGTCAGGATGCCGACGCCGAGCGGCTTGGTGAGGATCAGCACGTCGCCGACCCTGGCCCCCGAGTTTGTGAGCACCCGGTCGGGGTGGACAAAGCCCGTGACGGACAATCCGTACTTCGGCTCGTCGTCTAAAATGCTGTGGCCGCCCGTGATGATCGCGCCCGCCTCGTACACCTTGTCGTACCCGCCCTTCAAGAGTTGATGCACGGCCTCGCGCGGCATATTCTCGGGGATGCACATGATGTTGAGCGCGAGCTTGGGCTCGCCGCCCATGGCGTACACGTCCGAGAGCGCGTTGGTCGCAGCGATCTGCCCGAAGGTGTAAGGATCGTCCGCGATCGGCGGGAAAAAGTCCAGCGTCTGCACGAGCGCGAGCGAATCGCTCACGCGGTAGACGGACGCGTCGTCGCTTTTATCGAAGCCGACGAGCAGGTTTTCGTCCGAATGCACCTTGATGCCGTCCAAAAGCTGCGCGAGCACGCCCGCGCCCACCTTCGCACCGCAGCCGGAGCACTTTGCAAGCTTGGTCAGTTTGATTTCGTTCTCCATGGGTTTGCCTCCTTTGACCGCCGGACCGCCCGGCATGAGCAACGCGGTTATGCGCTTTTGTCGATACCCTACCATCTTATCACTGCCGCAGCATGTTCGCTAGACCGGTTTAATGCCCGATCTTATGAGAGCGGATGGATCAGCACGTCGATCTCGCCGTTCTCCGGCGCGCACCCGTTTGCCGCGCCCGGTTCGTTCATCGCAAGGCGATACAGGCCGCGCGCTCCGGTGCGCATCGCATTGAGAGCGGCGTCGTAGGCGGTCTTTTCCCCGAAACCGCCGCCGACCGTGCCGTAGAGCTTGCCGCCATCTGAAACGAACATGCGCGCTCCCGGCCCGCGCGGCGTGGAGCCGCGCTTGTCCACGAGCGTGCACATCGCGCCGCGCGCCCCATGCTCTCTGAGCGCGCGTACGAGCGCTGCGTTCCAGCCGCGCTCGCCGCCCGGCGCGTTCTTCGTTTGGATCATCTCGGCGACGATGCTCACCGCGATCTCCTCGGGCGTTTTCGCGCCGATCGGTATGCCGATGGGCGCGTGGATCGGACCGATCTGTTCCCTGGTGAACCCCTGTTCCTTCAGATGGGAGAATATCGTTTTGATCTTCGCGCCGCTGCCGATCATGCCGATGTACGCGGCGGGCCTGTTGAGGATACGCTCCAGGCACGCCTGATCGTCCGTATGGCTGCGCGTCACCAGCACGAAATACGGGGATTCTTTGTCCGGGATGGCGTTCAGACCTTCCCCGTACGGAACGTTGCGGATTTCATCGGCCGCCGGGAAACGCTCGCGGTTTGCAAAATCCGTCCGCTCGTCGATCACCGTGACCGCAAAGCCCGCAAGCTTTGCGACCTTGGCGACGCAGACCGCGACGTGGCCGCCGCCGCACAGGTAAAGGCGGGGCGCGGCGGCGATCCGCTCGCACAGGATCGTACGGCCGCCGATCGAAGCGATCGCGCCGTGCGCCGGGTTCGCCCCTCGCGCGCGAAGAAAAAGCCCGGAAAGCGACGGCTCCGTATAGAGCGTCGCGCCATCCGCGAACAGCGCGCAGTCGCCGGGACGTTCCCCGTCAACGAGGGTATAGAGCTCAAACTCCCTGTCCGCGTCGATCAGATCGCAGATTTTGAGCGCGATCTCGGCGGTCATAGGCAAAGCCCCTTCTTTTTTGCGAGCGTGAGCAGCGCCTCGAGCACGCCGCCGCCGATGCTGCGGGCCTTGTCGGATACCGTGTAGCAGTGCGCAATCTTGCAGCGCGGGTCGACATCGCCGCTCTTCATGCCCTGGTCGACCGCGCAGCCAGCGGGCAGTATGCCGCGCAGTACGCCGCCGATCTGAGCGACGATCGGCTGCCCGTCGACGCGGGCGACCGTCTGCCCGGCCTTGACGATGTCGCCGATCTTGGAGATTGGTTCGAACGTGCCCGCGCAGGGCGCGCGCAGGATCCGCTCGAGCGTATAGCCGCCGATATCGCCGGGCGAGCCTGTATTGGCGATGGCGCTGCCCTCGTAATAGACGCGGCCGAGCTGGTGCCCGCGCATGGTCTCGACCACCGCGTGGCAGTCGACGCCCGCGGTGAATCCCGGGCCGAGGGCGATCACGATCGGCGCATCGGAAATATGCGTGCCGATGTTGCGCTTCGCGAGCACCGCGTCGATCAAAACGTCCGGCTTCAGCTCGCGGACGATATTCGCCCCGGGGTCTGCGAGCACGGCGATCACGCCGCTATCGATCAGCGCGCGCGCCTCCTCCGCATTCTTTGCGAATTTCGCGCGCACGTCCTCGACCTGCGCTTCCCCTTCGAGTATCGCGGGGCAAAAGCTCACGGTGCGGCGGATCGCGGTCGGGAACGGGAGATCGGTCATCGCCGGAACAAACCCGGCGCGATACAGCCGCACGGCCACCCCGCTCGCGAGATCCCCCGCGCCCTTGATTACCACAAGCATTTCTGGTTCCTCCATCGTTCGATCACCGGATGATCGGATAAAAGCGATACGATCGCCGCGTCGCAGTTTAGCGAGAGCGTGCATTCAAGCGCGGCGCGGTAGGCCCCGGGCGATTCGGCCTGATTGAGCGCAACCTGGAAGCGGCCCGATACGCCTTTCTTCTGCCCGAAGGGATGCTCGAGCACCTTGGCGATGTCCTTCGGCGTCACGGCGGCGTCCAAAGGCTTTTCGACGATCGCCGCGTAGCGTTCCGGCCGGTGCGCGGCTTCGCGGATCGGCTTGCCCGCGCCGCTCATGCCCGCGAGCGCGATCACAAGGTCGGTTTCCCTCGGCAGCACGGGCTCGTGCTCCGCGGGAGCCTTGAGCGGAAGGCGCTTCGAGCCGTCCGCCTCCACGAGCACATAATCCGCCAGGGCGGAAAGGTTGTTCATCAGCTCCCCGCGGCAGGGCCCGAGCTTGCCGTCCGGGCCGAACGCGCCCATCGCGAGAAGCGGCTCGCGCCCGAACGCGCGGGAAAGTTCCTGTTCGGAAGGCTCGATCAGAAGCGTGCACTCCGGCCGCATGATGTGCGTGCTCGTGCAAAGGAGCGTCCGGCCCGACGCCGACAGCTCTTTTCCGAGCCGGTGCAGCAGCGTCGTCTTGCCGCCGCCGCCGACGAGAGCGGTCACGCCGCGCTTTACGCCCAGCGCCTCTGAGAGCGGGGGAGCGTCGAGGAATTCGCGGATCGCATCGAGCGCCTCGCCCCCGCTCGTGCGGGAAAGATCGATCAGCTTAACGCGCGGGTGACGGGAGAGGACGGCAAGCGTCTCCGGCGGAGCCGCGTCCAGCGCGCCGAGGATCCGGCAGGGCAGATTGAGCGCGGCGAGCGCGTCCCGGCGCAGGCTTGCCGAATATTCAAGGAGCGCATCGGGGCCGGCGAGCGCGGCGCTTCCGGCGGGCACGCTTTCAAACCCGTGGAGGCCTCCTTCGCCGATGCGCGCGAACGCAAAGCCCGCGTCCGCATCCGCGCGCGTCTTCAGCGCGCGCCGCGCGAGCTCCAAAGCTCCGGTATTCGACTTGCCGTACAGGAACAGATGCATCGATGCACCATCCGCCGTTATTCTGATATAAACATAGCACCGTCGAATCGGCATTGTCAATGTGGCGAATGCGTTATTCTATTATAAACATAACACTGCCAAATCGGCATTGTCAATGTCGGCGGATTGAAGTATAATGAATCATTCGATATATATGGAAAAAACAGGCCGCAAAGGGGGATTGCCGTGTTTACGCAGCCGCTCCGCTATTCGCTGTTGGTGCGCATTCTTCGGGAAAAGAAGTGCTTTGGGCCGGGGATCGCCCAACTGCTGGAGCTTGTTCGTCAGACGCAGTCGCTGCGCGCGGCCACGATGCAGATGAACATGGCATACTCAAAGGCCTGGAATATGATGAAAACCGCTGAGGAGCAGCTTGGGTTCAAGCTGTTGAATTCCACGACGGGCGGAAAGGGCGGCGGCGGGGCGATGCTCACGCCCGAGGCCGAACAGCTTCTTGATGATTATTCGGCCTTCCGCAAGGACGTCGCCCGCGCGACGGACGAGCTCTTCCAAAAATACTTCGGGAAATATCAATAAAAGCGCAGCTTGTCCCGCGATGATGCTTGCGCATCCCGCCGGTGCGTGGTATAATACCCGCGCTGACGTCCTTCTTGCTCCGCACTCGATGCGGGGCCAACAGACCAAAAGGAGGTGAAATTTGTGAACAAATACGAAGCACTCTATATCATCACGCCTGAGCTTGAAGAGGAAACCATCAAATCGACGGTGGAAAAATTCTCCGGCATCGTGACTTCCAACGGTGGTACAATCGAATCGGTGGACGAATGGGGCAAACGCCGCTTGGCGTATGCGATCGATTATAAGACCGAGGGTTATTATGTGCTGATGACGTTTTCGGGGGCATCCGAGCTTCCCAGGGAGCTTGAACGCAATCTGAAGAACGACGAGAGCATCCTTCGTTACCTTGTAACGCGCAAGGAGGCGTAATCAGAAGATGAATAAGGCAATCCTGATCGGAAACCTGACGCGGGATCCCGAGGTGCGTACCACGCAGAGCGGCGTGAGCATGTGCAGCTTCACCATCGCGGTGAACCGCCGCTTTACCAATGCGGACGGATCCAAACAGACGGATTTTATCCCCATCGTCACTTGGAGAAAGACGGCTGAGCTTTGCGGCCAGTATCTTGCCAAGGGCCGTAAAGTCGCTGTCATCGGCGAGATCCAGACGCGCAGCTACGACGCCAAGGACGGGACGAAGCGGTTTGTGACCGAGGTCGTCGCCGACGAGGTGGAGTTCCTTTCGCCGCGCGGCGAACAGGGCGGCGGCAGTTATGAGGCGCGCCCGTCGGGCGGCCATGCGAGCCCCGCGATGCAGGACGATCTGGACGGATTTGCCGACATCGAGGATGACGAGCTGCCATTCTAGCAGCTCTTTCGATTGAGAAAGGAGGAGCATTCATGGAGGAACGCAAAATGCGGCCTCGCAACCGCAAAAGCAGGCGTAAAGTCTGCACATTTTGTGTGGATAAGGTGCAGAGCATCGATTATAAGGATATCAACAGGCTTCGCAAGTGCATCACCGAGCGCGGCAAGATCATGCCCCGCCGCATGAGCGGCGTTTGCGCGAAGCATCAGCGCGAGATGGCCATCGCCATCAAGCGCGCCCGCGTCATGGCGCTTTTGCCCTACGTGGCCGACTAAAAAACTTTTCGAAGAACGCAGCGCGATCAAGGCTCCCTTTCAGGGGGCCTTTTTTGCAGGCCGCCGATAAAGCCCCTTAGGGCTTTGTCCGCGGGTTTCCCGCTTGCAGAGGAAAGCCGTCGCGGACCCTTGCGCTTCAAGGTGTCGTTTTGCACCGCATAACCGATCGCCTGCAAAATGAAGGGTTGGAAGCCTCGAGTGCACAGTCAAATCGTTTGTCTTCTGCCCAAGTTCTTTTGCAAATCTTCACATTCTTGCCTTAAGGTAAAGGGAGTCGAACCCATGCGGTTTAGAGAATAGGGAAGCACACCATTGCTGTGTTGTCGGCGCTAGCCCTAGCGCCACTACGCCTTCGCGCCGCCGCCTTGCACTGCCATACTTCCCTATTCTCTAAACTCTTCGACCTCAAAGCGCTATTTTGGATGCAGTTTGAGGAAGAGGAGGGAAGCATAGCGGTGGCTATTCTGACCGACGATGACGATGAAATGGGCCAAAATAGCGCTTTGAGGCGTACGGGTTCGACTTCCTTTGCCTTATGCAAATCTTTCGCTTTGTTTGCCGCAGGGGAAGGGATTATGCTATAATACCTAATGGGTTTATATGCCCGCGTAAAGGAGATCGAAAGGATGAAAAAATGCTCGATCGGCGGCCAGGCCGTCATGGAGGGCGTGATGATGAAGAGCCCGGAGGGCATCGCGATCGCGGTGCGCAAGCCGGACGGAAGCATCGAAAAACAATTTAAACCTGTAAAGAGCAAGGCGCAGAAAGGCACCTTTTATGGGCTGCCCATCGTTCGCGGGGTGGTCGCGTTTATCGAATCGCTGACGATTGGGGTCAATACGATGATGGAGTCCGCTCGGCTCGCGGGCGAGACGGAGGAGGAGCCCGGCAAGTTTGAGAAATTCCTCGCCGAAAAGCTCGGCAAATCGGTCGATACCATCATCATCGGCATCGCCGCCACGCTCGCGGTGGTTTTGAGCGTCGGCTTGTTCTTTGTGCTGCCGACGCTCGTAAGCTCGATTGCGCTCAGGGACGCGTCGATCGCCTCGGTCTGGAAGAGCATACTGGAAGGCTTTGTGCGGCTGGCGATATTCATCGGATACCTGATGGCGACGTCGCTCATAAAGGACGTCAGGCGCGTGTTCATGTACCATGGCGCGGAGCATAAGGTGATCGCCTGCTACGAGGCCGAGGAGGAGCTCACCCCGCAGAACGCGATGAAGCATCCGCGGCTGCATCCGCGCTGCGGCACGAATTACCTGTTCCTGGTGATGGCCGTATCCATCGCGTTCTTTGCGGTGGTGGGCTGGAACGCGAATTTCTTCATCCGGCTCGGCATGAGGCTGCTGTTCCTGCCGGTGGTGGCGGGCCTATCCTATGAGGTGCTCAAGCTCGCCGCCAAGAGCGACGGGCTGATCGCGCGCATCGTGCGCGCGCCGGGTCTCGCGCTCCAGCGGATTACGACGAAGGAGCCGACCGAGGATATGATCGAGGTCGCCCTTGCCGCCTTCGAGCTTGCGACGAATCCCGAAGGGAACCGCGCGGACGCGGGCGCACAAGAGCGCAAAGAACCCGCGGCCTCGGCGGATGCTTCGGTCGATCCTGCGGCCATCGGCTCCGCCGCGGTCATACAGACCGGCGCGTAATGCCCACCGTTCGGGAGATCCTGAATGAAACGGCCGCCGCGCTCGCCCGCGCTCGCGTCGAGGACGCGCGCTTTGAGGCGCGGCAATTGTTATGCCTGCTGCTCGGCGCCGATCTTTCGGGGCTGCTGATGCGCTATGAGGAGCCGTTCGACGAGGGCGGGAAGGGCGCGCTCGACGCGCTTGTGCACAGGCGTGCTCAAGGCGAGCCGCTTCAATACCTGATCGGCGAGTGGGAGTTCATGGGCCTGGAGTTTTTCGTTTCTCCCGCCGCGCTGATCCCGCGGCAGGATACGGAAACGCTCGTCGAGGGCGCGCTCCGGCTCGCGCGCGAAAACGGCTGTAAGAGCGCGCTCGATCTTTGCTGCGGCACGGGCTGCATCGGGGTCGGCGCGGCGGTATTGGGCGGGCTCGACGTAGCGTTTTCCGATATCAGCCCGGAGTGCGTCGCGCTCGCCAAAAAGAACGCCGGGCGGCACGGCGTGAGGGCGGAATTCTTTACCGGGGACCTGTTCGAGCCGGTGAACGCGCGCTTTGATCTTATCCTTTGCAACCCGCCGTATATCCCGGAGGGCGAGTTGCCCGCGCTCTCCCGGGAGGTCCTTCATGAACCCCGGCTCGCCCTGTCGGGCGGCATGGACGGGCTCGACGTCTACCGGCGCATCGCCTCGGGCTACGAAGAATACCTGAACCCGCGGGGCTTGCTGCTCCTCGAGGTCGGCAAAGGCCAAGCGGGCGCGGTACGGGAGCTGTTTTCGCACGCGAGCGCGGCGCTTTTGGATCACAACGGCGTCGAACGCGTGGTGTGCGTTCAGACATGAGATAATACTGCGTGCGTTTTTGCGCCGCCCGGGCATTGCCCGGCGCAGCCGCGCGTTCCATATTTTGAAGGAGACAACGATGGAAGAAAAGCTGCAATCGATCAAGCGGCGGTATCTCGAGCTTGAGGAAAACCTGGGAGCGCCCGACGCCATGGCCGACCAGGACGCCTGGCGGGCGATGGTCAAGGAGCACGCGGAGCTTTCCGAGCTCGTCGAAAAATACGACGAGCTTTTGAGCGCGCGGGGAGAGATCGCGGATTGCCGCGAGCTGACCGCGTCCGGGGCGGAACCCGAACTCTTGGAGCTTGCCGAAGCCGAGCTTGCGGAGCTGGTGGGGCGCGAGCACGCGCTCTTAGAGGAGCTCAAGAGCCTGCTTTTGCCCAAGGACCCCGACGACGACAAAAACGTCATCATCGAGATCCGTGCGGGAACGGGCGGGGACGAGGCTGCGCTCTTCGGCGCGAACCTTCTGAGGATGTATCAGCGCTACGCCGAGAGGCACGGCTTTAAGTGGGAGAGCATCTCCTTAAACGATACGGAGATGGGCGGCGTCAAGGAAGCGGTGTTCAGCCTGAACGGGCGGGGCGCGTACGCGAGGATGAAGTACGAAAGCGGCGTCCACCGCGTACAGCGTGTGCCGGAGACGGAGTCCCAGGGCCGCATCCACACCAGCGCGGCCACGGTCGCCGTGCTGCCCGAGGTGGAGGATGTCGACGTCAAGCTCAACATGCAGGATCTTCGGATCGATACGTACCGCTCCAGCGGCGCGGGCGGCCAGCACGTGAACAAGACCGAGAGCGCTATCCGGATCACCCACCTGCCGACGGGCCTCGTCGTGCAGTGCCAGGACGAAAAATCCCAGCTCAAGAACAAGGAACAGGCCCTGCGCGTGTTAAAATCGCGCCTTTATGAACTGTACCGTTCCGAGCAGGACGAAAAGCTCGCGAGCGCGCGCAAGAGCCAGATCGGCTCGGGCGACCGCTCCGAGCGCATACGCACCTACAATTTCCCGCAGGGCAGGGTGACGGATCACCGCATCAACCTCACCGTCTACCGGCTCGAATCCTTCCTCGACGGCGACATGGACGAGATCATCGAAGCGCTGCGGCTTCACGAGCGAACCGAACGGCTCGCCGGGGAGGAATAAGCGCGGGATGCTTACGCAGTGTTTCAACGCGTGCGCTCAGAAGGAGAACGCGACGCGCCTGGGGGGGCGCCTGATACAGGCGGGGGAGGTCGTGGCGTTTCCGACGGAGACCGTGTACGGCCTCGGCGCGGACGGCCTGAACCCCGAGGCGGTACGAAAGATCTTCGAATTGAAGGGACGGCCCGGCGACAATCCGCTGATCCTCCACGTGGCGCGAAAGAGCGACGTGAGGCGGCTTTGGACGCAGGTGCCGCCGGTCGCGCAGCGGCTGATGGACGCGCTGTGGCCGGGGCCGCTGACGCTCGTGTACCAGCGCAGCGACATCGTGCCCGACGAGGTGACGGCGGGCCTTGACACCGTAGCCGTGCGCATGCCGGATCATAAGACCGCGCTCGCGCTCATCCGCGCGGCCGAGAGGCCGGTGGCCGCCCCGAGCGCGAACATTTCGGGCAAGCCGAGCCCCACGCTCGCGGAGCACGTGCTCGAGGACTTCGACGGCAGGATCCCCCTCGTGATCGACGGCGGTCCCTGCCGCGTCGGCGTCGAGTCCACCGTGCTTTCCCTCGAGGGCGTGCCGACGATCCTGCGCCCCGGCGGAGTGACGAGGGAGATGCTCGAGGTGCTCGTCGGCGAGGTGCGCTTAAGCCCTGCCGTGCTCCATCCGCTCGGGGAAGGGGAGAGCCCGTCCTCGCCCGGGATGAAGTACCGGCATTACGCGCCGAGCGCGGAGCTCGTCGTGGTCAACGGCAGCGCCGCGAAGGCGGCGGCGCGGATCAGGCAGGAGGTCGAACGCGCGGAAATAGAAGGACGAAAATGCGCGATTCTTGCCACAAAGCAAACTCAGTCCTTTTATCGCGGCAAACGCTATGTTATAATAGGCGACAGAGATTGTCCCGATACGCTCTGCGCGAACCTGTTCGCGGCACTGAGGGCGCTCGAGGGCACGGCGGATCTGATCTTTGCTGAGCAAGTCGGTTTGCGGGATTCCGGATTGGCATTTATGAATCGGCTGCTCAGGGCGGCAGGGTTTCAAACCATAGAAGCGTAAGGAGGATATTTTGATAACCGTTCTATTCGTATGTACAGGCAATAGCTGCCGCAGCCCCATGGCGGAAGCCGTTATGGATGAGCTGGTCGACGACTACCCTAGTATGAAGGGCCATGTGCGCGCGGACAGCGCGGGCACCATGGCCTGTGAGGGAGCGAGTATTGCGGAGAATTCGCAGGAAGCGTTGTTTCGGCGCGGATTTGCGGTACCCCGCCACAAGGCCCGGCAATTGACGCCGGATCTAGCGGATGAAGCCGATCTAATCCTTACCATGGATGAACAGCATATCGAAGAGGTCGTGGCCATCTGCCCCGAGGCCGCGGATAAGGTGCACACGCTCAAGGGCTATGCCGCGCATGTCGACGGGTTCCCCGGCGATGGGGAATACGATATCGAGGATCCGTTCCGCCAGCCGCTGGAGGTATACGTTGAGGTTCTCGACGAGATACGCTCGGCGATCCGGCAACTGCTTGGGCGGCTCGATCAGGAACGGATGCAGGAGGCTCAACGATGAACATTGCTCTCGCGTCGGACCACGGCGGATTCGATTATAAAAAGATCCTTATTCCCTATATCGAAAAGCTCGGGCACACGGTGATCGATTTCGGCTGCCCGGACGATCAAAGCTGCGACTACTCGGATTTTGCAACTCCCGCGTGCGGGGCGGTGCAAAAAGGCGAGTGCGAACGCGCGATCCTCATCTGCGGCACCGGCATCGGCATGAGCATCGCGGCCAACAAGCTCCACGGCATCCGCTGCGCGCTCTGCGGCGACGTATTGAGCGCCAGGTTCACGCGCGAGCACAACGATACCAACGCGCTCGCGATGGGCGGACGCATCATCGGCATCGAGACCGCGAAGGCCATCGTCGACGTTTGGCTGTCCACGGCGTTTCACGCGGACGAAATCAGACACAGGCGCCGCCTGGACAAGATCGCCGCGCTCGATCGGGCCCGATAAAACCGGACCAAAGCATGTTAAACGGCGCCGCTCCGAAGGAACGGCGCCGTTTTGCGCGGCATTTCGCAAAAGTGACGCAAGTCACTTTTGCGATGCTTTAACGAAACGCCCCTGCTTGCATCCCGCCACGATCTTCCCGTCGCGCGCGATGATTTCGCCGCGGAGCATCGTGAGCTTGGGCAGGCCTTTGACGCGGCGGCCTTCGTACACGGTGTAGCCCGCCCTGCTCGGGTAGCGGTCGGCGGTGATCGCGTACTCCTCGTTCGGGTCGACGATCACGAGGTCGGCGTCGCTGCCGACGGCGATCACGCCCTTTTGCGGGTACAGGCCGTAGAGCTTGGCGGCGGCGAGGGAAAGCCGCTTGGAGAGCTCGAGGAGCGAGAGCCGTCCCTTGAGGTACCCTTCATAGAACATCAGCGGCAGGAGCGTCTCGGTGCCGCCGATGCCGGGAATCGCTTCAAAGCAGCTGTCGACCGCGATCTTGTCCGAGAGCTTGAACGGGCAGTGGTCGGTGGAGATTTTATCGATGTCGCCGGAAACTACGCTCGCCCAAAGCTGCTCGTTGTCCGCGCTCCTGCGCAGCGGCGGCGTCATGATGAAGCGCTGCGGGTCTTCCATCTGGTAACATTCGTCGGTGAGCAAAAGGTAATGCGGGCAGGTCTCGCCGTAGACCTTCTGGCCGGCGGCGCGCGCCTTGGCGACGAGATTCGCGCCCTCGCCCGAGGAGATGTGCGCGATGATGATCTGTGCGCCCGCCTTCTGCGCGAGCGGAAGGATCTTGCGGATGGCGGAGGCTTCCGCGGCGATGGGGCGGCTCTCGCCGTGGAATTTCGCCTGCGTGCGGCCGGTCGCCTTAAAAAGCTCGCGCGTGGCCAGAATGATGTCGTTATCCTCCGCGTGCACGAGCGTGATCATGTCCGCTTCCGCCGCCGCCTCAAAGAGGGCCGGAAGGCGCTCGGCGGGAAGCTCCGTCTTCCCGTAGGTGGTGTAGATCTTCAGCGCGCGGATGCCTGCGGCGGGCAAGAGCGCGATCTCTTTAAAATCGATCGGGCACTCGTTGGTGATCTCCATGTGGAAGGAATAATCGGTATAGCAATTGCCCTTGGCTTCCTCCGCGCGCGAAAGCAGCGCCTCGGGAAGCGTCCTGTTCTCCTGCGGCCCGGCGAAATCCACGACCGTCGTGACGCCGGAAACCGCCGCGCAGGCCGAGCCGGTAACGAAATCGTCGGCATTGCGGCCACCCGATGCGGTCTGCATATTAAAATGCACGTGCGAGTCGATGACGCCGGGCAGTACGATGCGGCCGGCCGCATCGATGACGGCGTCGCCGTCTTTAACGGGCAGATTTTCGCCCAGCGCGAGGATATGCTCCCCTTCGACGGCGATATCGAGCGTTTGCACGCCGCTTTCCAGGACCACCTGTCCGCCTTTTATGATCGTTGCCATGGTTGCCTCCTTGTTCCGCCTGATTTTCGAAACGCCTAAGGTTTTCGATGAGGTTGGGCGCGGCCAAAAGCTTGACCGCGCCCAATCGCTTCATGTTTTATTTCGATGCAAACAGCGGGAGCGCCGCGTAGAACGTGATGGCCTCGAGAAGCTCGCCGATGGGCACCTTGTCGTCGCTCGAATGGCAAAGGCTGCTGTCGCCCGGGCCGAAACCGATGCTCGGGATGCCCATGCGCCCGCACAGATGCGTCGCGTTCGTGCAGAAATCCCATTTGGTCACGACGGGATCCTTGCCGAACAGGCCCTTATAGGCTTCCTTGCCCGCTTCGATCAGCGGATGCTTTTCCTCCACGACCCAGGACGGGAAGTAATCGACGCAGGTGATGTCGTAGCCGGTGTAGGTGGTGACCTTCTCGGTATCGATCTCGGCTACGACGCCGGGGATCTCCTTAAAGAAGGGCTTGACCTCGTCCAGCAGATCCTGTATGCTCTCCCCGCAGGAGATGCGGCGGTCGCAGGTGATGACGGCTTCGCCCGGGATGGTGTTGAGCGACGGGGTCTTGCACTTGACGTCCGTGACCTCGATCGTGCCCTTGCCGAGGAACGGATCCTCGACGAAATCGTTGAACTTGTCGATCTTGTCGATGATCGGGAGCGCCTTGATGAGCGCGTTGTCGCCGCGCCAGGCCGCGCTCGCGTGCGCGCACTTTCCGGGGACGGTGATGCGTATGAGCGCGCGGCCCTTATGCCCGCGCATGATGCGTCCGTCGCTCGATTCGGCGACTAGGATATAATCCGGCTTAATATCGGGGGCTTCGCGCATCATGGCGTCCACGCAGGAACCCTCCACATCCTCCTCGGAGATGGAGCCGGAGACCCAGAGCGTGAAGTCCTTGTCAAGGCCCAAAGCCTTCAGCGCTTTTCCGGCGAAGGTGATGCCCGCGAGGCAGCCCTTGTCGTCGATCGCGCCGCGGCCGGCGATCACGCCGTTTTCAACCTTGGCCTCCAGCGGATTAAAGCCCCAGTCCTTCGGGTCGCCGGGCTCGACGGTATCGATGTGGGCGTCGTACAGGAATACGGTCTTGCCGCTGCCGACGCGGCCCAATACGTTGCCGACCGGGTCGATCCTTACTTCGTCGAAGCCGAATTCCTTCATTTTATTCGCCAAAAAGCGGACCGCGTCCCCCTCGTGATAGGTTACGCTGTTTATCGCGATGAAATCGGACAAGAACTTGACGATTTCAGCCTCGCTGTTTTGGATGTATTCCTTAATTTGTGCAAGGGCCTGTTGGGTTGAAATCATGGATGAAACTCTCCTTTGTTGAAAATTTGTTGCATAATCGCAGGATGCGAAAGCACAGCTCAAACTGTCCTTAGATTATACCGCGATAACGGTATTAAACTCAAGCGGCAAAGGTGATATATTTATTTATAATATGCGATATTTCTAAGAAAAAGTGGGGTTGTGCCCGGCGGGAAAATACAGTATACTATGTTGAGACGGGGCAAGCCCATTGCCCTAAAGTATCAAAAAATCATTTTGACGAAGGAGCACGACTATGCAGACCATCATGAAGGGCAAACATTTTCTTTGCGAGCAGGATTGGACCAACGAGGAACTTGAAACTTTGTTCGCTGTCGCGTCCGAGCTTAAAATGCGCTATGCGCTGGATCTTGATACCGAATGGCTGAAGAACAAGTCCCTGTTCATGCTGTTCTTTGAGGAATCCACCCGTACCCGTAACGCTTTCGAATGCGGTATCACGCAGCTCGGCGGCCACGGCAACTACCTGACCCCGAAGGCCACCCAGATCGACCACGGCGAGACCCCGAAGGACACCATCGAGGTTCTCTCCCGCATGGGTCACGGCATCGGCGTGCGCAACACCTTCGTGAACGGCCACAAGTGGATGCAGGAACTCGCGAAGTATTCCAAGATCCCCGTGTACAACATGCAGTGCGACCTGTGGCATCCCACGCAGTCCATCGCGGACCTGTTCACCATCAAGGAGAAGTTCCACAACGAGCTTAAGGGCCGTAAATTCGTCATTTCCTGGACCTCCGCCGGCAACTATATGCGCCCGCTGTCCATGGCGCAGTCCCTCGTAACGCTGATGCCGCGCTTCGGCCTCGACGTCACGCTCGCGCACCCCAAGGGATTCGAGCTCATGCCCGAAGCGCTCAAGATGGCCCGGGACAACGCCGAGCGCTACGGTTCCAAGTTCGAAATCGTCAACGATATGGACGAGGCCTGCAAGGATGCCGATATCGTGTACGCGAAGGGCTGGGGCCCGATCATGACCGTCGGCGACGACGAGAAGACCGGCGTCGAGATGATCAACCAGAACCCCGGCTGGGTGGTCGACGCCCGCCGCATGAGCCTCGCCAAGAGGGATTCGATCTACATGCACTGCATGCCCGCCGACCGCGACATCGAGGTCACGAGCGAAGTTATGGACGGCCCGCACTCCGTGCTGTACGACGAAGCCGAGAACAGGATGCACACCATCAAGGCCCTCATGGCGCTCACCATGGGCAACGTTGCGGCTAGGAGATAAGCATCTTCGAAAAAAGTTTCATAGTTTTCACAATTCTGTCTGCGGGCTTTGCCCGCAGACAGAGTCATAAATTGGCGAATTATTTTAAAAAGAATAACGCATTCAAACGCTGAAAACGCCCACGAGCGGGGACTTTTCTTGGAATGATCCAACGATGAATGTACAGACGATGCGCCTGGCCGAACGTGCTGAACGACGCCGTGAACGGAAGCTTCCCATTGGCAGAGCGCATGAATACTGATATAATAATAGTAGGCTAATTGGGAAATCATTTTCATGGAGAAGGGACGCAACGCTATGCCATTGTACGGACAAAAAAAGTTTAGCGTGATCAATCAATCGCTGCCGCGCATCGACGGTTTGGATAAGGTGACCGGAAGGGCCCGCTATGCGGCGGATTGCGTATTCCCCGGCATGATCTACGGCGGAATGCTCAGGAGCAATCTTGCGAGCGCCAGGGTCGTGAGCATCGATACCTCGGCCGCCGAGGCGATGGAGGGCGTGCGCGCGGTCGTCACCGCTAAGAATATGAAGAAATGCCGCAGCTGGGCGAGCTATATGTACGTCACGGACCGCGTGCTCTACGTCGGCGACGTGGTCGCATTCCTTGCGGCGGATACCCGCGAGCTGGTCGAGGAGGCGCTCAAGGCCATCAAGGTCGAGTACGAGGAGCTGCCCGCCGTATATACGATCGAGGAGGCGCTCAAGCCCGGCGCGCCGCAGCTGCACGAGGAGTATCCGGGCAACATCTTTACGCCCTCGAAATTCAGCATCCGCAAAGGCGACGTTGAAAAGGCGTTCGCGCAAGCGGATTATATCATCGAACGCAGGTATTCCACGCAATACGTGGAACACTCCTATATCGAGCCGGAAGCGGTCGTCGCGTATGAGAACCCGAACGACGGCGTGATGACGGCTCATGCCTCCGCGCAGAACCCGTTCTTTACGCGCCGCTATATGGCGGACGCTCTGGGCGTGCCGCTCAACCGGGTGCGTCTCGTACAGGAGATGCTCGGCGGTTCGTTCGGCGGCAAGGAGGAGGGCGTGGGCCTTATAACGGGGCGCGCCGCAGTCCTTGCGAAGCTGACGGGCAAGCCGGTCAAGATGGTGTTCTCCCGCGAGGAGAGCTTTATGGAGAGCTCCAAGCGCCACCCGTTCGAGTTCCATTATAAGGCGGGCGTTACCAAGGAGGGCAAGATCATCGCGTGGGAAGGCACGCAGATCGACAACTCCGGCGCGTACAACAACCAGACGCAGTTCATGAACTGGCGCGCGAGCGTCCACAGCGCCGGCGCGTACGATATCGACAACATCAAGACCGACACGTTCGGCGTGTTCACCAACAACGTCCACAGCGGCGCGTTCCGCGGGTACAGCTCGCCCTCGCTGCTTTACGCCCAGGAGCAGTTTATCGATGAAATCGCCGAAGAGATCGGCATGAACGAGATCGAATTCCGGCGCATCAACTGCCTCAAGAACGGCACGCGCAATTCGACCGGCACGGTGATGGGAAAAGTCATCCTTCAGGAAGTGATGGATTACACCGTCGAGCAGACCGATTACATGCGCAAGCACGGGGAATATAAAAAACAGACGGACACGGAAAAGCGGCGCGGCATCGGGCTTGCGATCGCGCACCGCGGCTGCGGCCTCGGCGCCGAGGCGCCGGATGCGGCCGCAGGCATGGTCATCGCCAACGAGGACGGATCGGTGCTCATCAATTCCGGCCTTGCCGAAAACGGGCAGGGGCTTCGGACCGCCTATTCGATGATCGCGGCGGAAGCGCTGGGCGTCAAGTATGAAAACGTGCAGTTCTACGGGACCGATTCGCACAGCATCCCCGACTCGGGCATGACGGTCGCCTCGCGCGGCACGGTCATGGGCGCGCAGGCGGTCAAGAAGGCGGCGCTGGAGCTGAACAGGATCATGCGCGGCAACGCGATCAAGATCGGCAAGTTCAGCGATACCAAGAAGATCGAAGAGGCGTGCGGTTTAAAGGAAGGCTCTTTAAGCGATCTTAAGATCGAGAACGAAGACCAGATCATCCTCAGGGACGGGTTCTTCTATATTCCCGAATATCCCGACTATAAGGTTGCGTTCGCGGATGTGACCTGCGTGACGGTTTGGACGGGGATGCAGATGTCGAACTACGCGTGGTTTATCCCGCCCGACTGCATTCAGGATCACCACACCGGCCAGGGCCGCGCATTCCCCACCTACGCATACGGCTGCGTGATCGCGGAGGTCGAGGTCGACATGCGCACGGGCTATGTCGACGTGGTCAAGGTCACCGCGAGCCACGACGTCGGAACGGCCATCAACCCGGCGCTGATTACCGGCCAGGTCTACGGCGGCATCGTCATGGGCCAGGGCTACGGGGTCATGGAGGAGGTCGAAGTCCACAAGGGCAAGGTCGGAAATCCGAATTTCGACAGCTATATCCTGCCGACGGCTCTCGACATGCCCGATATGCGGGTCAATATCTTCGAATGCGACGATGAGAACGGCACGTTCGGCGCGAAGAGCGTCGGCGAACCGGCGACGGAATCCGTGGGGGCGGCGATCGCGAACGCCGTCTACAACGCAACCGGCAGACGTATCAGGCAGAACCCGGCAAACCTGGAGAAAGTACTGCTTGGGAAGAATCTAAGATAGAGGTGTTATTGTGCAGAAACTAAGCTATCTGAAACCAGAAACGGTACCGGAGGCTCTTGATCTGATGGAGCGGAACGCCGGAAAAATTAAACCCTACGCGGGAGGCACCGATTTGATGGTGCAGCTTCGCGAGGGTGCGAAGCGCCTCGCCCAGATCGAGTACCTGATGGACGTGGGCGGGCTCAAAGAACTCCAAGGCATCGAGGTTTTGAGCGATCGGATCAGCATCGGCGCGGCCACCTCACATACCAAGGTGAGCATGTCGGAGATCATCCGCGAACATGCCGCGTTCCTCGCGGCCGCGGCGTCGACGGTCGGATCGCCGCAGATCCGCAACAACGGCACGGTCGGCGGCAACATCTGCAACGGCTCGCCCGCGGCGGATACGCTTTCGCCGTTCGTGGCGCTCGCGGCCCGGCTTCGGATCGTGAGCAAGTCCGGCGGGGAGCGCACGGAGCTCGTCAAGGACATTTACCTCGGCGCGAACAAGGTGACGCTCAAGCCGGACGATCTGGTGACGCGCATCGAGTTCGACCGCATCGACGGGTATCGGACCGCATTTATCAAGCTCGGACGCAGGAAGGCTTTGGCGATCTCCCGCCTGAACACGGCGGCGGCGCTTAAGATCGAAGACGGCGTGATCAAGGACGCGAGGCTCGCGCCCGGCTGCATCTTCGCGGTGCCGGACAGGGTCGAGGCCGTCGAACAGATGCTCATCGGCCAGGCGCCCTCGAAGGAGCTCTTCGCTGAGTGCGGCCGCAAGGTCTCCGAGGAGATGATCGCGCGCACCGGCATCCGCTGGTCCACCGAATACAAAAAGCCCGCGATTGAGGCGATCGTAGAGCGCGCTCTCGCCGCCGCGGCCGCGCTGTGAGGAATTGGCTATGAAAAAAATCACCGTGAATTTTGTACTAAACGGCAAGCCCGTGAGCGTTGAGATCGACGAGAACCGCCGCCTGCTCGACATGCTGCGCGAGGAATGCGGCCTGACCGGAACAAAGGAAGGCTGCGGCGTCGGCGAATGCGGCGCGTGCACCGTCATCGTGGACGGCGAAGCCGTCAACTCCTGCCTGGTGCTCGCCGCGAGCGTGGGCGGCAAGTCCGTCATGACCGTCGAGGGCGTTCAGAAGCCCGACGGGACGCTCGATCCCGTGCAGCAGGCGATCCTCGACAACCACGCGCTCCAGTGCGGCTATTGCACGCCTGGCTTCGTGATGAGCGCCAAAGCGCTCCTGATGAAGAACCCGCACCCGACGAGGGATGAGATCCGCGTCGCGCTCTCCGGGAACCTCTGCCGCTGCACCGGATACGAGCAGATCATCCAGGCGGTCGAGGACGTGGCGAGCGGGAAATACAACGAGATGCCCGCGAAATAACGGGCGATTTCCGGTAGCGCAAAGCCGCGGTTGCCC
>JBCFAY010000027.1:0-40821 GCA_038562375.1 Bacillota bacterium | reverse complement strand
CGTTGGTCATATATCCCGCGCCGAGGTTCGCGCTTTCAAGCGTGGCGAGCACGCTCCCGATCTCCAGCTCCCGGCTTACGGGCTTATGAATCGTTACGAGTTGTCCCTTCTCTTCGAGCAGCTTCATAAAACTACGTAAGTCATTGATCTTCGCCATTGCAGTTCTCCTTTATTCTCTATATAGTATCGGTTCGCGCGAAGCGCCTTTGCAAGCGCGCTTTAAGGCCGGGCCAAGAAAGACGCCGTCAGGCTTTGAGCACCCCGGCGAACAGCTCTTCGATCTCCGATTGCTGCGGCGTGCGCGGGTTGTTGCGCATCAGGAACATCTTGCAGGCCTCGTCCGCAAACTTACAGATATCCTCTTCCTCCCGGAAGTATTCGCAGAGGTTCGTCGGGATCTTCATCAGCGTACAGAGCTCCTCGACCTTCTCGATGCCGCGCATGCCGGCCTCGAGCGCGCTGATGCCATAGGTGTTGACGCCGAGCGCCTCCGCCACGCGCGCGTAGCGCTCGGGCACGGTCTCGACGTTATAGCGCATGCCGCAGGGCAGAAGCACCGCGTTCGACAGGCCGTGCGCCACGTTGTAATGGCTCGAAAGCGGGCCGCTCATCGAGTGGATCACGCCCAGGCCGCTTTGGTCCATCGCGAGGCCCGCCATGGAAGCCGCCAGCGCGACCATCTCGCGCGCCTCAAGATCCGCCCCGTTCTCATACGCGACGGGCAGGTATTTCGTGAGCAGGGAGATCGCCTCGAGCGCAAGAGCGTTCGTGAACGGATGGTTGGAGCGCCCGACGTACGCCTCGATCGCGTGGGTCAGCGCGTCCATGCCGGTCGTTGCGGTCACAAACGGCGGGAGCGATACCATCAGCTCCGGGTCGATCAGGGTGACTTTGGCAAAGAAGAAATCGCCGCCCACGCCTTTTTTGGTATCGCGGTCGATGATGACGGACGTCTTGGACGCCTCGGAGCCGGTGCCCGCGGTGGTCGGGATGGCGATATAGGGAAGCGGCGCCTTCTCGGGCTTTCTCCCCTCCCACTGATACTGCTCCCAGGTGCCCTCGTTCGTCATGAGCATCGCGACGACCTTCGCGACGTCCATCGGGCTTCCGCCGCCGAGGCAGACGATCGCGGTGGCGCCCATGGTTTTGGCCTTTTCAAGAGCGGAGTTTACGCAATCCGCGTGGGGATTGGCGGGAACATCGTCAAAGACCTCGACTTTCGCGCCAACGCCGTCGATCACGTCGGTGACGCGCTTTGCAAGGCCGAGTTTCACCAGCATTCTATCCGTGATCAACAGCACCTTATCCTCGGGCTTGATAAAGCGGGCCATCTCGCGGATCGATCCCGGGGCGGAATACAATTCGGTTGGGAAAAAGAACCTTTTCATTTTGAATACACTCCTTCATTTGGTTATTGCGAAGGGCTTTTTGAATCGTTTTGCGGAATCTGTGCCCCATTTGCCGATCGATGAAATGAATGCGATACGCTTAACCGCGCTCGACCTTCTGGTAGCGTTTGAGCATGGACAGCTGCATGATATCCATGTTGAAGTAGTTGTGCGATATCGCGACGATTTCGTCGCAATAATTATAAAACGCTTCTTCCCACAAAAGCAATGGTTTGCCTTCCGGTACGCTGAATATTTCGGCAAGCTCGCCCCGGGCCTCCTCGATAAAGAAATGCAGCTGCATCTGCTCGACCTCCTGGTTGCAGAAGCGCTTGAGGAAGTCGAACAGCGTCGAGCCGTCCTCGCTGTTGTAGCCCTGCCGCAGCATGATCCCCTTGGGGATATAGCATTTGCTCAGGATCGCGGGCTGCCCGTCCGCAAAATACACGCGCTCGGTATAATCCGCGCCCTCGTCGTTCTGCATGCGCAGCCGTTCCTGCGTCGCCGCGGGAATATCCATGGTGTTTCCGATGTATTTTATGACCTTTACGCTCGGCTCATATCCGCCGCTCAGTATAAGATCGTGGAAGCTCGTATACAGCTCGATGCGCATTTTGGTATGGAAAGCGCTCGGGTGAATGAAATTGCCGACGCTGTGCTTCTTGGTGATGTATCCTTTGTACTCGAGTTCCTTCAGGATCTCGCGGAGCGTGCCGCGGCTGCAGGAAAGCATCTCCGTCAGCGTCTCCTCCGTGGGAAGCTTATTCCCCGGAAACTTGCGGCCCTGCATGATCTGAAGAAGCATTTCGCGCTTTTCTTTATAGGTCGATGTCGGCATGATCCGTTGCTCCTTATATCCTTTACTGCAAATGCCGCGAATACGCCGCGGCCATGAATGCGGACTGATTTGATCTAGGCTATGGGCAAATACATTGTTGAACCATATCATTATACAGGCAAACGGATTTGCAGTAAATACTTTTGCTCGGACGGGATCCTGCTAGAACTTGAGCGCGCCTTCGCGATACGCCTCGATATACTCGATGCAGTATTCGTCCACGGCGGTCAGCGCCTGAAGGGCTTTCAGATACGCCGAAACGGCGGGAGTCATTTTGATCATGACGTAATCCTGCCCCGCGCCCGCGATCATGCCGAGCATCATCACGTTGAGAAGCTCCGGTTCGGGCAGGCCGTAGGACATGTTGTCAAGGCCGCAGGAAATGGAATACTCGGGGTATTCGCAGCGCAGGCGGCGGACCGTTTCAAGGAAAATATTGCAGTTCTCGCTGTCGACCGAGAGCGGGAATACCAGCGGATCGAGCAGGACGTCCTTCTTATCGACGCCGTATTCTTCCACGACCTTATCGAGCTTTGGCATGACCCTGAGGCGATCCTCCACGGTTTTGGGCATGCCCTTCTCGTCGTGCAGCAGCGCGATCAGCTGCGCGTTGTAGCGCTTGACCAAGGGCATGATCCCGTCGATACGGCTTTTTTCGAGCGTGATCGAGTCCACGAGCGGACGGCCGCGCTTGATGAGCGCGAGCCCCGCCGCCTGAACCTCGGCGCTCGGCGAATCGATGCCGAGGCGCACGTCGACATTGTCCTGGAGGGTTTGAACCATCCATTCCATATCCTCGGCCTCACTCTCAAGATGCGTGCCGCAGTTCGGCGCGATCATATGCGCGCCCAGTTCGACCTGTTGCCCGGCGATCGCGACGAGCGCCTTCGCATCGCGCAGCTTCACGATCTCGCTTATGCCGGGAAGGCTCGTATTGATGGAACCCGATATCACAAACACGTCGGTCGGTCCGTCCTTTCGATATAAGTTCGTTTCCAGCGTTCGCGCCGTACCGATCCCTGAATCAGTTTCTCCCCGCCGGGCGCGTCATGGCCCTCCTAGAATTCCGCGCTGAGCTTTTCATACGCCTCCCGGCAGCGCAAGCAAGCAAGCTCCGTCGCGTTCGCGACGGCGGTCTTCTCGTCGACCGAAACGATGACGCCGTCCTCCATGACGATGCGCCCGTTGATGATCGAGGCAACGACGTCGTTTTCCTTGCCGCAGTAGACGAGGTTCTGTATCACATCGTGAACCGGGCCGAAGTGCGCCTTTTCGGTGTCGAGCAGTATGATGTCCGCGAGCTTACCCTCCTCGAGCACGCCCGCGTCCAGGCCGAGAAGCTCGGCGCCCGACTGCGTCGCCATCCTGAAAATCTCCCGCGCGCCCATGCAGGCGGGATCCATATACTTTAGCTTTTGCAGCATCAGGCCCGTGCGCATATCCTCGAACATATCCAAAAGATCGTTGGAGGCCGCGCCGTCCGTCGCCAATACGACCGGTATCCCGTTTTGGAGGTATTCCACGATCGGCGCGATGCCGCTGGCGAGCTTAGAGTTGCTCTTGGGGTTGTAGCAGACCGATACGCCGCGCCTCTTCGCGAGCTCGATCTCCGCGGGCGTAAAGTGCACGCCGTGCACCGCGCACATCGGGACGCTCAAAAAACCGATGCTTTCGAGATATTCAAGCGGCGTCATCCCGCAGTCCCTGCGGGACTGCTCGACCTCCCATAGGTTTTCCGATACGTGGCTGAAGAGGTTCAGCCCCCTTTCGACGGAAAGGTCCTTGAGCCAGTTGAGGAACTCCGGCGTGCAGGCAAACGGCGTGGAGGGCGCGATCGCGACCTTGAGGATGCCGTTGTCGTGCCATCGATCGATTGTTTTTTGAATATCGCGCTTTCGCACCTCGTCGTCGACCATCAGCGCCTTGGGTACCCAGCGGTTCACCGCCTGTATCGCGCCGACGGCGCGCACGCCCAAATCCCGCCACGAATCGAACAGGGCGTCGTAGATGATGTCCATATCGACGAACGTCGTGATGCCGCAGTGGATCTGTTCGATCGCGCCGAGCATGCCGTAATAGTACGCGAGGTCGAAGTTCTTGCTTTCGTGCGCGTACTTCCTTATGACGCCGGAGAACGGGAACGTCACCTCTTCGCACCAGGGCTTGAGCAGAAGATCCTCGCGGACGCCCTTGAGCATGTTCTGGTACAGGTGCGTGTGCATATTGACAAAGCCCGGGCATACGATTTTACCCGTGGCGTCGATCGCCTTGGAATGGCAGAGACCCGAGAGGTCGTACCCGATCTTAGCGATCCGGTTCCCGTCGATCAGCAAATCAACATTCTCGAGCACCTTGTCGGCGCTCTTGATCAGATACCGTGCATTCTTGATCAGTATCATCGCTTCTCCTCCTTACAATTGGCGGCGGATCAATCGTCTTCCTGCCCGTCGACGGTGGCGGCGATCAGCCCGAGGCTCAGCGGAACGACCGGTATGCGCACGCTTCCGGGCAAGAACGCGTCCATCGGCATAGAGTAATAGGCGCTGAGCATGCGCGCGATCAGCCGCTTGCAGGTTCTTCCCTGGCAGAAGCCCATCCCCGCGCGCGTGCGCTTTTTGATCGCGTCCAAAGACGCGTCGCCGCTACGGATGGCGTCCATGATCTCCTCTTTGGTAACCTCTTCGCACCTGCAGACAATTTCACGTTCCATCGAAAATCATCCCCTTTGCCAAATGCGTTGTTTTGCAAGGCTTCGCGCCTCGCCGTGCGCGCCCTGCCGCAGCGCGTCGAGCCGCGCCTGGATCCGCGCCTGCGCAAGCGCGTATTCGGATTCGCTCAAGCACCCGAGCCGGTAGGCTGCGCGGATGCCCGCAAGCCTTCCCTCGTCGAGCGCGGTGCTCGCTTCTTCCACCCCGGCGAGATCGCCCGCAACCAGGATATCCTCGTGGCTCGTCTCCATATCGCGGTTATGCCGGGGCAGCATCCCTCCGAGCGGCGCGGCGTAGGCCATTTCGCATTTGCTCACGCACGCGAGCTCCACCCTCGGGGACAGCCCGACGGCGATGCACAGCGTATCGCACGGGACGATTCTCGCTGTGCCGGGAACGGGGCACAGGCGCTCGTCCAGGCGAACGATCTCGATCGCCTCGAGCGCTTCGGTTCCGATCCCGCGCATGACGGTGTGGCCGGTCAGTATCGGAACGCCTGCGCGCCGGACCTTCGCGGCGTGCACGGCGTAGCCGCCGACAGCGGGCAGCGCCTCGAGTATCATGGGGATCCGGGCTCCCGCCTGCATCAGCTGATAGCTGACGATCAGCCCCACGTTGCCCGAGCCCACGACGGCGATCTGTTTCCCCGGGAGCACGTTGTGCACGTTGACCATGGTCTGGGCCGCCCCGGCGGTGATCACGCCCGGGAGCGTGCAGCCGGGAAAGCTCAAGGCGTTCTCCGAAGCGCCGGTCGCAAGGATCACCTTTTTCGCCTTATAGCGCACGCTGATCTCGCCGTCGGTCGCAGAAACGCTGAGATCCGGAAAAATCGCCCAAACCTTTGTGTTGTTCCTGAATTCCACGCCGAGCTCCTGCGCCTCGCCGAGGAGCATCTGCCCGATGGCGAAGCCGCGCATCCCCGCGTAATGTTCCTTCGAGCCGAAGAATTTGTGGATCTGTTTAAAGAGCTGTCCGCCCGGCTTATCGTTCTCGTCGAGGAGCAGGGGCCTCGCGCCCGCGCGCGCGGCCTCGATCGCCGCGCCGAGGCCCGCGGGCCCCGCGCCCACGATGATGACGTCGTATTCGATCATGAATTTCCCCCGTTCCCGCGGCCATGCTGCGTTTTTACAACCATGCCGGGTTTGACGAGCGTCACGCAGGTTTTTACGTTCGCCTTGCCGTCGACCTGCATGATGCAGTCGGTGCATTGACCGATGCCGCAGAACATCCCCCTGGGCTCGTTGTATTTTTCCGTGCGGCGGAACGTGCGGATGCCGTGCGCCAGGAGCGTCGCCGCAATGGTTTCCCCTTCCCGCGCCAAAAGATCCTTTCCGTCGACGCTGATATAAAAGCAGGGACTCTCTTCGATGCTTAAGATCGGATGTTGTTCTACCCTTTGCATACCGTTATGCCTCTAGTTCGTGATAATTCTCTTTAAGATCGGCGTAGTTTCAAATCGTAACCGTGCCCGTACCGGCGCGGATTCGCCGCGCCGGTACCCAGCCATGCACCGTTTTTGGTGTAACCAAGGGTAAAGGAAAATTATTCTACTTTTTCGATAACATCGTCATCGACGATATCGTTGGGATCCTCGGGGCCGACGAAAATGCCGATCTTCGGCAATCCGACCAAAAGCGGAATGCCGATGATCACAGCGCCGAGGGAGAACATCGCCCTCTCGAACGGAGAGACGAATACCAGAGCCGTCCAGATTGTGGCGGGCAGCTCGAGCAGGGTGAGGCTCGCGAAGTTCGCAAGGCTCGCGGCGGTCACAAGGCCTGCAAACGCGCACAGGAATATGGCGACCGCCTTAAGAAATGCGTTTTTGCCGATCAGCCCTTTCCTCGAAACCAGTCCGCCGAGTATGACGGCGATCAGGCCGAGGCCGTAGAACACGATCGCAAAGAGCGGAACCGACTGGCCGATCGGGTTTGAGAACCACAGGATCGTGCCGATCGCGATCAGACCGGCCGCGTAAGGCCACTTGCCCCTGCTGACAAGACCGGCCGCGAGCGCGTTGACCGTGCCGATCAGGAACGTCGCCATGCCGAGCCAGGCGCCCGACGGCGCGATAAGATAGCCGATGAAATTGCCGATCGCCGCGCACAGCGCGCCGGGGATCGGACCGAAGAATATACCGGCAAGTGGAATGAGAGCGGAGCTGACCGAGAAGTTGCCGCCCGTGCCCAGCATCGGGAAGCCCGGGATCAGGTGCGACGCGGCGAGGATTGCGGCCCAAACCGAGATGACTGCGGGATGGATGTTGCCGAGGAACGCATTTTTTTTCTTACCCATTCTAAACCTCCTAAATCATGTTTGGCCCTCCGGGCGTGCGATTACCCAAGGTCCGGGACCGTTGGATTTTTTCCGGCGCATGGCTGTCGGCACGGAAACAGAAATCCACACGGGTTCCGCCCGGGGCGTTTGCCCCGCCGCGGTATGGAAACGCGCCTTAAAGATGCGCGGATCCTTCGTGTCAAAAATTCTTGGATTGTCGGTATTTCAATAATGTGTCAATACCTTTGACGACCTTTATGAAAGATCGAGCAGTTCGAGGGCGTTCAGCCCCATTACGCGCTCCTTGACGGCGGCGTCCAAGGCGAGGCAATCGATGCGGCAGAGCATCGATTCCGCGCAGTCGAACGGAAAATCCGACGCGTAGAGCAGGCGTTCCGGCATGGTGCTCGCGGCCACCTGCAGCGCCACCTGGTTGACGACCTCCGAGGTATCCACATACGCGTTTTGGAGCCCCGCCGCCTGTTCGAGCGCGTCGAGATAAAAATCCCCGCCCATATGCCCAACGACGACCTTCGCGCGGGCGTACCGCCGGATCATTTGAAACAGAGCGCCGAGGTCGGCGGCGTCCACGGGATAATCGCAATGGATGAACACCGGCAGCCCGGCATCGTCCGCCAGCGAAAGGACCGAGTCAACCTTATCGGCGTTGCCGTGAATGCCGATGATCTCGCCGAAACCGGCAAATCCGAGCGAGACCGCCTCCTCGGCGTCCTGCCTGAGCGTCGGCGAAAACAGGTCGAGCTTCGCAAAGCCGATACAGCGTTCGCCGTTGCCGTTTACAACCTCGGCGAGCGCGCGGTTGACCTGTGAAACGGAGCGCACTCCGCCCGCGGACTGCGCCCTTGCGATCCCGCCCATCGCCGCTTTGGCATCCTCGAGCGTTTTGATCGTCTCCCCCCGCGCGACGCCGGAGGAGCACACGACCGCCTTGTCGAGCCCGAGCTTGTCGAGCATACCCGTCAGCAGCGCGGCGGGATCGGTGCAATGCACATGCGCGTCTATCCTCATGCCATCCCCTTTTATTCTCCGGAAAATGAAAAATCCCTGTTGTTAATTTTATACCGCCTGTGAAATATGCCGTTCAGGATCGGCTTTGTGCGCTCGAGCGCAGCGAAAGCAGGGTATCCCCAAGCTCCGAAACGTTCAGAATCGTGCCGGAAATCGGTACCTTTCCCTCAAGCCTGGCCGCAAATCTCGTGATCTGGGGAGGATTGATGTTCGTGGTCGCCAAAATCTCCGGCTGGCTGAACACGTTGCGCGCGGTGTCATCAAGGAGCACGCGCTTTTTGGCCATGACGACGGTCCTCTGCGCGTACTCGGCCACCAGGGGCATATGGTGCGTTACGAAAATGATCGTATGTCCCTTCGCGTGAAGCTCCTTTGCAATGTTCATGATCTGGTAGCAGCCGCGGTAGTCCTGCCCGCTGGTCGGCTCGTCGAGTATGATGATCCGCGCCCGCATCGCGATGACGGACGCGATAACGACCTTTGCCCTGTCGCCCTTGCTGAGGGCGGGCGGGAATTCCTCGCGCTTATCCGAAAGGCCTACGGCCTCCAGCGTTTCGTCGATGCGCGTTTTGACCTCCTCCTCGCCAAAGCCCGCGTTGCGAAGGCCGTAGGCGATCTCCTCGTACACCGTATCCGCGAAGAGCTGGCGGTCCGGGTTCTGGAGCACGAAGCCGATCTCCCTTGAAACCCCCGCGACGGTCATATCCCTGGTATTCTTGCCGTTGACGTATATGTCCCCGCACGTGGGGAGCAAAAGGCGCGTGATATTCTTAAGCAGGGTGGATTTTCCGGCGCCGTTCTGCCCGATGATCGCGACAAACTCGTTCTCCCGGATCTCTATATTGATGTTTTCGAGCGCCGCGTGCCCGTTCTTATAGGTATAGCTCAGGTTTTCGACCTTGAGTACGACGTTGTCCTTCATGCCTGTTCCCCCCTAAACCACCGTTCGACGCCGTCGCAGGCCTCGTCCATGAGGATGGGACAGCATCCGAGATCCTCGCCCTTTTCGCGCATATAGTTCGCAAGCTCCGATACCTGCGGCGGCCGGATGCTGCATTCCTTCATCAGCTTTTCATCGTTGAATATCACGCGCGGCTCGTCGAACGCCGCGACGCGGCCTTCCTTGAGCACGAGCACCTTGTCGGCGAATTCTGCGATCTCCTCGCTCTTATGGGTCGCGATCAGTATCGTCATATCCTCGCGTTCGCGAAGCTCGCGGATCACCTCGTACACGTCTCGCGTTCCGGCCGGATCGAGCTGGGACGTCGGCTCGTCGAGCACGAGCACCGAGGGCATCATCGCAAGGTTGGTCGCGATCGCGAGGCGCTGCTTCTGTCCGCCCGAAAGCGCGGTCGGCTCGCAGTTGATGTACTCGGAAAGGCCGACGATGTCGAGCGCCCAATCGATACGCCTGCGGATCTCATCCAAAGGCACCTTCATGTTCTCGGCGCCGAAGGCGACCTCGTTGCGGATGATCGTCGTAAAGAGCTGCGCCTCGGGATCCTCGAGCACCATGCCGACCTTGTCCGACAGATCCGATACCGCGCATTCCTTCGTATTGATGCCGAACACCGTTACCTTGCCCTGGAGCTTGCCCGCGTGGAAGTTTGGAATCACGCTGTTGAAGCACTGGCAGAGCGTCGTCTTGCCCGCGCCGTTCTCCCCCATGATCGCGATGAATTCGCCTTTATGGATCTCGAGATCGATCTCCTTGAGCACCCATTTCTTGGTGCGCGGATAACGATAGGACACGTTTTCCAGTTTAATAATCGTTTCGCTCATCGCCGCCACCCCTTATAGCATGAAATTCAGCGCAAGGAACGCCGCGCCGAGCAGGAACACGATAACGGCCGTGATCCAATCCGCCGTAGTCATCCCGATGCTATCGATATAATGGCGCGTCTTGTGCGCGCCGAACGCGCGCGTATCCATCGCGACGCCCATCATCTGCGCCCTGCGCATCGCTCCGATGACCAGCGGCACCACGAGCGCCGGATATGCCTTGAGTTTTTGCATCTTCGTGCCTTCCTCGAACACGTTCATGCCGCGCATCTTCTGCGCGTCCATGATCACGCCGATCTCGTCCTGGAAGGTCGGGATCATGTTCAAGGCCGTGCTCGACATATACGCGACCTTGTACGGAAGGCCGAGCTTTACAAGGCCAAGCGAAAACAGGTGGATCTCGGTGGTCATGATGACCATCGGCATGAGCACCATCAGCGCCATGAGCCGGAACGCGAGGAGGATGCCGAAGAGCAAGCCCTCGAGCTTAAAGCCCATGCCGCCGATCAGGAAGATGTTGCTCGGGACCGGGCCGAGCAGATACGTCGTGCCCGGATAGAAAATGACCTGTAAAAGCACTATGAATCCCATAATTCCGCTGACGACCTTGGCGAATTTGAGCAGGCCCCCCCACGGAAGGCGCGCCAAAGACCAGAGCAAAACGAAAAGCAGCAGCATCCCGAGCACGACATAGGTGTTTTTCACGATGAACACGACGATTGAAAAATACAGAAGCGCCAGGATTTTCACCCGTGGATCCATTGTGTGCAGGTACGACTGACCAGCGCAGTATTCGATCAGACCCATTGCAAACCTCCCTAAATTGTTCTATCCGGAAGGAACTGGTCCCCTTCCCAGACAAATCCTTCATCGATCGCCTCGACGATCTTGTGTCCCACGGCGGGCGCCACCGAAAACGCGCCTTTAAACCCCGCCGCCGTGAAGAAATTCTTTATGGTTTTGCTGAAGCCGAACAACGGCAGACCGTCCGGCGTAAACGGCGTGACCGCCGCCCATGCACGGACGATCTCCAGATCTTTAAGGCAGGGGAAAAACCTGAGTATGTTTTTCGCAGTCGCGCAAAGGCCGTACGAGGTAACGGTTTTATCGTCGACCGCCGATTCCTCCGTCGCCTGCGCGAGTATCACGCTCCCGTTAAACGCTTGTATCGCCGCAAGTCCGATGCGGCATTTCGCCTGCGTCAGCCGGCTTTTGAGCAAAAATCCTCCGCCCACGACAGGGCCGTTGATCACGGGCTCGATCGGCTGGGAAACGAGCGCCGACCCGCGATGATACTCAATGGGCATCTCAAGATTCAGCATCTTCCCAATGATCCCCGCCCAGGCGCCCGCGGCGTTGACGACGACGTCCGCCTCAAAATCGCCCCGGTCGGTCTCGACGCTCGCGATGCGGCCGCCATCGAGTCTAAACCCTGTAACGGTGGTTTTGGGATGGATCTTCGCCCCGGCCCGCTTGGCCATCTCGAAGTAGGCGAGCGTCGCCAAAAGCGGATTGATCTTCCCCTCGTCCGGACAATAGGCGATGGCGCGCACAAACGCGGGATCGAGATTGGGTTCGACGGCGGCAATGCCGCCGCCGTCAACGATCAATTCCACATCGACGCCCAAGCCCTTCAGGTGTTCGGCCATGCCCTTCGCGGCTTCGATCTGCTCGTCGTCCGCAAGAACGACGATCCCGCCGGTCTTTTGATACTCAAGGGGCGTATGCTTTTGAATCCGTTCGTACTCCGCAAGCGAGTCAAGGACGATACGGGCATGCCAGGGCTCCTCCCTGTCGGTCAGCGAAATCTGGCCGAGATTCCCCCCGGATGCCCCGCAGGCAAGCTCCCCTTTTTCCAGCACCGCGACATCGTGCCCGGCCTGTGCAAGACAGCAGCTTGCGACCGCTCCCATGATGCCGCCGCCGATGATGATCACCCGTTTTGCCATCGCTTTGAATACTCTCCTATCGATTCAAACATCCCATCCGCTCAATGGAAGAGCGAGCGCTCCAGCATATCCTCGCGCAGTACACCCGAACGGAAGGTGTTTCCGGTCGCGATGTTCGTGATCTCATACTGGGCGATGGTATGGATATCCTTATCCACGATATAGAAGTCGCGCTTGCCTTCCTCGAACAGATCGATGAACGCTTCGCCGAACCTGCGCGACGCGCAGAACGGGAGCTGATCGATCACCGCCTCGATCTCGGCGTCCGCGCAGTCCACAACGTAGCGCACAGACGCGCCGTAAAGCAGCGCGGTGTTCACGCGGTCCATCGCGCGAAGCTCGTCGCGGATCGGCGGCGTGATCGGGCAGGTGCCCATGCCGCTGATGATCTTCTTCGGGTCGAACCCCTTGCGGATAATGCGCCAGCCGGTCGCCTCCACCGTGCGGGAGCACACCTGGATCGAGCCCACGAGGCTTCCCGTGCGGGCGGCCAGAATGTATACGTTGCGCGGCTCGAGCTTGCATTCGCTCGCGATGATCTCCGCCATATTTTCGTCCGGGATCTCAACGGTCTGCGCGGCGAACACCGTTTCATGGTGCACGTCCTGGTAATCCCAGCTCTGCGAGAAGATATCGTTGCGCGCGATGGCGCGGGCGGGGCCGGAGCCGATCGGGTTGATCCAGCCGTCGATGCTCTTGCCAGGCATCTTCCATCCGGAGAACTGCGTGGAAAGCGTCGCCTCCATCGGGTGATCGATATAGACGTCGATCGAGGGAAGATCGATATTGCCGCACACGAAACGCCCGAACTGCACATGGCCCATTCCGGCGATCGTCGCCTCCACGAACAGTTTGCCCGCGAGGTAGCCGCCCGGCATATCGATGCCCATATCCACGACCGTCGCCCCGTTTTTCAGCTGGTGCACTTTGCAGTTGAGCTGCTCGGCATACGGAAGAATCTGCTCCTTTACAATTTTAACCGCTTGTTGATTGACACTGAACATTTTTCTTTTTCCTTTCACTATTTATTTGTAATCGAAGAATTGTCCGAATAGTCGCCCGCCGTTCGCGGCATCGAATGCTGAATTTTACCCGCGGAATATACGGGCCCAGGATTGTTGCAAGCCCGATCCGGATTCGCTTTTCATCGGAGATTAGAAAATGTATCGTAGTCCGACCTTTTTGTCAGATCATTCAGAAGACATGTAAATTATAATCGAACCGCACGAACATGTAAACAGGTTTTTTTCATTCTCCCGCATACCGGCCATTCAAAAACGCATACGGAATATCCTTTTGTGCGGCATTGTTCTTGCGGCGCTAAAGGTAACCGGAGCAAAAAAATGAACCGCGACCGGCATCCGGCTCCGGTCGCGGTTCGCAAGCGCGGCGTGGCCGGCAGCCCGAACAACGGGCCGCCGGCCGCGTCCAACCGTTTAGCTTTTTAAGTGGCGATAGGGAATCGCGTTGATTTGGGCGCCGAGCGCATCGCAAACGGCGTTTAATACCGCCGGAGCGGAGGGCACGGTCGCGCATTCGCCGATGCTCTTTGCCCCAAACGGGCCTCCCGGCTCTCCGGCCTCGATGAAATCGACCTGGATCCGGGGCATTTGCGATGCGCGGAGCATCTTATAGGTGCGGAACGTATTGTACGGGTTTTTCCCGTTCTCGTCAAAAGCAAGCCCTTCGAGCAGCGCGTAGCCGATACCCATCTGGATGCCGCCCTCAAGCGCGCCCTCGATGCCAAGGCGCGTGATGATCCGGCCCACGTCGTGCACCGCAACGTAATCGATCACTTCGACGTCGCCCGTGGCGTTCTCGATCCGCACCCGCACGACATGGACCCCGTAGGAGGTCGGGCCGCACGGCATGGCGTGCGTCGCTTCGCAGACGAGCTCGCGATGGCTCACATTCTCCGCGTACACCATCACTTCGTCGAGCTCGACCCGTTTGCCTGTCTTTTGGGAAACGACGCCGCGTTCGCAAAGCTCGAGATCGTCCTTTTCCTCTTCCATGAGCAAAGCCGCTTCCTTTAAGATCTCCTCGCGCATGGCCACGGCGACCTTCCGGGCGGCCTCGCCGCTGACGAACGTGCCGCGGCTCGCATAGTCGCCAAGGTTGTATGGCGACGCTTCCGAATCCGATGCTATGATTTCGATGTACTTTGGATCGATATCGAGAACCTGCGCGATCATCTGCTGCTGTACCGTGAGCGAGCCGTTGCCCATATCGTGCGTGCCGCTGTAGAGGATGCAGGAGCCGTCCTCGTTCATCTTCAATATCATGCAGCTTTGATCGCGATGCGCGCCGAAGCATCCGTTCCCGTGCGTGCCGATCGCCATCCCCACGCCGATGCGGTACTTTCCGCCCTCGTCCGAGAGAGGGGGCCAGTTGTTCATCAGCTCTTGGGCGCGCTCGAGGCATTCGATCGGACGCGGGTTGCCGATGGGGTACGGCCCGCGCTGGTCGACGCCGTCCGGCTCGACGAGGTTCTTTTTCTGCAGCTCGAACATATCGATCCCGAGTTCCTTCGCGATGCGATGCATCTGGCGCTGCTGCGCGAAGAACACCTGGGGCGAGCCGTAGCCGCGCATCGCCCCCGCGATGGGCGTGTTGGTATAGACGGGGATCCCCACGAAGCGCATGTTCGGGTTCTTGTAGATCTTATAGATCTTATGGCTCAGCGCGCCCATCACGTTGAGCGCGCTCGAAGTATACGCCCCGGTATTGATCAGAACCTTCCAATCCTGCGCGACGATCGTTCCGTCCTTCATCACGCCGGTCTTAAGATAGACCACCGAGCCGTGGCGCGTGCGCGTGGACGAGATGCATTCGCTGCGGGTGTATTCAAGCTTGACGGGCCTGCCCGTCATCATCGCAAGCTGCGCCGCCACGGGTTCCACCGTGGCCTCGAGCTTGCCCCCGAACGCGCCGCCGAGCGGCGGGCTGACCAGCCGGATTTTATTATAGGGAAGGCCGAATATCCGGCCCATCATCACCCGCATGCCGAAGGTATTCTGGTTCGGTCCCCAGAGCGTCAGCTTGCCCATGGCGTTGTAATTGGCGATCACGACATGGGGCTCGATCGCGCAGTGGTGGACCGCGGGGGTCTCGTAGCGGTCTTCAAAGACGAAATCCGCCTCCTCGAGCGCGCGGTCGACGTCCCCTGCGTTTTGCTTCATGGTGATGACGGCGTTGCTCGTTCCGTGGATCGGATACGCGCCTTCCTCGAGCGCCTTCTCGACGTCCGTAATGACGGGAAGCGGCTCATATTCCACCTCGATCAGGCGAACCGCCTTTTGGGCGATCTCCAGCGTATCGGCCGCGACCGCCGCGACCTTATCGCCGACAAAGCGGACCGTGTCGTCGAATATGCGCTCGGTCTCGGGGATCTGCTGCTCGTAATAGCGCTGCGCGCTGTTGAAGCGCCGCTGCGGCGAATTCAAATAGGTCGCCACGGCGCGAACGCCGGGCAGGGCTTCCGCTTTGCTCGTATCGATCCTCTTGATGCGCGCGTGCGCCACGGGGCTGAAGAGCACCTTGGCGTACAACATGCGCGGCAGGCTGACGTCCGCCCCAAAGCGCAGCTGACCGGTGACCTTGAGCGCCGCGTCGCGGATGGGCACGCTTTGGCCGATATACTTCATGTTGCTCGTCGTGTTACTCATGTTTGGCCTCCCGCATCCGCCTCGCGGCCTCGAACACCGCGTCGACGATCTTAACATAGCCCGTGCATCTGCAAAGGTTCGGGTCGATCGCCTCGCGGATCTGTTTTTCCGTCGGCTCGAGCGTACGGTCAAGCAAAGCCTTGGCGGATAGGATCATGCCCGGCGTGCAGAAACCGCATTGGACCGCGCCGCAGTCGATAAAAGCCTGCTGTAGCGGATGCAGCGTCACCCCGTCCGAAACCCCTTCGATCGTCTCGATCTTCTTCCCGACGGCATTCATCACACGGATGACGCAGGAGTTTACCGCCTCGCCATCGATGATCACACGGCATGCGCCGCAATCGCCTGTACCGCAGCCCTGCTTCGCGCCGGTGAGGCCGAGCACCTCCCGCAGCACGTACAGCAGCGTCCACTTTGTATCGACGTTGACGGTAACGCTTTGACCGTTGACGTTCAAAAGGATGTTTTCCATTCTTAAATTGGCCCCCAAAATAAATAAGAGACGATGTTTTATTATAACTATATCAGTTCGTTATTATTATAGTGCCGCCGATTCAAATTGTCAAACGATACACAAAGGCTGCACACCAAACATCGTTGTACTATTTTGAATATAAGGATAGCTCAATGCGCCACGCCGAATCCGCAATCCCGGATAATTTTGTTTGAGCTGTCCGGTTCCATTTAAGCGCCCGGTCGCGCCGGTTTCATTCAATGTTTTTGATCGAGGCATCGCCCGGCGCTCGCGTTGAAAAAACAGTCTCTGGATTGCTTGTTGACAATCCATAATGGCATGGCTATAATATAAAAGCGGCTCAAAGAGTCGCACATTTGCGGTCGTGGCGGAATCGGCAGACGCGTACGTTTGAGGGGCGTATGGGCAACCGTATGGGTTCAAGTCCCATCGACCGCACCAAGGAAAAGGCTAGAGAAAATCTAGCCTTTTTGTTTGCCCCGAATGCGCTTTGACCACGCGAAAAACCACACTTAGATTTTTATGCCCAAAATCTTAGCAAGGGCCTTGTCCATCAGCTTGGCGGCGCGGTCCATATCCCCTTCCATTTCATGACCATAGACTCCGTCCGTATCCATGTCCTCGCTGTGTCCCAAGATGAGCTTTTTCAGCGCCTCAGGCATGTCCTTATTCATGCTAACGAATGTATGCCGCATCTCGTAGGGCGTTGTTTTTTCGATGCCGTTATGGACCCTGTAGCGCTCCCACGCCTTTTCAAGATGCACTAGAGTAAGTGGTCCGCCGTCTTTATCCGGGAAAGCGTATGTAGAAACGATGCCCTCTCGCTTTAGCATCGCCTGTTGGTCGTTCCAGATCCGCTGCGCGATCTTGCCGATTTTATAAGTGCGAATGGCCCGCTTATTTTTACCCTTGGTTTGTTTGTTGTATTTGTTGATGGCTCCGCGTATCTTAATTATCTTGCCGTCGATATTGACGCGCTGCAGGCCGATCAGCTCGCCGGGCCTGAGTCCAACGGCCACAATGAACCGGTACGCATATACAAGCCGATCCTCGCAAGGTTTGCAGCGCCATGTGCTCATAGTGCTGGCAAACAGTTTGCGGATATCGCTCGGCTGGATCGGCCGCTTCTCCCCTTCCGGCGCGTCGTTGGGGATGCGGATGCCCTCCGGGTAAAGCTGGGTACACTGGCAGCCACGGCAATATTTTATAAAGCTCGTCATGGTAAATCGGATATTGGCAAGCATTTTCTTGCTGAGCCCTTTTTTGTGGCCGCTTGTGATAACGTCCTTGAGGTCCTGCACGTTGACCTTGCCGATCTTCTTCCCGCCGAACCCCGGTTCTATCCAGTTCTTCCAGTGGCTTTCCTGAGGCATCCAATTGCCCTCGGACGTGTTGGCCTTTAGCTCTTCAAGATAAAGCTCGAACATCTTGCTTACACGCGTTTTCTCGTCGCGTAGCTTGCTTTCCCGCCAATCATCTGCTTTACCGTTGCATTCCCTTTTGCCCTTTGGCCCCGGCGTCGATGAATAGAACCATCGCCGGGCTCCGTCAACCTGGGCGGTGATCTTCCATCGCTTTGCTTTATCGTCCCAAACAGCTTCATTTATACGTGCAGGCATGCGGACCTCCTATTCTCCCGAGTACACGACTGAGATGTAAAGCACCGTTCCATCGACGTTGATGGTAACTAAGAATTCGTCATCTTCGTTTATGTAAGACGCCCGCTCTTCTACCGCTTTTCTGATCTCTGCTAAAACCTTCATTTTCGTTGCCTCGCCCACGGGCGGGTTGAAACCGGCAAAATACGAAGTGAGGATGGATTCAGTTTTATCATAGATTCTGCTGGTGTCATTATTATAATCATTTATTGAGATCAAGTTTGCAAAATCCTCAAGAGAAATTTCGTCACTAGCTTTGGGCAGCGGCGTCTCTTCTGGGCGCTCGTGGAGTGCATCCTCCAATTTGATTCCAATTGCTTTCCCGTTTTCCTCAATTATTGACGCATCTTCGTAGTTATAGTTGTTCATCGCTTCATCAATGATGGGTTTAACTGCATCTACAGACGGCGGTTCCAAAGAAGATACAATTGCCGTAGAAGCGGAAGTATTGCTTGGTTCTGCCATAACCGGCGCGGGCCAATATAACTTCGCTACCACCAACGCCGCCGCAATACATACAACCCCTAACCCGATCCAGGCCGGGAGGTTTCTGTTTGCTCTTGCGCCGCACACCTGACAGCGGCTTCCTTCCTTGATCTCTTGACCACAGCTTTTGCAATACATCTTAATCTTACCTTCCTAATTGCGCTTGCCGGTTTTATCGAACATTTTCTTTTTTGGCGGGCATAGGTCATTCCTCCGAAGGGTATGTCCCGGTATTTAGAATTTCACCACTTGAGGCGTCTATGGCGGTAACGGTTACTGTAAGGTCCTGCCCCGTTAACATAAAATAAAATTGGGCTGCGGTTCCGGCTACAAATATGGACATGGACTGCTTAAGGTTCCAATCGTCTTTGGTAGCTGTAATGGTGATTTCGGTGAAATTATCATTATACTCAATTTTTTGGATGCTGGAATATTCGGCAGGAAGCTTATCGAGGCTTTCTATGATGTTGGCCTTGCACTCGTTTTTATATTGATCATAGCGTTCCTGCGTCATGGTATAGGTAACGCTGCCATCCTCGTTGGGCGTTACGGCGGAAAAACCTTTATTTAGACCGCCCTGTACAATAGCGTCCATGTCCTCCCCCTCGAACACCACAGCAGGCACGTTGACGTTTACGAGCGACGCAACGGTAGGCGCTGGGGTTGGTATCGGGGATGCTGTAGGCGTTGCGGCAGCGATGGTTGCGGATGGCGGCGGCGTAGGTGCTGCGGCCGGGGCTGCGCATCCGGATAACAATACCGTCATCAGCATGACAATCGACAGAATCAATATAACCGGGAGGAGGCATCCGCCGCCCGTAACCATTTTCCCGACCTTCCTCTGTCGCCCGGACTTCGTAAGAGGAATGCCCGTTGCGCGTGAAACTCTTGACTTCATGCGAGTGACGCCGGTTGCTCGCTTCCACGAGAACCCGCCGAGGTTGCGTCTTTTTGCCATGGGATTGTTTCTCCCTTCTTTATGCAATCGTTTTTAGTCCTCTTTACTCTGTTAAAAGAAAACCCATCCCGCAAATAGTATCTATTCCGTAGTATTATTGGGTCCATGGAGCAGTCCTATATCTACGGAGATACCTCTTGCCCATTTGCACAACTCATCAAAAACCTTGTCATGCTTAGGCGAGGTTGCTCTTTGGCGCGTATTTTCGCTTAATTTATAAAGATGTCCGAGCAAGCGTCTTTCGTGTATTGCTCTCCTGGATGCTGAATATTCTTCAAATCTTATGTCGATTCTTTCTTTTGAACCTAATTGCCTATAAAGCATACGGTCAACGTCTTTGTAATTTGAAAAAACAACATCATAGACATCTTTAATAAACTTGACGGCATACGGATCTTCATCAACATTTCTTATTATTCTGTTTAATACCCGCAAGGTTGTATAGGCATATGCAAAATTAATCGCTGCATTCTCTAATACGCGAAGCTGGTCGCGCAATGCTGATGGCAATAAGTCTTCATTCTCGTCGCAGATCTCTTCAAAAGCGTCCATTGCATCAGGAGTCATAATATTCACCCCGGCATCAGCAATCGTTTCTATTGCTTGTTTCAGCAGCGCTTTGTAATTACTCTCCGTTTCTTCATTCCAGCCTTCAAGATCTTTTTTTAATTGAACCAATGCCGCGATAGCTTGATGCCCCAAGCCCGTTGCCTCATGAATGTATTCCATATCAAAGGTGGGCATGTTCGACCTACCCAACAAATAATCAGTCGTTGTCCCGAAATAATCAGCAATTTTTATTAATAAATCGTAATTCGGCTCCCGACCATTTATGTAGTATGAGAAAGCCTGAGATGTTATTTGCAAGTCTGCCGCAATAGTCGCCTGAGTTTTTCCACTCGTTTCCTTCAATTCTTTTAGCCGCTCATTAAATAAAGACATTCTATCCCTCCTTTTTCCTGTAGTATACCCAAAACTTAAACGAAAATCAACATTTTGGCGAAATTAACTTGTATTGGATGAAATTCGTTGACAATGATAATCCGTGCACATATAATCGATAATATGATAACTCAAACACATATCAACGATTTTAATACAATAGGAGGGATTCCATGATTACTTCAAAGCCTTTCGCAATCAGCACTGCTCGAGTAAATAACGGGCTTAGCATGAGACAGCTTGCGGCAAAATCAAGCGTCAATGCCGCAACAATCTCAATTATCGAAAGCCGACCCAAGTCTGTCACGCCGGGAACCGCTAAGCGTGTTTGTGACGCCCTTGGAGTAGATATGTCGGAGCTCTTCGAAATAAACCTTAAACAAGCTTAACTTTTGATTCCAGCGTAAAGGAGGCGTCATATGGCTAAGCGTTTCGCGAGACTCCGCGGTGCTCTACTGGCAAAAAACATTGACCAAGCATACTTGGCCGAGAAAATGAGGTGTTCAGTCTGGTACATCACCCAACGCATGTGCGGGCATCTGGACTGGACGCAGAGCGACATGTATTTCTTGATGGACTTGCTCGAGATCCCCTACGACCAAATGCACCTGTATTTCCCGAAAGGCGGGATCGCGCCGCCTGAAAGGATCGCCCTATGACGCCGACTGTATGGGACGGACTATTCCACTGTTTATTAATTGTTGGCACGATCGCTGGTTTGCTCGGGACTCTGACCTGGTGGGGGAACCGGCACCCTCAGCGTGTGGACAAGCACATTAAACGAATCATCAAAAACCCATAAAAGAAAGGAGCGCTGTCATGTTAAAACTCAAATTCAAGCTTCTCAAGGACACGAAAACCTGTTACCGCTTTGAGGCAGGCAGCCAGGAGGCCGGGAATCTCGTCACTTTGTACCTCAAGAAGTCTGATGTCGACGCGGCCGGAATCGACGCAAAGAAGGGCGTCATCATCACCGTGGAGGAAGGGGCGGACGGTTGAACATGTCGATTGCTTGCTGATCGGCGAAACAATGGACAAAAAGCCGCAAGGCGGGAAAGGAGCGAATATGGCTGAATTGACCCCTATTGAATACGGGCGCAGAGAGGAGAAACTTATGAATGGACTACAGATTTTCAACAAGGATATCATCCCGGCCTATATCACGGATACGGGAGAAAAGGTAGTCATCGGGCGCGAGCTACACGAACGGCTTGTGATCGGAAAGGACTACTCCACTTGGTTCAAGGATATGTGCGACTACGGTTTTACAGAGGGAGAAAGCTATTCCCCGTTTTCGGGGGATAGGTCTGATGGCAAAGCCGGGAAGCCTCGCATGGAGCATCTTCTGACCCTTGACATGGCGAAACATATCGCCATGATACAGCGCACGCCCCAAGGGTTCGCAATCCGGCAGAAATTAATCAAACTAGAAAAAGCTGTAGCACAGCTCTCCCCAACCGACATGCTCGAATTACAGGTCAGGGCTCTGCGCGATATTGAACAGCGACAGGCGGAGCAGACCAAGGCGATTGCGGCCACCAACGCCCGCCTTGATAGCCTCAAGGACACGATCACCCTCAATACGCAGTCATGGCGCGAGGACTGCCGCAGGCTGATTGTGCGTATTGCACAGCAATTGGGCGGTACGTCATTTATCAAGGATGTTCAGGCAGAAATTTTTCAGCTTGTAGACGCTCGCGCCGGTGTATCGCTGTCGACCCGTCTTACAAACAAGCGTATGCGCATGGCGGATGAAGGCGTGTGCAAATCCAAACGCGACCAGTTAAACAAAGTTGACGTGATCGCAGATGACAAGAAACTCATTGAGATTTATACGGCCATCGTGAAAGAAATGGCCGCGAAGTACCTGGACTCGGACGGAACGCAGAATTAGAGAAAGGCGGCAAAAAGTATGTTCTATATGAAACACGGAAACAGAAAGCTTGAAATTCTCGATGATAATGTTTACACCCTTTGCCCCCAGTGCGGACAGGAAGAGCATGTTGATATTCAAGAGATTTTATCCTCGGGGGACGCTGACCTATGCGGCACGGCTGTTTATTGCGAGAGGTGCTTGCGGGAGAGAGTGAAAGAATTGTTCCAAGGAGCCGATCAGGATCGTTCCCATAACGGCAAATAAATCCAGAGTCAGGAGGATTTTATGGACAAGTACACAATCTGCCCATTGCTAATGCTTCAAAGCACACATTCGCCTCAATGTTTGGATAAGCGGTGCGCATGGTGGGACGACAAATGGAGGCGGTGCCTCATCGCTGTCGCGGCTCTTGCCTTGGATAACCTTGATGCTGCAGGCATTGAGATTTACGATCCTGCGCCGCGGGATGAACAGGAGTGAGCGCCATGATGCGAAAAACCGTGGATGCCCCGGAAATCAGACACGCATACGATATCGTCTCTTTACCGGAGCGAATTCGCTATACCAACTTAGCGGCCCTGCCCGCTAATATCACGCGCTTGGTGTTTCGGCAGGATGCGGATTCTCAGCAGCGCAAGAAACGATCGGCGGCGCGGCTGTGCTCCCTGCCGGAGGATCAGCAGCAACACATTGCGGATAAATACCATTATGGCGCGCGGCCGTGGCTCAAATACGCCCCGGCAGAAAACGAAAAGGCCCTTTCCCCTACACTCGCCAAAGCCTGAGGAAAAGAGCCCACACACAAGCCCCGGAGGACTTATCTGAATCAATTATAACCAGTTTCCCGGGGTTTTACAAGTTGAAAGGAGATTTTACAATGAATAACTCGGCCAATCCTTCCCCGGCTAACCCGCTTATCTCAATAGATTACGCGCTCACCCCTATTGAACGTATTGCGGATCAGGCCCGCTTTATACTCGATATTTTCGATGACGAATATTCCTTCGCGGAAGACGAAGAGCCCGACTGGAATGCCGCCTATGCCGCAGCGCATAGGATCGGTGGGCTACAAACCCAATTAGAGAAAAACAGCATTAAATGGGTGTACGAGTATAAACACGCCCTGCAGCTGGTGAGCATTGCCAACTATCTTTTATACCAAATGTCTAAAGATATCGAGGCGCTTCGCAAGGAGGTTTCTGACGCTTTCGACCACGCGCGGGCATCGAAGGATGCTTCCGTACACGAAAGGAGTGCGTGAATATGCGTTGCTGCTTTGATTACGTCTCGGTTATTGATGAGAACCTAACCGAGCTTGAAAAGGCGCAGGCTGTTTTAAGCGAAGCTCTCGGTCCCCTCGAACCGATTTGCAAGCCCGGCAGCCCTGAAGCTAATCACCTCATCATGCAAAAGGAACATATCCACCTGCTTTTATCGGTCGTGGCGGATATTATTCGGAACACAATAGCGAGCAGCCAAAAGGCGCTCGACCAGTACAATGAAAGCTGCGAAGCGAAAAGTGAACAGGGAGGCGATGCCGATGGATGACACTGGATGCATGGATCTTTGCGCCGCCATTATGCGGCAGGCGGTTGACGATTACTTTGCGCTGAAGCGGGGCAGAAAGATTCCCGGCGAGTCTGTCAAGGGATTGTTGGCGTTTTTTCGGGGCGAGTGGGCGCAGGCGTTATGTGGGGACGTTGACCCCGTGCGGTTGTTGCGCCGTCTTGAGGATGAGTATGTCAGTAAGAACGAAATAGACCGGGCGTCCGTCCTGCAGGATTGATTCGGTTTGCAGCTCCGGTTCTCTTTACTCTACATAAGGTAGGTGACGCCTTTGTTCATAGATAAAATCCCTGAAAACCTAAAATCCGATGCGCTTTGGTGTTTATGGCGCTATGAAGACCGCGACGGCAAAAAAACCAAGGTTCCCTATAATCCCAAGACGGGCGGGCGTGCTCAGTCCAACAACAAGGACACGTTTTCGTCCTTCCCCGTCATGCTCCAAAAATATGAGGCTAAAGGGTATGACGGCGGCGGGATCGGTGCGTTTAATGACTTTGGTGCGGTTGACATTGATAACTGCATCGATACAGACGGATTACCGAATGAATTTGCTATGAGCATCATGGGCACGATGGCGTCTTATACGGAACTCTCACCGAGTGGCAGAGGTATTCGCATCATCTTCAAGGCGCCCGGCTTCGTGTACGACAAAAAGCGGTTTTACATCAACAACCCAAAGCTTGGACTTGAGGTATATATTGCAGGTTGTACGCAAAAATTCGTTACCGTCACCGGTAATGCTATCATGGACCTTCCGGTCGAAGATCGATCATCTGAAATCGCGGATGTTCTTGAGGAATATATGTTACGGCCGGCAGCGCGATCGGAGCCAAATCAGGGGGTGCGGGCTTGCGTTCTCGGCGATACGCTTGTATCGGATGATGAGATCATAAAAAAGGCGCTGGCGGCCCGAAACGGACCGGTATTTGATGCATTATACCGCGGCGATACGTCCGGTTATGCGTCCCATAGCGAGGCAGATATGGCTTTCTGCAATATGCTCGCTTTCTGGACAAACCGGGATGCGAATCAAATGGATCGGATATTCCGAGGGTCCGGTTTGATGCGCGATAAATGGGATCGGGCTCAGTCCGGAAGCACCTACGGCGCGATCACGATACAGGAGGCGATCGGCAAATGCCAAGGCGGATACGACCCTCAAGAGTATATCCACCAGCGAGCTATAAAAAAAGCGGAGCATATATCCATCGGCAATGGCGACAACAAAAAGCAGATTGCCGATCTACACCCGGAAAAAAACGATCGGTATGGTTGGCATGATATCGGAAACGGCAACCTTTTCGCGGATTGGTACGTCGACGTTGCCCGGTATGTGCCCGAGCGTAAGAAATGGTTTATTTACGACGGTCGCGCATGGAGACCGGACGAGGGCACCTTGCGCGCAATGGAGTTGTGCAAACGGATTGCGGACAACCTTATGATTTATGCCCTTTCATTGCCAGACGAGCAACAGAGGCAGGCTTATGTTGACTTCGTAAAACGCTGGCAACGCCGGGCATACAGGGAAACGATACTCAAGGATGCTGCAGGCGTATACCCAGTGGAGATAGGGCAGTTCGATAAGAACCCGTATCTTTTTAATTGCCTGAACGGGACGCTCAACCTAGAAACAGGCGAGCTTCTTCCTCATCGGGCGGCGGATATGCTCAGTAAAACGTCCAACGTCAATTACGTACCAGGCGCATGTTGCCCGCGATGGGAGCGATTTGTTGACGAGGTAATGCAGGGGGATTCTGCGAAAGCTGCTTTCTTGCAGAAGGCCCTCGGCTATGCTTTGACCGGCGACACCAAGCATGAGTGCTTTTTTATCCTCTACGGCCCGACCAGCCGCAACGGCAAAGGCACGACCATGGAAACCTTTATGCGGATGATGGGCGAATACGGCCGCACGGCAAAGCCTGACACCATTGCGCAGAAACAAACAGCCAACGGGAGCGGCCCCAGCGAGGATATTGCGCGGCTGGCCGGTGCCCGGTTCGTGAATATCCCGGAACCTGATAAAAAGCTCGTTTTGAGCGCGTCGTTGGTCAAGACTTTGACGGGAAACGATACCATCACGGCCCGTTTTCTCAATGAAAACAGCTTTGAATACCGCCCGCAATTCAAGTTGTTTATAAACACCAACCACCTCCCCGCAGTCACGGATGTGACGCTGTTCAGTTCCGGCCGCGTCATGACCATCCCCTTTGAGCGCCATTTCAAAGAGGAGGAGAGAGACGAAGGGCTGAAAATCGAGCTTGCCCAACCGAAAAACCTTAGCAGCATCCTCAACTGGTGCGTGCAGGGGCTTAACCTGTTGCGCGAAAACGGCTTTGATCCGCCCGAGGCCGTCCAGATTGCCATCGACGACTACCGTAAGAACAGTGATAAAATCGCTCGGTTTCTTGATGAAGAAATGGAGGCGCATGTGCTGTACGAAGCCAGGACCGCAGACGTGTACGCAAGGTATAAGCAATGGTGTTCCGCAAACGGCTTTTTCCCCGAAAACGCAGCCAATTTCAAGGTTTCCCTAAGCGGCATCGGCCAGATCGTGCAAAAGCGCCCGGCAGGCAGCGGACGCGACGCTAGCCCTGTCAGCTTATTTTTAGGGTATCGCCTCAAACATCAGTTCGAGCCCGATTATTACGCACGAAATTACCAGTAAAAATTTGGTGTGTAGCGACGTGTAGGGGGTTTTTAGTGAGCTTCGCGATTCTTTAGGAAAAATTAAACCTCTACAAAAAGTCACTACACCCCGCTACACATTGAAAAAATGCCCTAAAATAGCCAATTTTCAAGAGCGTGTGGTCGTGAGTCCAAGGCGGTAAAAGGAGCAAAAGATCCTGTAGTAAAAACGAATTTCGCCTATTTCCGATAAACGAAAGGAGCACCCTATGAACATCAAAAATCAGGTGTTTGAATACATCCGCGAGCATCCCGGTTGCAGCTATGTTGAGCTTGAACGATTCTTTGATGGCATCGGCTTTGAATGGCGTGGTGATATTGCGTTTGTGCATGAACAGTACGAGAAAGTAATCTTCTGGACGAACTGGAATCAAGAGGCTTTCGGGATCTTGTGTGAACTGGAAGCGGAAAAACGGATTGTTAAGAAACCAGCGCCGCCTTGGCTGTACCTTATTGACGGCAAAGGACTCCCCTACCCGGTTATCCGTTCCATGCCCGACTGTAAAGCGGAACATTGGCTGCCGGTGGTGTATTCAGTCATAGAGACAAGCATAAACGACCTTGCGAGCGGACCGGACAAGATATCGCGACGGAGGGCATTTAGATGACACTGCAACGCCTTGAGCAATACCGCGTCGCGAGACGGGAACTTGATACATTAAAGCGAAGGCTCGCAAGCATTAAGGCCAGGGCCGTTGAGCGGGTATTTGATACTGTGCAGGCATCGGATCCCGAGTTTCCTTATACCCCGCGCGCGGTGCATATCAGTGGTTGTAGCATCAAGCTTGCCGCGCGATACAAGGGCGTCGCGGCGTCATATACCTCAAAACAAGCATGGTTTTCGCGGGAAACCTCCGCTATTAAGTCATGGATCGCAACGATACAGGAAAGCCGTGTGCGGCGCATTATGGAGCTGCGGTTCATCGCCGGTCTATCATGGGAAGCGGTTGCGCTACGAGTCTATGGCCGGGCGTGCGGAGATGCCGCCCGAAAGCGTGCCGTAAGGTTTTTCGAGGAAAAGACTTGAATGTCCGTTTTCGATGTGATACAATTCTATACGAAGAAATATATTTGCGGATTAAAGCCCTCGACGTTGTTGGGGGCTTTTCGGCTGCGCAAAATTGATACGAAAAAGGCTCCTTATTCGGGAGCCTTTTCGTCTGGTGGTTGGCCGTACTCGCGGCGCATGGCGGATTCGGTAACGACCCACTGCTTTCCAAACAGCTTTACGTCAACGCCTGCGACAAGCTTCCCTCGCTGTATAGCCTGGCGTAGCGTGGCGTCGGCACGTTTCCAGCGAGCGGCCGCATCTGCGAGAGAGTACAGGTCGGCAAAAGGATCACTTTTCATCCCGATCACCGCCTTTAAGTATCCGGCGGCATAACACGATAACGTATATGCAGAGCGGGATGGATACGATCGACAGCACAATGGACGTAATATCAAGCCATTGCATAGTTTGTAGACATTAGGCGGGGTTTGGGATATAATATCCACAGGAGAGGGGCTTTCGCCCCTCGGCCCTAGGGTTTTCCCAGCCACTCAATCAGCCGCGCCAGCAGGTTGATGATCTGAGTGATCAGGGCCAGGATGGCGGTGATAAGCGCGAGTCTTGCGATTTGCTTATCGTCGCCTTTCCTTTTCCCGCCCATGTCCGTCACCTCCTTTCTATGGTTCTATTATACTACGGTATCGTAGTATTGTCAACAGGTATTTTAGAATAATCTCTAGATTTTCAGCGCCTTTCGGGGCGCTTTTGTTGTGGGGTGAAATGATGGCCTATGACTATACCGGTGCACGGCATCGTGAATGGCGTAAAAAGGTTTTGCGCCGAGCCGGTGGTCTGTGCCAGGAATGCAAAAGGTACGGCCGCAGGACTAAGGACGGGCAGCCTGTGCCGGCAACGCATGCGCATCATAAGAAGCCGGTCGAACAATATCCCGAGCTCGTTTATGTCGTTGAGAACGGCGAGGCGCTGTGCGAAGCCTGTCACAACAAGAGGCATCCGGAGAAAGGCGGCCGAAGGAAGTGATCCCCCCCTCCCCCAAATCTCCGCGCGAATTTTCGCCTACCGGGGAGGGTTGAGGGTTCCAACTGCGCGATATTTTTTAGAAAGGGGGTAAAACGCCTTGAAAGCCTCGGAATTGAGAGTTATAAGCGAAAATCGTTATGCTGAGATTTACCAAACGACCGTTGAATCACTCAAATCGCTCGGCACATACAAGGGCGAGTTCTCCCCTTTAATCTGCCGATACGCCGAAATGCGGTTACAGCACGAGATATTGATGCAGCAGTGGTATGAATCAAGCTGCAAGATCACGGAAAGGTACACAAACAAGGCAGGTGCGACGAACCGACGGAAGACGGCACTCTATCAATCCATAGAAAATCTGCGCCGGGAACTGCTTGAGGTCGAAAACACGCTCGGCATGACCCCCGCCGGGATCAAACGTATCAATCATGCCGCGCTGAAAGGGAAAACGGCCTCGAAGCTCGAGGAAATGCTCGGGAAGGCCGTCAATGGCGGCGATGATATGTCTTAAATACCCAAAGCTTCGCAAGTATGCGAACGGCAACGACGTTCTCGATTATGTCGAAAGCATCCTGAACGGCAAAAAGAAGGCATGCAAAGCGCTCAAGCTGGTGTGCAAGCGCTTCAAGAAGGACCTAGAGAACAAAAAATGGGACTTCCGCACGCACGATGCCGAGTTTGTTATTCGATTCATCGAAACCTGTATTTGCCACAAGGAGGGCGAGACGATTGAGGGCGAGCCACTGCTCGGAAAGCCGCTTATCCTCGAGCCGTGGCAAAAGTTCATCATCTACAACCTGCTTGGCTTTTTCAAAATCGGAACGAAAGAACGCCGCTTCAAGGAGGCGTTTATTTTTGTGCCGCGCAAAAACGGCAAAACACCATTTGTGGCGGCGCTGGCGCTTGCCCTGGCGTTGCTCGAGCGGACATCCGGCTCCCGGATATACATCATCGGCGCATCCCTCGATCAAGCGACGCAGAGCTTTTCCCATATTGTGTTCAATCTCAAGCGTATGGGCGAGCTCGACAATTTCCGTGTGCTTGACAACAACGCCGAGCACAGTATCAGCCGGGAGTTTGAAGACGATAACGGGCAGGTCGTGGGATCGCTCTTTGTGCGCGCCCTTGCGGCAAACCCAGACCGACACGATTCGTTTGTATCGAACGTTCAGATATGTGATGAGCTTCACGCATACAAGAATGCGAAGCAGTACAATGTCATCCGCGAAGCGGGCAAGGCGTATACAAATAAGCTGTGCATCGGCATTACGACCGCAGGTGATAACATGACGTCGTTTTGCTATCAGCGTTTGCAGTATGCTCTCAAGATCATCAACGGAACAGTGACCGCGGAGCATCTTTTTGTATTCGCCACGATGGCGGACGCGAATGGGAAAAGCGATGTGGACTATACGTCTAAGCACCAGCACGAAATCGCGAATCCGAATTACGGTGTGTCCATTCGCCCGGCCGACATGATGAACGACGCGCTTGATGCGCAAAACGACCCGCAGCAGCGCAAGGATTTTCTTGCGAAGTCGCTCAACATCTATACCGCGGCCATGAAGGCATATTTCAACATCGATGAGTTCCGGGCAAGCGATGCGAAATACGACTGGCCGATTGAAGAACTGGCAAAGATGCCGATCAAATGGTTTGGCGGCGCCGACCTGTCTAAACTGTTTGACTTGACAGCATCCGCGCTTTACGGAACATACAGGACTGGTAGGATGGTCAAGATTACGGACGAAAGCGGGGACTCCATTGACGTCCCTGAGGAAGTCGATATTATCATCCCGCATTGCTGGTTCCCGATTACCCAGGCGCACCATAAGGCTGACGAGGATAATATACCGCTTTTCGGCTGGCAGGATGACGGATGGCTGACAATGAGCAACAGCCCGACCGTCAACCACGCCGAGGTTGTGAATTGGTTCAAGGCGATGCGTTCTCAGGGCTGTAAAGCCTCAGAGGTCGGGCACGATAGAAAGTTCTGCAAGGAGTATTTCATCGGCATGAAAGCGGCGGGCTTCAACATCGTTGATCAGCCGCAGTATTTTTACAAAAAATCGCAAGGCTTCCGTCGAATAGAGGACAAGGCGAAAAACGGGCTTCTCTACTACATGCACGCCGATCCCTTTGAATACTGTGTGCAAAACGTCAAGGCGATCGAAAAAACGGATGATATGATCGAGTATGAAAAAGTTACGCCGGAGCAGCGGATCGACGTGTTCGACGCCGCTGTTTTTGCATGCGTCAGGATGCTCGAAAACCTCGAGCGCAGTCAAAACGCCAAAAAATGGCTGGAGGATTGATAATGTCAAAAAAACATGCCAAAAACGTGAGGGCGCCTACTCAAGCCCGCAGTCTGATTACATGGATGGCGTCGCCGGAGGTTTACTCGCAGCTGACGGGATATACCAGATTGGTAGACAACCCGGAAATCCAAACCGCATTACAGCATGTGGCGGAGCTTGTCAGCTGTATGACCATTCACCTTATGGAGAACTCCAAGGACGGCGACCGGCGCATTAAAAACGAGTTGTCCCGGAAGATCGATATCTCGCCATGCCGGTATACGACGCGAAAAGCATGGATCGAGAAGACCGTAAAGGACATGCTTGAGGACGGCAACTCCATAGCTATCCCGCATTTCAGCGGAAGCCTGCTCGATGACATCGAGCCCCTACCGGTTCACGATTGCACGATCATGGACGAAAGATATGGATACTGGCTCCGCGTCCGGGGAGAGAGATTCGAGCATGATGAGGTGCTGCATTTCACGTTCAACCCCGATCCGGCGCGACCATGGAGAGGGCGCGGGAATCAGGTATTACTAAAAAACGTTGCAAAGCAGCTCGCCCGGGCACGCAGTACCTCGGATGCTTTAATGAGCAGCCCGACGCCGTCCATTATCGTGAAAGTGGATGGACTGACTGAGGAATTCGCATCACCAAGCGGGCGCAAAAAGCTGGCGGCGCAGTATCTCGATGATTCCGAAAACGGTCGCCCGTGGTTCATCCCGGCAGGAATCCTTGAGGTAGAGCAGGTTAAGCCGCTCAACCTAGAGGATCTCGCCATAATCGACAGCATCACATTGGACAAGCGGATGGCCGCGGCGATTGTCGGCGTGCCGCCGTATGTTGTGGGCGTGGGTACATTTGATGAGCAGGAGCATAACAACTTTGTTCGAACGAAACTGCTACCGATAGCTTTATCGATCCAACAGGAGTTGACGAGGAAACTGCTTATCTCGCCGAATTGGTATTTCAGGCTGAACCCGCGCTCGCTATATGCTTATTCCCTGCAGGAACTCGCGGAGGTTGATTGCAATCTGGTGGACCGAGCCATCATTGACCGCAATGAAGCGCGCGATGACATGGGAAGAAGCCCGCGCGATGGGTTAAGCGAGCTCGCCGTGCTCGAAAACTACATCCCCTATGCAAAAATCGGCGAACAAAACAAGTTGAAAGGAGGGAAAGACGATGGATCAGGAAAAAAGGAAAACGGAAATTCAGCAAAGGAGTAGTCGCGTCACTGAGTTTCGGGCCATCGAAAACGACGGCGTGCGGAGCATTGAGGCGTATTTCGCTGTTTTCAGTGATATCTACGAGATTTTCCCCGGATACACCGAGAGCGTTGACGCTCACGCCTTCGACAGCACGATCAATGATGATATCCGGTGTCTTGTAAATCACGATACCACCCGCGTTCTAGGGCGAACAAAGCCCGGCACGCTGAGGCTGTCCATTGATAACTACGGCTTAAAAGGAGTTGTGGACATCAATGACGATGACCAGGATGCCGTGAACCAGTATGCGCGCGTAAAACGCGGCGACGTCAGCCAGTGCTCGTTCGGGTTTGAGATTCTTTCGGAGGAAGTCGAAGTTCGTCCCGATGGATCGGTTCACTGGACCTTGAAGTCCGTCAAACTCTACGAGGTTTCCATCGTGACGTTCCCGGCCTACGAAAAGACGGAAGCCGTCGCGCGGTCACGCATGGAGCAGGCTTTCGAGATATGGAAAAAGCGCATGAAAGCGAGGTTAAAACATGGCACTGAAACAACTACTTAAGCGGCAGCAGCTCGCCGCTGCTCAGACCGAGGCGAATAATCACCGCAATAAGCGCGCCGCCCTTGAAGAGCGGCGTATTGCTTTAAAAAAGCGCGAGGATGATGCGACCGCTGCCCTCGAGGAACTGACCGCCGAAGCGACTCCGGATGAGCGCAAAGCGGTGGAGGACGAGGCAAACGCCATCGATGCGGATACCGCGACGCTTGACAGCGATGTGGAGGCGCACGATGTTGAACAGGCGCGGCTTGATAAGGTCGTTTCCGACCTCGAAGCCGAGATTGCGGAGCTCGACGATCGCAGCAAGAATCAGGGCGACCCTAATAAAACCAAGCCTCAGGAACGAGGCGGAAAGGAAACTCACACGATGAACAACAGAACTAAGTTTTTCGGCATGACAGTCGAGGAACGTGCGGCATTCTTTGCCAACGAGCAGGTTCGCAGCTTCGTTTCGAGCATCCGCGAGAGCTTAAAGACCCGTGCGGTCGTCGGCGGGAAGCTAACCATCCCTGACGTCATGCTCGAACTGCTCCGCGACAATATCGAGCAGTATTCCAAGCTTGCGAAATACGTGAGCGTAAAGCGCGTCAACGGTACCGCCAGGCAGAACATCATGGGCGTCGATCCCGAAGGCATCTGGATGGAGGCCACCGGGGAGATGAATGAGCTTGACCTCGCGCTGAACCAGGTCGAGGTGGACGGGTATATGGTCGGCGGATTCATACCCGTTCATGATACGCTTCTCGACGACAGCGATATCAACCTTGGAAGCGAGATCGTCGCGGCGCTCGGTAAGGCTATCGGCAAGGGCGTTGACCGCGCTATTCCATACGGCACCGGCGTTAAAATGCCGCTTGGCTTCATTACTCGCCTTGCACAGACATCCAAACCGTCCAATTGGAGCAGTGACGCCCCTGCGTGGACGGATCTGCATGTGAGCAACATCAAAAAGCTCAACATCAACGGGACATCAGGGGCGGCCTTCTATGCTGCATTGATCGAGGCGCTTGGGATCGCGAAGCCGAATTACTCCAACGGGCAGGCGTTTTGGATCATGAACCGCACGACCCACATCAACCTGATGACCAAGGCGCTGGCGTTTGATGCGGCCGCGGCACTTATAGCGGGCGTGAACAACCAAATGCCGATTATCGGCGGCGACATCGTCGAGCTTGAGATCATGGGCGATTACGAAATCGCCGGCGGGTTTGGCTCCGTGTTCACGCTCGCTGAGCGCGCCGGCGCGGAAATCACTTCCTCCGAACACGTCCGTTTCCTCAAGAATCAGACCGTGTTCAAGGGCTATGCTCGCTATGACGGCCTGCCCGTGTTCGGCGAGGCGTTCGTCGTGGTCAGCTACGACAATACCGATGCCGCTACCTCGAGCACGTTCCCTGTCGACTACGCCAACACTGAGCTCGGCGTGCTCGGCGTGACTGCCGTGGCTGGTACGGCTACGGGCGACACCGTTCTGACCGTGACCGGCGCCGAGTCCTCCGGGACGTCGCTCAAGTATAAGCTTGGTGACTTCGCGGTTAAGCGCGGCGATAAAGTCACGGGGTACACTGCGCTGGTATCCGGCACGACGCAGATCACTGCTGCGGCGGGTAAGATGATCACCGTGGTCGAGCTCGATGGCGACAGCAGGGTCATTAAGTCCGGCAAGGTGTTTGCCGTGCCCAAGGCGTAAGAGCGTCTAAGGAAGGAGGCTCCCATGGCATTCAATGAGGCCGTGGTGCTGGGAATTGTCAAGGGCAGGCTTAACCGCCTGCCCTCTGACACGTCTCTCGACGGCTATCTTAAGCTGCGCATTGCTGCGGCTGATCGCACCCTCGCGGGCAATGGGATCCATCTGATTGAAGAGGACGTGGGGGATCAGGTTTTCCTTTCAGATTATGTCGTTTGGGCCCACAACAACCGCGATAAAAACACCGGCATGCCGGAATGGTTAACGTTGGCGCTGCGCGAACGCTGGCTGCGGGAGAAGGGCGGAACGGATGGTACTGGATAAAGGCTTTTGCTCGATCTACAGCGTGTCGAATACGGCTGCGGCCGGGGACATGCCGAACAATGCGCCGTTACTCAAGCATCAGTCCTGGTATGGCGAGCTCAGTTTCGAGACGGCGCCGCAACCTATTGCGGGCCAGGAGGGAGTTGGCGTATCCGAGCGAATCCGCATTCTGCAAAATCGGGCGATATCAAATCATGACATCGCGATCTTATCGTCGATTCTGCCGCCGCCTGCAGGCTCGCCGCAATACGACATTGTACGAGCCTTCCACGGCGTTGATGATGACAGCGGCGAACTGATATCGGATCTGTCGCTCGAAAGGCTGGTGCAGGACTATGACATTGATTGATGTTCGCGATGCGCTGCTTACCGTTACGCAAAAAGTATATCATTTCTCTCCGCCCAAAGACGCGACCGGCAGTTACATCGTCTGGGCAGAGGACGGGCAGGCCAGCGCGAAGCACGGCAACAACCGCATGCAGGAGCAGGCGTTGACCGGAACAGTCGACTACTATACCAAGATCGAGTACGACCCGGTCGTGCAGCAGATCCAGAAGGCTATGAGCGATGCGGGGATCCCCTGGCGCCTCGAGAGCATCCAAAAAGAGGATGCTACCGGCTACATTCATTACGAGTGGGTATTCGAAATGGTGGTTGACCCCCATGGCTAGGATGACTTTTAAGGCGTCCGACGAATACGCGCTTAAGCTGTCGCGGTTCGCGGCCGGGTCGGACGAGATCGCTAAAAAAGCGATCTATGCAGGCGCGAAGATCGTCGCGGACAAAATCAAGGCAACTCTTGAAGGGGTGCCGACGGAGAAATTCCGATATCTGCGCGGCGGGGATCAGTTTGGCGGGTTGACCAGGACGCAAAAGGCCGACCTGCTCGCATCTTTCGGAATCACGCCAATCACTCGCGATGAAAACGGCGATTGGAACGCGAAGATCGGTTTTGATGGGTACGGGAGCAAGTCCACGAACAAATATCCGCAAGGTATTCCGAATCAGCTGCTCGCGCGCGCTGTGGAAAGCGGTTCGTCCGTGCGTCACAAGCATCCTTTTGTGCGCCCGGCGGTCAACGCGACCAAGCAGGCGGCGATCGCCGAGATGGGGGCGGGTTATCGACCAAGAAATAGAAAAGCTTATGGGAGGAAAATAAATGGCAACGATAGGCGTAAGTAAACCGTATATCGCGAAATACGCGGCCGCGGGCGGCGTCGTCTCATATTCGGCTGGGCAGGTGCTCGCAAAAGCCGTTGAGTTTTCCGCGGCCATCGAGAGCAGCGATGACAATAACCTGTTCGCGGATAATGGGATTGCCGAGTCTGAGCGGTCTTTTGCAAACGGGACTTTAACAATCAACACGGACGATCTTGAACAGGCGGCCAGCGCATTGATTCTCGGCATAACAGCGTCGACGCTGACGATTGGCGAGGATACGGTATCCGAGTTGATTTTCGATGATGATATGAGCCCGCCGGATCTGGGCTTCGGTATTATCATCAAAAAGAAAAAGAGCGGCATAGAAAAGCATCGGGCCGTTGTGTTCCCGAGAATTAAGTTCAATATTCCGGAAGATGCCGCCACGACGCAGGGGGAAACCATCGAGTGGCAGACGCCATCGTTGGAGGCTACCATTATGCGGGATGATACCGCAAAACGGCGCTGGAAACGAGAGGCAACTTTCGATTCCGAAGCCGAGGCAGAGATTTATATCAAGCACTTGCTGAACATTGCGTGAGGTAAATATGAGCAGAATCACAGAAATCGAGATAGCGGGCATCAAGTGCCCGCTTAATTTTTCAACCAAGGCGGTTAAGGAGATCACCGCACGGTATGGCAGCATTGAGGCGGTTGGAAATGCCTTTTCCGGAAAGGCGGCAGACGAAGCGCTGACCGAGTTGATTTGGCTCATCGGGCTGCTCAATGAGCAGGGCGCGGCTTACAGGAAGATCATCGACGGAAAGGACGAGAAGTGTTTTACGCTCGAAGAGCTTGAAATTGTCATTGGTGTTGCTGACCTCATGACGCTCAAGGACAGCCTTTTTGCCGCGATGACGCAGGGCATGCGGCCCACAATCGAGGTTGAATCTGACCCAAAAAACGCGACAGCCACGCAGCCTTAAAACCTGCGTGGCTTGATTTTTGGGGGAGAATGCTTCATCTGCCGCGCGCGGAGTACCTTTGCATGCCGCTGGGCGAACTCATGGATATGATTGCATGCTATCGGATCATCAACGGTGCCAAGGAAAAGTGCGAAATCAGTGACGATGAAATGATTCCGAATCTTAGCTGACCGCCCAGGTATTCCCGCAATTCTGGCAAACTGCGCGCGACTCATTTTTAAAGCGGGTCGTGCTTTTGCTTTTAGAACGCCCCACCAGCAACCAGAGGCCGCAAGTACAGATAATGAGCAAAAGGCGGCCAAGCGTCCAAAGGATTCCGCGCTTGCGGGTGCGAGTTTTCCCGCCTGTTTGAACAATTTGGACGTTGACATTTCCACTGCCGCATTTTGCACACTGCATGACTGATTCCTCCGTGTTTTTTGCTTAAAGTTTACCACTATTGGGATTTTGTGTCGAGATTGCGAGGTGAGCATATGGCTGACAAGTTTGACGTTGGGCCGAAGATAGGCATTGAAGGTGAGGCTGAGCTAAAAAAGGCCGTTGCTCAAATTAACACCAACCTTAAAACGTTGGACAGTGAAATGCGCATGGTTGCGTCCTCATTTGACAAGGGCGCGTCAAGCCAAGAGGCGCTTACCGCTAAGAACAAGGTTCTCACGAAACAGATCGCAGAGCAGAGCGACAAGCTGGAACAGCTCAAGGCGGGGCTGGCATCGTCTACCGAAAAATACGGGGAAAACAGTGCCGAAACTCAGCGCTGGCAGCAGCAGGTCAATAATGCGACCGCAACGCTGAACAACATGCAGCGCGAGCTTAAAGACAATGAGGGTGCGATCAAGGGGCTCAACGATGCGGCAAAATCCGAGCGCATGGAGAAGTTCAGCGCTTCCTTGAAAGCGGTCGGCGACGTCGCGGGAAAAGCGGTTGTTGTGGGGCTCAAAACCGCCGGAGCTGCTATGGCGGCGGTCGGAGCGGCCGCAATCGCTGCAGCAACGGCTATTTGGAATATCGGGAAAAAGTCCGGCGACGCAGCGGACGAGCTTCTTACCCTTTCCGCTCAGACAGGGATCAGCGTGGGCACGCTGCAGGAGCTCCAATATGCTGCTCGTTTTGTAGACGTCGAAGTAGGGACGCTGACCAAGGGACTTGCTAAGACAACCAAAGCAACCGGCGAGGCCGTAAAGTCCAATAAGGATTACATCGATGTTGCCGACGGCGTCAAGGTATCGATCAGAGACGCCAACGGCGAGATAAAGTCCAGTGAGCAGATATTCTATGATTCCGTTGATGCCCTGGCCGGGATAAAAGACGAAACTCTGCGCAATATCGCCGCGCAGGATATGTTCGGCAAATCTTATCAGGACCTCATGCCGCTGATTAATTCCGGCACCGGCGCGCTCGCCCTCTACGCCGAGGAAGCGCGAAAGATGGGCCTCGTCTTGTCCGATGAAATGGTCGCCAAGCTTGGCCAGTTCGACGATATCATGGAGCGCACGGAGGCACAGTTTGATGGAATAGGCAAGCAGCTCGCCGTTACGTTTCTGCCTGCGCTGCAAAGCGTTGGAACGGGGATCAGTGAATTTTTATCGGTTATGAGCACGGCCCTGTCGGACGGCATTCAAGCGAGCGACATCAAGACAATTGGGACTTGGTTGTCCACAAAGATTATCGAGGGCTTAAAAAGCATTTCCAAATACATCCCGGAAGTTGTTTCGGTGCTGTCTGGTATGCTCACCGAGGCCATAAACGTGATCGTGGCACTCCTGCCGGAGATGCTCCCGGTTCTCATGCAGGGCGCGATGCAGCTGATACAAGGACTTTTGACGGCGATCTCAGCAAACGCCGAGCCTTTGGCGGCAATGGTGGTGCAGCTTATCACGATGTTTGTCACTTTCCTCACTGAAAACCTGCCGATGGTGATATCGACCGCCACACAGATTATAATCGCCATCGTCATGGGGCTCACCCAGGCCATGCCGCAACTCATTCCCGCGGCCATCGACGCGATCACCGCGATCGTTACGGGTCTGATCGATAACGTGGACCTTTTGATCCCTGCGGCCTTGGAAATGATCGTCGCTATCGTGACGGGTATCATTCAAAATGTTCCGAAACTGCTTGAAGCGGCGTGGAAGATTGTAAAGGCGATCGGAGAAGGTATTTGGAACGCGTTGGTCAGTCTGGACGATGCTATCGAGGGGATCATAAACGCGGTTGTCGATGGTATCGCGGGCTTTGCTACAGATATTTGGGAGGCTGGCAAAAACATCGTCAAGGGCATTTGGGACGGTATTGTGTCTATGGCGGAGTGGCTTTGGGACAAAGTAACCGGATTTTTCAATGGCATCGTGAACGGCATCAAGGATATTCTCGGCATCAAATCACCGTCAACCGTGTTTGCTGGCATCGGGGAGAACATGGCAGCCGGAATCGGCGTGGGATTCGGCGCGGAGATGAAAAAGGTCAGCAAAATCATCAATGGCAGCATTCCGACCGACGGCGTGAGCATCGGCGTGAATGGGCTATCAGGATTATCCGGCCGGTCTGTTTCGCGCGGCAGCGTTACCATCAACGTTTATCCGCGCGATCTCAGCGAGGGGCAGACCGACTACCTCATCAAGCGCGTCAACCGCGAACTGGGGGCGATGTATGTATGAGAAAATTTTGGCTTGAAAACGAGATCGGTCAGCGCATCGACCTGCAGGATCAGACGTTTTTCCATTTGCCGTCTGGCCTTGGCGTTTCCATCGAACATGATTTCGGCCAATCCAGCGACGGATTTTTCGTATCCACGCGTGCCGAGCTGGTACAGGGGAACATCGTGGGAGATCTGGTCTTCCGGGGCGGCTACGCGGGATACAAGGCCGTCATGGATTGGCTGTTCTCCGGGCGGCGGGTTATGCTGATCTATCGGCCGCTGGACATCGACTACCTCAGGGATATCGATATCGAGAGCATTGAAAAAGGCGAGCTCGGAGCGGGCGGATGGCTCACCTGCCCCGCCTCCCTGCGCTGCACGTCCCCATGGTACAAGCGCCTGCCGGTGCAAATCGAGTTGACGCCTGATGAGGGCGGCGGCAAACGATACCCGGCAGAATATCCAATGCATTACTCTCTATCAGGCGACATCAACGCTGTGGACGTAACGGCTGGCGGGCACCTTGAGGCCGCGCTGAGCATATCAATCCCCGGCCCGCTGGATGGACCGGTCATCACGCTGCGGCGCAAATCGACTGCGGAGATCCTCGGGAGGGTAAACCTTGAGGATGTTGAGATCGGTGCGGATGAAACGCTGTTGTTTTCCTCGCGTCACGGGGCTATGGGGATCTGGCGCGTAACAGTGGCGGGTGCGGAGGATCTGATCGAGCATGTCGATCTGAATGATAACAACTTTTTTCGGCTTTCCGTCGGTGTGCCGTGCTCGTTAAGCATAGGCTCGGACGCAGAGATCGCACAGGCGGCGGCAATCAGGGTTTACGAATACTACAAGGCGGTGTAGCTATGCAAACCTTCATAAAGCGGCGTTCTGACTTTAAAACCCTGCCCCTGCTGGACGTGATCGATTACGATGTCGCGATCGCCTCGATCTACGACGAAAACTCTACTTTTGCGATCGCCGGGGAGCACGCGCTCAGCCAAGGCAGTTTTATTTTTTTCGAGGGCCACGGATGGCTGATCGATAAGGCGGCGCCCTCCGAGGGCGTGACGTCGATCACGGCCGTCGATCTGGTGCAGCTGTTTAAGCGGGCAATCGTTTATCCGGGCCCGGGAACGGATATTGAAAGCTTCATCGCGGCGGCGATCGAGGACAATTTCGCGGCGGCGGGCGATGCGGCTTATGACATGCCGTATATTGCCGTCACGGCGGTCACGTCGACGCCGTTTATCGCGCCGGAGGTAAAGGACGGGGTTTATAGCCTAAAGGAGTACATCGCGCTTGTGCGGCGGCTAGCGTGGGTATTCGTGGACTTCTCGGTCGCCCGAGATACGTTGGAGATCACGGTCGGCGCGCGAGCGGTGCCCACACGCAAGATCGATTTTGCGGATGACGCCTATCGCCTGATCGCCGAGAGCTATTCGGCGGCGAGCATTGCCAAGATAACGGCGGTGGAACTGGTCGATGGTTCGGCCAGCCTGGTACGCGACTTTTACCTGCTCACGAATGGGGTAATCATTGAGGATCCCGGAAGCGCAGAGCGCGCGGCCGGTGACTGGTCGGTGATCACGACCACCACGACAGGCGACGAAACTGTGCTCAAGGTGGCCGATGAATTCGCGAAAAACTCTTATTCCCACC
>JBCFAY010000026.1:0-44631 GCA_038562375.1 Bacillota bacterium | reverse complement strand
AAGGCTGCCTTTTGCCATAGCGCTGAGCATTTGTGCGTCGGTATTGCCTGACGCGAGCGCTTTGAGAATACCCATGCCGGTTCTTCCGTTAATATCGGTGACCACACTGGCGAGCTTAATATTCGCTCCCTCCAATACCGCCTGTATGCGGTTGAGTTCTCTTGCTCTTTCTTCCACCAGCGATTGGCGATAACGCACCATTTCTCTCAATTCCCGCTGTTCCCGGCTGGGAATATAGCTTGCCTGCACCAATCCATGCCGCGTTAAGTCTGCTATCCACTCCGCATCCTTAATGTCAGTTTTTCTGCCCGGCACCGCCTTCATATGCTGCGCATTACCCACGATGAGCTTGAATCCTTTTTCTTCAAGAATGTTATAGATCGGCTTCCAATATACCCCTGTGCTTTCCATTGCGACCACATTGCAGCCGTTATCCCCAAGCCACTCCCACAGCCCAAGAATATCGTCCGTCATAGTTCCAAACTCTCGTATTTCTTTCCTGTTTTGTGTCAGTAAGCATGCCACCACCTTTTTCTTGTGTACGTCAATCCCACAACACCGCTCAAATACCACGTTCATTGCTTTTTCCTCCGTGTTTATTGAGCCGGTCAGCTCCCTAATAGTTGTTGACTGCCCTGCGTGCTGGCCATTAGGCCGCTACAATTTGGGATGCACAAAGGAGCTGGTATCAGTCTGTCAAACGGGCTTTTACGCACCAAGTCTAACCGATCTGTTCCGGCTCCTCCATTCTAACTCCGCGCATTCCCGTTTTCATCCCTTGGGGTGATACTTGTATCATGGTGCTCTGTCAAAAAAGTCCATTATGGAAGAAAATTGATACGTTATGCTCTGCAAAGAACGAGTGCTGGAGAAAAATGTCCAGGGCAAAGCGTTTTCGCCAAAACTGAAATAAGGGTTCGAAAACAACCTCCCTATTTCAAGATGTCAAGATACTGCCGCAGCCGTTCCTCCAGATACTCCGCCACCATCGTCACCATCGGCTTGGCGGTCTTTTCTCCGTAATAGCTGTCAAAGCAGTCGTAGTAACGCTTTCTGTCTGCAAACCTTGCCCCATGTTGCTGTAAAAATAACATGACGTAACCTGCTGGATAAAAGGCTTAACGGATAACAGCGCCCCTACTCTTATCTTTGCTCAGTACACCGTGAAGCCGCCGTCGATAACCACGCAGGAACCTGTCATGAATGAGGACGCGGAACTCGCAAGAAAGACCACGAGGCCGCCAAGCTCCTCAGGCGCCGCCACGCGGTTCTGCGGCGTCCAGTCGGTCCAGTAACGCTCCACCCATTCAGGACGCCTGCGCATTTCGGGCAGAGACATCTCTGTTGCGATGTAGCCCGGCGCAATCGCGTTGACGCGGATGTTATATTTTGCCCATGTTGCCGCCAGCCCCTTGGTCATCAAGTGTACGCCCGCTTTTGAGGCGCTGTAGGACACCTCTTCAGGACGATTAATGATATTTGCCGACATGGAACCCATGTTGATAATAGAACCGCCGCCGTTGTCAATCATGATCTTTCCAAAGGCCTGCGCGCAGTAAAACACTCCGTTTAGGTTGGTATCGATCACCTTTAACCATTGATCCTTCGTACTTTTTTCCGGATCGACGGTCAAGCCGATGCCCGCGTTGTTGAAGAGGATGTCCACCTGGCCCCAGCGCGTTTTAATTTCGTCGGCCATCCGATTGACGCTATCATAGTCCGCAACGTCGGCTTGAATAGAAAAAACATCCCGCCCCAGCGTCTTAATTTCGTCCGCGCACTCCTGCGCTGCGGTTTTGTTGCTGTTGTAATGCACCACTACGTCCGCGCCCGCCTGCGCCAGCGCCAGCGCACATGCGCGGCCGATACCGCCGGAAGCGCCGGTCACCACGGCCTTTTTGCCCGTAAGCTTGAACTGATCCAAAACGTTATCCATACCCGTTTTCCCTCATCCATTCCCTTTCCAAAACAAACATGATTATCGCGCTTCCAGGCGATATATGATATCCTTAAATTTTTCTGCGCTCGGATGATAATTGAATTTGGCACATTTGCTCAGCATTCTTTGCGTAAGCTGATAAAGCTTCGCTTCATCTTCGACCGGGAAGCCCATATCCGAAAGTTTCAGCGGTATATGCAGCTCACTATAGAGCATATACAGCTCCTCAAACTCGTTCTCCGGGTAATCCTCCAGCAGGAGTTGGACGAGATCGAAGAAGCCCACCATCTCGCCATGCATAACGTCGGGGCCGTAGCCGCAATCATGATATTCCTCGAACATGTCGTGCGCCCCGCGTAATCCGCCCGGATCCCAAACAAATCGGCTCATGAGGAACATGGCGGTAATCGCTTTTTCAACGGTGTCGTTCAACTCGTGCCGCCGGAAACAATCGGCAAGATACCGTCCCTCTTTAAGCAATAACAGATGCATTTTTTCGGATATGTCGTTTATGAAGAATGCTGGGTCGCCGTCATACCAGTTCTTCTGGGCACATTTTAGGGAAAGCTTATACTCGAACCGCTTGGATATGGCATCCGCCATACCGGCGCAAAAAAGCCGAAAGGGCGCGCCTACGATGACCGCCGAATCCACCAGTACGCAAGCCGGATTGAAAAGCGTCTTATCCTCTACAATCTCCCCGTCTTTGCCGTAGGAAACGGCAGTACGGCTCGTGCACGCATCCGAGGCCACGCTGGTCGGAACCGTAATCAAACGGGTTTGGAGCGCCCACCCGACGCGTTTTGCCACGTCGATCGCTTTGCCGCCGCCCACACCGAGTACGCAGTCATAATCGCGGTCCAGCGTTTGGATAAGCGCATAGATATTATCCAGATGAATGCTCTTATCGTAAACAAGCAGCGTGTACGGCAGCGCCGTTGTATCCATCGCATCAAACATATGCTGCACACAGCCTACCACGCCCGGATCCATAATGATCAGCGTGCGTCTTTTAACCTCCAGCGCCGCCATATGCCGGGGTATCGCCCGGAGAATCCCCGGCCCCTGCACGTAATACTGTGGTGCTCCAAAGATCATTTCCATATCATTACGCCTTCTTGCTCTTGCTCCGCTCGGACGCGTATACGGCCAGTATGATGATAATACCCACAAACACCTTCTGGGTGTAGCTCTGCACGCCCATAAGGTTCAGGAAGTTTGCTACCATGCCGATGACAAACGCGCCGAAAAGTACCATGCTCGGCTTGCCTCGCCCGCCTGCCAGGCTGCCGCCGCCGATGACAACGCCCGCGATACAGTTGTTGACCGTGGTCGCGCCGGCAAGCGGGGAACCAACCCCCAAGCGGGAAGCAAGGATCAAACCGGCAAAGGTCGTGCAAACCGCACTAACAATGTAACTGGAGAAGATCATCATGTTGGTGTTGATGCCGGCAAGGCGCGCCGCGTTTCGGTTTCCGCCCAGAGCATACAGACTGCGGCCGTATACGGTCTTCGACATGACAAGCTGCATCAGTATGGCAACGATAAGCATGAGCCATATTGGATTTGCAATATTGAGCGTACTGCCGCTGCCAAGATCCATGAACCGCTCATTGACGATAAATATGGAGACCGAATGGCAATAGATATACTTGATGCCCTCTATGATGGTCATTACCGCCAACGTTGCGATAAATGGAGCGATATTCATAAAGGTGACGAGGAACCCCGTGAACGCGCCGATGCCGATGCCGATAATCATGACCAGTATGCACGCAGGCCATATGCCCATGCCGTTATTGGTCAAAAACCCGGCAACCAAGACACCCGCGAAGCTTGATACGGCGCCAACGGAAAGATCAATGCCGCCGGTAATAATCGGGATGAGCATGCCGATGCTGATAATCGCATTGACAGCCGTCTGCCGAAGCAGATTTTGCATATTGCTGCCACCCAGAAATTTGGGGTTGATGACATTGAATACCACGCAAAGCAGTATAACGAATAACACCAGCATATAATCTTTGAGAATTTGAACGATTTTAACTTTATTTTTTTCACGGCTGAGTTGCTTCATCGTTTCCATAGTAATATTTAGCTCCTTCTTCGGATTAACCGATCATGCTTTCCAGGATCCTGTCCTCATCGGCTTCCTCGGCACTCAGTTCCATGTTGATTTGCCCCTTGCCCATGACCAAAATACGGTCGGAATTGCTCAGGAGCTCAGGTAGCTCCGAGGACACGAGAATTACCGCGCCGCCGTTGTCCGCATATCTATGGATCAGCTTATGGATTTCGGCTTTAGCGCCCACGTCCACGCCCTGTGTGGGTTCATTGAAAATAATCATCTTGGCGTTGGTCATAAATGCGCGAGCAATCATCAAGCGTTGTTGGTTGCCGCCACTGAGAGAATTCGCCACCTGCTTAATCGTGACGTATTTGAGGTTGACGTCGTTGGCAGCTCCCAAAGCAAGTTCATCGCCCTTTTTCTGGAGTATCCAAAAGCCCTTTGTGAAGCGGTCGAAGGAGGATAGCGTCATATTAAAAGCGAGACTCTGTTCCAGCACCAAGCCTTCGATACTTCGATCTGCCGGTAAAGCAGTAATACCGGATTTAATAGCATGTTTGGGCGATTTAGGCTTGTATTCTTTCCCGTAAAGCTCTAGCGTTCCGCTTGCCAAAGGTTTCAGCCCGACGATCGCGCGCGGGAGTAACTCCTTACCGCTTCCCAACAATCCCGCGATACCCACAATTTCACCGCGGCGAACCGCAAAGGACACGTCCTTTAAATCCCCGTCCTTCGTCGTGAGCCCATTCACTTTGAATACCGTTTTGGAATTGGAAAGATCCGTCTGATACTGTACGCGTTCCACCTTGCGGCCGACCATATAATGCATCATTTCGGACTCGGTCAGCTCCGATGTATTGAAGGTTCCGACAGCCTCCCCATCTTTGAGGATCGTTACCCGGTCGGTAATTCGAAACACCTCTTTCAGGTGGTGCGAAACATATATGATGGAATAACCTTCATCTTTAAGCATGCGCAGAATCTCAAACAAATTCTCGACCTGGCTGAAAGAGATCGCTGCCGTCGGTTCATCCAAAATCAGAACCTTGCCCCGTATGGCGATCGCATGTGCAATTTGCACAATTTGCTGCCTTTCAGGGGAAAGGTTCTCCATTTTTTCCCTTGTATCAATATCGAATTTCAGTTTTGCAATGATTTCACCGGCCGCAGCATGGAGCCGATTCCAATCCACCACGGCGCTGCGCCCGCTCTTTGTATATTGACCCCAATGACCGGCTACAATGTTCTCCCCGGCCGTGAGGTTCGGAAATGCTGTTTTTTCCTGATACTCCATACAGATGCCCTGATCCTGCGCGTCCATGGGGGTCTTTGGCAAAAACAGCTTGCCTTCATAGAACATTTCACCGCTATCGCTTCTATATACGCCTGAGAGAATCTTTAATAACGTGGATTTGCCCGCGCCGTTTTCACCGACTAGGCCGTGTATTTCTCCGCGCCGCAGCACAAAAGACACATCATTGAGCGCCTTGACTCCAGGAAAAGACTTAGAAATGTTCCGAAGCTCCAAAATATTATCCGCTTCGGTCTCTACAGAAGCATAATTGATTCCTTCCATTCTTCCCACCTTACTGCTGGAGATGACCCAGCATTGACAGTAATTCGAATCAGCAGGTGCGCTGCAGGAGTACACTATGACGCACCTGCTGATGCAATTACATAATGATGCTCAGTTGCTTGCGCATTAATAGATGGAGTTGGGATCGTAGTATTTGTCAACATTTTTGATGTCAACTACATCGGGCGTGGTATAGTTCCAATCATCCACCGCAACGCCGTTGAGGAATTTATGCACAGTTTCCGCGGTAACGGCCGCCAGCTCGATGGGTGAATTCAGACCCGTGGCGGTGACGGTTCCTGCCTTGATGCCCGCATAGAATTCCTTCCAGCCGTCGATACCCAACACAACCTTGCCTGTGATACCCGCCTCGGTCATAGCCTTAACAGCACCTAGAGCCATGGCATCATTCTCGCAGTAGAGAATATCGAAATCGTTGCCGACACGGATCAGCGCGTCTTCCATCATCTTGTTCGCATCATCAAAGGCATAATTGGCAAAACCCTGAAAAACGATCTTTAGAGAGGTTCGGGAGAAGGTCTGCAACTGGTAGTTGCTGAAGCCCTCGATGAAGCCGAAACGGCGCTGGTAGCTGTCGATACCTCCGGCATAACCGGAAAGCATGATAACGCGCACTTCCTGCTCGGGGAATTTGGAGGCGCCATACCAGCCCATATTGTATCCAAGCTCTTCATTATCGCAGATGCAGGTAAACTCGCAGTAACCGCTCTCGTCAATCGGGATGTCCAACGCCGCGACCGGAATGCCCGCCTGCTTAGCAGTCATGGTTACCGGTACGATGGAAGAACTGTCAAAGGGGTTAATCAAGATCAGATTCACGCCTTGGGAAATAAGGTCCTCGACGTCGGCAGTCTGTTTGGCCACGTCTCCGGTGGCGTCCACCACAACCAGCTTATAGCCGTTCTTTGCGAGTCCAGCTTCCAGTTCATCGCAGAGAACCTGCCAAAAAGGATTGCCCGAAAGCTGCGCAATGGAGAAGCCAACGACTTTGCCCTCGCCGCTTTTGAGTTCGCCGGTCGTGTTTTCTTCCGACGCCGCGTCGGGCTGCGCATTCGAATGTGTTTCTGCGGGAGTACAGGCGGTTGCGAGCATAGGAATCAGCAGGATGCATGCGAGCAATATGGCAAGCGTCTTTTTCATTGTTTTCCCCTCCGTCTTTTATTTTTCGATCGTAACGCCGAATGGTTTAGGTTTGTTTCTGCGGAACCGGTTTGTTACGCCTCGAACGAAATCGGTGCCGTAAACTCGATCACACTGCAGTCCACGGTATATGTCCATGGCGGAAGCAGGACAATGCCGTCCCCCACATCGTTTTTATTTATCACGAAACCGGCATGGTGGAGCACACGCCGTTTTACGCGCGCGAATGTACCCGCTGGAAGCCGAAACACCTTGATCGAATCCATGATAGGCTTGTTGCTGTTATCCATCAGCCCCACATGGAACGCCAAGTCGCAGTTGAAACCGCCAAAGACTTCCTCGCAGCCGTTATGATACTCGGTCAGAGTCAGCTCCAGTGGTCGGTATCGAATCCGTATAGAGCAAACGCTGTCCATCGCGGGCAAGCCGATGAAATGCGGCATCCGGTCCGCTTGAAAGGAGATGACGCCCTCGTCATAGCCCTCGTGAATGTTGAAAAAAGTACCATATGGGGCAAAAACTTCATTCGTAAGTTCCTGTACTTTGAACATATCGAAACTCCTCTCATATCGGATATTCACGGCATGCTAACCGCAGTGCTTTAACGTTGTGCACCGCATGCCTCCGCAAAGCCTTCGATCATCAGCATGGCCGCCACCGATCCAGGGTCTAAAAGGCCGATGGTTTTTTCACGGAATACGGCGGCTTTGCCGTGCTGGTTCATCAATGACTTTGCTTTCTCTGTGCTTTGCGCGGCCTCGCCGGCCGCCGTTTTCATTCTTAGGGCAATATCATCGCTCACCAAGGCCTCTACCGCGCGCCCCACCGGATAGAGAACATCCAACAGGGTTTTATCGCCCTCCTTTGCTTTGCCGCGTTCGCTGATGCCGTCGGCCATTGCGGTAAAGATGCCTCCAATCTGCGACGCGTCTGCGGATTCAAGACCCGCAAGCATCTTTCCCGCCGCTATGAAAGCCGTACCCATCAGCGTTCCCATAGTAGAGGGCGCCGCCTTGGCAATGGCAAAGCCGGTGCGCTTAAAGAGCATGCCAAGATCCGTATCCGAAGCCATCTTAGCCGCCTCCATGCCCGCGGTAAAGCCTTTGAGCATGGTCAGGCCCAAATCGCCGTCACCGATCGCGCTGTCAAGCTCGATCAAATAATCCTTGTTGGCCTCCATTCGGTTTTTGATGCAGACTACTGACCTGACAAAGTCATCTTTCATAAACTGATTCATGGGATTTCTCCTGTTTTAATAAGGAAACTGCTTAAAGAACGGAGTATCCGCTTTGCTGCCGATCAGGGTTTTCAGCTGTGCATCCAGCTTGAGCACGGAGATCGAAAAGCCCATCATCTCCATTGAGGTCGCAAATTCTCCAACATAACTCGAATACAGAGAGAGCTTCTTCTCGTTGAGAACCTGCGCGATGCGATTGAAAGCGATATAGAGTTCTTCCTGGCAGGTAGCGCCCAGACCGTTGACCAGCACAGACACCTCATCCCCTTCCATAAGGGACAGATCCGCCAGCACCGCCTGGAGCATCTCGTCTACCACCTCGTCCACGGGGCGCAGTTTTCCGCGGCGGATGCCCGGTTCGCCATGGATGCCCATGCCGATTTCCATCTCGTCCTCCATCAACGTAAAGGAAGGCTTGCCGACCTCAGGAACGATGCAGGGAGAGATCGCAACGCCCATGGTCGCGACGTTTGCCGCCGCCTTTTGCGCCACGCGCTCCACCTCTTCGAGCGTCGCGCCCGTTTCCGCCATGGCGCCTGCCGCTTTGTAAACGTAGAAGATGCCCGCCACCCCGCGGCGCTTATGGCTTTCTTCCTTGGGCGCGGAAGCTACGTCGTCCGCGCCGAGCACGGTTTTGACGGAGATACCCTCCATATCGGCCATTTCGCTCGCCATATCGAGATTGATGATATCGCCGGTATAGTTGCCGTAGATATAGAGTACGCCCATGCCGTGGTCGATCGCCTTGGTGACCTCAAACATCTGCTCCGCGCTGGGGGATTGGAACACGCCGCCGACTGCGCAGCCGTCCAGCATGCCTTCGCCGACATAGCCAAGGAACAACGGCAGATGGCCGCTGCCGCCGCCGGTAGCCAGCCCTACCTTCTTCTTGCTTCGATCCTTCTTAACGATGCATCGTGTGTCGTTGTTGATATACTCCAGTTTTGCAGGATGCGCTGCCACAATGCCACGGATCATTTCATCGACAAAGTTTTCGGGCTTGTTTATGAATTTTTTCATGCACTTTTCTCCTAAAACTTTTTTGTTATATGGTTTTTTATGTGCTGCAAAAGATGATGTGGCGCTGCCCATGTTGGGGATACAGGCCTTTCTGCCGTAACTGCCGTGACGATTGTCCCGGGGGAATGTTGCATCAAATCGGGGAATACCCTATTGGATACTCCCCGATTCATGCTTGTAATGCTTAAATATAATTCTTCTCTGCTTCGGTAAAGATCTTGTCAAACTTAAAAAACGCCTCATCTATAACGGACTTAGGCATATTGAGCGCCGGGATTAGCTGCAGGCGGTTCTTGTAATAGCCGCCCGCCTCAAATACCATACCGTCGCGGATTGACGCGTCGCGCACATAGGTGGTCGCCGCCATCGCGGGCTCCTTGGTCTTGGGATCCTTCACCAGCTCGATGCCGGTATAGAGTCCCAGATTGTCGATGTAGCCAATGATGGGATGGCGCTTTTGCATATCCTGCCAACCGGCCTTGAAATAGCTGCCGATCTCGTTAACCTTGGCGAGGAATTCCGGCTTGGTTACCACGTCCATGACATAGTTGCCCGCCGCGCAGGCCAGCACGTTGCCCGCCTGCGTGGAAACATGGGAAGCGGGCGCCCACTCCATGAGGATTTCTTCCTTCGCTATGACAGCCGAGATGGGCAGACCGCCGCCAAGCGCCTTGGATGTCACGATCATATCCGGCTCGATGTCCGAATACTCGAAGGCCCACAGCTTACCCGATCGGCCCAATCCGGCCTGGATCTCGTCGATGATAAGCAGGAAGCCGAACTTGTCGCAGATGCGGCGCAATTCCTGGAGGTACTCCTTGGGCGGGATATAATAGCCGGCGGAGCTCTGGAACGGCTCTACCAGAATCGCGGCAATATTATGGATACCGGTCATGCCGTCGCAGAAGGGGGTTTCCTTGGATTCCAAACCGCGCTCGAGCTCCTTAATCGCCTCCATGCCGTGCCCGGAGAACTCCTCGTCGGGACTTCTGTAAGCGTGGGGGAAGTGGAAATAGCCTACATGGTTATCCGGACGTACCGGATAGAAGCCCATCTGCATGCCGCCGCCCTTGCTGGTGAGGCCCATAGTGCCATAGGTGACGCCGTGATAGGCTCCGTAAGCCACTAGGATGTTGGGCTGCCCGGTATAGAAACGCGCCGCACGAATCGCAAGCTCGATGCCGTCGGAGCCGGTTACGCCGTACATCACCTTGGTCGGCGTATTGATTTTGGAGTTTTCACAAAGCTTCTTGGATAGCTTTACGCGCTCGGGGTGGGACAGATCGAAATAATGGGTCAGTTTGGCGGCCTGATCCTTTATGATCTTTGTCAATTCCTTCTGGCAATTGCCAAACTGGCTCACAGAGAAGCCGGACAGGAAATCAAGATATGGACGTCCATCGACATCGTAGAGAACGGAGCCCTCCGCGCGCTCGATCATGGGCGCCGTGTTGAATAGACCCCAGCCCACGCTACCAAAGGATTCATACTTCACGACATCGCGCAGACAGGCCTTCGCCTTCTCGCCAAACGGCGAAGCCTCCACGCGCGCCAGAAGGTCTGCTTCCGTGACCTTCATTTTTTCACGCTGCTGAAATGCGATGTTGCGCAAGTCCTTGCATTTCTTTTCCATTTTTCTTCCTCCGTTCATGATTTGAAATTTGATGGTTCCGAAGCTATTCGCGCTGTCGCGGTTTAGCGTCTCTATCCTGCGCTCCTGCGCTTTCAGCCCGGCCGCAGTCGCAAAAGCAAGAAAATAGTATTTTTATGGTCCGTGAATACGCCGAGTGTTTTTTTCTTATTATGTCAATGGTAATCAGCCTGTTCGTGCGGAATGCTTCGAGGCGCTTTGTCTGTCAAATTTATATAAATTATAACTACTCAGCTTGTTTCTGTCAATTATTTGTATGATAAATAATTTATGTTTGTTGAACAAAATATATGCTTCTATTCTGTCCAATAGCGGACATTCCAGGATAATATCAGGAATTCACAACATGTGCGGACACCGCAATCACTTTCCGCTGCTATCATATTTTGTTGGACAAATATTGCTGTTACGTACATTTATGACAGACAAATATACGCTCCTGATTGACTTTCCTTGCGATTATACTTATAATGAATGGAACAGAAATAAACTTGCATCGTCATTTTTGGCGCATCATTCTCTTTTGAATGCATGTGCGCAGGAATACTATAAATAGAGGCTGAATGCATGGAAAACAAAACCGGCGAAAATAAACAGAAAACCGTCACGGAGCAGCTTTTGATTCAAATCCGTAAGCAAATCGTGGACGGTTCCTTCAAATCCAACGATCAGATACCCACGGAGTTGGAGCTCGCCAAGCAGTACAACATCAGCCGCACGTCCGTACGCGAGGCTCTCAAAACGCTCAACTATTTGGGTATTGTGGAGTCGCATACCTCCCGCGGCACGCGCATCACCAACAAGAACCGCATCATCGAGGAAGCCGCCGCATGGTCTGTCATCCTCAATGCGGACGATATGCGGGATGTGTTCGCGCTCGGCACCGCCCTTGACACCCAGGTCTCCATCATCATCATCAAGGGCCTTCTCCACAATCCGAACGCATATCGGCACTTTTGCTCCGAAATCGACGAGATTCTTATCCGTCTTTCCGAGGCGGCCTTTATCAGCGATATTGACGACTTTACCACCGCGTTCTCGGACTTTTTTCGCGCGCTCTATGCCTTCACCCGCAACATGGTCTTTATTTCGCTCAATGAATGCATCGACACCATCGTAGGCAAGCGCGTCTGCGCCGCGTATCGTACCATGGGCGTTCTGTTCAATGTTGCGGACTTCCTGATTTCTGCCTGGGAGGCGATCCGCCATTGCGACATGACGAACTGCATCGAAATCTTTCAGGATTACGGCGCCTTTGCATACGACGTGGTGCTTCAATATGAAGAGCATATGGAAAACCAGCCACAATAATACCAGAAAAGACGGCTGCATTTGCGCATACCGGAGCAAGCTTTTCCCATCCCTGCGATGATTGGCCCATGACACCATGAGCGGAGTTTATTGCAACCATTCGGAAGAGTTCGGAAAAGGAACTTGCTGCCACAAATCCCTGCTTAGGCGAACAGCATGGATCCGATGAAGCGGTTTATTAAAAACGGGTTGATGGCAAGCTCCCGGGTCTGCATCCGGCCGCAAATCGCTTTTGTCTCCAGCATGCTGGCTTTGCTTTGCAGTATCTGCCCGGCGCCATTGCCGGCGGCGTTACCGATGGCTCGGGTCTTCCGGGCAGCGAACTACGCAGCGCAGCCTTTCAGCTCTCCGCCCAGCCGTCCCCTATTTCTCCGGGGCGTCCACTCTGGACGAGCGCTCCAAAATGGTAACGCCCTTCTCCACGGAGGCCTGCTCGAAGGCGCGCTCCAAAGCCGCCTCGGCGCGCTCGGGCACCCGTACCTCCATGGCAACGCGCAGGGCGCCGTGCAGGCTGTGCATACCAATCTCCCGCTCCACCTCCAGGGCTCCGTCCGTGCCGCCGCAGCGCAGCAGGGCCGTGCCCTCCTCCGTATCGACGCGCAATTCCAGAGCGGAAAAGGCATTGCCCTGTTCTTTGAGTCCCGCGCGGAGGCCGCGCGCCGTCCCTAGGAGCAATTCATTGGCATAAACCCCGAACGGCGCTATAAAAACCGCAGTATATGCAAAATGCCGCATCTCTTATCCGCTCCTTGCCATAGGGTAACGCATAGGCAACACAAAAGGAGGACCGGGAAAGGCCCTCCTCTTTCGATGCTTCAGCTCCCGATCTTATCGTAGACTCTTTTGACCTCGGCCTTGGCCGCCTGCTTGATCTTGTCCTCATCGATCCCCTGCAGATAGCCGTCTTTCCAAACGACCTTGCCGTTGATCATGGTGAGTTCCACCGGACGCGTATAGCCGACGGTGCCCAGGAACGACATGGGGTCCATCACCGCGCCCACGCAATCGAGGATATCCACGTTGATCATAAATAGATCCGCGGCCTTCCCAACTTCGAGGCAGCCGATATCGCTGCGGCCCAGCAGCTGTGCGCTGCCGCGGGTGGCGAGCTTTAGGATGCCGTAGCCCGTGGGGGCCTTGTTGCCGGAATGCAGCCTATGCAGCAAATAGGAAATGCGAATATCGTTGAGCAGGTTGGAGGCGTCGTTGCTGCCCGAGCCATCCAGCGCCAGGCCCACCGGCACGCCCAGTTCCAGCATGAGCGGCACCTTGCACACGCCGCTTGACAGCTTCATATTGGAAACCGGATTGTGGGAAACGCCGGTTTTGGTCTTCGCCAGGCGGGCCACTTCCTCATCGGTGAAGTGGATGCCGTGGGCATACCACACATCCGGGCCGACGAATCCGCACTCCTCCACCCAATCCAGCGGGCGCTTGCCGTAAACTTCCAGGCAATAGCGCTCCTCATCCATGGTCTCGCACAGATGCGTATGCAGCCGCACGCCGCGCCGGCGCGCCAGATTTACGGATTCCACCATAACATCGGTATCCACCGAGAAGGGCGAGCAGGGCGCGAGCGCCACCTGCCGCATGGAGAACTCGCCGGGGTCGTGGTATTTGCCGATCAGTCGCTCGCAGTCCAAAAGGGTTTCATCCGTGGTTTCGATGAGCTCTTCGGGCGGCAATCCGCCCTTGTACTTGCCCCGGGTAAAGGAGCCACGGCCCGTATGGAACCTGATACCCAGCTCTTCCGCCGCATCGAACTGGCGGTCGATGATCTCCTTTTTGGAGCTCCTGGGGAAAGCGAAGTGATGGTCGAACATGGTGGTGCCGCCAAATTTGATGAATTCGCCCATGGCCACCATGGAGCTGTAATAGATATAATCCGGGTTCACATTGCTCCAAACGCTGTAAAGATACATCAGCCAGTCAAACAGCTCGGAGCTCTGGATGGCCGGGATGTTGCGGCTGAAAGCCTGAAGCAAATGGTGATGGGTATTGATAAGGCCGGGATATACGAAACGGCCCTTCCCGTCGATGACCTGTGCGCCCTCCGCGGGCAGGTTTTCCCCAATGGCGGCGATCTTGTTCCCCTCCACCAGGATGTCCTGGCCCTTGAGCAGCCGGTCGTCCCTGTCGCAGGTGATGATGGCGTCCGCGTTCCGAATGAGTGTTTTACGCATAGGCGTTCTCCTTTTATGAAATCGTCGCCGTCTCAGGCGTCTTCCCGTGCGGCTTTCTGCACGGCGTTGATGATCTGATTATAAGCGGCGCAGCGGCACATATTGCCCGAGAGCTCCCGCTTGATGTCCTCCGCCGTGGGGTTTTTATTCTTTTTGAGCAGCGCGTGAGCGGTGAGTATCATCCCGGGAGTGCAGTAGCCGCATTGTATGGCGCCCTCGTCCACGAACGCCTGCTGCAAAACCGAAAGCTCCCTTCCCTCGGACAGGCCCTCGATGGTCAGGATATCCTTCCCATCCGCCAGCGCCGCCAGCGTTAGGCAGGAGTCCGTGGGCACGCCGTCGAGCAGGATCGTGCACGCGCCGCATTCCCCAACCTCGCAGCCGCGCTTGGTTCCGGTGAGGCCCAAGCGCTCCCGGATCATCTCGAGCAGCGTCTCCCCTTCCTCCACACGCACGCGCGTCGGTTTGCCGTTAACGGTGCAATTGATCTCGATCATAGCTCTTTCCCTCCCGCCAGGCGATGGGCTTCCTTGAACGCCCGCACGGACAGCTCTTGGATCAGCGCCTCCCTGTATTCTTTGGATGCGCGCCAGGAGCTTCGGGGGCTGCACGCCGTCAGCGCCAACCGTCCAGCCTCCAGAAGCAGTTCCGCCGTGGGTGCTTTCCCCAACAGCAGCGCCTCCGCCTCCGCGCAGCGCACCGGCGTGGGCGCAGCCACGCCCAAGGCGATGGCGGCCTTTTTCACGCTGCCGTCTTCATGGAGCGCGCAAACCGCGGCGCTGCCCAAAATGGCGATATCCATGGCCTTGCGCGTGCTGAACTTGATGTAAGCGCCGCCCCAGCGCATCTGCTCCCCTACGGGGATATGGATGGCCGTGAGCAGCTCCCCGCCCTCGCGGTTTACCCGGCCGGGGCCGGCGTAGAACTCCCCGATGGGGATGCGGCGGCTGCCGGTGGCGCTGGTGAGCGTAAGCTCCGCGTCCAGGGCGAAAAGCGAGGGAGCGCTGTCCGCCGAGGTAGCGCCGTTGCAGATGTTGCCGCCGATGGTGGCGGCGTTCTGTATCTGCGGTCCGCCCATCGAGCGCGCAGCCGTGCGCAGCATGGGGAGCCGGGCTTGTATGATCGGGTTGTCGGCCAGCGCCGTGAAGGTGGTGCAAGGGCCGATAACGATCTCTGCCCCGTTCTCCTCCACGCCGGAAAGCGGGAGCTTGGAAAGGGAAAGCAGCGTCACATCCTTCATGCGCTTATGGCGCATCTTCACCAGCACATCCGTCCCGCCCGCCAGCGGCCAGGCTTCCGGGTGTTCCGCCAGTATCGCAAGCGCTTCTTGAAGTGTTTCCGGGCGATAGAGCTTTTTTACAGAGTACATGTCACACCTCCAGCTTTTTTGCCGCCTTCAGCGCCAGGTACACCCGCTCGGGGGTCAGGGGTCCTTGGTTGACGGCCACGCCCGTGGCGTCCAGCACGGCGTTGCGCACCGCCGCCGCCGGGGCGATGTTTGGCGGCTCGCCCAGGGATTTGTTGCCGTAGGCGCTGGAGGGCTCGTCGGTTTCGATAAAGTACCCCTCGAGCTCCGGCACATCCGCGAAGGTGGGCACCTTGTAATCGAGCAGGTTGTCGTTATAAACGCGGCCGGTCTTCGGATCGATTAAAAGCTGCTCAAAAAGACCGTACCCGAGGCTCATGATGTTGCCGCCGTTGAGCTGCCCCATGGCGAGCTGCGGGTTGATGATACGTCCGGAGTCGAGCACCGTGATCAGCTTTTCCACCTCCACCTTGCCGGTGGCCGTATCCACGTTCACGATGGCTATGGAGATGCCGAAGGTCAGCAGGTTGTCCGTGGGGGCGAAGGAAGCGTCATGGCAGATGGTTACGGGCGTATGACAGTCGTAATGCATCCGCATGGTAAGCTCCCTCATGGGAATCAGGCGCTTGCCCGCGTCGCAGTCGATAATCCAGCCGTCCTGCGCGTCCAGCCGCTCGTAGTTGACCGAGAGCTTATCCACGGCATAGCGCAGGATCTGCTCCTTGCAGGCCGCGGCAGCCTTTTTGACCGCGTGCCCCGCCACGTAGGTCTGACGGGAGGCGTAGGCACCCGGGTCGAAGGGGCATACGTCCGTATCCACGGCCACCACGTTCAGGTCCGCAAAGGGAATGCCCAAGGCTTCCGCGGCGATCTGCGCCATCACCGTGTCCGTTCCCTGGCCGATCTCCGCGCAGCCGACATACAGTGTGGCGGTGGCGTCCTCGTTCACGCGCACCCGGGCGCCGGAAAGCTCCACACTGTGGGGATAACAGCTCTGACCATAGCTTAGCAGCGCCGTGCCGATACCGCGCTTGACGGGGCCGTCGGGCCGGGGGGCTTTCAGGAAGGTCTGGTAGCCGATGGCCTCCGCGCACTTATCGATGGCTTCCTGCAAGCCGCAGGTGTTCACCGAAACATGCGGGAAATTGATGGGATCGCCCATGTGGTAGCTGTTTTTGCGCCTGAATTCCAGCGAATCGATCCCGAGCTCCCGCGCCATATGCTCCACATGGGATTCCATGGCAAAGGCATATTGGGGGCAGCCGTAGGCGCGCATGGCTCCGGCGATCAGGATATTGGTGTAGACGCTCCTGCCGTAAAAGCGCAAATTCGGCGTCGGATAGAGCGTGGCGAAAGCCATGGCGATGGCAAATACCACGTTATGCCCGTGGGAAGCATACGCGCCGGTGTTCTGATCGATCTCCATCTCCCGGGCCAGGATCTTCCCCTCCCGCGTAAGACCGGTGCGCATATGCACCCTGGCGGAATGCCGCGTGCGGGTGCAGGCCAAGCTTTCTTCCCGGGTGAGCTCCAGCCGCACGGGCCTGCCGGTTTTCAGCGTGAGCACGGCGTTGATGGGTTCGTAAATCGGCTCCTGCTTGCCGCCGAAGCCGCCGCCCACATGGCCCTTGACGACTCGTATCTGCCCCATCCGCATGCCCAAAGCAGTGGATAACCGCTCCCGCATGATGCTGGGCACCTGGGTAGCCAAATAGCACACCAGCCTATCCTGCTCATCGAGCTCCATCAGGGAAACATGCGGCTCGATGGGGCTGTGGGTCACGATCGGGGTCTCGACGGTATCCTCCACGATCACGTCGGCCTGCGCCATGGCGGCCTGTACATCGCCCGTTTCGAACACGTTTTCGCCGGCCAGGTTCTTAAGGCCCGCATGGAGCTCCACCGCCCCCTCTTCAAGAGCTGCGTCCATGGTGAAATATGCGGGCAGCGCTTCATATTCTACTGCGATCAGCTCCAGGGCATCCAGGGCGATTTCCGGCGTATCCGCCGCCACCGCAGCCACAGGGTCGCCCACGTAACGCAGATGCCGGGATAATATCAGGCAGTCTTGAGGCGTATCGGGCGGATGGGGATGCCCGCAGGAGGTGTAGGGGATTTGCGGCACATCCTTGTAGGTAATCACCGCATGCACTCCCGGCAGCGCGGCGGCCCGGCCCACATCGATCTGCTTGATCCAAGCATGGGCCAGCGGGCTGCGCAATATTTTGGCGTGGAGCATGTTCGGCCGCTGCATGTCGCCGACGTATTTCGCCGCGCCCGTAGCCTTCGCCCAGGCGTCGATACGGGGCACGCTCTTGCCGACCGCATTGCATTCTTTCATAGATATCACCTCGATATCATCCTGGTGGAGTATTCGGCCATCCGTTGATCGGGACGAGCGGCATAAACGCCCGCCCAATAGGCATCTTATTTTCTATACTTTTTGCGCATCCGCGCCGTTTCGCGCTCATACACGCCGCTTCCGTACACGCGCTTTGCGATCTCGTTGGCCCTGGCCTTGACGGCTTCTTCGTCTATGCCGTGGAGCACGCCGTTTTCCCACACGATCCGGCCGTTGATGATCGTCATATCCACCGGCCGATTATATCCCACCACGGCCGGGAAGGCGCCGGGGTCCAGCAGTCCGCCCGAATATTCGAGGCGATCCACGTCGATCATGAACAGGTCCGCGGCCTTGCCGACCTCAAGCGAGCCCACATCGTCGCGCCCCAGCACCCGCGCGCTGCCCCGGGTGGCCAGCCTCAGGCATTCATAGCCGGAGGGGGCCTCCTGATTGTTGGCGTTCATGCGGTGCATGAGGTAGGCCATGCGGATTTCGCCGAGCAGATTGGAACCGTCCTGCGCGCCGTAACCGTCGACCGCCAGACCCACGGGCACGTCGTATTTTTTCATCAGCGGCAGCTTCATGAAGCCCGCGCAGGTCTTCATGTTGGAAACCGGGCAATGGGCGACGCCGGTTTGGGTTTCGCCCAGAATCTTCACCTCTTCGTCGCTGAAGCATATGCCGTGGGCATACCAGATATCCGAGCCCAAAAAGCCCAGCTTTCGCGCCCATTCGAAAGGGGTCATGTTATGCCGCTCCCGCATATAAACGGTCTCATCCGGCGCTTCCGCCAAGTGGGAGTGCATGCGCACCTTTTTGGCCCGCGCTAGCCGAATCGCCTCGGTGATGGTGTCGTCCGTCACGGAGAAAGGCGAGCAGGGGGCCACTACCACCCGCTTCATGCCGAAGCGGTCGTATTCATGGTAGGTATCGATGAGACGGTCGCAATCGCGGATGAATTCATCCACGGTTTCGCCCAGGGTATCCGGGGGCAAGCCCCCGTCTTTGTGGGTGAGGGTGAAACAGCTTCGGCCCGCATGATAGCGGATGCCCAACTGCTCCGCCGCCGCCATCTGCCGATCGATGAGTACCTTATCCACGCCCCGGGGGAAGCAGAAGTGGTGGTCGAAGGCTGTGGTGCAACCGTATTTCATCAGCTCGCTCATGCCTATCAGGCTGCTGTAATAAACGTGTTCGGGGTCTACCAGCGTCCACACCTCGTACATGAAGATCAGCCAATCGAAGAGGGTTGCCTGCTGCAGCTCCGGGATGCTGCGGGTGAACGCTTGCAGAAAATGATGGTGGGTGTTGATAAGCCCGGGATAGACGAACATTTTACGGGCGTCGATCACCTTTGCGCCCTCGGCGCGAAGATTGTTGCCGATGGCCTCGATCTCCCTGCCGTTGAGAAGGATGTCGGAATCGAACAGCACCTGATCGGAATCGTTGCAGGTGATGATGGCTCTGGCGTTTTTGATGAGTATCTTATCCATGGTACCCCTTTCTCCCGTAGGGCCGGGGAATGCTCGCAGGCTGCGGGCATCCCCCTCATGCCGTTCGATTATGGTGCCGTTCTCATCTTAGCTGGGCAGCTGTCCCACGACGTTGTCTATGAGGAACATCATGCCGATCAGCTGATCGTTGGTGAATTCGGCGCCCGCCGCAAGGACCTCGTTGCCCTTGTTATCGACCACCGGGCCCTTGAAGACCTGAATCTCGCCGGATTCCAGCTTGGCCTTTATGCCGTCCAATTCGGCGATAAGATCCGCGGAGAGGATATCGGTGTTCCAGGGAGCCAGCTCGGCGCAGCCGCTTTCAATGCCCAGGTAGAGCATATCGCCGGTCCAGGTGCCGGACACCGCGCGGTTTATGAACTCCACATACAGCGGAGTCCAGTTCCACATGTGGGAGGAGTACACGGCGCTGGGCGCGTAATCGTGCATGTCGATATGGAAGCCCGACATATAAGCGCCGGCCGCCGAGCAGGCCTCCGCCACAGCCGTGGTGGAGCCGTGATAGCCCAACACGTTGATGCCGCTCTCCAGCATGGAGGTGGCGCCCTCCTTTTCCTTGGCGGGATCATACCAGCTGTTGGCCCAGATGACCTGCACTGTGGCGTTGGGGTTGGCATACTTGGCGCCCACGGCATACGCGTTCACCGCGCGGACCACGGAAGCCTGGGGCTGCGCGGCCATGAAGCCCAGCTTGTCGCTGGTGGAGAGCTTAGCGCCCGCATAGCCCAGAAGGAACATGGTCTCCCAGTCGCGCACGGAGTAGCCCGCGCAGTTGCCGCCGGGCACGCCCTCAAACTGATGGAAGTATACGTCGGGGTGAAGTTTCGCTTCGGAATGGATGGCGTCGGTCAGACCGGAGGAGGTGCCGAAGATCATATTGCAGCCTTCGTCTATAAGCATCTCGATGGTGTTGGCACAGTCGTTTCCGGTATCGGGGATGTTATCGATGATGATCATCTGATCATCGGAGAGGCCCAGCTGTTCCTTGGCGGCCAGGAAGGAAGCGTTGTGGGACTGGCTCCAGCCGCCGTCTTCCTTCATGGTGTTGAGAACCACGCCGACCTTGATATCGGACAGGGGGATGCCGGCTGCCGGCGCGTCGGTCGCCTGAGCAGCGGGGGGCTCGCTGCCTGCGGATGTGGGGTCGGGGGACGGAGCGCTCGTCGGGGCGCAGCCTGCAAACGCGGTCAGTGTCAGAGTCAGTACAAGGAACAACCCGATGAGTTTTTTCGTGACCTTCATTTTATTTCCTCGCTTTCTCTCTCGTTTATTTATTACGGATTTCCCGCAAATTGGAAACAGCTGTTCAGGAATGTTAAAACGCGTCAGCGCGCCTCGCGGTCGTAATAGGAGCCCAGCGCCGCGGGCCCGGGCTTGCGGTGCTTGCGAAAACTGCCCGTGGAAAGGACGAGCACCATGACCGTGGCCACATAGGGCAGCATGCTGATAAAGTAGGAGGGGATGCCGATATTGGGGAATAGAACCTGCAACCGCAGGCCCAGCACTTCCACGCCGCCGAAGATCAGCGCGCCCAAGGTAGCCGTAGCCGGGTTCCAGGAAGAGAAGATCACCAGCGCCGCGGCGATCCATCCCTTGCCGGCGGTGATCGAATCCTGCCAGCCGGGCGTATACGCAAGGGTAATGTACGCGCCGCCCAGCGCCACGATGGCATTGCCCAGGATCACGTAAAAGTAACGCATGCCGAAGATGTTGAAGCCCGCGGCATCCAGGGCGCTGGGGTTTTCGCCCAGGGCCCTGAGTTTTAGGCCGGGCCGGGTCTTGTAGATGAACACGCAGGCCGCCGGCACCAGGAGATAGAGGGCGTAAATCATGGCGTTTTGATTGAAGAGCATGGGCCCCAGCATCGGTATCTTCGACAGGCCGGGGAGGGCGATGTTCTTGAAGCCTTCAAGGCCGGTCACCGCCGTATAGGGCTTGCCGAAAAATCCCGACAGCCCCGTGCCGAAGGTCACCAGCGCCAGGCCGCTCACCACCTGGTTCGTTTGGAGGGTAACGGTCAAGACGGAGTAAAATAGGCCTGTAAGCGCCCCGGCCAACATCGTCGCCGCGATGGCCAGCACAAGGGAGCCGGTCTCCACGGCGGTGATGTATCCCGTAACCGCGCCGATGAGCATCACACCTTCAAGGCCCAGGTTCAGCACGCCCCCCCGCTCCGAAATGGTCTCGCCCAGGCTGGCGTAAAGCACCGGTGCGGCATATCCCAGCGTAGCCGCAACCACGGATACGATGAAATCCATTATTCAGCCACTCCTTTCTGCTCGACGGCTTTTTCATCCTCTTTACGGGTAATCACCAGCTTATTGCGGGAGAAGATCTCGCCGCCCAGCACAAAGAACAGGATCGCGCCCTGGATCACCACGCCCACCTGCTCGGGAACTCCCACCAACTGCGTAGCCACGCTGCCGTAGGAAAGGCCGCTGAACAGTATTGAGACAATCAGCACCGTGAAGGGGTTGAACCTGGACATGTAGGCCACGATAATGGCCGTATAGCCGGCCCCGTTGGCAAAATTCTGTTGCAGCCTGCCCACCGCGCCGCTGGCTTGGGCCACGCCCGCAAGGCCTGCGAGCCCGCCTGAAAACAGCATAACGATGAGGATATTCATGCGGATGCTCATGCCCGCGTAGCGCGCGGATTTCGCAGATGCTCCGATGACGCGGATCTGATAGCCGCGGATGGTTTTGTTAAAGAACAGGTAGATGCACACGGCCGCCAAAACGGCGATGTAGATCGAGGAATTGATGCGTGTTCCAAAGAGCTTGGGCAGCATGGCGTATTCCGGGAAGGAGGGCGAATAGTTCAGGTTCAGCGTCGTATCCCGCCAGGCCCCAAAGAGAAGAAAATCCACAAAAAGCAGCGCCACGTAGTTGAACATCAGCGTAATGATGGTCTCGTTCACGTTCCAAAACGCCTTCGGCACCACCGCCAGCATCGCCCACAGGGCGCCCATGGCGAAACCCGCCACCATCATGGCCGGCACCACCAGGGGCTGCGGTATAAAGGGGCAGTACAGCGCCACGCCTGTGGCCGCCATCGCGCCCATGACGTATTGCCCCTCCGCACCGATGTTATTGATGGACATCTTGAAAGAGATGGATACGCCCAGCGCGCAGAACATCAGCGGGATGGCCTGCAGCACACTTTCGGACAGCTTTTTAACGGACCCGAAGCCGCCGCTGAACAGCTTGCCGTAAGCCGCAACGGGGTCCTTGCCGATGGCGAGGATCAAAAACATGCAGGCAAAAAGCGCCAGGATGATGCAGATCACAGGATTGAGCATCTTCCAAATTGGGTGCAGCTTTTCGCGTTTTTCAAAGCATATCTTCATACCCCCACCACCCCTTCCATTTGTTCTTGAGCCGGGGTTTCTTCCCTGACCCCGAGCATCAGGCTGCCCACCCGGTCATACAGCTCCTGCGAAACGTTTTCTACGGGTACGACGCCCATAACCTCGCCCTCGTAGAGCGCCGCCACCCGATCGGAAAGCTCGAACAGCTCCTCCAAATCCTCGGAGATCAGCAGGATAGCCGCGCCCCGCGCGCGCTGCTCCATAAGGATGTTATGGATCGTTTCGGTGGCGCCGATATCCAGACCGTGCACCGGGTAAGCCGCCACCAGCACATCGGGATCGCCGTTGATCTCCCGGGCGATGAGCAGCTTTTGCAGGTTGCCGCCCGACATGAGGCGCACCGGCTTTTTGATGCCCGCATTCTTGATCTCGTGAGCCTTCACGAACGCCTCCGTGCGGCGGACGGCTTCTTTTTTATTGAGGATGCCTTTTTTATTGATGGGCGGTATCGCGTAATCGCGCAGTATGGCGTTATCCACCATATCAAGGCCCGCCACCAATCCCATTCCCATGCGGTCTTCCGGCACGAAAGCGATGCCCTTTTTGATGCTGTCCCTGGGAGAAAGGTTCGTCACATCCTCCCCTTTGAGCAGCATGCGGCCGCCGGTGATACGGCGCATCCCGGCAATGACCTCGGATAACTCCCGCTGTCCATTGCCCGCCACCCCCGCGATCCCCAATATTTCGCCTCCGTAGATGGTCAGGTTGAGGCGGTTGAGTGCGGGCACGCCCTTATCGCCCATGGCGCCGACACCCTCCAGTCGCAGCACCTCCTCCGCGCTCTTCACGGGGATCCTCTCCGGCAACACCTTCAGTACGTCCCGCCCCACCATCAGGTGGGTGAGCTCCTGGCGGGTGGTATCCTTGGTCGGCATGGTATCCATGGAACGGCCGTTGCGCAGCACGGTAATGCGGTCGGAAAATGTCATAACTTCATAAAGCTTATGGGTGATGAACAGTACCGATTTCCCGTCTTCCGCCATTTTGCGCAGGGTCTTAAAGAGCTCGACCGTTTCCTGCGGGGTGAGCACGGCGGTGGGCTCATCCAGGATCAGCAGTTCCGCGCCGCAAAACAGAAGCTTTATAATTTCCACGCGCTGCTGTTCGCCTACGGAAAGCTGCCATATCCTGGCGGCGGGGTCTACCTGTAAATTAAAATACTCGGAACACTCTTTGATGCTTTGATTCATCTTTTTAGCGTTGAGCATACATTTGCATCGCCCGGAATATAAAAATACGTTTTCCGCCACAGTGAGCGGTTCTATGAGTTTGAAGTGCTGGTGCACCATCCCGATGCCCAGATCAACTGCGCTTTTGGGGCTTTTTAAACGCACGGTCTTCCCCTTATAGCGGATGCTTCCCTCGTTGGGCGCATAGATGCCGGTGAGCACGTTCATCAGCGTGCTTTTCCCAGCGCCATTTTCGCCAAGCAGCGCGTGGATTTCGCCCGGATAGAGCGTAAGGTCCACATGGTCGTTCGCGAGCACCCCGGGGAACCGTTTGGTAATGCCTCTCATTTCGAGAACTGGTTGTGTCATTATGATGCTTCCTCCTGCCTCCGCAGGCACGGCCTTGCGGGCGCGCTGCGTCGTGCTTCTAAATTCGAGGGACGCCTTCCCCATCGGGCGCTTCAGAGTCATAGCAGTTTTTTGGGGGAGCCGGGGCCGACGGCCCCGGCATTTTCATATGATTTTCCAGCCACAGCAAGCGGTTTTATAGAACAATGGTCCTGCGTTCGTTGGAGACCATGCCCATGTAGGTTTCGCCGAAGGCTTTGTCCAGGGGCATGCCGAGGTCGATGAGTTCGTTGCGTACCCGGTTGAACAACTCGATGTAGTTGTCCTTGGGCTGCTGCTTTGCAAGGTCGAAGCACTCGTCGAGCGAGAGGCCCTTGTCGGGCGCGCCGAGCTTCTCTTCGTACTTGGGCAGGATCTTTTTGGCGATCTCGTTGGCGTCCTTGCGCGTCATGCCCGCGCAGGACTTGAACACGTCGCCGCACCACCAGCATTCCACCGGCGTGATGTAGTCCGTATAACGCCCGCCCGCGCTCCGGGGCTGCGTCGTTTTGCTCGCGCCGGATACGCAGTGGTTCATAAGGCCTACCGCCGCCTCGTACATAAACATCTCCGTGCACGGCCCGCCCGTTTCGTTCACGATCTTGTTGCGCATGAAGCCCGTATTCCGGCTGATCGCCTGGGTCGATACGCTGTTGGCCCATACCGCCTTGCGGCCACAGTTGCCGAAGAGCTGGATGTCGTATACATAAGAGCTCGTGTAATCGCTCTGCAGCACGGTCGGGATCAGTAGGTCGTTCGCCACGCACGCAAGGGCCGCGCCCTCCGCGGGGCCCGCGTAACCGCCGATGTACGAAAACGCGCCCACCCGCAGTTTATGGCCGTAGTTCAAGCCCTGCATGACTCGGTGGAAGTTGGAGAACGTGCACTTGAGCTCCACCGGGCACAGTGACATCGTCACATTTCCCCGCCCCGCCAGCTCCGGCGCGCCGCCCAGATGGCCGAATTCCGTTACCGCGCCCGCAACGCCCGTGCAGGCCATCCCCGGCCGCCCCGCGCGCCACAGCGCTTCCTTTTTCAGGCGGGATTCGTAGTTCCCCATCAGGGTCTCATACGGCGTGCCCGAGCGGAACGGCCGCCCGAATACCGTCGCCAGCGTCGGCCCGTGCAGCACATCCACCAGCTTGGGGTACTTTACGATCCCCTGCACCAGGGGCAGGTAGTTCTCCTCCGAGCATACGATACCCAGGCTCGCCGCCAGCAACGGCTTATACGGGTCTTCCGGCCGCCGGGGCTTCATGATCACCTGATCCTGTCCCTCGCCCAGGATGTTGATATCCTGATAATCCCGGATACACTCCAAAAGCTCGTCTTCGGTGATCTTGATCACCCGCTCCGTATCCTCGCAATACATGCCGAGCTCCAACGCGAGCTCCCAGCCGGCCTTGAAAAACGCGTCCGCCAGAGCGTCGTCGCAGTTGATGGGGTTCTCCTGATCCAGCGTCCCCGCCAGCCCATGCTTTTTTAAAATGGCCTTGATGGTTTTGGGAATGATCTTGGTATCCCATTCCTTCATCGGCAGCACCGGGCCCTTGTACGCCTTATCCAGGTTGTTGAGCAATCTCTGTACTTTGTAGTTATACATCGCTGTTCCTCCCTATATCGCTTCCGAATCCACCAGAACGATGGCACCCCCGCCGGGGTTGCCCTTGGCCACCAGCTTCCGGCACAGCTCCACGCAGTCGAACGCGTTGCGCGCCCAGCCGTCCGCGCCGATCTTCGAGGCGAACTCCGGCGTCACCGGGCCTCCGCCCACTATAAAGTGGTATTTATTCCGTGTGTTGGTGTCCGTCAGATACCGCAGGGTATCATCCAGATACGGCAGGGACGTGGTCAAAAGGGTAGACATGGCCACGATGTCCGCGCCCACTTCCTCCGCCTTATCGTAAAAGGCCTTTACCGGCACGTCGATCCCCAAATCGTGCACCTCGAACCCATTCACGGCCAGCAGTGCAGCCACCACGTTTTTGCCGATATCGTGTACATCGCCCTTGGCCTGACCGATGACGATCACGCCCTGCTTGGAGGCCGCCACCTGCTCCTTGCTCATGTTGGCGAAGATCACCTCGATTACCGCGCTCATGGCGTCGCCGGAGAGCACCAGCTCCGGTAAAAAGGCTTCGCCCGCCGAATACTGCACGCTCACGATATCCATGCCCTTGGCTGCGCCCTCGTTCAGAATGACCAGGGCATCCATCCCCGCGGCAAAGGCTTCTTTTACCGCTTCAACGGCCTCGTCCCCTTCGCCTTGTGCTACCAGTTCGCTGATTCTCTTCAAGATATCTTCCATGCGTTCCCGTACCTCCTATGTATTTGTTGTCGATAATGTGGACATTGACTCGTTGTGCCGTCTTTGGTCGTTTTGCTTCGTTGCATAGACCGGAGAGTTACAAAAAACAGGTTAAAGAGAACGATAAAAAAGGCCGTAAAACAACCGCAGCCCAATTAACGCCATACGGGTAGATTCAATTTTATTATCGTTGGGATTGAAACAACGTGATGATCGCAAACGGATCAGTATATGAATTTTAAAAATTGTAGACTACAATACATGCAGCCTAATTAACGTCATACGGGTAGATTCAATTTTTTTATCGTTGGGATTGAAACAACGTGATGATCCGAACGGACCGATTATATGATTAGAACCATATTACATTATAATAAGGTCATATTACATTATTTTTTTCACAAAGTCAACAGCTTTTCCAAGGTCATTTTCATAATTGTAGACTACAGTACTGGTTCGTCTTCTCCGGCAACGACGTCGGAGCAATGGGCAGGATTTCAGCCATCTTAACCCACCTGCACAACGAGGACCGGGAGGTGGAACAGCGGCCGCGTGGCAACATGTTACCACGTGGTTTTTGCGAGATTGGCCGACGAGAAATTGAAGCAAGAAAGCAGCGAAAGTCTAAAAAAAGCTGGTACGCCCGGTTGACTTTCATATTCAATTTTAGCCTCAATCCCGCTGTCTACGTATGCTCGAAGCCATCAACGTCATCATAAGGATATAGACCGTATATAATGAGTATCAATTCCAATTCTTAGCAGGTAGCTAGATCACTTAGTCACAACCTTTGAATTTAAGGATTTTTTTGAAAGAGGAGATCCATTATCTCTATGATTGAAAAGCAACAGGACGAAGAAAGCAGCTAACCACAAAATAGCTGCAAATAGGAAAAGTGTGATATAGGAGCCTGTCATGTCACGTACAATGCCAAAGAGAAGCGGGGCCAGCGCCATTGCGCTGCCGGTACAAACGAAAAAATAACCCATAGAATTCCCGGCGCGGCCTGCAGGAATGGAACGAAGCAGCAACGGCAGCGCATTGATTGTAAAGCATCCCCAGAACATGCCCAGCGCCGTGCAGATTAGAGCCAGCAGCCATAGGCGTTGTAGGATGATCCCCTTGCTGTTAAACCAAAACAGGAGGATATGAAGGGAAATCGCCGCTATGACGGCAGCCTTCATCAAATACAGATGATTTACCTGTTGGCACAGCCCGCTCACGATCGAAAACAGCAAAAATGCGAGAGTGCCCATTCCTAAGTACAGCGCGGCGCTTCCCGTGGAAATCCGCAGCACATATACCGTGTACATTGAAAAATAATACTCATAAGCTGTCTGCGCGGTAAAGCCCAGAAAAATTACAATAAGCATAACCATGAAGTTGCGCTTATGCACAGGCGCCATCATCGCAAACAGACCGCCGCGCTTCGATGGTTTGCCAGCCGTTTTCCCACGCGAATCCGATTCTTGCACGAATAAGCAGGTGAGCAGCGCTGTAGCTATCATGATCAATGCTCCAGCTAAAAATACTGTGCTTGTCGAAATGCCTGCGTTTGAGATGCCGCTGCTAAAGAAATAAGCAAACGTACTTGAAGCGCCGATCATGGCGGAGGACATCGCATTGGTGCGCGATACGTGCTGCGGCGGCATACAATCCACCATCAGCGCACTGACCGGTGAGCGCCAAGCCGCCACCGTTATATTGTACAGCGTCAGCATGAGCGCCATCAGCCAGACGGGTTTGACAACGCTAGTCAGCACAAAAGCAGCTCCACAAAGGACCGCGCCGCAAAGGATATAAATCCTGCGCCTTCCAAATTTGCTCTGCGTATTATCGGATAGATTTCCAATGAGTGGGTGAAACAAAATGCTAAATAAGTTTGAAATCGTAAGCAATGCCCCTACTTGGCTGGTGTTTTCAAACCTCTGTGCAAGCAGCAACGGCATAAACACTTTGAATAGAGGCGCTGTGATACAATTTGAAAACGAAGCAAGCGCGATAAAAAACGATTTCTTCGCGTCGAATTTCAGCTCGCCCATTTACTGCAATACGGTTTTTCTGACGTGAATGGTACCACCGCGCACGCCGGAGCCGTCCTTGGCAAACGCCCATGGTCCTTTGCACCCGCGGCCGTATTCCTCGCCAAGCAGCTCGCACAGATGTGCCGCCAGCAGCGCGAGCGGCGCAAATTGCGTCAGCGGCATCGTGATCTGTGTTTTCGTGGCTGGAACCAGTACATACTCCGCCGGAACTTCAAGCACTCGATCGGAAACCGCCACGAGCGGCCTGCCGAGGTCTACGGCGTATCGTAGCGCCTCCAGCACACGGCTGATTGCGGGATTTGTGGAATTGGCTACAAAGACCGTCCCAATTCGATCAACATCCCTGGCGAAGAAGTTGAGATGAAGCCATTCTTCGGCATTGATGTGCATCGCCACGCGGCCGGTTGCCTCCAGTATTTTTGCATGGCCGTAAAATGCTGCCGCATAATCAAAGCCTGCGCCAACAAAATCAAACGCCGCAAATTGCTGCCACCTGGCGGCAAGCTTCGATATGTGTTCGTCCATACCCGGCAGCATGGACGCCAGCCCTTTGGCTTGGCTCGCAATGTCTGCCCGGTAAAAGGACGCTTCATTCATAGTGTACATGCCGCGGACTTCTCCGATCCGGATAGCTAGCAGCAGCAACGCCATCACTGAAACCATATAGCTGCGGACGCCAGGCGCGTCGGCGAAGGCCGGAATATCCAGCTTGAGGATACGGGAAGCATGGCTGCCCAGCGCGGAGGATGCGTTGCCTGTGATCCCCAGCGTAAAGCCGCCATGCGCGTTGACGAACTGTACGGCCTCGCTGATGCGCGCGACACCGCCGGAATTGCTCAGCGCTATGACGAGTGGGTTTTTCGGCGCAAAGCCGATTTGCTTAGGATGGTAATACCGCGCCAAGTCGATTGCCGTAACAACATCCGTGGGCAAACCGGTCAGCAGCTCAAAAATGTGCTTTGTTGCAAGTGCCGCCGCATAAGAATCCCCGCAGCCGGTCAGTAGGATGCGCTGTATGGAAAAGATCTCAGGAGTGGTCAGCATTCGGTGGATTTTCGTCTCCAGATCCTCATACTGGCCGAGCATCAGCTCGGGCAGGCTCCAGACCTGGTCTCGCATTGCGTTCTTAACGCTCATATATCCTCCTTGCGGCAAAGCCCGGGGTGCCAATACCGCGCACCCGCCTTTTGTTCATCCATTTTATGCAGGATTGCTATGCCTTCGAGCACGACATCCAGCGCATAATTGTGCCCTACGCCGGCAGTAAAGCGTCGGCCGGTGCAAATATTATCCGAGACCGAACAGACCGATCCGCCGCGCCTGCCAAACAGCGCCGAAAGCGTAATAATGGCGGAAGATTCACGGTCCCCGTTGAGGCATCCGGCGCGATTATAGACGCCGGCCTTTTCGATATTCCATGGCTGCAGATATCCGCCGACCCCGGGCCTGCCGCCGCCGACATAATCGCTGTCCGATGAAACCGTGACGCCAACATGATAGGGCTGCCCGATGCTCTGTGCCGCCTGCACCATTGCGAGCACGACCTCATAATGGCTGGATGCGGGGTAGCCCGCTTCGATGTACGCTTGCGTCATACCTTCGGCGCGCACCGCGCCCGAGGATATGACAAGATCTCCGGGCTCCACATTGTCGCCGAATCCACCGGAGCCACCCAGGCGGATAAACGTGCCGGCATCGGTATGCTCCATATAGTCGTACAGGATCATTTCCATCTCGGGCGCGCCGCTGCCGCCGCTTACCGCTGAGACATGGGCGCCCTTATAGTAGCCGCTGTACGAGGTGTACATCCCGGAGCAGCCGATCAGCTCGGCGTTTTCCAGACGGCCGGCCACCACTTTTGCCGGATCATCTCCATAAGAACACAATGCGTCGCGCACCATGACGATTACATAATCCCCGACCTTGCTTGTATCGATTTGCGTGAGAGCAGGCTTTCCTTCGATAAAGAATCCCTTTTCGGGGATGTTGTCATAGTATTCAAAACGGCCGTGTATCTTCCGGACCGACTCCTTGCAACGGATCTCGTCGCTTCTTTTCATGCCATCATCTCCCTGCACATTTTTTCACGCAGCTCCAGCGCACGGCTTCGTGCTGCGGCGCCAAACGGTGGCGGCCCATATTGTTCGAGGGCCAGCGCGCCTGAAATACTGCCCATCGCGCCACACGCCTTAGCGCCGTATCCCTCTGAGTAACCGTAAAGTACAGCGGCAGACGATGCGTTTCCCGCGCCCGTAGGATCGAGGGCCTGCACGTCCTTCACGGCGGGAATCCTATGGATCTCGCCGCTGCGGATCACGTACGCACCGCTGCGGCCAGCCCGCAGATAGACCATAGGTACACGCCAGCCCGCCAAAGATTGTTCTTCCGCGTCTTGGACGCTCAGCATGGCGCGTGCTTCTGTACGATTGATGGAGAACACATCGCATTGCTCCGCTAGGGCGCGTACGCGGTCACAGTATTGCGGGCTAGCCGCGTCGGCGTTGATCTCCCAAAGCAGCGCAAACCCGTATTGCGCCTTTAAGCTGAGGATCTGCTCCCAATAGCCGGGCGCAAGGTCTTTGAATACGTACACACCCCTGGCGCCGGCGCAATGCTTTTCAATCTCCCGTGGAGTCGCCTCGAGCTTCAGGTAATGCTCATAGCCGTAGCGTGGGATTTCCGTGCGTTCGGCGTTTTCACGGTAGCGCACCTCGGAAATGGCTGTGCGCTCGTCCTTTACCGTGATGCCCGCCATGGAGCATTGGTTTTGGAGGAACCAGGAGCCGTACAGCTCCTGAAAATCCTCGCCTACGCCCGTGACCAGCATTGCGCTGTCGGTCCAAAGGCGTATCCCGCAGAATGCGTACGTACCCGCTCCGCCTAGCCGGAAGCCGATATGCTCGCCGGAGTGCAGGGTAATGTCGTCGGTGACCAGCGTGGATACGATGACATAATCCATCCCTCTTCCCCTGTCAAAGCGCCTGTACCGTGAATTCGCGCGCGACGATCGCGCCCTCGTCCACCATATATCCCGCGCCGCCCGTAGGAAACGAAGCGTCCGCGCACGATACGGCGATCTGCCCGTCAACCCAGAAAGTCAGTTTGTTGCCCTGAACATCGAAGCGCAGGTCGTGCCAGTCGCCTTCCGCGTATGTCTGATTCGCAGTCGCCAATACTGTAACTCTATCGGCGTGACGTTTTATAATCTCGATGCGGCCTTCTCCGAACACCGCCGCGTAATAACGGCGATGCCCTTTCGCCCTTGCCACCAGGCCCGCTTTGTTCGCGTGCACAAACTGTATCCGGGAGGAGACGGAATAATCGTCCCACTCGTTCGTGCCGATCGTCAGCACGCCGTTATGCTCCGGATGCGAGATTGCAAACGTTGCGAGGTAATCGGGGCCGGTATGCTTCGTGCTGTTCATAAACGCCATCATCCATTTCGTGCGCGTGACAAACGGGCTGATGCCGGGCGTGAGCTCGTTGGCCGTGCCCATGTGGAAACGCTTGGGCGCGCCTGCCCAATCCAGCGTCTTTAATACGATGCGACCGTCCCTTTTTGTATCCGCAACCAATTCGATGCCCAGCCGGTAAATCGCGCGGCCCCTCGTATCCGGCACCTCCCAGACGATATCGTTGCCGCCTTGTTTCAATACAAAGCGCTCGCCTGGGCAGGTGGCGATCTCGTCGTTGGCGTCATAATAGTCGATGAAGAAGCGTAAGTCAGGATTGCGGGCGCTCTCGCAGAAGAGAGAAGCGCGCACGGTCTGCCCCGAATAAAGCGAAGGGCTGGCGTAAACCTCGAAATAGCTGGTGTCGGGGGCAGCCTTAGGCGTTGGATCGACATACGTCTGCACCGAGATCACGGCAGTAACCGAGCCCGAAACACCCTCATATTCAATCATCAGCCCGGGATTGTCGGTACTTTCCAGCGTGTTTGACAGGCGCTTCGCGGCCTGCCCAAACGTTCGTTCAGGATGGAGTAAAAAGCCCTGTGTCGAGCCGGGGTATTCGAACGCATAGCGCTCTTTGGGGATGTCGAGCGTTTCTCCCGTCAGCGCGGCGGCCGCGCGCACGATTTTACGCGTTTCCCTGACCGCGTCGAAAATGCAGTCTCCGCCGTCGGTGCTCACGACGTACATGCGGTCTGCGACAGGGCCGCGCATATCGGTATCGGCGTTTATTGCATCCAACCCAAGTCGTATCGCGTTCAGGCAGCCGACGTTGCCCGCGTTGCAGTCGGTATCCCAGCCTGCGGACGCGGCGATGCCGACGCTTCTGCGGAAGTCGTCTCCCGCCATTTTAAGCGCCATGATGATCGCCAGATGGTTGGGTACCATGGGGCAATTGCCTTGGTATTTTGCGTAGTTGTGGTTTTGTTCGATCCAGTCCCGCACCTGACGCCAATCGGCTGCCTTGTCACATTGCGCAATCACGTCGTCCAGCAAGGTGCTCAACTGCCTTCCGTACGGATTGTCCGCGATGTACGCCCGGCCGCTTTGAAGCAGCTTGTCGATGTCCTTTTCATCAAAGGCCATTGCCTCAAGCGCGGCAAGGTATACGGCGCATTCCACCGCGATGCCGTCGTGGCTCACAACTGCGGCCTCCCGCGCCATTTGGGCAGCCCGCGCCGGGTTCCCGGGGTTCACCATCGCCCAGGTATCGATGAATATCTGCGATCCGATCTGTTCGGCGATCGCCATCCCGTTGAGCTTGCCCGAACCGGACATGGGGGGCATAATGCCCTGCTTTAGCCGCAAATAAGCGGAATGCTCCGTGGAGCGCGCCAGGCCACCCCACCACAGTATGGTTTTATCCTCCACAATGTAGTTAAGCCAGGTCTCCCCGATCTGCGCGGCGGTGATATCCTTTGGATACCCGTTATCTTCCAGCGCACGGTAGAACACGAACGTGCCTGAAATATCGTCGTCGGGCACGATGAACGGCGCGCCGGTCTCATGCGCGACATAATAATCGATGAACCCGAAGCGCTTTTGAATGGCACCATAGGACCAGCCCTCGACTGGCCGGCCCATATAAACGCCGATGATCTTGCCCAATACCCCTGCATAGATTTTTTCCTGATAGCCTTTTATGTTCATATTCCCTCCATGTAGATTTGCTCAGAGAGATCTTAGCCCTTTACCGCGCCGCTGGACATGCCCTCGATAAACTTGCGCTGCAGCAGCAGGAACAGTATGATCATCGGCACAATCATAATAACCGCACCGGACATAATCACGCTCAGATCGCGGGAGAACGTACCGTTCAGGTTTAAGAACCTCAGCGTCGCCGTAAAATTCTTTTCGCCCTGCAGCAGCGTGGAGCTTAACAGGAATTCGTTCCAGGAAAACAGCCCTGAAATGACTGCGACGGTGATTACGCCGGGCGATACGATGGGCAGCATGACCTTGGTAAATACCTGGAACGTATTTGCTCCGTCTATGCGGGCCGCCTCTTCCAGTTCGTACGGCACTTTGAGGAAATACGTACGCATCAGAAATATCGGCATGGGCAAGCCCCACGCGGCGATTGCTACGCCAACGGCGTATACGTTGCCCATTAGATTCATCTTGACGAACATCGTGTAAAGGGGCAACAAAAAGAGCTGTAACGGCACAGTCGTCGCCATCATGAAGTAGAGGGTGAGCGGTTTCCAGGTCTTGACGCGGCGCGTTGCCAATACGTAGCCGATGCTTGACGAAGCCAGAATGCTCGTGATGATCGCCGTACCTGTGAGCTTTAAGCTGTTGATAAAACCCTCGCCGAACTTGCCCACTTCCCACGAATAGATGTAGTACTGGGGAGCCATCGTTCTGGGCAGCGTAAATGGATTTGTTAGGATCTGATTGTGCGATTTGAAGCTGTTCAGCAGTACGAGCAATAGCGGCAGCACCGAAACCAAACCCAGCACAATCAGTATGGCAAGCGAAGCAGACGGTCTTTTCGGCAGTTTTTTTCGGGATTTCATTGCAAGGTCTCCTTTCGGCTGAACCAGCTATAAAAGAACGCCGCAACTCCGCCGAACAATCCCATTACAAGCGAAACAGCGGCAGCTTTTCCAAAGTTGAACGTGGCAAATGCCAGCGTATAGGCAAATGTGCTCAGCATCTCCGTTGCGTGGGCCGGGCCGCCCCAGGTCAGAAGGTAAACGTAATCGAATGTCAGGAACGAATAGATGACTATGAGCACGAACATCAGCCGTACTGTCGGAGCGATATTGGGCAGATAGATGTACCTGAAAACCTGCCAGCCGTTCGCGCCTTCTATATTGGCCGATTCGAGCTGATCCTGCGGCGTTTGGCGCAACGCCGCCAGATAGACGACGGTCAGGAATCCCCAGTAGTGCCATATATCTACCATTGCGACGCCGCCTAGAGCCGTCTGCATTGTGCCCAGCGGTGAGGATACCTGCAGGCCTGTTTTTTGCAAAAAGCCGATCAATCCGGCATTGGGGCTGAAAATGATGTTCAGCCATATGATGGCGTTGGTCGTCGGCGCCAGCAGATACGGTATCAAATACACGGTTTGGAAAAAGCTCTTTCCCTTGCGCATCCGAACAAGCAGCGCCGCAGCAAGCATCGCAACCGCGACCGGGACCGTCACAAATATCAGCGTCCACTTGAAGTTGTTGGATAACGCCTTCCAGAAGATCCAATCCTGCATAAGCTCAATAAAATTCTGGATGCCGATCCACTGCATATTGGTCGACATTCCGTTCCATTTTGTAAATGCAGCGTAAAACGTTACGCAAGCCGGTATCAAAACGACGACCGCGCTCAAAGCAACCGATGGCAGCGATAATAAGTGATAACCGAGCGTCGCATTCCTTTTGGATTTTTTATGCATGGCGAGACTCTCCTCCGTTGATTGACCGCCAGGCCGGAAAGGCTTCCGGCCTGGCGGTCGCGTCGACTATCGCTATAGAGCGGGCTTCGCCAGCGGACAAACGAGATTTATTTCATCCTTCATCTTAGACGCAACAGTCTTGCAGAATTCTTCTGCGGAGACGGCGCCCTGCCATACCATGTCAATATCCTGCCATGCGACGGATGTCGCCGGCGGGAAGAACGTGGAAGGATGGAAGCCGAAATTCCCTTTGTCAATTTCCGGCGCAGCAGCCTGGATAGCCTCGATGGTCATCTTGGAAAGGCCTGTGAATTTGGACGTATCAATGGAACTGAGGTCCTTGACGGGAACGGTCCAGTAACCCGGCCAGCCGGCCGTCATTTCGGCGAGGAATTCAGCCGTCATCATGTGATCGAGTATCTTTGCGCACTCATCCGCATACGGCGTGGTAGCGGAAATCGAGAAGTTGCAGGCCATCGAGACGTCATAGATCATCTGATCGGTGAAATAGGAGGGCATCGGCACAAATCCGATATCATCCTCAAGATCGCCGACGAAGGACTGCGAGGCGAACTGGATGTAGAGAGTGGGCGCGATGACCATCGCGGCGCGCTTGTCGGCAAGCACCTGCATGACTTCCTGCGAATCCAGATTCGTGTAGTCATTGCCGGACAGATAGCCCTTCTGATACCACTCGGCAGACTTTTCGACCGCTTTGATCATTTCGGGGTTATCGAACGAGATTTCGCCTTTCAGGCACTGATAGAAGTTGCTCGGGGAGATTGTGTGGTTGACGATCATGGAGCTGAAGTGATCGTTGCAGGGCTTCCATCCTTTGTTGCCTGCACTGAGCGCATAGAGGCCGTCCGCCATCGCGGCGTCGCAGATGGCCGTAAACTCGTCCATGGTCTTGGGAGGCGTCCAGCCTTTTTCGGCAAACAGCTCTTTGTTATAGAAAATGCCGCCGATCAGGATGGCGTTGGGTAAGGAATAGAGCTTTCCGTCGATCGTGCAGGCGTCATACATAACGCTGAGCAGGCGATCCTTCCAGCCGTATTGTTCGGAATACTTGTTCAGGTCGATGACTTTCCCTTCCTGCGCGTAAACAGAGGTGTAGGACGGTCCGGATGCGTAAACGATATCCGGTCCCGCGTTCGCGGCAAGCGCTACGGGGATATCCTTATCGACCGTATTGCGGAATTCAATCACCAGCTCATATTCGTTTTGGGAATTGTTGTACCAGTCGGCCAATACCTTTTTAATGTGCTCCTGATGCGGCGTCGCCGCGCCCCAGAACCAAAAGCTGATCTGCTTGCGGCCTTCGCCGGCCGTCGGAGCCGCGCTTTGCTCAACAGGGGCCTGACTTGAGATAGCCGGTTCGGGGTCAGGCGCCGCACACCCGAAAACCGTTGCGGCAATCATGAGCACTGCCAGAAACAGGGTGATTACTTTCTTCATGTTGCATCCTCCTAACATTATGTTATCTTCAACCGCTCGTGGTTTCCCACAAGGGCGCAAGATCAATCAGTTTCCGCGCATAGTCGGGAAGACCCAAATGATTGACGCTTTCGATCGTTTCGCACCATTCTTCGGGCAGCGCCTGAACGCCAGCGTATGCGCCCGCCATCGCGCCGGCCATTGCCGCGTTTGTATCGCAATCCCCGCCGAGGTTTACCGCGTACTCGTTCGCCTTTTGGGGATTGCCCTCGGCCAAAACGAACAGCGCCACCGCCACCGGGATGGAATCGGCTGCGAGATCGCCGCCGCCGAAATATTCATAAAGGGCGGCCATGGCTTCCCGGTAATCGGAGAATTTTTTCACCAGCTCACAGGCAAAAAGAATGCGTTTGCCGATAGAAGGAGATACAATGGGTATTCCGTATTGTTTACCCAAATCCGCTGCATTGACGGTTTCCTGCACGATATGCTCTATATCCCGTTCGCCGCGGATACAGACTGCGACGCCCCAGGCAATTGCCGCCGCCGCCGAAATGGTTACGGTGGTATTATGCGTGGGCATGGAAGTGTAATAGACATCGCGCACCAGTTCTTCCATGCTCGAACCGCGCAGCCCGTGGATGATGCCTAAAGGACTTATGCGCATCGCCGAACCGTTCGTATTGGCATACCTGCCGCTCAGCTCAAGATCCGCCCCCTGCTGTATCGCCTTAAGCGCACGCTCCGTGCTGGGGCCGAGTGGGCTCGCATACTTGTCCTTTACGCGTTCCGCCCATTTAACGATCTCGTCCACAATATCCCTTTGGACGACCTTCCGGTTGCGCAGAAAAGAGTTCATCAGTGCGAGCGCTTGCTCGGAATCATCGGTACACTCCCCCGCTTTAAGACCGGCATGAAAGATATGGTCCTCTTCGGCGGGATAGAATCGATCTATCCAACCCCATGTTTGAGCGATATATTGGGGGGTTTTAAACGAAGACGGTACGCCCAGGGCATCCCCCGTCGCCATGCCGTAGAGTGAGCCCAACACACGATCAAAGGTTGATATGTTCATCCGGTTGCTCCTTTTTATATAGTCCTCATTGAAATGATATCTGGGCGGCAATGTGCGGAAACTGCGTCTTCATTCTGGAGGCGAGCATTGCTTTATCGGGCAGTCCTTTCTGCCCGCCGCTTGTTTCTACCGTGAAACTCGCGCAGAGCGCCCCAATATGTCCCGCCTGCTCAATATTCAGGCCGTTTACAAACGCATAGAGCACTCCGCTTGTGTAAGCGTCGCCGGCGCCGGTAAAATCAAATGCCCTTTGTGCTTTTGCGATCGGGATTTTATACTCTTTACCGTCAAAATAAGCAAAACTTCCATTGCCCCCATGCGTTTCAAACACATGGAGCGCCTTATATCGGGCAGCAAGCTGTGCAATGGACGTCAATCCTGTGCTCTCACAGAGTTCTTTGCCTTCACGCTCGTTTAGGATCAGCGTATGCAGGTGCGGCATGTAGGACATAAGGCTTTCGTTTCCAATTCCGGTAACAATGATTTTGCATTTTTGCGCAATCGCTTTCTCTATGCAAATGAGGGTATACTCGTTGAGCACGGGGGCAATAACGACCCATTCTGAGAATGGTTTTTCGATAATTGGCCGCGCAAGAGCGGCTGCGCCTGGATTGGCAAAGCACATGGTCTTTCCATCCGGTTGCATGAACACCCAGGAGCAGCCGGAGGGCGCATACGGAACTTGCGTTAGATTACATGCGATGCCGAGCGCCTCCCATCTTTCCTGTAGCCCGGTTTGTGCAAAATCATTGCCGACAGGGTAGTAAAGCTGCACCCGAAGGCCGAGCGTCGCGCTATCTACCGCGATATTGGGTGCACACCCGCCTGCAATAAGCTCGCCGGAGTAATCGGTTATCGTAACGATCTCGCCTGGCTCGGGCAGATGGTCAACCGTAAAAATATAATCGCCTATTGCTGCCGCCCCTGCCACGGTTACGGTAAACTGCATGATGTGCGCCTCCGGAATCGCTTCATGTTGTACATGTTTATATACAACATAACATTACCTAAATTTGCTGTCAACTAGTTTATTTTTTTCTTTTTTAAGTTTATTTGTATACTTGACTAGTCAATTGATTTGTGTTATCCATATTAAGAGTATACAACTTCAAAGGAGAGGTTTCATGATCGCAGACATTGATAGGGAATCGCCGATTCCTGTTTACTATCAAATCCAAATGGATTTGAAAAAGCGCATTATGCGACATGAATGGGACGCGCACGAGCAGATCCCGACCGAAATGGAGCTGGCCAAGCAATATGAAGTAAGCCGTATCACGCTCCGGCAAGCGCTTGCCGAGCTGGAGAAAGACGGGATTATCAAAAAATATCGCGGGAAGGGCACATACGTCGAATCCGACCCGACGCCGTTCATGACGAGCCTGAGTTATTCACTGGTTACGAGCGACCGTTCGGCAGCTCAGCATTATTCCATCACTGCCGACATGCTCGAACAAACGCTCTTGACCAACCTTTACCCGGATGTATGCGAAGCTCTAAGCCTTAAGCCGACGGACAAAGCGGTATATATCAGACGTTTATTCTTTTTAAACGGGAAGCCGTTGGCTTTGGGCAGATCCTATCTGTCATCCGAGCTTGTTCCTGGCTTGGAGAGCACGCCATTTATCGTAAATTCACTCTCACAAACGCTGCAGATGCGATATGGTTACATCGCCACGATGGTGGAAGATTCATTGGAAGCTGTGCGCTCTACCCAAGCGGAGTGCAAATTACTGCAATGCACCTATGATACGCCGCTCATCCTGATTAAGGGCATCTCTTATCTGACGGACGGAAGGCCATTGGAGTATTCGAGTACACTTTGGGTTGGGGACTCGGTTCGCTTCAAACTTTTGTTCAATCGGACCAATGAAGGATTTGTCATTAAGACTTAATTCTTATATTTTGCATTTGCTAGGAGGTGCTCTCAAAGATGGACGCTACAACTGCGAGAATTCAAATTTGGGAAGAGCTTCGGAAGGTCGCAAAACCGGATTCTCGTTTTAGCTGGGAGTTTTCGGAATTCATCACCGATTATGAGGGCAGCGACCTGTGTGCCCAACTGCTGACAAGGCAGGAATTTTACAAAAATGCTTCGGTAGTGTTCATCACGCCAGATAACAACCTCGAAGCGCTTCGTGAAATAGCCTTCCGTGATAAAAAGACCGTTGTAATGACCAACTACAGCATTTCGCGCGGCTTTTTCATTATCAAGCCCGGAGCGATTCCCGAGGGTAAGGAAGAACTGGCTTCCACATTGGACGGCGTCTCACGCTTTTGGAAGCATCAAACGCTTGCCCAACTCAAGGAATCGGTTGGACATATAGACCTTATGGTTACCGGGGCATCCGCGATTACCCCCAGTGGGATACGTTTCGGCAAAGGCCACGGATATTTTGATCTCGAATGGGCGATGACTTATATGATGGACCTGGTGGATTTGAACACGCCGGTAGTCGCCGTCGGCCACGATTGCCAGGTTGTGGATATCGACGTCGAGGTGCGCCCGTTTGACACGGCAATCGATTATATCGTCACGCCGACCAACGTTTTGAAAACGCGCAATGAATTCCCCAAGCCAACCGGCGGCATACTTTGGAGCCGGCTGGAGCCGGGTATGCGCGAGCGTATCGTTCCCATACAGGAGCTTTGGTGCAAGGTGCATTGCAAATAACCGCATTTTTCAAGAGGTTAAAAGATGAATCATTTAAAGCGCTTTTCAATACAAACCAAGGAGCGCGATGTCTTGGTGCTGACGGATGACATCAAGCAATACCTACAGGATTCGGGCGTAAAAAGCGGCTTGCTTGTGATCACCATCCCGCATACGACCGCGGCGCTGACCGTCACATCTTTTTGGGATCCGAATGGATTTGAGGACCTGCAGGATGAAATTTGCCGCCTCATTCCCACGCGCATTGATTTTAAACACCAGCACGATACGCCGCAGGACGCCGCAGGGCATGTGAAATCCTCGCTAATGGGAACGTCATTGGTCTTCATCATCGATGAGGAAAAATTGCTGTTGGGGCATTCGCAAGGGATTTATTTTCTAGAGTTTGATGGCCCGCGCAAACGGGAGTACTTCGTAAAGATCCTTTCGGATTGATGGCGAAAAGAACTCATCAAAAAGCGCGGGCTTACTCCACCAAGTAAACCCACAGGCGCTTAAAAGGAAGATCATCGCAACTCCGCTCGGTTGCTGTTCGACCTGAAACGGAACAAGGCCTGTACGCACTTAGATGAAGCTAATATCTATTTGAAGCACGATTTTCGTCCCCCGGGCCTGGTTGCATAGTAACGGGATATGTGTTGTCTTAATTGTATTATTGAATACACAATAAGATTAATAATGGAGGGGCTGGCAAGTGAAGCGAATTATTTTAGATTGTGACCCCGGCATGGATGATTCTGTTGCGATTGTGATGGCGGCGAAATCGCCAGAGCTTGATTTGCTGGCCGTTACGACCGTCACCGGCAACTATCCCGTGGATATTACAACGGCTAACGCATGTAAAACGCTCGAGATGATCGGCAAGACGAGCATCCCTGTTGCGCGAGGCATGGACCGTCCGCTTGTGCGCGCTGCTCCCAAGGATCCCTTTTCTCATGGCAAGGATGGCCAAGCTGAAAATTTTTTGCCTGCCCCAACGATGCCGCTTGCTCCCTTGCATGCGGTCGATCTTATCATCGATTTGGCAAATAAACATTCTGGAGAATTATCCGTTCTTTGCACAGCGCCGATGACGAATCTGGCGATGGCGCTTCGCAAAGCCCCGGAAATCGCAAAAAAAATAGATCGCGTAATCGCGATTTCCGGCGCATTTGGATTAAATGAGTATTCCTTCCTCAACGCGACGGGCGACTCGCCGCAAAGCGAATGGAACGTTTATTTTGATCCCGAAGCGGCGGAGGTGGTTTACAGCTCGGGCATCCGTCTTACCGCATTAGGACTCGATGTAGCGACGCACTTCGACGTTAATTTTTCCGATGAAGAGATTGCCGCGCTTGAAGCAAGCGCCCTTCCCGAAGCACGGTTTTTACGGCAGGCGATCCGGTTTATCAATAACCGCGGATTCGAAGCCTATTGTACGATTATCGATTGCATGGCGGTCGGCTATGCAATCGATCCAACGCTCGTACAAACAATTTCCGGAAGAGTCGGTATCGAAACCAAGGACGGCGTGACGCTCGGTATGACCGTGCTCGATCGCCGTCATCACTATGTTTGGGAGCATCTGCCTGCAATCGAGATCGGCTATAAGGCAGATTACAGCCGGTTTTTAAAGCTGTTGCTGGGCTTACTGCTTAAGGAGGAATACAAGTAAGCCGGGATATGAATGCAATCAAAGTCTATTTAGGAGCAAAGCGATGTTGAAAGAGTGCCTTTATATTGCTGGACCGGAGTGTTTTTACAGGGGCGGGTTTGATTTGCTCAACGCGATGCGGCGCCGCGCCGAGACGCTGGGATTTTCCGTTTCGCTTCCCAACGATGATCCGCTGAACCTCGATCATGCGGACCTTCGGTTGAACGCTGACGCGATCTTCGCAAATTGCCGCGATAGTATGAACAGGTCTACCGCTATTATCGCCGATCTTGAGTTTTACCGTGGCCCCGAGGCAGATGGAGGAACCATCTATGAGATCGGCATGGCGTATGCGCGGGGAATGCGTTGCTATGGGTACACGCGGGATAAACGCAACATGGTTTGGAAATACCAAGGATACTTAATTAAGGATGGCGAGGTGTACGATAAAAAGGGACGGGTATTACCCTATAAGGATCTGCCATTCTCCCCGAATGTTATCGGCTCCACAAAGATTGTACAGGGGGATTTTGACGATTGCTTGCAAACTTTGATTGTGGATATCGAAGAAGAACGAAAAAAAGCAGGGGCACAGCAGCGGCAGCCGGAAAGCGCCTCTGCCTGCATACATACTTTCCATGATGGACGCCCGGTCATCTTTCTCGCAGGGCCTGAACGTTATGACCGTGATGCGGTGGAAAAATACAAGGCGATGCAAGCAAAATGCAGTCGATTAGGATTAACTGCCTTCGCACCGACTGACGCTGCTCCGGAGATACCGCTGCTAACATCGGATGACCCGTATACCCGCGCATACAATACGTTTAGCCATAATCAACAGCACGTACGCAACTGTGACATCCTGCTTGCCAATCTCAATGATTTCCATGGCTGGGAACCTGAAAGTGATACCTCTTTTGAGTGCGGTATGGCATTCCAGCTCGGTAAGCGCCTCTATGCGTATGTTGACGATGCAACGATTATGAAAAACCGTGTCCCCCATTTGGGTGAAGCCAACGAATATCGTGATCCTTGCGGATGCAATGTCGAGAATTTCGACTATCCTCTTAATCTGATGTTTTCTTCTTCTATGGAGATTTTAGAAGGCGATTTTGAAGCCGCTATCGAGAAGATTGCCAAAGATCTAAAAGTCCAAGGTATCTTGTAAAGATCATTTCCATTACTCACCAACCGTACAATCATGACTTGATGCTATATTTGGAAATAACAAAAAAAGAGCTATTACCCTTTAGTTCGTCCTTGATTGTTCCCTCGTTCAACTGTATGATTTTCTCAGGCATAGTTGCGGTCTCCTTTGCAGAATTGTTGTCTCAGCAACTCCAATTCTACCATCTGACTGCTTCCTATGCCTTTCTCTTTTTGCGAAACTTATTGTACATTATCCCATTGCATTTAGCCACTTATTATTTCTAGTCAAAATTCTTGTATGCTCTTATGAATCTGCTTAAAAGACAGGTCTTTTAAACAATATTTTGAATAACGAGTTTCATTACCTGACTTGTTATTTCGTTTATAAGCGAGTAGCATAAACTTGTTTTTCGGCAACGGAATTATTTCATATCTGTAAGTATTGTAGCCTTGTAGCAAAAGCAAGTTTCCTGCCATATCCCCGGTACAGTTTCCAATTAATCTAACCCTTTCTAATGCTCTCCGCATTTCTAAAGGTGTTTGGTAACGATCATCTGGATTTAAGCAGGTAGCCTTGTTAATTATTCGCCTAAGGACATGCGGAACATACGGTTTGTAGTTGCTCGGATTAATGACTTTGCCTTTCAATACTTTTTCATTAAAAGCTACGCGATCTTTGTCAAAGTCAACTCGTATTTCAGAAATGCCGTTTATGAGCCGAAACTCTGTCAATCCCAACTGGTAAATATCTGTTCTTCCATCATAAGTATCTTGATCGAGTGTTTCGGGTGAAATGTGTGGCAGATATGATTGTCGCGGTGTTACGGCTTGATCAGGAGAATAGCAGGTTATTCCATAGTCGGTTAAAAGGTATTCTTCTCGATCACCCACCAATATATTGTTTGGCTTTATATCGCAGTGATAATAACCATTTTCATGTAAATATTCAAGCCCTCGGAGTATGTCGATTAAGCATTTTAGAGCTTCCTGCAAGTCCAAAAAGTTAAGGCTATTCAAACGTGAAAGCACAGAACCATTAGAATAATATGGCATTGAAATGGCCATGAAAAAAGCCCCGGAACACTTATATGCTCCAAGGCTTTTTGGTCAGGCTGTCCGGAAAGTCAGCACGAGGGAGGGCCTGGTATAATAGAAGTATCAAAAAGCAGGCGGTAACGGGGATGAAATATGTGGAAGGGCAGAATCGGAAACAGATGACGCTGCT
>JBCFAY010000001.1:0-306791 GCA_038562375.1 Bacillota bacterium | reverse complement strand
GAGGATCCCGGAAGCGCAGAGCGCGCGGCCGGTGACTGGTCGGTGATCACGACCACCACGACAGGCGACGAAACTGTGCTCAAGGTGGCCGATGAATTCGCGAAAAACTCTTATTCCCACCTGATTGAGTTCGACGGTTTGAAGGAGCTAAATTTTTATGACCGCCTGCAAGTGCGCATCCGCGGCCGCGTGCTCAACTCTTATGTGTCGGCGGTGCGGCGCACCAGTAAAAGCCGCATGACAACGTATAAATCCGGTGAACTGCGGCTGACCCTCATGGATAAGCTCAACAAGCAAAGGAGCGGATAATATGGCTTTAAACGGCGTAACTTTTGACCTGCGCACCGTCAAAGCGCAGGATGACGGCATAATGCGTAAGGCTTTGGCCGGGAAGGACGGCATCATATACGGCTGCGGCCTGAGCTATTCCGGCCTCAACGTGACGATCGCCCCGGGCTGGTTTCTTACGGCGGGGCGTGTCGTGCAGATCGATGAGAATTTAACCTTGCCCATTTCTGCGAGCGGGAACACATACGCGCGCCTGCGGTTTAAGGTCGATTTAAGTATCGCCGCAAGTGCATCGACGTTTACGCAAGGGATATTCGTGTGGGATATTTCGGCGACCGGGAGCTTTACGGCTCTTACGCAGGGCGATATTTATAATGGCGACGATGTGTACGAAATCGAATTCTGCGTCGTGCAGATCGCCAGCAGCATCGTTGTGGGCGTGACGCGATCGCTCAGTAAGGTTCGGAGCACCAATACTCGCGTCGTGCTCACGACGCTGGGCTCCGGCAGCTGGTCAGGCGCATCTGCGCCGTACACTCAGACGGTGACAATCGACGGCCTTGCGGCGGATGATCCTGCAATCGCCGGTCTTGCCATGACGGCCACGGCTTCGGAGATCACGGCGGCACAGGGCGCTTCACTGCTGGTCACAGCGCAGGCAGCAGGGCAGATCACAGTGTCGGCGTTCGGCACGAAACCGGCCGTCAATATCCCAATTATGATTAAGATTGCGGGGTGATTGTATGGCGGTATTGAGTTGTTTCCCGGGCGGCGGCAAGCCCACGCTTACCACCGAGATCATAACATCTTCGCAGACATGGAACAAGCCCGCCGGAGTTGATAAGGCGTTCGTGCGGCTATTTGGGGCCGGTGGCGGCGGCGGATATAATGGCGGCGCGGGCGGTTGCGGTGGCTACATGGCGGACGGCCTGGTCGACTTGTCCAGTGTCAACAGCGTGAACATCACAATCGGAACGGGCGGCGCGGGCGGGATATCCGGGTCCAGCGCTGGAAGTAATGGCGGATTTTCGTCCTTCGGGACATTTTTTTCAGCGAACGGCGGAAGTGGTGGTGGGCAGAGCAACGCGGCCGGAGGAAGCGGTGGCGGCGGCAGTGGCAGTGGCGCTGCGGGCATCGGTAAGCAATTCGGAGGTGGCGGCGGCGGTTACAACAATATCGCTGGCGGTGCTGGCGGCCTGTGGGGCGGTGGCGGCGGCGGTGGCGGTCAAGCCTCAACTGGCGGTGCTGGCGGCCTAGGCGGTGTATTTGGCGGTACAGGTGGGACAGGTGGATCGTCCAGCACAAACGGCTCCACAGGAACAAATACGACGAATTCCGGGCTTGAATTCACCGGAACTGGAGCAGGAGGAACAAAGGGAACAAATGGCGGCGGCGGTGGCGGCGGCGGATTCGGCGGAGTTGGCGGAAACGGAAAATCTGATTATTCCGGTGGCGGTGGTGGCGGCGGCTACGGAGCATCAGGTGGAAATGCCAATGGGTACGGGGCTGGCGGTGGCGGCGGATATGGCGGTGCTGGTGGTGCTGGCGCTGCAAGCGCGTTTAGTGGCGGCGGCGGTGGCGGCTATGGAGCGTCAGGCGCTGGAGGAAACGGCGCAAGCAGCGGAGCCGGTAGTGCTGGCGGTTATGCGGCTGGTGGTGGTGGCGGCGCGAACAGCGGTGCTGGCGGTGCTGGCGGCTCCGGCATCTGCATCATCCAGTATTACAAATAGGAGGACACATGGGTAAAGTATTTCAGGTCGTGGACGGTTTTTGTTATTATGATGCTTCACGCCTGCATGAAAGCGTCGCGAGCATACCGGAAGGAATTTACCCGCCATCGCTGCATTTTGTCGATGCCCCCGATTATGTCCGCGAGGGCTGGGGCTACGACGAAACACAGGAGGGTGACGCGCGGTTTACTGAGCCGGTTCCGCCCGAGGGCTGGGCATATGATCGGGAGACGGGGACGTTTTATGAAATAGAAGAAGAAGAATGAGGTCGCGAAAGCGGCCTCTGTTTTTGAAAGGAGTTGAGTTTATGAGCCGTCTTACAGGTGCGGTCCTATCGCCTCGCGATGACAGAGACTATACCATCCGGCCGGCAGCTGCAATGCCTGCGGCTTTCCCGGCGGAATACCTGCCGGAAGCTGCGTACCGCGTCGGCATCGTCTCGCAGGGCGCCGGGAACTGCGTCAACTGCGGGATCAGCTATAGCGATGAGCAGGCCTCCGCCGAAATGGGCTGGGCACCCAAGGGTAAAGTCTTGCCGTTCTCCCTCTCATATCTTTACGGCGACCGTGAGATGGGGGATTACCAGGGCACCGGCATGGTCGTGCGTGAGGCGCTTAAAAACCGCCTCGCCAAAGGCAATGCGCCTCGCGAGCTATGGCCTGCGCAGTACGAGGTGCCGGAAGCGCAGCAGCGGGTCGCACCGGTGCTGCAGACCCTTCGCAATGCTGCCCAAAAGTACCCGCTTAAGGCATACGCGCGCTGCTTTACCGTCGACGATATCAAGCGTGCCCTGATGGATGGTTATGGCGTAGTCTTCGCCGCGTGGGTGAGTGATTGGCAGGCGGGCGGATTTGGCTACATCCGTTTTGCAGAGCGATCTGCTTACAGCCACCTCATGACCGTGGTTGGTTGGACAAGCAGGATCACCGGCAAAGAGACGCCCTGCATCCGCAACAGCTGGGGCCACAGCTGGGGCGTTAACGGCTACGCCTATACAGAGTGGGCCGATATCCTGCTTGCCGGTGAAATCTGGGCGTTGCAGTATGCCTTTGACGTCACACCCGACCCAGAGGAGCCGGAATCGCTAATCCTGCCGACTCTGCGCAAAGGCAGCACCGACAAGGCCACCAATGGCCAAGTGACTATCCTGCAGGCGCTGTTGATCGCGCTCGGGTATGATCTCGGCAAGTGGGGCGCGGACGGCAAGTTTGGCGATGCGACGAATAGGGCGGTGCGAGCCTACCAGGCAAAGCGTGGTCTAAAGGTCGACGGCATCGTCGGGCCCAAGACCTGGGCGGCGCTGATGGCCGAGGACGAGGCTCCCGCGCCAAAGCCTGCACCTGACAAACTCGATCCCCGGATTCGCGATCTGGAAGCGCATCTTAAGAGCTGCGTCGGCAAGCCCTATATCATTGGCGGGCAGGGCCACGCGTACTCGCGCTCATATATCCAAGCGCGCGCCAAGGCCAAACCGGAGTATTTCACCAACAAGCGTTTGGAGTGGGTGCTCGAGCACGCTGATCCCGCGATCGAGTGCTACGATTGCTCCGGGCTGTTCATGGCCTGGGCACAGACGCATATGGGGATCTACAAATCCGATATGTCGGCCGACTCGATCATGGGCGCGTGCAAATCGATCTCCAAGGCCGATGTGCGCCCCGGGGATATCCTCTTTCGCGTAGTCAACGGCGAGGCTGTTCACATGGCGATCGTCGGCTATGACGGCGTATATGAGGCCGTGGGCACAGTATACGGCGTCGTGTTCCGGCCGACCGACGAGCAGTTTGGGCGGCAGACGCTAAACCTCAAAGAGGGCAAGATAGAGACGCGCCCGGCGTGGACACACTACGGCAGGCCCAAAATCTGGGCTTAATATAAAAATCACGAAAGGAAATAGGGGTATGGAAGCAGGAATATTCAAAGCTATCTTCGCCGCGATCGGCGGCGTATTGGCGTATCTGTTCGGGCCGTGGGACGCCCTGATCGGCGTACTGCTCGCGTTCGTGGTGACGGACTATATCACGGGGCTGATGAAAGGGGCCTCGCAGGGCAAGCTCGACAGCGCGGTTGGGTTCAGGGGGCTCGCCAAAAAGGTGATGATCTTTGCGCTGGTGGCCGTCGGTTCTCTGCTCGATAAGGTATTGCCCGCGGCGAACAACGCCATCCGGGCGGCGGTGTGCATGTTCTACATCGCGAATGAGGGATTAAGTATATTGGAGAACGCCGGGGCGCTAGGGCTGCCTCTCCCGCAGGTATTAAAAAAATGGCTGGTAAAACTTAAAGAAGCCGGAGACGAGAACGTAGAATCAAAATAATATTTAACAGCAATAAGCCCCGCCTTCGTGCGGGGCTTATTTTTTTTTGTCCCTAATATGAGCAATGTTTCAATCCACGCCCTAGTGGGCGACAATCTCATTATATCCCGATCTCCGCAAGGTGTGCGCGAGCCCCATGAGCGTCACCGATACGCGCTCCATAAGATACGACGGCATCGGCCAGCTCCTTTACTTTGGCATTAAATGCGTCCTCGTTAGCCTCTAGATGCGCCGTACCGCCAGATCTCCCGGTCACCCGGGCGCCTATCATACAAAAGACAAACGTTCTGATGGCGTCAGGATCGGGAAGGAGGAAGTAAAGCAGGTGTGGGCAGGTCGAAAATATTTGCGTGACGTACTGGCAAACCTCGGGTATCTCAATAAGCTCACGCGGATCATCGTCATAACCAAAGGCGAGCCCCACCTTAGACCGGCCGTGTTTTTTGGCTTTGTTGAGCTCTCCGATCAGCTGGTCGATGCGGACATAATCGCCCGACTCCGCTTCTGTTTTTTGCACTTGAAACAAAAACAATTCTTCCTGGCGGAGCATCTCCGCGCTGACCAATCCCGTCTTGACGATTCTCGGAAACACTTTAGTCCTCCTCGCTCTCTGATATGTGCTCCATGATATCGCCGGGCTGCACCTGTAACCCGGCGCACAACCGATCTATGACGTCGGAATTAATTGAATCGCCTTTGCTCAGCTTTGCAACGGTCGCCGGCGCGAGTTTTAACTCCTCAATCAAATACATTTTTTTATGCCCGCGCCGCGCAAGTAGATCAAACAGCTTATAAAATCTCAGCATCGCAGTCACCTCATGTTCATTTTATGCTCATGATTACTTCATGTCAATAAAATTATTTACGCAAACGCGAAAATAATTATTGACACGCGAATTCACCTGTGCTAAAATAAATTCAAGAAAGCGAAAAAATATTCGCAAAATTGAACGGAGGAGAAATCAATGTATAAAACGATAGCGACCATAGACAGCTATAATCAGCGCCGGTACAGCTCGCCTTGGGTGGCTCGCATCATCGACGGAAAGTATGATTTCAAGGCAGCGAACAGCAGTTTCACTGGCGATACGCGCACCGGCGCCGGCGGCGAACTACTGCTTATCAACCCGGTCACAGACGGTATTTATGCTTACGGGCAGAAAGATCACCGCGGAAACGGAACCTATGTGATATTCACTCGATTCGATGGTGAGGGCTTCGCGACAATTGAAAAGACAGAGGCCATGAAAGCCAGCTTCGAACGTTAAGCAAACTGACGGGCCACACGAGCAACGCCGAGCGGGGGCGATCAATCCCCCGCAGAAAGGAAATGCAATGAATACTGAAACCAAGACAAACGGCTACGAGGCCGAGCGCATCCAGCCTATGATAGCGAAGTTCGAACGCGCCGCGCAGAAGCTGTTTCCCGATTGCACCATACGGCACTTCTACTATGGTGATTGCCTCGACATGGTGGATGTCCTGCTTGCACCCGGCCGGTATGCCCACTTCAACGTGAGCGCGAACCGGGTAAGCCTCACCGGATACACATGCAGCGATGAGGACCTGAAAAAATTCGAGAGCATGACCTATCGTGACGAACTCTACAGCGGCAAGCTGCTTGATATCGCAGAGTGACGGGGCGCGGCCCCGGTAATGCGACAGGCCGGTCACAAGCCCCGGCCGGAAAGGGGAACATCGTGTATTACGTCGAACAGAAGTATTTTGATAACGGTAAGGTTGAGGTCCGGATTCTTCTCGAAAGTGAAGTTGTTGGCGCCGGCGGCGAAACCGCAAGATACGCAGCCGCGAAACCGGGAGACGCCTTTTGTGAAGAGCACGCCGATTATGATTTATACGTTGACTGCTTTAGCACGTATGAGGAAGCGGAAGAATTTAAAGCTGGCGCTCTCAAAGCCTAATACCCGCCTGATGATGGCCTGCCAGGTACAGGCCGAAACGCCCTTCCGGGCGTCGCGGGAACCCGTCGGCTCAGGGGATAAGATGCCGCCCCTTTTGATATATGTTCTTTGAAAACATTGCCCTTGCTCGCTCCTCCCACGGCAGCTATAATCAAGCCAAAGGAGCAGGCAGCATGGAAAAGGTCTATCTCGGCGTCAACATATTTGTATCCCCGGCGGGCATCACAACGCCCATCTCGGTTCAGAACGAACATGGCCGTACCTATGATGTGCAAGTGATCACCCGGAGGAACGTCGACGCTCTCACGGTCAGGTATACTGTGCTGATCAGCGGGCGAGAGGTTAAGCTGTATCATGAGCTGCACTCAAATCGATGGTACGGGCTGCGAGGCGAGAAGTGATTCTCTGGCAACCTTTTGGCAACTTTTATTTATCCATGCATGTCCGTGACTGTCCTTGAAACAGGCTATTTGTCTAGGTTTTTCAGGACGCAGACGGACGCGAAAAGCATATTTCCCCGGTTCGATTCCGGGTGGCGCCTCCACTCACAAAGCACCCTCAAATAGGGTGCTTTGTTCTTTTCGGCGCCATCCGAAATCGAACCGAAAACAGAAGAAGTGCTTGAGCGGGGCATGCGCAAGTACCTTCCGCCTTCGTGCGGTCGCCGGGTGGCGCCTCCAGAAGAAGTTGACAGGTTTCTGAGCAAAAACCTGTCAACTTTTATTTTCTTTACGCGCTTTATAATGGATGCAAGCAGATGCGTCGCTCTCGCGTAAAGCAATCAAGAGGGCTTATGCATTGAGAAAGTCAAGTGCGATAAGCGTATGTATTTTTGCAATGTTGACCATTTCATCAATGGACACATGCTCATTCGGCCCGCCCAGGCCATACGGGGTTAATCCGCAGTTGATGCTCGGCACTCCTTTTTCCAAACGGTACAGACGCGCATCTGAAGCGCCGATACGGAATGTTACAACGACCGGTTGCTGCAAAATCAGCTCACTGTTTTCTTTTGCGATAGAGAACAGCGGATGGTTTACGTCGGACCAGTTTGCATCGAATGCCCGAAGGACGCGATAGCTCAAACCCTGATAGTCGGCGACAATTTCTTTGATCTTATTTTCGATCTGCATCAATGTAGCGCCGGCGGGAATGCGTATATCGCCCTCCGCCTTGGCATACTCGGGCACGAGGTTCGGTGAAGTGCCGCCTTTGATTGTCCCGATATTGACCGTGATCTTCTGCAAGTTCTCGGTCTCACCAGGGCCTGCTGTGATTTCAGAGATTGCCGATCCTGCAAGAATCGCTTCTTTAATCGCTGCGGGCATTGTAAACGGAAGCTTCGGAATCTCTTCATCCATACGCGTGAGGGCTGAGATCAGCTTGTTGATCGCACTTTCCCCCTTGTGCAGATGAGCGCCATGTGCAGGTTTGCCGATGGCTTCGATTTCAAACCACAGTAGTCCCTTCTGGCCAAAACGAAGCGATGTGGGCGCGCCGACATCGGCGCAGATCATCGCGTCTCCGACTGCGGCGGGCACAGAATCTAGCAAGTATTTGGTACCCCGGGGTCCCATGGCCTCCTCGTCGCCCGCTAGAGTAAGAACGATTTCGCCGCTCCAGAGATCCTTGTGTTCCGCCAGCACTTTAAATGCGGTGATAAAGCAAGCGATGCCGCCTTTCATGTCGGATGAGCCCCGGCCGTAAATGAACCCATCCTTGATGCTGCCCGACCATGGTGACTCATTCCAGCTGGCGTGGTTACCTGCCGGATACGTATCGATATGGCCGTTGAAAACCAGCCTCTTGCCGGGTTTTCCGCTTTTAAGCACCGCCACGAGGTTCTTGACGGGTTCCTCCTTCATATGAAAGGAAAGAGAAACTCCCGGAACATCACGCAAGACTTCGTACAGATAATCCGCCATCGCGATTGTGTCGGACGGTGGGGTTTCGCTGGGAATGCGAACCGTCTCGACACAGGTTTTTATCATTTCTTCCTTCCGTAAGGCGACCTCATTACAAAGCATTTCTTTAACGTCGTACATGATGGTTCTCCTTGTATACTGGAATTAGCGAGGAACGAACCCGACTGCGTTTCGGTCTATCCCACAAGCCATAGTTCTCATACATTTTCGGCTGATTCGCATTATAATTTGATCTCGTTCTTGTTCTTGCGGTACGTCAGCGCCCAAACGACCGAGAAGGCGAGCAGCACCACGATGACGATCAGCGCAGTCGAATAACCCTGCGGGTTATAGGAGTCGTTTACGCGCTCGTAGAGATCGATGATCATGCCGACGCCCGACTGGATCACGGTGGACATAATGAATACCAGCATATTATATAGCGTCTGCACGCGGCCCGAAAGCGAATAATCGTACATGTCCGAGAAAATGGGGTAAGTAAGCAGCGAGAACGGCCCTAAGAGCACGAAGATCGGCCAGAGGACTTTTCCTGCTTGAGGGAAAAGCACGATCAATAAAAGCACGACGGTATACAGCGCCATCGCAGTAACGGAAACGTCAAACACTCGCTTGCCGAATTTTGACTTAAAGAAAGTGGCTACGAATCCGTTTACCAGATAGCCGACGGTGATCGCAAAGGCGCAGATGAGCAGATAGTTCGGAACGGCATCCTTCGGCACGCCGAGGACGTCCCGGAACCACGGCCCGATCCAGAGCGAGTTCAGCGCAAGATAGGTTGCCTGGCCGAGAACCGCCACGGGCGCCAGACGCCAGAAACGCGCTGTGAGGACAAGCCTGCCGGTGCCCTTGAGCTCGTCAAGAAATCTCAGCCCTTTGGTTTTTTGCATCTGCATCGGATGCTTCGGTGAAACGAGCAGTATGAGCGCGACGAGGGCGGTCAATCCCGCAAGCACAAGGAAAAGCGTACGCCAATCCATAAAACCGAGCGCGTATTTGATCGGGGATGTGGCGACCATGCCCCCGACGCCGCCGACGAAGGATTGAAGGCTGTTGAACACGGGAAGCTTCTCTTTTGGAATCCAGTCGCCGAATGCCTTATATGCTCCCATCATGCAGCCCGAAACGCCGATACCGACCAAAGCGCGGCCTACGAACAGCCAGAATATCGTCGGAGCCTGGGAGAATACCACGCATCCTAAGATCCCGAATATGAGAAAGACGGAAAGCGTGCGGCCCGCATTGTATTTATCCAGGAAAATACCGAGGGGGATCTGGGCTATGGCGAAACTGAGGAAGTATGCGCTGGTCATCGTGCCGAGATCGGTAGCGCTCATTTTGAAAGTTTCGATGAAGGTCGGGGAAAGGACGTTGTTGATGGTTCTGAGCAGACACGACATGAAGAACGCCAGGGCAAACGGGAGGAACAGCCTAATGAAAAACGATACGGTAATTCTTTGGACTTTGCCTTCGGTTGTTAATTCTGGATTCATCTTAATCCCTCCTTTTTTATTTGGGTGACCCAAATGAAATATCGAAACCATGTCTTACATAATAAACATTAAATAGTTACTATATGATCAATAATAGATAAAATTGTTTTCAAATAGAACGAATATTGTTACTTATTATCATGAATCGCTGTAATTGTATCATTGGATATTTCATTTGTAAATAGAAAAACGACATTATTGTCAATAATATTTGAAAGAAACGACATAACAATATAGATTATTGACAGTATGATATTATGCTGTTAAATTTATAATGATATGAAATCGACGAAACCGCCGCCTGCCAGTTGTTTTTTGATATCGGCTTTTTTATAATTCGAATAGCCCCGCTATTGCTTTGTGCCTCTGGGTGCCGCTTGAGCCTATATTCATATTAGAAAGGAAGCATCTGTTATGTCGGATTTTTCCCTGTTTGCCTTTTCCGAGCTCGATGATATCGACATAAAAATTCTTTCAATTTTGACCGATAATTCCCGCGCTTCTTTCGTCGCCATAGCGAAGGAAGTTGGGTTATCCCGCGTCGCTATCCAGCAACGCGTTCGGGCATTGGAGGAAAAGGGAATCATCAAGAAGTATACGATCATTTTGAATCCTGAGAAGTTTGATAATCAGCTGTCTGTTTATCTCGATGTTCATGTGGATGCAAATCAACTGAACGCGGTCAGTCAAAGCCTGGCTCAGTGCCCCTATATCGTCAAGCTCTATCAGATGACTGGAAGCAGTCGATTGCATATCCATGCTCTTCTCAAAGATAACGCTACCCTCGAAGCTTTTCTCAAGGACAATATTTACAATCTGCATGGGCTTCTGGAGGTGGAATGCAACACTGTAATCTTGCGCATCAAGGATGATCTCAGAATCCCCATCTAAATAAAGATCGCTTTGTTCACCGATGTGGGTGCACAAAAAAGCGGTCATCGATTTGACGCCCGCAAAGCAGATATTGCTTGTGTCGGTGCTGGAATGGCTCAGGAACGAATCCGACTGCGTTTCGGTCTATCCCACAAGCCATAGTTCTCATATATTTTCGGCTGATTCGCATTATAATTTGATCTCGTTCTTGTTCTTGCGGTACGTCAGCGCCCAAACGACCGAGAAGGCGAGTAGCACCACGATGACGATCAGCGCGGCCGAATAACCCTGCGGGTTATAGGAGCCGTTTACGCGCTCGTAGAGGTCGATGATCATGCCGATGCCCGACTGGATCACGGTGGACATAACGAATACCAGCATATTATATAGCGTCTGCACGCGGCCCGAAAGCGAATAGTCGTACATGTCCGAGAAGATGGGGTAGGTAAGCAGCGAGAACGGCCCCAAGAATATGAAGATCGGCCAGAGGACTTTTCCTGCTTGAGGGAAAAGCACGATCAATAAAAGCACGACGGCATACAGCGCCATCGCAGTAACGGAAACGTCAAATACTCTTTTACCGAATCTTGCCTTAACAAAAGCGGCGATAAAGCCGTTCGCCAGATAGCCGATCGTAATCGCAAAAGCGCAGATGAGCAGATAGTTCGGAACAGCATCCTTCGGCACGCCGAGGACGTCCCGGAACCAAGGCCCGATCCAGAGCGAGTTCAGCGCAAGGTAGGTTGCCTGGCCGAGAACCGCCACGGGCGCCAGACGCCAGAAACGCGCTGTGAGAACAAGTTTTCCGGTGCCCTTGAGCTCGTCAAGAAATCTCAGCCCTTTGGTTTTTTGCATCTGCATCGGATGCTTCGGCGAAACGAGCAGTATGAGCGCGACGAGGGCGGTCAATCCCGCAAGCACAAGGAAAAGCGTACGCCAATCCATAAAACCGAGCGCGTATTTGATCGGGGATGTGGCGACCATGCCCCCGACGCCGCCGACGAAGGATTGAAGGCTGTTGAACACGGGAAGCTTCTCTTTTGGAATCCAGTCGCCGAATGCCTTATATGCTCCCATCATGCAGCCCGAAACGCCGATACCGACCAAAGCGCGGCCTACGAACAGCCAGAATATCGTCGGAGCCTGGGAGAATACCACGCATCCTAAGATCCCGAATATGAGAAAGACGGAAAGCGTGCGGCCCGCATTGTATTTATCCAGGAAAATACCGAGGGGGATCTGGGCTATGGCGAAACTGAGGAAGTATGCGCTGGTCATCGTGCCGAGATCGGTAGCGCTCATTTTGAAAGTTTCGATGAAGGTCGGGGAAAGGACGTTGTTGATGGTTCTGAGCAGACACGACATGAAGAACGCCAGGGCAAACGGGAGGAACAGCCTAATGAAAAACGACACGGTAATTCTTTGAACTTTGCCTTCGGCTGTCAATTCTTGACTCATCTTGCCCTCCTATCTTTATATCGGGTGTTCGTACGTTTTGAAATGAAAATGTCTAAAAAGCCATGCGCATTGACATATTAAATATCAATTGATTACCATATGACTAAAAATAAGCTTGAATTCATTCAAATGGAATAAACATAATTACGTATTATTATGATTCCAAGTAATTGTAACATTGATTATTTCGATTGTAAATAGATGAGCGGCATAATAATCGATGATATTTATAATACATGACATAGTGATAATGATTATTGACAGTATGATATGATCGTTCTTCTGTATATAGTGAATACAGCACATTCTAATTGCTTAAGGCAATGCAAAAGGATTCCCTTGGTTATCGGCTAACGATAAGGATTCTTGGGCGGGATAAGGATAGCCGGCATTGGAATCACGCCCGGTTTATTTGTGAACGCTACAATCATTGCTGGGCGGAAGTTTATATGCGGATATTATGGGAAATGCGTTGCCTCCCAATAGGTGGACCTTAGAACGCATTGATTGAGGCGTTTATCCCTCGTCCATCAGTCATCATCATCGCAGCATAGATCCTTTTGAGAGGCGATAAGCGATAAATTGTCCGCGACGGCATTGAGAAAGTTGCCCAATACGTTGAGCTCATCGATGCTCAGGCCTTTTGCCATTGTGATGGCGGTTGTAGCGGCCAGCAAGGTAAGCGATTCTCCCGAATAACATGGCGTCTGCAACATCTGCGATCACCTCAGCCCATTATATGCAAATGAGTGCGGCGGTGTATGCCGATACGGCACGGCAATATCAAAACGCCGGAAAAGAGAGGGGTGTTTTGGGGAAACGCGTTTGCGTATTTTTCCATAGCGAAGGGAACCCTATTGTTTAACACTACAATCCTAGAGAAAGCGTGGGTTTATAGAATGCCGCTATGGATCGCCATACCGTTCCTATTGTTTTCGGTACCGCTGATCTTCGCAATCGTCATACAGTATCGCAACAAGAACAAGCATTCCGCAAAAAGTATCCTGAATGCCTATGTCCTTTATACAATCGTCTTACTGGTAATCTGGATATTTGACCTTCGAGTACCTCCTTTTATTGTTTTGCTTGCCATGCTGGCAGTCTTTATCAACTGTTTTTTCGGATTCCATTTGGCGTGGTTCAATCGCTCCAAGGTATTTGACCGTTATCTGCATGCGTTTACATCGTTTTCAATGGCATTGCTCACGTATTGTCTCATTGAGAATTCATTTGTATCAGGGGGATCCAATGCGTTTCGGGCGCTGTTTGTTTTTACGATCGGAATGACGTTGGGAGCGGTATTTGAATTGCTCGAGGCCGCTCATGATGTTAAAAGCGATATCAAAGATCAAAAAGGGCTTAAAGATACCAATATGGACCTGCTGGCCGATTTTATCGGCTCTTTGCTGGCGGGAGTATCCGCATATCTTTTTTTATTTTAACGGGGTCATCTCCCGCTTTTGACGCCTTTGTCCGCAAACTCAAACCCGGCTCGATCCGATATCACGTCCAGTATTGTTTCCTTTCCATTCAGGAACCGGTAAGCCACGCGGCAGGCTGCGCTCTCGTGGATGGTACGGGTCATGGAACCCCTGTTTGGAGCGTAGAGGCTTTGAGGCTTCGCATTCAGCAGGGTTGCTTCCAATGTATATGGGCCCTGGGAAATGATCGCCTCACAGGCATCCCAGCGGAGTATGCGCACGCCGCGGTATGTGGCGAGCCGATACTCGGTTTCGCCGTCATAGACGCAGCAGATGCAGCCGGCGAACTCGCGCCCTAAGAACGGAACGCTCGCGATGGACAGCATCACGCAGCAGTCCTTTCCATGGGGACCCCCAAAGAAGCTGCATTGCGTCCACAGATAGGCCTCGGGGAACGATACGCCCCGATCCCCTTCGATATACCCAATGCCGGGCGCGAACTCGTACGGCGTGCCGTTCACGGTGAACCGCCCCTGCACCTGATGGCAAAGGCTTATCACCTCATGGCGGCACTGCAGGAACGGAACGTGAGAAAAGGGGCCCATAGTCGAAGATCTGGGCGCGGTCAGGGGGCCGAACAGCAGGCTTCCCTCCATCCGGAGGCGGGCGGTGCGCAACCGTATGTCGATCCCATCGGAGCGAAACGCATTGTCCCCGATCCGCACGCAAAACCGATCTCTTTCCGCATGGAAATCGCTTGCGGGAAATACGGCGCGCCAGGCCTGCCCATCCGTAATGACCTGGATGGATGCCGATGCGCGGCCGTTTTGCTCGACATGATAGGCCGGTATCAAAGCGATCGTCTGTTCTTCGTTCTGGTGTTTAAAATACCATCCCTCGAAATAGGAACGCCGCTTACCCTCGCCGTGAAAGTAACGCATGGAATACCTCGAAATCCTTGTATTGTAAGCAAGCATGCCCGAATTTGGGCTGATCTACACAGAAAAGCCGTTCGATGCCTTGCGGCCCTTTTTCACATGTATTAAAAGAAGCCGTCCTGATGGACGGCTTCCCTGTTGAAGCGGTTACTGCTCCGCGCGGGCCTTATCGAACTCCGCCCGGATCTGCTCCGAGGGCTTAGGCGAGAGGAGCGACACGACGATGATGGCGATGCAGCTGAACAGGAACGACGGCATCAGCTCGTATATGCCCAGTATTCCGCCCAAAGGCTTGATGAGCATATTCCAGATGAAGACCATCGCGCCGCCCGCGACCATGCCCGCGATCGCGCCCTGCTGCGTGGTGCGCTTCCAGAACAGCGAGAAGAGCATGACCGGCCCGAATACCGCGCCGAATCCCGCCCAGGCGAAAGACACGATGCGGAAAATGATGCTGCTCTCATCCAGGGCGATCAGCATGCCGACGATGGCGATGCAGATGAGCACGATGCGGCTGGTGCGCATGACTTGCTTGTCCGTCGCAGTCTTCTTCAAAATGCTCTTATAGATGTTCATCGAGAAAGAGGAGGCTGCGATCAGCAGGTACGAGTCGGAAGAGCTGATCGTGGCCGCTAGAATGCCCGCCATCACAAGGCCCGCGAGCAGGGGCGGAAGCAGGTTCTGCGAGAGCACGATAAACACGTTCTCCGCGCCCGACGGAGTGTTGAGAATAGGATCCACCGGAAAGAGCGCGCGGCCGACCAAACCGATTGCGACTGCGGCGAACAGAGAAATCAGAACCCAAACCGTTGCGATGCGGCGGGCGTTTTTGATCTCACGTCCCGTACGGATGGCCATGAAGCGAAGCAGCACCTGCGGCATCCCGAAATACCCGAGGCCCCAGGACATGGTCGAGATGATGGTAAGCAAGCCGTAGTTGCCCGCCGCGCCGAACACCGGCGCGCCGGAGGTTACGGCCTGTACGCCGTTTGCACCGACCGTCGGGCTCGCGATGCCGAAGAAATCGAAAAACCCGGGGATGCTCTTGGCGTTCTCGACGACCGCGCCGACTCCGCCGGCAGCCACGGTGCCTACGATCAGCGCCACGGTCAGCGCGAAGATCATCACGATCGCCTGCATGAAGTCGGAGGAGCTTTCCGCGAGGAATCCGCCGATGAAGGTGTAGATCACGACGAATACGGCGCCCGCGATCATCATGGACTGATAGCTCAGCCCGAAGAGCGTGCTGAAGAGCTTCCCGCAGGTTACAAAGCAGCTCGACGCGTATACGGTGAAGAATATCAGAATGAATAAGGAAGCGATGAGCATGATGACCTTTTTCTTCTCATGGAAGCGATTGGAGAAAAAGTCCGGGATGGTGATGGAGTCGCCTGCGACGACGCTGTAGCTGCGCAGCCTCTTTGCCACGAGCAGCCAGTTCAGATACGTGCCAAGGGCCAGTCCGATCGCCGTCCAGATGGCGTCGCTCAGGCCGAACCAGTAGGCGACGCCGGGCAATCCCATGAGCAGCCAGCCGCTCATGTCCGATGCCTCGGCGCTCATCGCCGCGATCCACGGACCCAGAGACCGTCCTCCGATGAAGTATTCTTCGCTGTTTTTGTTGGAACGTTTTGCAAAATACAGACCGATGCCGATCACGACCGCCATGTAGCAGACCATAGTGATAAGGATCTGTATTCTGCCGGAATCAATGATACTTTCTGCCATATTGGTTTTCCCCTTCCCAAAAAAATAAAAACGCGAGATTTGGCGCATCCCTGTATGATCGTTCACATCAGCGACACACAATTTTCATTATATCGGAAGTATCCTCATGAAACAACGTTTTTCGGCATGGCTTTTAATGAATATCCCTATCGGTCTAGAATGAAAACAAAACCAGACAGATCCGCTATGGCCCATCTGGCTTAACAATGCCTTTTTTGCTTGTCTGCGGACAATGCCCCCGCTACCGTTGCGCTGCAATACGAGCGATCAGAATGACGGCGGGGTGTTGGTCTGAAGGTATTCGAGCTCTCCATCCTGTTCGTTGGCGACCTTGTGGGGAAACTTCGAGGCGTAGTAGATCATATCGCCATCCTGCAGAAGATACTTATTGTCGTTGATGATAACGGTGGCCACTCCGCGCAGCACGTAGATATACTCTTCGCCTGTGTGCGCAGTATTGTCGCCGGTATCCGAATGGGGCGGGAGGCGGGTCACCGTGACGTGCATCGCCGTGGAGATGCCGCGCATCAGATAATCGGTATATGCCATCCCGTGCTTGGTCATATGGTGCGGCAGAATATACCGATCCCGTTTATGGACAAGCGTTACCTCGCTGGTATCGTCATCCGTGAGCAGCTGCGAAATCGAAACGTCCAGCGCCGCGGAGATCTTTTTGAGCGAGGCTACGCTGATATTGACCTTGCCGTTTTCATAGTTGCTCAAAAACGAAATGGACAACCCCGAAAGTGCGGACAACTCCTTTAGAGAAACACCTTTCTTCTTTCGGATACTTCGAACGTGCACATAGCTCGTATCGCTAACACATTCTTCCATATTGTCCTTAATAACGTTTTCGTTCATAAGCTCACCTCTTGCCGATATTATAACATAAGCATATTCTATATGCAAAGTTATTGAATTGAATAATTTCTACAAAAACAGTTATTGAAAAATAGAAAAATATGTGATAGTATTTCTTCAAAACAGAAATATATCTTTTCTATCTTCTAAGTTTCTTCAACACAAATTGTTTTTGAATAGCCACACATATTGGAGGTACCGCCACTTGAACAGCATACTGCTCATTAATATTGGACAGATCGCTACGGGCATTCTCAACAAACCGCTTGCCACCGCGAACTGCATCGGCATCAGGGACGGCGTAATTGAAAGGATCGGTAGACAGGAGAGCTTTGATCCCCACCGGTATCAGGTAACGATCGACGTGAACGGGCAAACCGCCGTGCCGGGATTCATCGACGCGCACGTGCACAACGGCATGGAGGATTATAACGCCTGTTTGCAGATGGCGGGACTGCTTGAGAGCGCGATGCAGAACGGAACGACGACGCTGATCTCCGAGGGCGAGCAAGGACCGGGCTATCCGCGCTTCTATGCGGACAAAGAGGGCACGAAGGCACAGTGTGTTTTCGCGCACCGGCTGTTTTCCAATTATCGGCCGGGGAATGGGCTCAAGCTGCACGCCGGTGCTCTGGTGCTTTGCGACGATCTCGAGGAAACGGATTTTGCGGAGCTTTCCAGCAAAGGCGTGCGGCTTATCGGTGAAATCGGCGGCGGCGGAAGCTCGGATATGGGTAAGATCCGCCGCATGGTCAAGTGGGCGCGTAAATACGGTTTTTTCATCTCGGTGCATCTGGCGCCGCCCTCGATTCCCGGATCGACCTGGCTGCGCGCACAGGATGTCATATCGCTCGAACCCGATAAAATCGCACACGCCAACGGCGGGACGACAAGCTGCTGCTGGGAGGAGATCAAAGAGGTCATCGATCATACCACGGGCGGCATCGAAGTGATCCCGGAAGGCAATTGCGTGAACTATAACCGCATTTTGCGCTATCTACGGGAGATTGGGCAGGAGCACCGCCTGGTGTTCGGCAGCGACGCTCCGACGGGCGCTTGCAACCTGGCCGGCGCGATCAATAAAGCCATCGTACGCGCATCCTCGCTCAACGGCATTCCCGCGCAAAACGCGATCGCGTACGCAACGGGCAACACGGCGAAACTGTATGGATTGAATACCGGGCGCATCGAGGTCGGCAAAGAGGCGGATATCGTGATCATCGACGCGCCGCCCGGCTCGGCGGGCAATGACGCCTTCGGCGCGATCGAGGCCGGCGACCTGTTCGGCTGCTCCTTGGTGGTCGTGGACGGGAAAGTGGTCGCATTAAGGGGCAGGGACACGAGGGCGACCGCGCGCGTATGCAGGTACGCCGGGAAGGATCTTTATCCAAAGGACGTCCACGAATTCCTATATCAGCCCATCACAGAGTTCGTTTTCTGAAGAATTCGGGTCGGCGGAGCTTTCGGCGGAGCCGCAGCTTTTGTAAAAATGATGGAGGTAGTTTACGTGATGAAAGCAGAAGAATGGAAAACCAGGATACTGACGACTTCCGACATTAAGAGTGTTTGGAACATGAAAAAATCCTTACAAGCGGTAGAGGATGCTTTGCGATTCATTGGTGAAGGAGAGCTTTTCCAGGAAAAATGTCAATCCCTGTTTCCCTCGGAAGGCAACTATTCCTTCCTCCTGCCGCACCCCGCATACATCAGGCCTTGGAAGGTCGTCGGCGACAAGTGGCTTGGCTGTTGCGACGGCAACCCGCCGAAGGGTCTACCTTACACAGTTGGTGTTACAACGATTAACGACGCCGATACAATGATCCCTATCGCCTTCATGGACGCAGCCTACCTGACCGGTATGCGCACTGCGGCAATGGCTGCCATGGGAGCAAAGTACCTTGCTAGGAAAGACTCTGAAGTGCTTACAATGATCGGCTGTGGCGTACAAGGCGAAACCCATATCAGTGCCATATGCGAGTTGGAACTCTTTCCATTAAAGAAGGTTCAGATCTATGACATTCGCGAGGAAGCAATGCAATCTCTAAAAAAATATACGCAAGAGAATTACGGCCTTGAAGTTGTGCCGACGAGCAGTGTTGCAGATGCCGTTAAAGGCGGCGATATTGTCTGTAGTGTGACAACTTGCCGTACCCCGTTGATTTTCAACGAAATGCTGGTGCCGGGTACTCACCTTGTTCCCACTTGCTTATGGGATATCGACATAAAGAACATTTTGCACAACGTAGATAAGTGGGTCCTCGGAAACACCCAATCCGACAACTGGCTGCAACGGCCGGCCGCAATGGTGGATGCGGATAAGGTTTATACCGATCTGAGTGAGATCGTTTGCGGCAGAAAGCCAGGTCGTGAAAAGGCCGAAGAGCGTACGGTTATGACTCACCTTGGCATGGGTGCGAATGATGTTGCCATTTCGTATCAAGCATACAAGGCTGCAATTGAGGCCGGCGTTGGTTTTGACGTACAGATTATGAGCTAAGAAAAATTTAAGACATTTGAGAGGTAATGTGTATGTATAGCAAAACAGGCATTCGTCTTTTCGAAGAGATGTCCTGGAAGGATGTGGAGGATCTTCTCAAGCTGACGGATCTTTGCATCATCCCCGTCGGCGCGGTGGAGCAGCACGGCCCTCATCTGCCGCTTGGCAGCGATACGTTCATCGCTCAGGAGATGGCGTGCAGGACCTGTGCGGTGCTCAAGCAAAAAAATATCCATGCCTGTGTCGGGCCGTCGATTCCTTTCGGCGTGCATCCCGAGGCGATGCATTACCCCGGCAGCGTGCAGATCCGGCCGACGACGCTGGTGCTGCTGCTCAAAGAGGTCTGTGCGGCGCTTTACGATATGGGCTTCAAAAAGGTCGTATTACTGATGGGGCATGACGCGAACATCCCGCCGATGCAGGTCGCGGCGCAGGAACTGCAGATCGATAAGGAAATGGACGTGATGTGCGTCAACTGGCTGCTGCCGCACCTCGCCGATCAGAAGCGGATACTCCCCACCGACTGCGCGGACGGTCACGGCGGAGCGCGCGAAACCGCGCGGGCGATGGCGGCGTTCCCGGAGCTCGTTCAACTGGATAAGGCCGTCTCGTTCCGAGTAGCTCCCGCAGCGCCCAAGGGCGTTCCGTTTTCGAGCGAACCGCTCTTCGGCGGCGCGGTTTACAGGCCCATGGCCAAAGGCTCCATGAAGTATTATCCCGATAATTGCCCGGGACAGCTGGGCGATCCGAACGGCGCGACAGTCGAGGCGGGCGACGAGCTCTATGATGCGCTGGCCGAGTATCTGGCTGCTCTGTTCATTCAGGAATACGATCTTAAGCCAACGGAATAAGGAGCGCAACATGTCAATTTACGCAAAGGACGTTAGGGTTCTGATCATCAACGGCAGCCCTCGCAAAAAGAACAATTCATCCATGTTTGTAAACGCGGCCGTGAAGGGCGTCGAATCGCTGGGCGCGACGGCGGTCGTCTACGATCTCGCGGGCAAGAGGTTTGAACATTGCCTTGAAACCTGCAAGGCATATCACAAAAGAACGGGCAATTGCATGATCGACGACGATCTGCATGAGCTTTCCAACGAATGGATCCGGGCGGACGGTCTGATCTACGTGGCGCCGCTGTTCCATATGGGCATGCCCTCGGCGATGTATGCGATCATCACCCGGCTGGGCGCGACGGTATATGGCCATTGCGATGGGAAACCTCCACGGCTGCTCAAGGCCGGCGGAGCAGTCGTCCATGGAAACACTCAGTACGGAGGCCAGGAAATGGTCATGGAATACCTCAACGCGCACCTGATGCTGATGAATTGCGTCCCTGTTACGGGGGATAAGCCCGAGTCGTATATCGGCACCGGGGCCAGGGTATTGAACGACGGCACCATTGAGCGCAATGACGAAATCCTTGAAAACACGTACAGCTTGGGCAGAAGGGTTGTGGAGATGGCCAACATACTCAATGCAGGTAAAACCGTACTCAGAGATTCACTTCCCGAGGAGTATCTGTATGATGCAAACAGGAAGTTTTGTGCACCGAAAAAAAATACGGACGACCCAAAATAAAATGAAAAAGTGATCAATAAAAAACAATTTCTCTTTCCCGGTGCTTCCTTAAATCGTACATTGTCCAGTTTGATAAACTTACGCTATCCTGATTTGTTGCTAAGTTATGGAGCTGACATAATCTAATTAGGTGTTGGTCATTATTTAGGCTTAATCCTGTTCAGCTTAAGTCCCTAAAAATATAAAGTGCGAGGAGGTTAATAATGGCCAGTACTGTTTTTTCAGCAATTACTAAATTGGTTAAACGGTTCAATTTAGTTTTAGTTCCGCTTGTATCAGTAATTTTGGCTTTGACAGTAGGTGCAATTATCATTGCAGCCTTGGGTTTGAGTCCCATGAAAGCTTATGCCTGCTTATGGCAAGGATCGTTTGGTTCTGTCAATTCAATAGGTGAGTCTATAGTCAAAATGACCCCCTTGGTTTTTACAGGTTTGAGCTTTGCCCTGGGCAGAAGGTGTGGCGTAACGAATCTTGGCGCTGAAGGACAGCTATTCATGGGTGCTCTTGGAGCAACTGCCGTCGGAATATTTTTGAAAGGTTTGCCGATGGCAATACATATCCCTTTAGCAATTGTCGTTAGTTTTCTTTGTGGAGGATTATGGGGTTTCTTTGCAGGCGGATTGAAAGTGAAATTCGGGGCCAGCGAAATTATCACAACAATTATGTTAAACCACATAGCGAGAAACTTTGTAAATTATATGGTCACAGGGCCGATGATTGAACCGCCGGGGAACTGGCCTCAAACCGCCCAGGTTGAGCCGTCTGCCGTACTACCTAAGCTAATATCGGGCACCAGAATACATTTAGGCATTGTTATTGCCGTCTTATTTGCGATTTTTGTTTATTACTTCCTGTGGAAAACAACAAAAGGGTTTGAAACACGGGTAGTAGGTTTTAATTCGGAAGCAGCCAGATATGCGGGGATCAAACCGAAATCAACTATATTGTTCGCTATGTTTTTTGCGGGAGGTTTGGCCGGCCTGGCAGGCGCAACTGAAATACTTGGGGTTCAATTCCGTTTAATACAAGACTTCTCAGCCAATGTTGGCTTTGAAGGAATTGCCGTAGCGCTGCTAGGCAGAAATAACCCGTTTGGTGTTCTTATTTCCGCTATCCTCTTTGGCGCCCTCAAAGCAGGGTCAAACACAATGCAGTTGCTGGCAAAAATACCTGCTGCCCTTGCTTATATTATCCAAGCCCTGGTCATCCTTTTTATCCTTGCAAGCGGCCTGTATGAGATTCTAAAGAGAAAAAGCGAAATCAGAGGAGGCGAAAAGCAATGTATCAAGAGGTAATTACATTTTTTGCCGCCGCCGTTAGAACATCCACACCCCTGCTAATCGCCGCTCTTGGTTTGATCTATGGCCAACGGGCAGGTGTTAGAAACATCGGTGCTGAGGGGATGATGCTTATTGGCGCCCTTGTTGGTGTTGCGGGCTCCTACTATACAGGCAACCCCTGGATCGGTGCGCTGTTGGCAAGTTTGGCCGGCGCCTTAACAGCATCAATATTTGCGTTTTTGGTAGTAACGGCAAGGGCTTATCCGCCGGTATGCGGTACTGCCATTAATTTATTTGGATTAGGGCTGTCAACGGTTTTGGCTAGGGTCATTTTTGGGATGAATACCACAATGCCCGAAATACCGTCCTTTTCCAGACTGAGCGTACCGGTATTAAGCGGCATTCCATTTCTTGGGCCTGTTTTATTTCAGCAAAACCCGCTTGTATATGTGACGATCATTGTACTCCCGATAGCGCACTATCTCCTGTTTAAAACAGAGCTCGGTCTAAAAATCAGGGCGGTAGGCGAACACCCCAAGGCTTGCGATACACTTGGAATCAATGTCTATGCGATCCGATACGGCACGATTATCTTCGGCGGCTTTATGTGCGGTTTGGCCGGAGCCTATGTTTCCATGGCACTTTTGAGCTTTTTCACAGAAAATATGATTGCAGGGCGTGGCTTTATTGCACTGGCTGTAGTAACTTGCGGGAATTTTAACCCCTTAGGCGCCTTAGGCGCAGCCTTATTGTTCGGCGCGGGGGAAGCAGTGCAGTACAGGTTACAAGCAGCAGGGACAGGGATACCTTATCAATTTGCGGCGATGATTCCTTATGTAATAACGCTTTTTGCCTTATCGGGCCTGATCGGAAAACCAGTGCAACCTCCGGCGTCAAGCGGCGTCCCGTATGTTAAGGAATAGGGTGGCTATAAATGAGTACTATACTTGAAATGAAAAACATATGCAAGTATTTCCCAGGGGTAATAGCCAATCAAAATGTAGACCTAGAGGTAATAAAAGGCGAAGTGCACGCCCTCTTGGGAGAGAACGGGGCTGGGAAAAGCACCTTGATGAATGTTTTGTACGGGCTGTATTCGCCTAACGCCGGTGAGATCTATTTGAACGGAAAAAAGGTTCAGATAGATTCTCCTAAAGATGCAATTCGGTTGGGGATAGGGATGGTACATCAGCATTTCATGCTGATACCGGCTTTAACAGCCGTAGAAAACGTGATCTTAGGCATGAAATCCGCAAAGTCGCCAAGGCTGGACCTAAAGGAAGCGGCAGTGAGGTTCTCTTCTTTAGCGGAGCAATATGGTTTTGATATCAAACCGTGGGTGAAAGTATCTCAGATGACTGTTGGCCAGCAACAGCGATTGGAAATCCTAAAGGCTCTTTTTCGAGGCGCCGACCTGTTGATCCTTGATGAACCCACCGCCGTTTTGACGCCCCAAGAGGTTGACGGTTTGTTTGTCATGATAAAGAAACTGGCGGATGAGGGACATACTATTATTCTCATTACTCATAAGCTCAAGGAAGTCATGTCGATTTGTGACCGCATCACCGTTTTGCGCGGAGGGTGTGTGAAAGCCACCTTAAACAAAAAAGAAACAAATTTTGAAGAACTTTCCAAGTTGATGGTAGGCAGGGAAATTATTCGGGAATACGATAGGGGTCCCTATAACCCCAAAAACCTTGTGCTTGAACTGAATAAGGTAGAGTGCAATGACAACAGAGGACTAAAAGCGCTAAAAGGGATAGATTTACAGCTTCGTAAAGGGGAAATCCTCGGCATTTGCGGGGTTGACGGCAACGGCCAGACAGAGCTTGTCGATTGCATCACAGGCCTTACAAGAGTTACGTCCGGGGGAATTTCATTAAACGGGGAAGACGTTACAAATATGCATCCCAGGAAGATCCTGGACAAAGGCATGTCTCACATTCCTGAGGATAGGCATAAGCGGGGCGTCATATTAGCCATGAATCTGGTGGAGAACATCATGCTGATGGATTACTATAAGCCCCCTTATGCGAAAGGGATTGTATTGCAGTGGAAAAAAATTGAATCCCGTGTTGAAAAGCTCATTGGTGATTTTCAGGTGAAAACCCCAAGCTCTCAAGAAATTATGCGCAATTTATCCGGCGGCAATCAGCAGAAGGTTGTCCTGGGCAGGGAAATTACGCGGAATCCGGATTTGCTCATCGCCATGCATCCTGCCCGCGGTTTGGATGTAGGGGCTACTGAATATGTGCATAAAAAAATAATTGAAGCAAGGGACGATGAAAAGGCGGTTTTGCTCATATCAACGGAATTAGATGAGATTTTAGCCCTAAGCGACAGGATTGCAGTTATATATGAAGGCGAAATCATGGGTGTCGTGACGCCCCAGATACCCCTTTATGAATTGGGTCTGATGATGGCGGGTACGAAAAGAAATCAGGATAATGAAGAACAATCCAAGCAAGTAATATAGGTTATATTGCTTTGGCACGGCTGCAAAGATATACCCCGGCCGACGGCGCACGCCGCACAAGGAAATAGGCTATTGTTTGCGAATGGTTACAAAGGGGGGAATTAGGCACAAAGCGGGTTCATTCAGCGAACTTCATATAGATAAATTAACCCTTTCATTTGGAGGCAACACTCCAAATTACGGTTATGACACAGGAGGGACAAATGCAATTAGAGTTGGCAAAATTTCCAGTTCATAACATTGAGTTCGGTGAAAAAACAGAGTATATCAATGGTTTGTTAAGGGTAAATAAAAAAGAAATTTTGGGAGTGATAGGCGAAGATCACCGCATAGAAGATCTTGATCTCCACATTACCAACCCCGGAGATTCGGTACGGATCATCCATGTATTAGATATGGTTGAACCCCGCTTTAAGCCCGAAGGCGGTATATTCCCTGGTTTCTTAAGCCCTCCTCACACAGCGGGTTCCGGCCGTACCAATTGTTTGGAAGGGGCTGCGGTTATTCTTACCGGTGAGTATAGTAAAACCGAAAAGGGACTGATGGTTAGCAGGGAAGGCGTTATCGATATGGGTGGCCCTGCCGCGCAATACTGTTTGGGCGCTAAAACCCATAACCTTGTCCTTACTTCCAAAGCGGCGGCAGGTGTAAGCAACGCGGAATATGACGCTGGAATTCGTCTGGCTTCTTTAAAAGTTGCAGCCTGTTTGGCCGAAACAACAAAAGAATTATCCGCTGAAAACATTGAGACCTATGAGCTAAACGACACTGCCGAAGGGCTGCCGAGAGTTGCGTATATCTACCAGATACAGTCGCAAGGGGCCCTTTTGGAGACCTTTGTTTACGGTAGCGATGCAGTCCATTTGGTTCCCACCCTGATGCACCCCAATGAATTTATGGACGGCGCCGTCGTATCCGGGAATCACTCGATGCAAACGACACCGACCTACGTTCACTGCAACAACCCGGTCATAAAAGATCTGTACAAGAGGCATGGAAAAGACCTGTGCTTTGCCGGAGTCATACTGACCGAAGGGCATTGGAAGACCACGTTTTTAAAAGAGCGGTCTGCGTCGTTTGCCGCCAAAATAGCGCGCCTGCTCGACATTGACGGCGTTATTCTAACCCAAGAGGGTGCGGGTATGTCCATGATTGATCAGATGCTGGCTTGCCGCGAATGTGAAAAACAAGGGATAAAAAGCGTTGTTATTACGTACGAAATCGGCGGGATAGAAGGAAGCGACGTACCGCTTCTAGACAGCGTGCCGGAGGCCGATGCCATCGTTTCAACTGGAAACAGGGAAGAATTGCTTGATTTACCGGCAGTGGAAACGCTCCTTGGGGGGAAAACCATCGAGGGCGCCTACGTGCTTAACGAGCAAACAGAGGCTTCCGGAGCAATTACGGTAAACTACACGATCATCTATACATCTACCAATCAGGCCGGTTTCATGAAAATGAGATCGATGCAATTCTAAGGCAAAGGGGATTTTAATATGAGCCAAGACATCAGGATAGTTCATTATATTAACCAGTTTTTTGCCGGGATAGGCGGTGAAGATAAGGCCAATGTTGGAGTTGAAGCAAGGGAAGGCGCCGTAGGACCGGGAAAGCTGATAGAGCAAAAATTCAGTCAAGGAAAAATCGTCGGAACAGTAATCTGCGGCGATAACTATGCTACGGAACACGCGCTGGACGCAATGAACGAGATCATTGAAGCGATCAATAATTTAAAACCGGACATCGTCATCGCCGGGCCGGCCTTTAACGCGGGGCGTTACGGCATGGCATGCGGGATGGTTTGCGCGGCTGTTGGCGAGAGGCTGGGGCTGCCGGCGGTTACCGCGATGCATCCGGAGAATCCGGGTGCGGAGCTGTACCGCTCCAAGATCTATATTGTACCTGCCGGCGCTTCTGCGGCTACCATGGCCGCCGCGGTTGATCCCTTGGTGAAACTGGCCTCTAAGCTCGCAACAGGCGCAAAACTTGGCCCGGCAGAGATGGAAGGATATATCCCTCAAGGCTTCAGGAAGAACGTCATATCGTCACAAAACGCCGCTGAACGCGCAGTAGATATGTTACTGCTTAAACTTAAGGGAGAACGGTTTAAAACCGAATTGCCACTTCCGGAGCTTGACCGCGTTGTTCCTCCGGAACCCCTTCTGAATTTAAAAACAGCTACCATAGCCCTTGTGACTGAAGGCGGCATTGTTCCTGAAGGCAACCCGGACCATTTGGAAGTAGGCAGGTCCACACGCTGGGCAAAGTATAGTCTGGCAGGAATAAGGGATTTGGTCGGGGAGTCCCATGACGCCATCCATGGCGGATACGATGGCTTTTATGCCAATGAAGATCCCGACAGGGTGCTGCCCGTTGATATTATGCGGGAGCTTGAGGCCGAAGGCTATATTGGAAAACTTCACGAAACCTATTATGTAACATGCGGAATGGCGTCCTACGTGGCCAACTGCAAAAGATTTGGCCAGGAAATTGGAAAAGAACTTTTAGAGGCAAACGTATCTGCTGTCATTGCCACCGGCACCTGAGGATCCGGCACACGCTGCGGTGCAGCGATGAGCAAGGAGCTGGAGCGTTTGGGTATCCCGACGGTTTTAATCACTTCATTGACGTCTGTCGCCAAGTCAGTTGGCGTCAACAGAATTATGAAAGGCAGCGGGGTCATGCATCCCGTAGGCGATCCAAAGCAGCCGCTGGAAAGGGAAAAAGCATTTCGTCGCCGTCTATTGGAAGCGGCTTTGGAGGCATTGCAAACCAAAATCAGCGAACAAGTTATATTTGAAGCTAAATAAAAAAGATATTGTAGTTAATATCTAGTTGTGATTCTTTACCGAGCAGAGGCGATAATACCTGAGATTTGTTTAGATGATTTGTTTTGCACACTTGGTCAAGTACACAATGATTTTTACTGATCTATAAATCAGTAAAAATAAAAATACTATGAGGAGGAAAATGGTATGAAGAGGCAAACAATTATAAAAAAAACAGGTCTATTTCTTATCACAATAGTGCTGATTCTAGCACTAGTGGCAGGATGCGCACAAGGGGTTACACAAACCACTGAGCCGGAAAAAACCGAGTCAGCTGCACCGGAAAAAACAGCTGAGGCAACAGCGACACCGGAAGTAAAGAAACAAATAAAAGTAGGCCTTCTTACAAGCGGTGATATTAATGACAACGGTTGGAATGCGATGGCTTACGATGGTTTGCTAATGATTGAAAAGGAATTGGGAGCAGAAATTAGTGTCGTAACAAACGTTGCAGCGTCAGATATGCAAAGTCTATTTAGGGAATATGCAGCAAATGGTTTTGATTATGTCATAGGCCATGGCAACCAATATACGGATGCTGCTAAGGCTGTAGCGCCTGAATTCCCGGAAACAAGGTTCATTATTAATAGTTCCACTGCTACTCAGGAACCCAACTTGATTTCCTGTGATATGAATGCGTTTCAAGAAGCATTTTTGGAAGGGATATTCGCTACTAAAATGTCCAAAACTAAAAAAATAGGGTTTATTGGCGGAAATGAACAGCCATCCACCATTAACAATTTCAACGGCTGTAAGATTGCTGTTGCTTATGCTGATCCAGAGGCTGAATTTGTTGGTACTTATTTAGGTACTGTAACTGATGCTGCAAAAGCGAAAGAAGTTGCACTTACTTTCATTGATCAGGGAGTGGATGCAATGATTGCCCATTGCGCTGGAGCAGTCGGTGGCGTTTATGAAGCTGCGGAAGAAAGCACGGGTGTTATTGTTACGGGTGCTACTAGAAACCGTTACAACGAAGCGCCCACTGTAATTCCAGTAAGTACGGAAGTTGACCTGGGTTTAAAGAATTTCCAACTTATAAAAGCATTTGAGGAAGGCTCCATACCATTTGAAGTGAAAGTGTACACAGTAGATATTCAATCTGGCGGAATAAGATATGTTGATCTACAAGGACACTGGAAGGAAGATGTACCTGCAGATATTTGGGAATATGTGAAAAAAGTTGAGAAAGCAATTAAAGACGGTGTTATAGACGTTGGCCCCCATATTACTGATGCAAGTCAAATTCCGCAAGTTCAGTAAGCTAGGGACATCAATCAAAGTAACTAAAGGGATTAAGCGCCGGTCAATCCGGCGCTTAATTCTAAGCCAAAGGCAGAATGTACAGGGAATAAAAATTCGTTATTGGCGGGTAGAATATATGGGCTTCTACTTTGAAACATGCCCATGAAGCTTTATAACCTATGCAAGTAGTTTTGCATGTTATGATTAATTTGGAAATAAGGGCGTGTTAACTATGAAAAAAATCATGTTGGAAATTAATAGGAAAAAGTATACATTAGGGATTCAGGATAATTGGACATTGCTGTATGTATTAAGAGATGTGCTGCATCTAACCGGAACGAAGTATGGCTGCGGAACAGGGGATTGTGGCGCCTGCAAAGTACTCATAGAGGGAATAGCAAAAAACTCCTGTACCCTATTGGCAAAAAACCTAAAGAATAAAAAAATCACAACCATTGAAGGTTTGAGTCAGAGGGATAAACTGCATCCGGTACAAGAAGCTTTTGTTGAAGCCGGTGCAATTCAATGCGGGTATTGCACACCTGGCATGGTCATTACAGCCTTAGCCCTTCTAAACCAAAAGCCCCATCCTACTGAAAATGAAATCGTAGAAGCGCTGGACAATAATCTTTGCCGCTGTACCGGATATAAGAAGATCATTGACGCTATTCAACTGGCAGCAAAGAAGTGGGATAGGAGGTAAAAGATGAGACACATCGGAAAACCACAACCAATATTTGATGCGAAAGAGAAAGTAACTGGGGAAATGATTTATGCAGATGATCTTTTCTTTTCGAATATGCTTTATGGAAAGATCCTGACCAGTCCCGTGGCCCATGCTAAAATTAAACTTATTGATACGATTCAGGCTGAGCAACTGCTTGGAGTAAGGGCTGTTGTGACATATAAAGATGCGCCCGATGTTTTATATAACAGAAACATGCAGTGGATCAATGATGATAAGCCTGCAACAGAGCGTGTCCTGGATAAAGTTGTACGTTATGTCGGAGATAGAGTGGCTGCTGTGGCTGCAGATACAGAAGAGATTGCTCGGAAAGCAGTAAGCCTTATCAACGTTGAATATGAAGAACTACCCGCCATATTTGATCCAGAAGAAGCTCTGAAAGAAAACGCCTATCCCCTTTACCCCGAAGGGAATCTAGTTAGAGAACAGATCAAAGCCTGTGGAGATGTAGACCAGGCTTTGAATGACTCATATCATGTCACACAGAATACCGTATCTACAGCCATGGTTCATCATGGTGCCATCGAACCCCACATATGTATAGCTCACTCATCAAGAGAAGGCGAAATCTCTATTTGGGAACCACAGCGCGCCCCATTCCGTACCCAGATCATGCTGGGGAAAATATTCAACATCCCTTACAGTAAAATACATGTGCATGGCACCAGTATGGGTGGTAGCTTTGGGAGTAAAGAAGGCTTGATGATTGAGGCCATAGCTGTTCTACTAGCACAAAAAACAGGACGACATGTTCAAATTCGTTATGACCGGAAGGAATCCATGGTTTCCACCTTTACCAGACATGCTACGAAGTTCTACGGTAAAATGGGCATAAACGAGCAGGGAAAAATTACTGCTCTTGACTTAAAAGCTATAATAAATACAGGCCCTTATTGTGGAGACACCACAAATGTACAAGGCAGCATGTGCAGTAAAATGTTTAAGCTTTACCAAATTCCCAATATGCGATTTGTTGGGCAACCCGCCTACACCAACACCCAATTAGGCGGCGCTATGCGGGGTTATGGCTCTCCGGCATTATTTTACGCATTGGAACTTCTGGTTAATAAAGCAGCCAAAGAGCTAAATATGGACCCAGTGGAATTCCGAATGAATAATTTGGTAGAACCCTACGGCATCGATCCCACTGATCAACGTAGTTTGGGTAATGCCAGAATAAAAGACTGTTTGCAAAAAGGCAATCAGTTATTCAACTGGAAAGAGAAAAGAACAAGGCAAAAAAGCCTTAATACAGAGCGTTATGCTTATGGTTATGGCGTAGCAACTACCATCCATGGCAATGGAGTGGCCCCTGCGCCAGATATAACTGTGGTCTCCTTGGCATTAAATGAAGATGGAAGCATGCTTTTAAGAACGGGCATATCAGATCATGGAGCCGGTACATATACAGTTTTAAAACAAATTGCAGCAGATATCCTGGATATGCCCATGGAAGCTTTAGCACTTACCCATACGGATACCTTTAGCGGGCTTTACGATAGAGGGGCTGGTTCCAGCAGAAACACTTGGGTTGGCGGAGCAGCAGTCGCTGAGGTTGCCCAAAGAATGAAAAATACCATGATACGAATAGCTTCGGAGGTATTCGGGGTATCTGCAGAGGAAATTATTTTGGAGGACGAAGTTTTTAAGACCAAAGATAATAAAGCCAAAATAGATAAAAAAGGAATCGCTTGTTATGCATATCAAGTAAAAAGAGTAAAACTAATTGAAACACTATCCTACGATTCACCCCGAAACGCTGGTTCTTATGGGGCCCATTTTGCCGGAGTACAAGTAGATAAGTTCACCGGAGAAATTAAAGTCGAAGACTATGTGGCTGTATGTGATGTAGGAACAGCTCTAAACCCCCTGCTGTTAGAAGGACAAATAGAGGGAGCCATTCTTATGGGGTTAGGTATGGCTCTTTTTGAAGGACTGCAGCTGGATGAAAAAGGTGTTCCTAAAAATGCTAGTTTTAAGAAATATCATATGCCTAAAGCCAGGGATATGCCTAAGATAACGATACATTTTGTTGAAGCATATGAAGAAGGTGGTCCCTTTGGTGCTAAAAGCATAGGGGAGGCTGCTATCGTACCTGTTGCTCCTGCTATTGTAAATGCAGTTAATGATGCATTGGAAACAGAGCTGACAGAACTGCCACTATTGCCGGATAAGATTTTAAAGGCTATTTATAAATAGTATAGTACATGAAGAGTATCTTTAAAGGTTGCACCTGCTTGTGGTTTCAAGTTTAGCAGGATGTTGATAAAAAAATTATGCTTGCCATCGTCAATACTGATAGTGGATAAAAGCTTCGGTAGATGTAACCCGAAGCAAATACGAATCGGAATTCTGCTCTTCGATTGCCTTGAGGCTGCAGCGCTGGTCGTTCAGGCATCGACCGAGGGGATACCGTATCAATTCCTGCTGATGTTTCCTACGCTCCGGCGGTTGTCGCCCTGGTTGCCACCTCGCTCAAGAGCGGAAACGTTCGCCCGGCCGACCTTGGCGTGCCGTACAAACGAGTAAATAATTTCTTCTTCAAAAAGGATTTTATAACCGCGCTTTAATATGCGCGATGATCCGGGGATACTTTTCTACTTGATAAGTAGCCCCTGTTTAAACGATGGAGGCAAAAGAATTGATGGATCAGAATGAAAAACTGAACGCTTCGCTCAATGCCTACGTGCGATTGGCTCTCGATTTGGGGATCAGCGATGCAAAGGTCATCAGAGCGTCGGATGTGCTCATAGACGAGCGCGTCCGACTCAAATGCAGCTATCCGCGCTGTGCAAACTTCGGCGCGTGCGGGAACTGCCCCCCGTTTGCGCCGCCGCTCGATTTTATCCGCGGGTGCATGGAACGTTTTCGCTACGGCATTTTTCTGATGCAGCGGTTCGATTCCGAAGACTATTTGAAAAAGCCCGCCGCCGACGGCGTGCCCATCAAGGCGCTAAGTACTCAGAAGCTCATGCATGAAGCGGTCTGCCGGATCGAATCCGCCGCGTTTCGGGACGGGTATGAGCTTGCCTTGGGCTTTGCCAACGGATCCTGCAAGAAGCTCTATTGTTCGGAGGTCGAGTGTTCCGCCATCAAGCCGGGGGGAAAGTGCAGGTTTCCGCTCAAAAGCCGCGGCTCTATGGAGGGTTGCGGCATGTGGGCCATGCGGATGGCAAGGAACGTCGGGTGGGACATCATTCCCGCGGGGAGTACTTCTACGCCCGAGAAGGTGCCGCACCTCATGGCGCTCGGCCTTGTGATGATCGACTGAGCATGGCGCAAACAGAATCGGCAGCATCCGCCCTCGAATAAAAAGCCTGTATACCACGCACGATCCGTTGTGATTGCGGCGCGATCAGAACGTGGGAGGGGTGTTGCTTTGGAGGTATTCGACTTCCTCGTCGTGTTCATTGAGCACCTTGTGCAGCGTTTCTGAGGCATAATAGATGAAATCCCCCGGCTCGAGCACATATTTCACATCGTTGATCAAAACGGTGGCTTTGCCGCGCAGCGTATAGATGAACTCTTCTCCGGCATGCGCGGTATAATCGCCCGTTTCCGAACGGGGAGGGAGCTTTGTGACGGTCACGTGCATCGCGTTCTTGTTGCTTCGCGTGAGATACTCGACCATCGCCATGCCGGAGGCGGTCCTGTGGTGCGGCAGAACATAGCGGTTGTTCACGCGCACAACGTTCACCTCGCTGCTTTGATCGTCCGTGAGCAGGTGGGAAACGGGGATGCCCATGGCCGCCGAAATCCTCTTGAGCGATGCGACGCTGATATTGACTTTGCCGTTTTCATAATTGCTTAAAAAAGAGATCGACAGCCCCGACCTTTCGGCAAGTTCGGTCAAACTCATCTTTTTCTCTTTGCGAAGTATGCGCACATGCTGATAGCTCTTATCGGATTGCTTGTCGATCACAATGATTTCGCGCCTTTCCGCATAAATACTACTTAGGTATAGCATATTTAAGTGGTTGTAACAGCATTCCTATCGCCCGAATATTTTTTGTTAAAGCAAAAAATATCCGGATTTTTGCTGCAAAAATCAAATATTTCGCCAAAACAGATATCCTTCTTACAACACAGACATATATCTTAACAATAGAGGAGAGACGCCGCTGCCCTGCCGATGTTGTTTCTTTAAACATCAAAATGATCTGCTGCTGAAGGAGGAAACATTTATGCTCAAAAAACTGATTGCCTTTGCGCTCGCGCTGCTCATGGCGGCCTCGATGGCGGCCTGCGTCGGCGAAGAGGCCCCTGCGTCGAATGCCGATGCCACACAAAAGCCTGTTCCCACGAGCGCGCCCGAGGCCGACCCGACTCCCGGCAATGAGAAAAAGACCTATAAGATCGGGTTTTTGATGTCCGGCGCGATCAACGACTCGGCATGGTGCGCCATCGCATACGCTGAGCTGCAGAACATGAAAGCCGCCGGGCACGACACGGCTTACACCGAGAACGTCGAGGCCGCCGCGATCGAAGAGAATCTGCGCAACTACGCCAACGAAGGCTATGAGCTGATCATCGGGCACGGTTTCGAATTCGGCGACCCGGTGCTGCTCATCGCGGACGAATATCCCGACATCTACTTCTTCGTCACAGGCAAAAAACCCGCCGCGGATACGGTTGTGCCCAAGAACGTGTGCTTTGTGGATTCCAAATACCAGGAGATCACATACCTGATCGGCATGCTTGCGGCCGGTACCAGCAAGACACATTGCATCGGCTATATCGCGGGCGCTACCAACCCGACGCAGATCGCCGGTTACAACGCGTTTATCGAGGGCGCGAAGTATATGGACCCGAACTGCGATGTGAAGGCCGTTATCACGGGCACCTTCACGGATCCCGCCAAGGGGCAGGAGACGGCCATCGCCCAGATCGAAGCGGGCGCCGACATCATCGTGCAGTCCGCGAGCAACACCGGTCTCGGCGCGATGGAGGCGGCGGTAGGGCGCGGCGTGTATGTCATCGGCAACGGCAGCGGGCAGGAAAAACTCTACCCCGATCATGTGATCGCGACCTATTTCATCAACACTCAGGCGATACTCGCCAACTGCATCAGCATGATGGAGAACGGGCAGTTCGGCGATCAGTGGCGCCCGGGCGTAAAGGATAATATCTGCCAGATCCCGTACATCAATGAAAGTCTCGTTCCCAAGGAGACGATGGACGCATTCAACAAGCGCAAGCAGGAGATCATCGACGGTACGTTCAGCGTTCCTGAGAATCTCGTCTACAATCCGTAAGCTGCGCAAGGAGGATACGCGCGGCAAAACGCCCGCGCGTATCCTTGCCGCCCGGGGATCTTGATAGGAGCGATCATGGTGGAACAAGCTGTACAAAACATATTGGAAATGCGCGGCATTACCAAGATTTTCGGCGATGTCAAGGCGAACGACGGGATCGACCTGAGCGTTCGAAGGGGGGAGATCCACGGCCTGCTCGGCGAGAACGGCGCGGGAAAAACCACGCTGATGAACATCCTCTACGGGCTTTACAAGCCCAACGCGGGCGTGATTTTCATCGATGGGAAAGAGGCCGCGATCGAGGATTCGCTCGCGGCGATCCGCCACGGCGTGGGCATGATCCACCAGCATTTCATGCTGGTCCCCGCGTTTACGGTGCTCGAAAACATCGTCCTCGGCCTTAGATCCTCGCGCGAGCCGTTCCTGGATTTGAAGAAGGCGCGCAACGAGGTGGCGCAGCTCGCCAAGCGGCACGTGCTGACCGTCTACCCCGACGCATTGATCAGCGATCTGTCAACGGGCCTTAAGCAACAGGTCGAAATCATCAAGATGCTCTACCGCGGCGCGAATATCCTGATACTCGACGAACCCACGGGCGTTTTGACGCCCAGCGAGATGGTCGAGCTGTTCGGGACTCTCAAAAGCCTTGCGAGGCAGGGGAAATCGGTGATCATCATCTCCCATAAGCTCGAGGAGATCATGGAGGTGACCGATCGCGTATCGGTGCTGCGGCGCGGCAGGATGGTGGCAGCGTTCAACACCTGCGAGACAACGCCCGCGGAGCTGGCGAGGCAGATGGTGGGCAGGGAAGTGGTGTTCCGCGTCGAGAAGAAAGCGCGTGAGCCGGGCGATGTGATGCTCGAGGTCAGGGACCTGTGCGTGCGCGGCATGCGCAAGGCCTCCACGCTCAAGTCGATCAGCTTTTCGGTGCGCGAAGGCGAGATCTTCGGCATCGCGGGCGTGGACGGCAACGGCCAGACGGAGCTGATGGAGGCGCTCGCAGGGCTAAGGCGCGTCGAATCAGGCGATGTGTTTCTTGACGGCGAATCCATCGCCAATCTGAATCCCGGCGTTATCGCCAAGAAAAAGCTCGCGTTCGTGCCGGAGGACCGCAAGGAGATGGGCGTGGTCCGCGGGTTCGGTATCGACCGCAATATGATTTTAAGAAACGTCGACGCTCCGCCCGTCTCCCGCCACGGCGTGATCGACAATCAATATGTCAGGCGCGAGACGGACCGGATGATCGGGGAGTACGACGTGCGCCTGAGCTACCGCAAGACCACCGCGGATCAGCTCTCGGGCGGCAATCTCCAGAAGATCATACTCGCAAGGGAACTCGGCTCTGTGCCCAAAGTGCTGCTCGCGATGCATCCCACGCGGGGGCTGGACGTGGGCGCGATCGAGTTCATCCACGGCAAAATACTCAAGGCGCGCGAGCGCGGCGCGGCGATCGTGATCGTCTCGACGGAGCTTGAGGAGATCCTGATGCTCTCGGACCGCATCGCGGTGTTCTTCGATGGGAACATCTCGGGCATATTGGATCAAAAGGATGCGTCCGTCGAGGCGCTGGGCAGGCTCATGGCCGGTATCACGGGCGAAGCAGAGCAAGAAGGGGGCGGCCGGTGTGCGAAGGATCACGAGGATTGAACTGAAAAACGCGCTGGAGCGTCTGCTGATCATTTTGGGCTCCGTGCTCGCCGCATTGCTGGTCGCGGCGCTGTTCATTTTACCTGCCGGAGTGAACCCAATGAGCGCCTTTGCGGCGATGTTCCGCGGCGCGTTCGGGAGCATCTCCGGCATCGGGGACGTACTGCTCAAGGCGACGCCCATCATACTGGTGGGCTTGGGGGTATGTATTTCCCTCTCGGGCGGCCATTCCAATCTCGGCGGCGACGGGCAGCTGATCATGGGCGGATTATTTTCGGCTATGGTCGGCATTACGTTCAAGGGCATCCTTCCCAACGCGTTGCTTTATCCGATGGTCATATTCACGGCGGTTCTCGCCGGGGGAATCTGGGGCGGAATCGCCGGGTTTTTGAAAATGCGCTTCGGCATGTCCACCATCATCGTGACGATCATGCTCAACTATATCGCCGCAAATCTTTTGACTTTCTTTGTGGAAGGCCCGTTCAAGGGCGCCGATTCCTACCTGCCGCAGACGGCGCCGGTTCCAAAAGCGTTCGAGCTTGCAAAGTTCATGCCCGGCATGCGCGCCAATTTCGGGTTTGTCGTCGCGCTCACATTTGCGTTTATCGTGTACTTTCTGCTTAAAAATACGGTCGTGGGATACCGCATCCGCGCGCTGGGGCAGGCGCCCAAAGCGGCGGCATACGCGGGGGTGCGCTCCGATCGGTACGCTTTCTGGCTGATGTTTGTCGCGGGCGCGTTCGCGGGGCTTGCGGGCATGATCGAGATCTACGGGGTGCACTTCCGCGTGCTCGACGGCATCGCTTCTGGCTACGGTTATCTCGGCATTTCGGCGGCGCTGCTCGCGGGCAACAACCCCCTCGCGCTCATCCTCTCCAGCGCCTTTTTCGGCGCGCTCAAAGTCGGCGCGAACTTCATGCAGGTGAAGATGCAGATCCCTGCGTCGATTGTAAACATTACCCAGGGCATCATCATCCTCTTTATGATGATCAGCCCCGGCATCAAAGCGCTCTTTGCCGCGAAGATCGACAGGATAAAACTCTTGCGCATGAAACGGCAGTCCGTTTAAGGAGGTGCGAATATGCTGCAGGATATCTTGACGCTCGAATTCATCGTTGCGCTGCTCACCGCCGCGGTTCGCACCGGCGTGCCCATCGCGCTGACCACGATCGGCGCGATTTATGCGGAACGCTCGGGCATCCTGAGCATATGCCTGGAGGGCGAGATGCTCATGGGCGCCTTTTGCGGGTTTATCGGCATGTACTACAGCAATAACCTCGTCATAGGGATGCTCTGCGGGATATTGGGCGGCGTGCTCATCTCTTTTGTCCTTGCCGTCTCGGCGATCGCGCTCAACGCCAACCAGACGCTTACCGGCATCGCGCTCAACATGTTCGCGACCGGCGCCACGAGCTTCGGCTACTGGCTCGCCTGCGGGGTGCAGACCACGCCGACGTTCGTGGTGAAGCTGCAGAACATCCCCATCCCGCTATTAAAGGACATCCCGATCCTCGGGCCCGTCTTCTTCAATCACAGCGTCGTGGTGTATTTGTGTTACATTTTGGCGGCTGCAAGCTATATCATCATCTTTAGGACGACGTTCGGCCTGAGGCTGCGCGCCTGCGGCGAGTACCCGAGGGCCGCCGAGACCATGGGTGTGAACGTGCGGCGCATGCGGTATGCCACCACGCTCATCAGCGGGGTGATGAGCGGCCTCGGCGGAGCGTTTCTCACGCTGGTGCTCGTGGGGATGTTCGCGGATTCCATGACCGCGAGCCGCGGCTTTATCGCGCTCTCGATCGTAATCTTCGGCCGATGGAACCCGCTGGCGGGATTCGGCGCGGCGCTGTTCTTCGGGCTCATGGACGCGCTGCAGCTAAGGCTCCAGGCGCTCGGGTTCAGCGTGCCCTACCAGTTTTTGATCATGCTGCCCTATGTGTTCACGCTCCTTGCGATGATGTTCACGGGCAGGAACGTCAAGGGGCCCGCCTTTACGGGCAAGCCCTATATCAAAGAACAGCTTTAGGGGGTTCGGGTATGCGAATGCTGAAATTGCAGGAACTGAGCTGGAAGGAAGTGGATGCGCTGGAGCGCGCGAACACCACATTCCTGCTTCCGATCGCATCGACGGAGCAGCACGGCTATCATCTGCCGGTGAGTACGGATACGGCGATATTGGAAGGCATGCTCGAAGGCCTTGTCAAGACGCAGGCGGAGTACGGCCGCCGGTTCGTCCTGATGCCGCTCATACCGGTAGGGATCAGCCCCGAGCACCTGGACTTCCCGGGCACGCTGAGCCTCTCGTGCGCCACGGCCGCGGCGCTGATCATGGATCTCTTGGGCTCGCTTGCGCGCCATGGCTTTAAGGACTTTATCCTCGTGAATTCCCACGGCGGCAATACGCCGTTCCTCTCGGGCATCGGCCGGGAAATCAGGGAGCGGTTCTGCTGCGGCGTGCGTCTTCTGGACGTTTACGGCAGCAAATTCTTCGGCGGTATGCCGCGCGTGACACAAGGGACGGGCGTCGACATCCACGGCGGCGAATACGAGACCTCCATTCTCCAGGTGTTAAGGCCCGAACTGGTGCATCTTGACTTCCCGCCGCATACGCTCAAAAGCGCGCTCTCGAGCATCCCCGATCTGTGGATGACCAGGGAATTGAGCGAGACGGGCGTGATCGGCGACGCGACTCTTGCGACGCCGCAAAAAGGGCAGGCCTTCTACGCGTTCGCGGTACAGAGGCTCAAGGAACTGCTGATTGCCCATTGCGACGGAAAAAAAGCCTGAGGAGGATGGAGCTTGGAGTTGCTTATTCATAACATCGGTGCGCTGGTCAGCGGCAATATCGAGGGCGGCGTCATCGAGGGCGTGGACGCGGTCGCAGTGGCGTAGGGCAGGATCGCGGCCGTGGGCAGGTTTGAACAGCTGCGCGAGCATACGTATGAAACGCTTGTGGACGCGGCGGGTCAAACGCTCATCCGCGGACTTATCGACGCCCACGTCCACAACGGTGTGGAGGATTATAACGCCTGTACGCATACGGCGGGCATGCTCGAAGAGGCGTTTTCAACGGCACCATAACGATGATCTCCGAGGCGAGCAGGGCCCCGGTTATCCGCGCTTTTTCGGCGATGCCGCCGGCATCAAGGCCGAAGCCGTTTTTGCGCGCCGCGTATTTGAGAGATTCCGGCCGGGCGGCGGGCTTAAACTGCACGCGGGTGCCCTGTTGCTCGCCGAAGGGTTCGCCGAGCGTGATTTTGAAGAGCTGCGGGAGGCCGGGGTATGGCTTGTCGCCGAGATCGGCGGGGCGGCCTCAGCGATATGGAAAAGCTCAAGCCCATGGTCAAACTCCTCAAACGCTGCGGGTTCTTCATCTGCGTGCATTTGGCGCCGCCGTCCATCCCGGGTTCCGCATGGCTTAAAGCGGGCGACATCATCGAGCTGGAGCCGGATAAAGTCGCGCACGTCAACGGCGGCACCACAAGCTCGAGCTGGGAAGAGATCAAGACGGTGATCGACCAAAGCCGGGCGGGCATCGAATTGATCCCGGAAGGCAACGCGGTCAAGTTCATCAAAACGCTTGAATACCTTGCAAGCCGCAAAGAGCTTCACCGCGTGGTGTTCGGAAGCGACGCGCCCACGGGCGCGTGCAGCCTGCCCGGGGCGATGAACAAGGCGATCGTAAAGGCGGCGTCGCTCGCGGGCATTCCCGCGCCGCAGGCGATCGCCATGGCTACGGGAAATACCGCGCGCCTTTACGGCCTCAGCGTCGGCGAGATACGGGCGGGCAGGGAAGCGGATCTGGTGGTGATCGACGCGCCGCCGGGCTGCGAGGGCGAGGATGCGCTTTCGGCGATCGAGGTGGGGGATCTGTTCGGCTGTTCTCTTGTGGTTGCGGACGGAAGGATCCGCGCTTCGCGCGGCAGGGATACGCGCGCGACGCGCAGGGTGTGCAGCATCAACGGCGCGGCGTATGCGCCAAAGGACATACATGAATTTCTATACAATCCGCCGATGCTCTGAACGCTTCCCTCAAACGCGGCTGTACGCATATAAAGATTCGAGGAAGGCCGATGCAAAGAGCGTCGGCCTCCCGTTGACAAGTCCGGCGCGGGCCGCCCGTGCGCAAGAGAACCGCCGCTGCACGGCGACCTGTGCGAACGCCGCGGGGCATTACCTTGCGTCGGGTGGACGCGACGGGCAACTGCGGGGGAGCTTCAGGCAAGAGCGCGCAAAAGACAAGCGGCCGGAGGACGCCGGTCCGCCTGAAACCGGGTCGTTTCTCCCGAAAAAGCTAGGCGCAGCGGGTTTTGTTGCGCCGGAAACAAGGCGCGGCGAGAGCGAAGCGGAACATTGTTGCGATACCTCGAAGGCTTTCCTGCTGAATGACTTTGTCTGCCTTTGACCTTTCCATCGTGGAACGCGCAAATAAGGACACATTTATTTTTGGCCCTTTCAGCCCTTCTTCTTGATCGACCTTTTTCCGAAAAAAATTTTTTGTTTTTTCTGCGCCTTCTTGCATGCCGTATGCCCTTTTTATTGCCGGGAAGCCCGTCTCCGCCTTGTCATGACGCGCGAAAACCATCCGGGAACGGGACCGATCGCAATGCAATTCCGGTATTAATATTCATCTTCAGAATGCCGATATACGTGGTAACACGTTTTGGGCAGGTACAATAGATGAAGTTCAGCGGATTTGATTTCTTTTCTTTTATCGGCAGCAAAAGCATATCGGGAAAGCTCTATCTTCTTGCGGTCGTACTGTTTTTCGTCGTATTCTTTTATGTTCTTGCAAAGCATTCCAACGGATGGAAAAAACTATTTATCGTGCTTTCGATTGCGATGCAGATCGCCTATATTGCCTGGCGCGCGTTTTTCACGCTCCCGGTGGGCAATACGATCGGATTGATCGCCGGTATACTGCTGCTCTGCGCGGAAATGCTGGGCGCTTTTCAGGCCGCGATGCATCGCATCCTGTATCTAAGGGAGCCGTTCCGCGCCCAAAATATCCTTCCGGAAACGCTGCCGGACGTGGACGTGCTGATCTGCATTTACAATGAGCCCGCAAAGGTCATTGAAAAAACGGTGGCCGCGGCGGTTGCGATGCAGTATCCCAAGGAGAAGCTGCACGTATACGTCTGCGACGACGGCAGGCGCGAGGAGATCCGTCGGATCGCCAAGCGCTTCGGCGCTGAGTGGGTTACCCGCCCGGACAACGCCCACGCGAAAGCCGGGAACCTCAACAACTGCCTGAAAACCGCCGCGAAAAGCGAGTTTTTCCTTATACTCGACGCGGACGTTGTCGTCCGCTCACATTTTTTGCAGCGCACGATCGGCTGCTTTACATCGGATAAGATCGCGTTCGTGCAGGCGCCGCAGGTCTTTTATACCCCCGATCCGTTCCAATACAATCTTTCCTTTAACGACAGCATCCCGAACGAGCAGGATTATTTCATGCGCGAGATCCAGCCGCGCCGCGCGGCGTACGACGCCACGCTGTTTGTCGGCTCCAACGGGCTGTTCCGGCGCTCCTGCATCGACGAGATCGGGCTTATTCCCATCGAATCCATCACAGAGGACATCGCGACGAGCCTTGTGCTGCAGTCCCACGGTTATTCCGGCGTCACCGTGGACGAAGTGCTTGCGGTCGGGCTTTCCGCCGAATCGTTCGCGGACTATGTTTCACAGCACGAACGGTGGGGCCGCGGAAACATCCAGGTGCTCAAGCGGTATAAGCCGCTTACCCGCAAAGGCTTAACCCTTATGCAGCGGATGCTGTATTTCGACGGGATCATCTATTGGTTCTTCGGGCTGCAGAAGCTCGTCTATATCGTTTGCCCGATCCTGTTCCTCCTGACGGGCATCCCGATCTTCTTTTCCGATTTTTATACGATGCTGCTGATGTTCGTTCCGACATTTGTCATGTCCTTACTCATGATACGGATGTTCTCGTATAAGAGCAGGAACCTCGGCTGGGCGCATATCTACGAAACGGCGATGGCACCCCGCATGGCGCTGTCCGCCGCGCTGGAACTGCTGTTTTCCTTTAAGCTGAAGTTTCGGGTTACGCCGAAAGGCCAATCCCGCCGAAAACGCATCTTCTCGCACAAGATGGCATTCCCCCATATCCTTCTGGCGATGGCGAGCTTTGCGGCTCTGCTGTTGGGCATCACTAAAGCGCATCATGACGCGGCCTACATGATCCCTGTCTACGTGTTGAACCTGTTTTGGATCGTATATAACCTCTACGGGTTGGTGCTGAACATTTTCGTCTGCTTTGAGAAGCCCCGTTTTCGCAACAGCGAGCGGCTTTCTGTGGATGCACCGGTCACGGTGCTTTCCGAAAACAGCGATTATTATCCGGCGACCGCCATCGATATGTCGGAAACAGGCTGCGCTCTTACGGTGCACACGGACGACGAGATGTTCTTTCTCTTAAAACGGGAACTGTCCCTTGTGCTGCGTAAAGGCGCGGAGCCGATCCCGCTGACGGTCGTGCGCGCAGAATATGCCACGCGTTTTGTCGCATTCCGGTATCGGCAGCTCAATACGCAGCAGTATATCGATGTCGTCCAATTCATTTTCAATCGGCAGAAGAGCGGATACGGGGCGTTTAAAAACGCGCAGGACGAGGATGCGCGTGCTTCGGAGGAATGCCGCCGGGCAGCCGTATCGATTTAAACAAGTTTGGGCAAAGGATAAGGGCGACGAGGAAATATTTCAACCGGAGAAGGGATCGACAGACACAGGACGTTCATCCGCTAGGGCAGTATCGCCATTGCAAAATGACGATATCGGGCGATGGATCGTCCTTTTGTCTGCTCTGCCGCTGATTTAGTGAGACATTTTGTATTTTCAAATGATGCGTCTCTTTTTATGGTGTCGACAAAGTAGTAAATCTACGTACTATAATTCGACTTACTTTTTGCTTGCTTGACGTGCGAGCCTGATTTTGCGAACGAGATTTCTTCCCGGCGCGGGTCGAGTTCGCACGCATTACGGCGAATGCCGGTGAACTGCGCAGCAAGGCGAAAGCAGGATGTTTCCCTTTCGTCGCTCTGCCTTTTTTTATCCGCATATTCATATATGAGCTTAGAAACAGCATCGGGTATTTCTTGACCTGTTTTTTATCGCACAATCGGCAACCGTGGCTTTCCGCGCTAGTGGTATACCGCATGCATTGAACGCGCTGCGCGGGCGAACGCATCCGTCGGCCGGCTTTTACGGATGGCGTTTCACCGAGCAATACCGCTTCGTGCCGTGCATATTACTGTACGGTCGAATACATTGTATTTTTATAAAAACGATTGACAGGAGACTCGTATTAGGTGAACATTAGAAGAGTTGCTGTAATTGATTACAGCGCCGTGGGAGGATTCCGATGATTGAGCAAAAACGCAAACGCGCATATACCATTAGCCTGCTGTTTCTGATGTTTATCGGCGCTGTTTGCTCATCCACGCAGGGCGTGATGCTGACAAATTATATCGACTATTACGGCCTTCAATCCTCCGCGCAGGGACTGACAAGCGCCTTTCAGAGCATCGGCGGCATAACGGCGCTGCTGCTCATCGGCATTTTGGTCGGCAGGGTACATAAGAGCGTGATCATCATGATTACAGCCGTCGCCGTACCGGTCGTCTTTCTTACGCTAGGGAGCAAACCGCCGTTTGTGGTACTGCTCATCAGCTACGCGCTGTATGGAGTGGCGTTCGGATTCGAGGATTCGACCAGCTCTTCGCTGATGGCGGATCTGTATCAGCGCCGTTCCGCAGTTTATATGAATCTTCTGCACGGCATTTACGGGATCGGCGGGCTTGTCGGCCCGATACTGCTCAGTTCCCTCGTCAATGCCGGGCTTGAATGGAATCAGACGCTCTTCGTGATTGCGGGGCTTGCGTTTTTGGGCTTAATCGTCTACGCCGTATGCGGCGCGCCGATTATGCGCAGCAAGGTGCAGGTTTCAAAGCCTGCGGCGCGGATGCGCTGGAGCGATGTGCGCTCGTTCCTGATGGAAAAACGCAAGCGGCTTTTGCTGCTGGCCGCTTTCCTGTACGGCGCGCACCAGATCGCCATCACCGGCTGGTCGATGCGCTATATCTCCGAATTCCTGGGAACGCCGCAGTACGGCGCGCTCGCGCTTTCCTTATACTGGATCGGTATCACGGTTTCCCGTTTTATCGCCCCGCGCTTCGGCATCGCGCGCTCGAAGATCGTCGTGTTCGGATTTGTCGCGACCACGCTGATACTCGGCGCGGGCCTTGCGTCGGGGAACGGCTTTGTGATGATGCTCTGCTGCGGGCTTGCGGGCATCGTCGAGGGCGCGGTGCTGCCGATGCTGCTCGACATGAGTTGCAGCTGGCAGATCGAGAACACTTCCCTCGGCAGCACGATGGTCATCTTCGTGCTCTATATCGGGTTCATCCTGATTCCACCCGCGATCGGCGCCATTGCGGCGCTGGCGGGCATCACGGTAGGGATGCTCACGACGGTGGTCTTCTCAGTGATCGGGAGCTTTGTCACGTTTAAACTGACCCGGATGGATGATCCGGGGCGGTAAAGGAAGATTATTTGGCATACGATATCTGCGCAAACGGCAAAGAGGGCGGTGAAAACAGTCCTCTTTTTGTATAACGATGAACAACCTGTAAACTATACCGGCCTCCTGCCTCAGCAAGCTTTACGGAGTTTGGAGGGTATTCCGGCTGGAGCATATTCGTTGAACTCTACAGCGGGCAGACGAAGGTCTGTACGATCAAGCCCGTCGACAGCAGGCTGTTTCTAAGCCTCGGCGGTGCCAATTATATCGCGCAGTGCGCCAAGGATATTTCCTCCGAACTGCTGTACCTGGTAAAATGATCGCTAGCTAAGCGTTGTTTAACGGGCGTACAATCTGTTTTAGGCGACGCACACAGAGTTTAAGAATAAGAAGAGGGGACGGCTGAGCCGTCCCCCTCTTCTTGTTGCTTTAAAATCAATGGCCGGAGCTGAACTGCGCGTAGAAGGCGATGGATTCGGCCTCGCGGGCGCGATCGTCATCCGTCTGCGGCTTGACGAAGCCGGTCAGCGCGCCGGTCGGGCAGACGCTGACGCAGGCGCCGCAGCTGCGGCATTCCTTCTCGTCCACGGTCATGATCGGGAACTCGAGCTTGCGCGCGTCGTAGGAGCAGACCGCCACGCAGCGCTGGCAGTTGATGCAGCCGCATTTGAGGCAGCGTTCCGCTTCGTCGCGGGCGTCGTTCTCACGAAGGCCGAGCTCGACCTCGCTAAAGCCGGGCACGCGGCACTCCTTGCAGATGTACTCGGGCTGCTTGCGCGCGATGTGGTCGTGCGCGATCGGCGAGAGGCGCAGCGAGCAGACCTTCTCGGGATCCATCACCTTGCCGCTTCCGCCGAGGCTCAGATCGATCTCTGCGGCGGCGTCGCGGCCCGCGGCGATCGCCTTTATCACGCTGGCGGGACCGGTGTAGCAGTCGCCCGCATAGTAGACGTCGTTCTCGACGGTCTTATACTTGAAGTGCGCGCTCGCGTTCTTCGCGGGGATCAGGCCTTCGACGATCTTCTGGCCGGTCGCGAGGATCACGACGTCCGCGCTGATCTTCACATCGGCCTCGCCGGAGGCGACGGGCTTCCTGCGGCCGCTCGCGTCGGGTTCACCGAGCTTCATCGGGCTGTAGAAGAGGGCGCCTTCCTCGACCTTCGCTGGAGCCGCGAGGAATAGGATCTTCACACCTTCTTCCTCGGCGTGCGCGACCTCTTCGGCGTACGCGGGCATCTCGTCGCGCGTGCGGCGGTATGCGATGGTCACATCAGCAGCGCCGATGCGCCTCGCGCAGCGGGCGGCGTCGACCGCGACATTGCCGCCGCCGATAACGACGACCTTCTTGCCGTTAAGGCTCGCGGCCTGGCCGAGGTTGACGTCGCGCAGGAACTTGATGCCGGAGATCGCGAACTCCTTGCCGGGCATGTCGACGGCGGGATCGCCGTGCGCGCCGGTGGCGAGCAGTATGCTGTCAAAGCCCTGTTCGCGCAGGTCGCCGAGCGTAAAGTCCTTGCCGATGGTCACGCCGGTGCGGATCTCGACGCCCATGCGCTCGATGCGGCGGATTTCGCTCTGCAGCGTATCCTTGGGCAGGCGGTAGTCGGGGATGCCCACGGCGAGCATACCGCCCGCGACGGGCAGGGATTCGAAGATCTTGACGCCGTAGCCCTGCTTGGCTAGGTAGTAGGCCGCGGAGAGGCCGGCGGGGCCGGAACCGACGATCGCCACCTTCTTACCGTTGGAGGGCTTGCAGAGCGGGATCGGCAGATTGTCGCCGAACGCCTCATGGGTCTTATCGGAAGCGGTGCGCTTGAGCAGGCGGATCTGGATGGGCTCATCCGTTTCGCCGCGGCGGCACTGGGCTTCGCACGGATGGTCGCACACGCGGCCGCAGATCGAGGGCAGGGGGTTTGTGACGGACACCGTGTTGTACGCGTCCGTATAGCGCCCGCGGCGCACTTCGTCGACATACTGCGGCACGTTTACGCCGGCCGGGCAGGCTTCCTGGCAGGGGGCGTAGTAGGGCTGGTAGTTGAAGCCGAGCACCGAGACGATGTCCTTGGTCGGGAACTTATCGAGCGCCTTGCCGCGCACCTCGTCGAGGTTATTATAGCCGAGCTTTTTGAGGAGCTTGGACAGGTCGTAGCACATCTGCTCGATGTATTCCACATCGCGGATGATGCCCACGGAGCACACGCCAACGGAGTTGCAGCCGACCATCAGGAACTCGACCGCGTGCTCCGCGCTCATGCAGCCGCCGGAGCCGTACAGGTTCTCGAAACCGGGCTTCTGGCGTGCGATTTCGGAGTTGATGCGCAGGGAGATGGGGCGGATCGCCTCGCCGGACATCCAGCCGTAGCCGCCGGCGCCCATCATCTCGGGACGCGCGTTCTTGATATCGATCTTGAGGGTCGGCCCGATCGAGTCGATCGCGCAGATGCCCGCCGCGCCGCGCTCGATGCACCTGATGGCCGTGCCCACCGGGTCGGGCCAGTTGGCGGAGAGCTTGCAGATGATCGGGATCTTGACGTGGTCGCGGGTGAACTCGAGCATCGGAAGCAGCGTCTCCTCGGCATAGGAAACGAGCTCGATGATGTCCGCTCCCGCGCGCTCGACGTCCTCGACGATGGCCCTCGCCTCCTGCGGGGTATGGCCGACCGAGCCGATGACGACCGCGCCCGCGGCCTTGGTCATCGGGATCTCGCGGTTGTACCACAGATCCGGATCGGAATCGGCCCACTTCTCGCAGTTGATCAGCGAGGTTTCACCGAGGCGTCCGATATGGTTCGCGGGGTTGATCGCGCGGGCGAGGCGGATCGTCTTGGTGACGACGGCGCCGCAGCCCGCCTGGTGCGCGCGGATGAGTCCTTCCGCGGCGTAGGAAAGGGGACCGGAGGTCAGAATATACGGCGTGCGAAGCTTAATGCCGCACAGGGTCGTGGAAATATCCGCGCCTTTACAGTTTTCAGTCTTGAACAAAGCAACTCACCTCATCATCATATTTGGGGTCGAAGTATTGGTTTGGCTGGTATAAAAGGCGGCGTTCAGCGTCGCGCCGCCAAAAACCCGTGATTTATTTGCCGGTCCAGAAGCGGGCGGATTTCTCGCGCAGCTCCTCTTTGATGCGCGGGGCGTCCAGCGTCAGAAGCTCCTTGTCCTTCTTGAGCAACTTCCCGTCCACGATCACGTCGTTGACGTTCTGCGGATTGCGGAAGAGGATCAACTGGTCGTAGACGTTGTGCTCGTTGATGGGCGTCGGCGTGTCCAGGTCAATCGTGATCACGTCGGCGAGGCAGCCTTCCTCGAGGCGGCCCGCGTCGGGGATGCCCATGGCCTCGGCGCCCAGCCACGTCGCCATCGCGTAAACGTCCTTGGCGGGCATGACCATCGGGTTCTGCTGGTAGGCCTTATGGATCAGGAACGCGCCGCGCATGACCTCAAAGAAGTTGTTGATGTATCCGTCGGTGCCGAGCGCGACCTTCATGCCCTTTTCAAGCATGGTGGACACGGGCGCCACGCCGCCGCCGACCTCGCAGTTGGACAGGGGCATATGGATCGCGCGCGCGCCGCGCTTTGCCATGATGTCGATCTCGTGCGGCTGCATCTGTACGCACTGGGACGCGAACACGTTCTTGTCCATATAGCCGATTTCCTCGTAGACGTCCACCGGCCACTGTCCGTAATGCTCCTGCGTCCAGCCGGGCTCGAATACGCTCTCGCTCAGGTGCATATGGATGTCGCACCCCAGCTCGTCCGCCATCTTCTTGGCCTTCTTCATGTATTCCTTGTCGCCGGTGAAGAGCGTGTGCACGCTCATCATGCCCTGGACGAGGTTGCCTTCCTTATTGTTATTCTTAACGAAATTTGCGTTTTCCTCCAAGCCGAGCTGGGCGTTTTCCTCGCTCATGCGCTGGCAGGCTTCAAACGTGAGGAATGCGCGAAGACCGGCTTTGCGGACGATCTCGGCTTCGACCTCGAGCGCGCCGGGGATGGACTTGGGTCCCTCGAGCACGTCGGTAAAGCTCGTGATGCCCGAATCGATCATCTCGACGCAGGACCACTCGGTCGTGATCTTCGCGAGGTCATGGTCGATGCGGTTTTCGACGTAGGGCCACCAATAATCCTCAAGGAAGCTTGAAAATTCCGTAACGAGCGCCTCGGCGGTGATGCCGTGGGAGAGAAGACCGTACATGTGCATGTGTCCATTGACGAAGCCCGGCGCGATGAGCCGACCCGTGGCGTCGATCACCTTGTCGTCCGCGGAAACGGCGAGCGAGGCGTTCGGACCGACCTGGACGATGCGGTTGTCTTGGATCTTAAGTCCCCAGTCTTTTTTAATGCCGTCGCGAGTCATGAGATAACTGCCTTTTAGAATTGTCGCAGCCATACTATTCCTCCTTATTTTATTGATACGTTGACAACTTCATCAAAGAAAGCCATCATGTAGCAGTGGACAAAAAAAGAAGCATAGCCTTTTAAAAGGCCGGTGCTTCTCCCAACGATCGCGCCAGCATATAATCCCATCGTTTACCGCTCAGTTCCCGGCTGCCACAGCGGTTCTGCGGATACTCCCGTATCCTCAATAGGGCATAGCGCAACTGCTTATGATGAACATCCTGAGTATATAGTAGAATGATGTTTTTGTCAATATCCAACGATTGTCAGATGATCTTATGGGAAACGGCGGCCTAGCGCCCCAAAAGCGCCGGCGCACGGGCGCTCACGGCCGCGCACGCGCTTTTTTTGCTAAAAAACAACGCAACAATATGCACAAAAAAAAGAATCCAAAGAAAAAATATTTCAAATTTCCAGGCGGGCCGGCCTGCGACAAGGCTTGTAACAACCGATATTTCTTGATCTGTAGGCCATGATGCGTTAGAATAATAAGACTGGATTTATCTATACTTTATTCATCAAGGCAAAAGGAGGGAATCATATGCCGGGCGTCATTGTAAATGAACTGGGCAAGATCGCAATGGGCGAGGATTTGATCGCGAGCATCGCCGGGTACGCGGCGACGGAGAATTACGGGATCGTCGCTATGAGCGCGAAGCGCGCGTCCGATACGTTTGTACAATTCGTTGGGGGGGATAACCTCAAGCGCGGGATCAAGGTCACGACGCTCGAATCCGGGGATGCGGTGGATATCGATCTGTATGTGACGCTTGAGTACGGCGTTTCGCTTCCGGCGGTAGCGCAAAACGCGATGCAGAACGTTCGCTATAGGGTCAACGAAATGACCGGCCTTACAGTGCGCAACGTGAACATCCATGTTGAAGCGATACGCGTCTAAGCGGATTGCTTTGGGAGGTATTGAAATTGAGTGAACTAACCATCAGTGGCGCCATGTTCCGGGACATGATGGTCACCGGAGCGGCGCTGCTCGAAAAAAATAAATCGACGATCGACGCGCTCAACGTTTTCCCCGTACCGGATGGGGATACCGGCACCAACATGTCCATGACCATGCAGAGCGCGGTCAAGGAAATCAAGAACGTGGAATCCGGCGCGGTGTCGGATGTCGCAAACGCCGCATCGCTCGGGGCGCTCAAGGGCGCGCGGGGCAACTCCGGCGTCATCTTATCGCAATTGTTCCGCGGCTTTGCGCGCGCCCTCAAGGACGAGGAGGAGCTCGGTGCGAAACAGCTCGCGGCGGCGCTCGCCATGGGCTCGGAAGCCGCCTATAAGGCCGTCATGAAGCCCAAGGAAGGCACGATGCTCACGGTCGCGCGCATGATCTCCGAGGCGGTCACCGAGGCGTGCAACGCCGGAGCGAACGTCTATAAGCTCATCGACGTCATGCTCGAAAAGGGCGAGGCGGCGCTCGCGATCACGCCGGATCTGCTGCCCGTGCTCAAGGAGGCCGGGGTCATCGATTCGGGCGGTAAGGGCCTTCTCACGATCTATCGGGGTTTTAAAATGGTGATCGACGGCGAGGAGATCGACGATATCGATGAGGTCGTGCCCAAGGAGCAGACCGCCCTTGAGGACGACAATTTCAGCTTCGAGGATACGGACAGCATCAAGTTCGCGTACTGCACGGAGTTTTTCATCACGCATCTGAACGAGTCCTTTCAGGAGGCGGAGCTCGAAAAACTCCAGGAGAAGTTCGCGCGCATCGGAGATTCGGCCGTCGTCGCTTACGACGCCGGCATGATCAAGATCCATGTGCACTCGAACGCTCCCGGAAAGATCCTTCAGCTTGCGCTAAGACTTGGAGAGGTCGACCGCGTCAAGATCGAGAACATGCGCGAGCAGAACCGCGAGATCCTCGAGAACCTCAAAAAGAATGAGAAGGAATACGCGCTCGTCGCCGTCAGCGCGGGCGAAGGGCTCTCCGGCGTATTCACGGATTTGGGCGTCAACGCGATCATCGAGGGCGGGCAGACCATGAACCCGAGCATCGACACCATCGCCAAGACCATCCGCAAGGTCAACGCGCGCAATGTGTACGTTTTCCCGAACAATTCGAACGTCGTGCTCGCGGCGAAGCAGGCGGCGGAGCTTTCCGACCGCAACGTGATCATCATACCGACGCACGACATCATGCAGGGCATATCGGGCGTGCTGGCTTTTAATCCCGAGCTTCCGCCGAAGGAAAACGAGGAGCGCATCAAAGACGCGTACCAGAGCATCATTTCAGGCTCCGTGACCTACGCCGTGCGCAACACGTCCTTCAACGGCACCAAGATCGAGGCGGGCGATATCATCGCGCTGCTGGACGGGGATATCGTCAGCGTCGGCGAGAGCGTGGACGGCATCTCCGAGGAGCTGATCCATAAGATGATCGAACGCAAAGGCGAAAAGGACTGCATCGTGACGCTGTTCTACGGCGAGAACGTGGACGAAGGCAACGCGAAGGCGCTTGTCGAAAGCCTCGAAAAGCAGTACCCGGACGCCGAGTTCATCATCCAGTATGGCGGCCAGCCATTATACTATTATTACGTTTCGGTGGAATAAGGGAGCCCGGCGGAATGCTTGAAACGCCGTTGACGAATCTGCGCGGCATCGGCCCGAAGCGGGCCGAGCTTTTAGAGGGGATGGGGATCCGTTCCGTCGCGGACCTTCTGTACACAATGCCGCGCGCATATCTTGATTATTCGGCAATCCAACCGGTCGCCATGCTTCGGCATGGCGACTTTGTCGCTGTGCGCGCAACCGTGCTCCTCGCGCCGCACATCGCCAGGATCCCGGGCGGGCGCACGATCGTTGAAACGAGCGCGCAGGACGGCACCGCAAAGCTCCGGCTCGTATGGTTCAACCAACCCTACCGTATGAAGGCCGTCGTGCAAGGGCAGAGCGTTGTCGCCTGCGGGCGCGTCGATAGGCGGCGCGGCATAACGCTGGTCAATCCGAACCTGTATGAGGAGCCGCCCGGCATACTCGCGGTCTACCCGCTTGTAAAGGAGCTTACGCAAAAGCAGATGCGCGACGCGGTCGCCGCCGCGCTTAAAACGGCCGACGGAACGATAAAGGAAGCTTTGCCGTCGCAGCTTCGCGCGTGCTACGGCCTGTGCGAGATCAACGACGCGATAAGGAACGCGCACATCCCGATCGATCCGGACGCGCTCGAACGCGCGCGGCGCAGGATTTCGTTCGAAAACATGCTCTATTACCAGCTCATACTCGCAAGCCTTCGGCGGGAGCGGGAGCGGGATAGGGGTTATGCCTTCAACATGGACGGACTAAAGGGGAAGTTCCTCTCGCTGCTGCCGTTTTCGCCCACAGGCGCGCAGGGCCGGGTCCTGGACGAGATCGAGGCGGACATGCGCCGCCCGAACCCGATGAACCGGCTCGTGCAGGGCGACGTCGGCTCGGGCAAAACGATTCCTGCGCTCTACGCGATCTTCGGCGCGGTGCAAAACGGCTGCCAGGGCGTGCTGATGGCGCCGACCGAGATCCTCGCCGAGCAACATTACGCGCTGATGCGCTCGATGTTCGGCGACGCGGCGCTCCTCATGCGCGGAAAAATGAAAAAACGCGAGCGCGCCGAGGCGCTCGAGGCCATCGCCACCGGCAGGGCGAAGGCGATCGTCGGCACCCACGCGCTTTTGGAGGAGGACGTCTCCTTCCATAAGCTCGGCCTCGTGGTGGCGGACGAGCAGCACCGCTTCGGCGTAAAGCAGCGCGCGAAGATCTTCTCCAAGGGCGAGCGGCCGGATATGCTCATCATGTCGGCGACGCCGATCCCGCGTACGCTGGCGATGCTGCTGTTTTCGGAGCTCGATTTTTCGGTGCTCGACGAGCTGCCTCCCGGAAGAAAACCGGTCAAAACGCGGCTGGTGCCCGAATCTAAGCGCCTTGACATGTACCGCTATATCGAGAAACTTGCGCGCGAAGGGCATCAGGCGTATGTCGTCTGCCCGGCGATCGATACGGCGGAGATGCCGGAGCTGAAAAGCGCGCAGCAGGTTTACGGGGAGCTCACGGAGCTTTTACCGGGCGCGCGCGTCGTTCTTTTGCATGGGCGCATGAAAAACGAAGAAAAACAGCGCGTGATCGAGGAATTTCGCCGGGGCGATTCGGATATCCTCGTATCCACGACCGTCATCGAGGTCGGCGTGGACGTGCCTAAAGCGACGGTGATGGTCGTCGAAAACGCGGAACGCTTTGGATTGGCGCAGCTTCATCAGCTTCGCGGCCGCGTGGGACGCGGCGGACAGGAAGCCTTTTGCTTTTTGCTGAGCGAATCCGACGCGAAGACCGCCTCGGAGCGCCTTGGCATACTCGTCGAAACGGCGGACGGTTTCCTCATCGCCCAAAAGGATCTGGAACTGCGCGGCCCGGGCGAATTTTTGGGGATGCGCCAGCACGGCGCGAGCGATTTCGAACCGCTGCTTGTCGCATCGGAGATGGGTGTGCTCTTTGATGCGCAGTCCGCGGCCGCGGCGCTGTTTGAGGAACCTGAATTCTCGGAACTCCTGGAGCCTCTGATGCGGGAAGCGAAGAGCCGCTACGCGCACTCTTTAAAGAATATCGCAAAAAACTGATGTTTCCCGTGCGATATGCGCCGCCGCAACGATTGTGGGCGGCGCTGTTTTTATTTCTATATTTTTCGAATAAAAAAGTTTATATTTTTTTGCATGTTGAAACGGTTCTTTGCAAAGGATGAACCTATCGAAGTTTCAATTTGACCAGCGGTTTTCATTTTGAGCAATATATTTCCAAACATAATGGGCAAATGAATGGACACATTAATACCACATCCAATTAAGGAGGTGTAAAAATGTCCAGAGGCAGGAATCGAGTCCTTGTTCCCGAGGCGAGACAAAAGCTTGATTCGTTCAAGATGGAGATTGCCAATTCTCTGAATGTCAACCTCAAGGAAGGGTACAACGGCGACCTTACCTCCCGTGAAGCCGGTTCTGTCGGCGGGGAGATGGTCAAGCGCATGGTTCAGTATGCTAAAGACAACATGAAGTAAAGCATCCTTGTTTGGACGGACCCCATCGAAAAGGAGGTGAAACTAAATGATAGGCAGTTCCAGCAGCTCCGGCAGTTCTTCGGGCTCCAGCGGCAGCAGCGGCGAATCCAAGGCCAAGCTCGCCAGCTTCAAAAACGAGGTGGCAAGTTCGCTCAATGTGAATTTGAAGCAGGGTTACAACGGTGACCTAACCTCTCGTGAAGCCGGTTCAATCGGCGGTGAGATGGTCAAGCGCATGATCCAGTATGCGGAAAACAACATGAAGTAATGACAGCTTTGTCATTGAAATCTATTTGGAGGAGGTGAAACTAGATGTATAGCGGTTCCAGCAGCGGTTCCGGAAGCTCCGGCAGCTCGGGCTCCAGCGGCCAGGCCAAGGCCAAGCTCGCAGGATTCAAGAGCGAGGTAGCCGGTTCCCTGAACGTGAATTTGAAACAGGGGTACAACGGCGATCTGACTTCCCGCGAGGCCGGTTCGATCGGCGGCGAGATGGTTAAGCGCATGATCCAGTACGCGATCAACAACATGCAGTAACATAGTATACAATATCGGCGCAGGAATTTCCTGCGCCGTTTTTCATATGTTAAACATATGAAAACGAAAGCGCGATTTCCATTGCAAAAGCTCAAAAAGGCAGGAAGAATATCCAAGCAGGCCGGAAGCTTTTTGATCGCGTTCATCGCGATCGCGGCGCTGTCTATCGCGAGCCTGGTACGGGGGGGACAAACGCTCCCCGTGGACTCAATTGTGCAAAGGGTGGCGGTAAGCGTTCCGATCATCATGTATCACAGTATTTTAAAAGACCCGGGCGCGGCGGGGGACTATGTCATCTCGCCCAAACTCTTCGAAGCCGACATGCGCTACCTCAAGGAGCACGGCTATGAGACCGTGTTCATAGAGGATCTGATCGATTACGTCTATGAGGACGAACCGCTGCCCAATAAACCTGTAGTCGTTACGTTGGACGACGGGTACTACAACAACCTTCTATATGTGCTGCCGATCCTTGAAAAACTCGATCTCAAGGCGGTGATTTCGATGGTCGGCGAGTTCAGCGTACGTTTTACCGAAGACCCGGATTTATCGCCGAGCTATGGGTATCTGAATTTCGAACAGATCAAGGAACTGGCGGATTCCGGGCGGGTGGAGATCCAAAATCATTCCTATGGGCTGCATTCGTTCGGGCGGCGCAAAGGCTCCATGCGGATCAAAGGCGAAAGCCTCGAACAGTATCGCGAAGTTTTCATGGGCGATGCATTAAAGCTTCAGGAGCTGTTGGAGGAAAAAGTCGGCGTCGTTCCCACCACCTATACGTATCCGTTTGGGCTAAAAAGCCCGGAAACGGAGGATATGCTCAAGGAGATGGGGTTTCTAGCCTCGATGATCTGCTATGAAAAGCAAAATCTAATCGACGATGAAGAGAGCCTCTTCAATCTGGGCAGATACAACCGGCCGAGCGGGCAGGGCACGGAGTCGTTCATGAAACGCGTGCTCGGCGGTCTATAGCCCCGATTTATAAAGCGGCGGGTCTGCGCTTTTGCGGTTTTGACCATGCATTTTCACCCTGCCGGGGCAGCCCTTTAAAGAGCACGGGCGCGGTTGCGTTTTCTTGCTCTTTGAGCCGCCGCGCCGAAAAGTGCTTTCCGATCCTTTTGCGCCCTGCCCCGCCCGATATGAAAAACCTCAAACGCAAGACGGGCGGGCATTCTATGCCCGCCCGTCTTGGATGTTCTTGCCGCTTATTTGCGCTCCATGCTCTTTTTTCGAAGCATCACGGACCCGATCAGCGCCAGGGCAGACACGCCCAACAACAGCCGCCCGATCCACGGCGAACCGGGTGCATGGTATATACGAAGCCGTGCTCGGCAATGGAGCCGCTGCCCGAATAGGCGACGCTGCCCGAAAGCTGCGCGCCGGAGACGGTAACGCCGGACGCCACGTTGGTCACAACGGTCGGAGCGCCGGTTTGCACAGCGCCGCCGCCGCGGACGATGTGGACCATGCCGGAATAAGCATGCTGATAAACCCGGTAGCCGTTTCCATCGTTGCTTGCCCACTGAAAGGGCGGTACGGCGCTTCCCACGCGGTCATTCCGACCGCAGCGCCTCGATCGGCTGGAGCTTCGACGCCTTGTTCGCCGGATACAGCCCGAACACCACGCCCACGAACATCGAGAACCCGATCGCCAGCGCGACGGTATCCCAGGACATCCCAAAGCTCATATCGGCGATCATGGAGATCAGCTCCAGCAGCCCAAAGGAGAGCGCGAGGCCGAAGAGGCCGCCCAGGACGCTGATCACGAGCGACTCGATCAGAAACTGCAGCAGTATCCGCTTGCGGCTTGCGCCGATCGCCTTTCTGATGCCGATCTCCTTGGTGCGCTCGACGACGGAGACAAGCATGATGTTCATGATGCCGATGCCTCCCACGAGCAGTGAGATCGCGGCGATGCCGCCGAGGAGCAGGGTCAGCGTTCCCATAATCGAATCCATCGCATCGAGTATGGCCGATTGGTTGATGATCGAGAAGCTGTCGTCATCCTGACGGTACTTGATCAAAAGCGCCTGATCGAGCGCGTCCTCCGCGTCGTATACCTCATCGCTGCTTGCGGCCTCGGCGTAAAAGGACGTCACGCTGCTCTGGTGGTACATGCGCTGCGCGAGCGTGTAGGGGATGATGATCTTGCTGTCGACGCCGCTGATCATCGAATCGCTGTCCTTCAGAACGCCTATGATGAGCAGCCGCTGGCCGTCGACGGTGATGGATTCGCCGAGCGCGCTGCTATCGCCGAAAAGCTCATCGGAGACCTCGACGCCGATGACGGCGACGGCGGAGTGATTGTTGAGATCCGGCATTTTGAGGAATCTGCCCGAATCGACTTCGAGCTTCGAGATGCCTTCAAACGTGGGCGTGGTGCCCTGGATCGTCGCGTCGTAGGTGTTCGCGCCGAACTTCGCGGTCGCGCTTTTGGAGAGGCTCGGGGCGATGGCGCTGATGCTGTCGTAAGTGTCGACGTATGCGTCCAGCTCGCCCACCGAGAGCGACTGGTTTTGGCTTTTCGTGATATTGACGATCAAAAGATTGCTCCCCAACCCTTGGATCTGCTCGGTCACGGAATTGGTCGCGCCGTTGACAAGCGATATGAGCACGACCACCGCGATGACGCCGATGATGATGCCGAGCATCGTCAAAAAGGAGCGCAGCTTGTTTATCAAGATCGAGGAAAACGCCATGCGGAATGCTTGCAGTATCATGAGCGCTCCTCGCTTTCCGCGACGCGTCCGTCGAGTATGCGGATCTGCCGCCCGGCCTGCGCGGCGAGCGCGGGATCGTGCGTGATGAGCACGATGGTGTTGCCGTTGCGGTTCAGTTCATGGAAGAGCTGCATGATCTCGGCGCCTGTTTTCTGGTCGAGGTTCCCAGTCGGCTCGTCCGCCAGGATTACCGAAGGATCGGTGACCAGCGCGCGCGCGATAGCTACCCTTTGCTGCTGACCGCCGGAGAGTTCCGTCGGCTTGTGGTGGATGCGGTTGAGAAGGCCCATCCGGTCGAGCGTTTCGGTGGCCTTTTTTGTGCGCTCGCGGCCGCGCAATCCCTGGTAAATCAGCGGCAGCTCGACGTTTTGGAGCGCCGTCAGCCGCGAGAGCAGGTTGAAATTCTGGAACACGAACCCCAGCTTGCGGTTGCGAAAGCGCGCGAGCTCATCCTCGGAGTATTCGGTGACGGACTGGCCGTCCAAAAGATATTTCCCCTCATCGGCGATGTCGAGGCAGCCGATGATGTTCATCATCGTGGATTTGCCGCTGCCGGACGGGCCGACGATCGAGACGAATTCGCCGTCCTTGATGCGGATGGACACGTTATCGAGCGCGCGCACCACATCGCCGCCCATGTTGTATGTCTTGGAAACGCCGTGCATTTCAATCATGGCGGGAACCTCATTCATCGGAGATCGACGGGTTTAACCGCGACTGCGCTTGGCCCATGTTTTGCTGCTGCATTGAGCTGAAGCTCGAGAGCATCGATGCGATGGTCGTGTCGAGGTAATTGACCGTGTCTCCCGCCTTGAGCCCGGAAACGATCTCGACGAATTCGCCGTCCGACAGGCCGGTCGTTACGGCCTGCTTTTGTCCGAGCTCGGTGATTCCCTTCGCCGTACCGACATAGACGTATTGCTCCGTACCGGATTCCTGCAGCGCCGAAAGAGGCAGCTTTACGATGTTTTCCTTCTCGTCGATGATGATGGTCACACTCGCGCTCATGCCGGATTTGAGGAAATCGTCCGCCGGGAACTCAAAGGAAACGTCATACGTGGTGCTCCCCTGACTCGTAACGCCGGTATCGGCGATCGCGGATACCGTACCCGCGTATTGCTTGTCCGGGAAAGCGTCCAAAGTGATTTCGACCGGTTGCCCCAGCTCGATCACGGGGATGTCGAGCTCGTCGATCTGGGCCTTGAGCTCTATCGTCCCGCCGGTCTTGATCGAAAGGCCCGCAATCTGCGCGGCCGTGCTCTGCGCGCCGCCGATTGTCTGGCCGTCCGCCACGCTGACCGAATCGACGGTGCCGCCCTCGGTGCAGACGATGGACCCGGTCTTTGAGTAGGTCAAAAGGGCGTTGAGCGCATCCTTTTTATCGAGATAGTTCTGATAGAGCTGTTCATACTCGCGCGAAAGCGGCGCTTCCCTAAGCTTGATGAGCTTGGCGCCGACGCTTACGGTATCGCCCACGTCCTTGAGCACGTCCATCGCTGTTCCGCCGGTGAAGGTGATGGCGACCGGCGCGTTGATTTCGAGCGCGCCGGAACCGAGCGCGGTTCCGTCTTCCTTGGAAACCGTTACCTGTTCGCCGAGCGCCGGGCCGTTGTCCGTGAGCGTGACGATGCAGAGATCTTCCGAAACGGAAGCGATTTCGCCGTCCTTTTCCTTGCCGTCGGAGAGCGTTACGGTCACGTCGTCGCTCTCGGAAAGCCCGGCGGCGGAGGAAGGCTTGAAGGCAACCTTCATCTTGCCGTCGAGAGACACAAGCATCAGCGCGGAATGCTCCGCCATCGTATCGAGGATCGAAGCGCCCTCCTGTATAAAGACCTGTTTGATGCGGCCGGACGCGGGGGAGACGACGTACTGCGAGTCATGCGCGTCCTTCGTCCTTTCGAGCTGGAACGCGAGTGTGTTCAGCTCATCCTGCGTGTCGCGGATCACGGTGTTCAAAACCGCTTCATCGAGCGTCGCAAGCACGTCTCCGGGCTTTACGATGTCGCCCTTATCGACGAGCACATCGTCGATCTGCACGCCGCTCGGGATCAGCACGTCGAAAAGCGTGGCCTTATCCGTCAGCGAGCCTGTTCCCGTCACCACGCTCCGTATCGATCCAAGCTCGGCCGTAGCCGTTGCAATTGTGCCCTCGGTAGCCTTGCGTATCTGTGAGATCGTCGATACGACCAGCGCGATGATGATGACGATTACCGCAACGATCGAAAGGACTATGTACCGCTTCTTTTTTTTCATCGCCGGTTTACTCCTAAATTTCATCGAAAGTATTATGGACATCTTAGAGGAACAAAATGAACTGAGTGTTAACTTTTGAATTCTTCACGTTATTTTCACAATTTCAGGGTCCCGGCCTCGCCGCGTGCGGCGGAACTCCCGGCGGGATACGGATCGCTGAGCCTTTTCACGGTTTCCTCGTTTTCAAAGAGTACGCAGCCGCCCGCATGTTCCTTCGTGAGCAGGCCGCCTGTGCGCAGCGAAAGGAAAAGCGGGCAGGAAAGCGCCTCCTTCAGGCTCCTTTCCCGCAGCGAGGTGTCCGAATACGGGGAAAACGGGCAGGGCTCCGCGCCGCCGCGCGCATTGATATGGAAGAAGCCCCTTCCGGCGGCCAGGCATCCGCCCGATTCCTTTTCATCCCCGGGAAAGGAAAGGTAGATCATTTCATTCTCACGGGAGCGAAGCTCCGCAAGCCTGCCCTCGAGGTATGCCCGCTCCGCTTCCGTCGGCGCAATCTCCGATGAAGCATGGTCGGCCGACACGTATTCGACGAATATCACGGCCTTGCATCCTCGTGCGCGGAGCGCATCCAAAAACGCGTCGCCGGTGACCTCGGCGATATTGGCTTTGGTCAACGTGATGGACGCGCCGTAGAGGATCCCGCGCTTCTTCAGCGAATCCATCTTTTTTAACAGCGTATCGTATACGTCCTGCCCGCGCCGCGCGTCCGTGGAGGACCTATCGCCCTCGAGGCTCAAAAAAGGCAGGAGATTGCGGTTTTTATCGAGGATTTCATAGATGCCGTCGTCCAGCAGCGTTCCGTTGGTAAACACGGGGAAGAGGATCTCGGGAAGCTTTGCCGCCTCGCGGAGCACGTCCGCCCTCAAAAGCGGTTCGCCTCCGGCGAGAAGTATAAAGCTGATGCCGAGCGCTCGGGCCTGATCGAATATCCCCGCCCATTCGTGTGCGCTCAGAGCATCGTCCGCGCCTTCGCCGGAACAGGCGTGGTTGGCCCTCGCGTAGCATCCGGCGCATTTGAGATTGCAGCGGTCGGTGATGCTCGCGATCAAAAAGCTCGGGATATGCTCCCCGCGATGCTCCGCCTTTGTGCGCAGGGCGGAAGCGCGCTTCGCATAGAGGGCGAACTTGGCGACGAACGCGCTCTCGCGCGGGTTGCCCAAAGCCGCGCGCAGTATGGAGGAGACGAGCTCCTCGACGCCGTCGCTCAGGTATTGCTGCAAATCAAATTGCTTCGTCATATTCTCCTGCTTTCTATTGCCGATGGGGACGATCGTCGACCGGCGATGACGAGGAAATGCGCTCAAACTGCGATTGAGGCGTATCGATTGGATATCCGCCCTTACGCAAACGCCAAATAAATTCTATCCGCGGCGGCGCAGGTTGTCAACGAGCGGGATGATCGCGCACTCATCGTTCGGCGGGCTTTTCCCGCGCGAACAGGTGTGGTATTATCGTAGGTAATCCCGATATTTCCCAGGAAAACCTTCCGCTTGGGCGGGAAAGGAGCGTCAAGGCGTGGCGTACGAATGGATCCATGAATACTGTCTGTCAAAAAAAGGCGTGACCAGCGACTATCAGGCCGCTTGGGAAGCGACGAGGTATCACCTCGGCGGGAAGATGTTTGCGATGCAGGGGGGCGACAAGACGGGGCGCCCGATCTTTACCCTGAAGCTCGAGCCGGAGTTTGGGGCGCTCCTGCGCAGCGCGTACTCCGATATCGTCCCTGGGTATTATATGAACAAGGAGCACTGGAATTCACTGTATTTGGATGGGAACGTGCCCGACGACGTTGTTCGGGATATCGTAGACCGCGCCTATCGATGCGCCTTCAACGGCCTAACGAGAAAGCTGCGGGGCGAGATCGAAAGTCTCTGACCTGTGCGTCGCGCGCTGTTCCGGGCCCGTGCCGTTTAAAGCGCCGGGTCGGCGCATATTGTCCCGGCATCATCTCCAATGGCCCCGCTATGCTTTCCCCGCGCTCTAAGCCGCGCGCTTTCGGCCCCCTCTTTTCCAAAAGGGCGCGGCCCCTCGTTTGGGGCCGCGCATCCATTTTCAAGCTCCTTGCTCCGCCGGACGTTTCCCAAGCAAGTTAGACTTTTGCGCCGCACTCGCCGCAGAACTTTATTCCCGGGGCGAGGGCTGCGCCGCAGCTGGGGCATTTGAGCTCTTTGGGCGCATTCATCGGCGAGCCGCAATGGTTGCAAAAGCGCACGCCCTGCGCGTTTTCCTTGCCGCAGGACGGGCAGACGTTTAAAGCGAGGGACGCGCCGCAGTTGTTGCAGAATTTGCCGGTGCCCGCGGGTTTTCCGCAATTGGGGCAGACCGTGGTCTTGCTCTCGAGCTTGCCGGACCAGACGGTGGCGGTATCGGCCATCTCGTCGATATTGCGCTTCACGGCCTGCGCGCGCGCTCTGGCGACGGAGATCTCCTGGCGCGGCGCGCAATCGGTGCACAGGCCCTCATCCTCGTTATAGCAGCTGTCGCATACCCATTTGCGGCAGCCGTGGCAACGGTGGAAGTGCTGCTGCGCCTCGTTTTGCGCGCGTTCAAACGCCAGTTCGTGCTCCTTCTGCCATTCGGGGCTCATCCCCTCGAACCGCTCGGAAAGCACATCCCCGCCGCGCCCGATCGAGTGGCCGATGCTGCTCGCCGCGCCGCCCAAAAGGCTGCCGAGGATGCTCGCGCCCTGCGCAAGTCCCCTCAGGCCCTTTCCTTTTTTATAGGTTTCGGATTCGACGAAGCTGCTTTTATATCCATCCTCGCACAGGTCGCAGTAAAAGGTGAACTGGAAGCCCGCGTCGGTGGAGTTATCCTGATAGTTCCTCGTAAACGACTTTAACATGTTCGGTTACCTCGTCATCTGGATGGTTTGATCTTTTTGCCGCAGGCGGTGCATTTCTGGTTTTCGAAGAACTGCAGTACGCCGCAGCGGGCGTTTTGGCAGGGTACCATCAGGCCCGCGCCGCACTGTTCGCATTTCTCCTGGACGAACGTGCGCTTGCCGCAATGGGGACAGGGCACGTACAGCTGCCTTGCGCATCCCGCGCAGACGGCCTGGCCCTTATCGACCGCGCGCAGGCACGTGGGGCAGAGGTATCCGAAGGGGCTGTGGCTCGCGCAGGTGGGGCAAAACCTTGCGTCCCTGTCGATAAACGCGCCGCAGTGGATGCAAGGCTGTTTGTAGAAGGCCATCGAATCCCCCCTTATCTTAGCCTAGGAAAGCTTGTTTCCGCATTCGCCGCAAAAGCGCGTGCCGGCGGGCTGCTCCGCGCCGCAGTTGGTGCAAAAGAGCTTGTTGCTTACGCCGAGCTTCGAGCCGCAATCCTGGCAGAACTTCACGCCTTCGGGATTGCGCGTACCGCAGTTCGGGCAGGTGGATTTCTCCTCTTCGGCGCGCTTGGACTGCTCCTTCGCGTCCTTTTCCTGCTGAGCCGCTTTGAGCTTCACCTGCGTGTCCGCCAGGTTTTCCTGAACCAGCCTCAGCTTGTTTTCAAGCTCGGGAAACTGCCCGCTCCCTCTTTCAAGCGCGAGCTTGCCGATCTGTGCGTAAATGCTGTTCTCCTGATTTTGCAGATCGCTGATCTCACCCTGCAGCGTCATCAGCCGTACCTCGGGATCATCCTGGGGCATCAGCCCGGAAAAGCCCTTGGCGAGTCCGCCTAACACGCCACCCAGGTTATCGAACGGGTTAAATGGCGCCATAAGTACCTCCTGAAAAGCTCGTTTTATTCCAACGCCGGAGCGCTTTGAGCCCGGCGTTCGCGACTAGAACTTGCGGGGCGGCGCCCCGCCGGGCAAAGCCGCCGGACGGGCCGCGCCGTCGATGCATATTTGGCTCACAACGGAAACGGCCGATATGCCATAAATTTCAAATTGATACTACCATATCGGCCGACCGCTTTCAAGATGCACAAGGGCAAAAACGCCGCTGTTCATGGAAGAGGGCGCTTTGGCGGCACGTATTTGCAGGGGCGCATGGCCGTCACCGGCCTCTTCGCTTCGGATTTGGAAAGTTCGGTTTGGCAAGACAAGTTTCCAGCCGCTAGAATACCCCGCGTCCCGCGGTTTTTCCTAATTGCATCCCTGAAGCTCCAGCAACGCGCGGCGTATCAGATCCTCCGCGTTCGGAGTCTGCTCGCAGAGCGACTGCGCCGAGCAGTTTACTTGTACGGACAGTCCGGTTCCGTTCCGGCCGATATTTCCGAAGATGTCCCTGATCTGGCCTGCGAGCTCGACGGCGCTCTTTTTGCAGGTATTCTCGAGGCTGATCAAAAAGAAGTTGCCCCCGTATCTTCCGATCCAGCTTTCCTGAGGCGTCAACAGGCCGGAGGTAACCTTCGCGAACGCTTTTAGCTCCGCATCGCTCGGAGTGGCATCGAGCTGTGAGGGCGGGGGATTGACACGGCAGAGTATAATCGAAAGCGGCTTATTGAGCATTTTGCTTTGGCGGATCTGGGCGGGCAGCGCCTGTTCGATATAGCTCCTGGCCAACAGCCCTGTCGCCTGATCCCGGGCGAGCTCGCCCGGCAAATCGAGCTTTTTGAGGGTATCCTCGAGCGATTTTTCCTCGGCTTCAATGCGCAGGCAATCGGTCACGTCCTTGAGCACTTCGACCACATAGAGCTGCTTGTCCAACGTCTTTGGGATCGCCATCACCAGATAGACCCTTTCGTTGCGGCAGTCCAGCTTCATGCAGGTGCGGTTTTGCACAAACGCCGCTTTGGAGATGCAGTTTCCGCACGATTCATGCCTGCCCCAAAACTGATGGCAGGCGGCTTCCTCATCCGGAACCAGGCGCCCGGAGGCATCCGAAGCAAGGTTCCAGGTCCGGTGGCTGATCGGGTTGACGACGCGGGCGATATCGAAGAATTCCGAAAAGTTTTCAAGAACGTTCAGCAGAGGTTCGACCATCTGGTAGAGCAGCCGCTGAGGGGCCGCTTCCTCGAGCTCATCGTCAAGCGCTCTGCCGAATGTGCGCCGGAATTCCACGGGCGAAAAGCCCGTGAACTTCTTGAATACTGCGGCGAAATGGTTTTGGTAGCTGAAGCCCACCCGCTGCGCGACGTCGAGGCTGCTGATGTTCGTATCCAAGAGGAGCTTTTTGCTCGCGTCGATGCGCACCTTATTGATGTTGTCCGAAAGCGTCAGCCCGGTCTCTTTTTTGATAAGGTTGGAAAGATACGTTTCGCTCAGCCCCACATGCTGCGCAAGCACGCTGAGCGTAATCTTCTCGCTGTAATGGAAGTCGATGTATTCGATCGCCTGCCGGACGGGCTTGGAGTGAGCGATCATCCGGTTGATCGCCACCGCCTGCGCGAAGGACAGCACGCACTTTTTCATCAGCTCGTAGATATCGTTGATATTGTTGAGCGTCTCCACCTGGCGGATATACGCGTCGGCCAGGTCGATGGTTTTGGAATACGGCGCATTGGCCTCGATCGCTGCGAAGCAGCCCATTGCGCAGGACTTGATGAAGCTGTTTTTCAGCGAGCGCACGAAGTCCTCGCGGTCGAGCTGATCCATGGGGATGCTTCCGGCGTTCAGGTTGCTCATGATGTCTAAAATGGCTTTGGTATCGCCAAGGCGGATATGCTTTTGCAGCATGAGGTAGATCGAATAGACGCTTTGCTTGGCGGCGGCTTCCTCGGGCTGCTGCGGGTGCACGGTCATCGCCTTCTCGGGAGGCAAGCCCTCGTCCGGATCACAGGAACCCCCGCAAAGCTGCTGATGAAAATCCTCTTTGCAAAAGAGGGCTAAGGCGAGGCTGCTTAGGATCTGGCCCATCGGCATGATCCGGTCATACGGCACTACGGGCGTGCGCCTCAACGCATCCCTCAACGCTTGCGAGATGTGCTGGCCGCTGATATCGCGCACCAGGATATCCGTTTCGGCCTGGGAAAGTTTGCGTATGAAGACGGGCTGCGTTACAAACGCTCCGATCGGACTCGTATCCTTATAGAGCACCGCGATGTTGCATACAAGGTTGCTTTCCAGGAAGAACGTGTGGGCCACGTGCTCGTTGGGTGGGGTTTTACCGAATTGCTCCGTAAGGAACGTGCCGATTCGGTGAATTCCAAGGCAGGCAAAATCGTCCGGAATCTTTCGGGAGGGATGGTACGCAATCACATTCAACTGCGCGTCGAAACATAGTGCGCCGACGCCGGTTGCCTTATGAAAAGCGTTGAGCGACTGCGCTGCTTTCTCTAAATAACGTTGCATCGATGTGGTTCCCTTCATGCCAAACTGGACGGCGTGTAAAAGTATTCAGCCACTCGGCTTTTTAAAAGAGGATCGTTTATCCCAGCCTACATATTGACCCCATTATAATTGATCATAGTACAAAATCCCCCGAATTTCCACATTGTCGGAATTTATCGTAAATATTTTTCCACCATCGTAAGATGAATTCCTATCCCCGGCGTTTTGCGATGTTCTTCGGTCCCCGTATGACGTTATAATAATTCAAACGCAAATTGCGTTGAGCGGTTGGCGCGCACGCCTTCGGCGTCCATGGGACGATCGCCGAAGGCTCACGTATGATGAAACGGGGGAGCCAAATGTCGTTTTCGATTCTGTTGGCGGTATTCCTTCTCGCATCCGGCGGCGCGGCCAACGGCTTATGCATGTATTGGGTAGGGGGAAATGTCAAGCCCTTTGCGAATAAACTTCTCGTATTGATCGGCCTGACGGTGTTGGTATGGTCCACCGGGCTTGCGGTTTGTGCGGTGGCGGCGAACGATGCGATCGGCGTCGTGGGGCGCTTCCTTGTGCCTCTGGGCTTTGGGCCGTTCATCGGCCTGATGCTCCACTTTGTTCTTGTATTGACGTGCGGCGGGCGGTGGACGCGAAAATGGTGGATCTATCCGCTTTTGTATCTGCCGGGACTCGCCTGCGTCTATGCGTTCAGCATCCTTCCGCTCATGGGCCAAAATCCGTATATTCCGGAGCATACCGTTTTGGGTTGGGTGAACGGATCCCCCACGGACGCTTGGGATTGGTTTAGCTATGGCTACGGCACGGTGTTTCTTGCCGCTTGTCTCTTGTTGCTGTGGAGGTGGACAAGGACGACCGCTTCGGCGAAACAGCGCGCGCAGGGAAAGACGCTGCTTTCTACGCTTGGCATTGCGGCATTGCTCGGGTTTGCGGCGGATGTGCTGCCCGCGATCACAAACGAGCGTATATCGAATATGGCGTCCCTGTTCTTTCTCCTGCCGATCATCGCTGCGGGCCGGATCGTCGAACAATGGGAACCGAAGAGCCTACCTTCAAGCGGGCGGCGGCCGACAAGTCTTTACAGCCCCGGCATCAGACTGCATCTCAATCATGGCCTTGGTATCGCGTTTGCCATCGGCGGCGTTGTGATTGCGCTGGTGCAAAACAGGGTTTTTCAGGAGCCGAAATGGGCATCCATAACGCTGCTCATGGCCGCATATCTGTTGCCCGCCGGATTGTTTTTTGCGCTGTGCCGTCCAAAGATCGTCGGCCGGTTCGGCGATTCGCTTACAGCGGCGGCAACCTGCTATGCGATACCGGCGATGGTGATTCCGTTTTATCACTATGGGAGCAACGCGGTTTGGGTGGCGGCTTTCTTATTCCTGATCGTATGGATGCCGTTTTATAAGCCGCTGATGCTCATCTCATTTGCTGTTTCGCTTCTTGCGGCGCAGTTTGTCGCATGGGCGGCGGCGCCAAACATCGTCGTCCGCGTCGGCGGCGCGGACTATGCGGTGCGCGCGGGATTGCTGCTTCTCGGGGCATCGCTGTGCTATCTGGTCAACGGGATGTATGCGCGAACGATCCAAAAGGATTCCGAGCGAATTGCCGCCGAGAAAGTGATACTCGAGATTTCCCGCGATCTGGTTTCCGCCGCACAGGGAAATTTTGAAGAGAAAATTGGGCGCATGCTGGAGCTTTGCGGAGAACTGCTCCAATGCGAGCGCGCGTTTTTCGCGCTGCTGGAGCAGGGAACGCGCTCGATTCGGTTTTCAAGCCAGTGGCGCTTGGGAGGCGCCGCAGCCGGCACGTCCGAGCTCAAAGAGTATTTGGAGCGGATTGCTCCCGCGCTCATCAAACGATTCGATGAGGACGCCGTCACGCTGATCGAACAACCCGCGCTCCCGTACGGGGCGGCCGAGGGGCCTGGTGCACTCAGGATCGTTGCGCTGCCGGTGAAAACGCAAGACAGCCTTATCGGGTTCATCGGCTTTGTAACAAAGCGGAGCGCCGCGCGCTGGAACCCGTCTTTCCTCGAATACCTTGGGGTGTTATGCGATACGCTGGCGGATGCCGTGACCAAAGTCGAACTGGAAAAGGAGATCAATTTCCTCGCCTATCACGATCAGCTCACCCGGCTTCCGAACCGCTATCTGTTTAAGGATCGGCTCGGCCAGGCGATTCAGCTGGCCAAGCGCATGGGGAAGATGGTCGGCGTGGCGTTCATCGATCTGGATAGTTTTAAAACAATCAACGATACGCTGGGGCATGACCTTGGGGATCTGCTTCTCATAGAGGTTTCAAAAATCCTCAGCTGCGCCATCCGCGGTTACGATACGGCCGCCCGCTTCGGCGGCGACGAGTTCATGCTCATCATCAATCAGCTGTCCGATCCTAAGGATATTCTAAGCGTTATGGACAGCGTGATGGCAGCCCTTCGCCAACCGATTGCGCTGCGCGATCGGGAGTGCTCGATCACCGCCAGCGCCGGGGTCGCATTGTTCCCAAACGACGGGGAGGATGTTGAAACGCTGATCAAAAGCGCGGATATCGCGATGTACGGCGCTAAAAACCTCGGCAAAGACCGGTATGCGATGAGCGCGAGATGGATGCACGACGCCGAGCTGAAAAAGCTGTGGTCGAGCCACGACCTCTCCCGTTCGCCGCGAAAAGGGCGCTGAGGAGCCGATATTCGTTAAAACCGATACCGAGTCGATCGCAAGCGCTGGGGCTTGTAGACGGAGGGATACCGCGGGGCGGATACGAATGGGGTATATGGTTGCGTCAAATCGCAGCCCTAAAATGACGGAGGGTTTCAAGGTACGCAAGGCAAACGATTTGCCTCCTTCCTGGATCAGATCAGAATTTGGCGAAAAAATCAAGATTTTGGTTAAGAATTCACCGATTTAACCGAAAATATTGGTAATAATTGGAAATTTACGTCGCCGGTCGGCTTAAGCATTGTTTCTGCTGTTGAGCAAACCGATATCATTGTGCGCAAAGGAGGGTTCGTATGCGCTTATGGTCCATAGTTCCTATCTCATCATATGTGCAGCTGCTCAACAGCAAAAAGCTTCGGAGCGGGCCGGGTTACCCTAAGTACAATGATGAGGTGGCGGTTTGCCATCTTGACGCTACGCATCAATGGTTATCCGAACAGATTGTGCTGCGGATAGGTTTGCCCCCGAAGGGCGTGGATCATCCCGTGTGGGCGTGGCACACCCTTGACGGCAGACATGAAAAACCGGATCTTCGCCGTTCGGAGTTCCGCATTTTTCGGGAGGATCAGATCTGCCTGGAGATCGAGATCCCGCACGAGAAGGTTGTTTTGATCGACGCGGAATCCCTGCGCATGATTTTAAACGACGAGTATTGCTATGACGTAGGCTTCGAAGCGGAGCTCGTCTGGTATGACCGGCTGCCGATCGAACAGAAGCAGCGCGCGAAACTTGCGTCCTGGGATCGGGCTTTCAACGTTTTCGATAAGGGGCATCCATGCCTGTTTATCCATGCCGCCCTATGGGAGATCGATATCAGTCAGGTCATCGGTGCAAAGCGGTTCAGCGGGCGCCGCGAAGGAGCCGCGTTAAAATCCATGGCGGGCTTCGGCAGATGATTTATCCCACGGATGCATCGATGGCCGAGAGCCCACAAAAGCTCGTATTATGAAGCTGCCGAGATACGGCGGCTTTTTATATGCGTGCGTCTTTTTTGGAACCGCTGCGCAGCAATCGAATCCAAGCGGGCTGCCCTCCCGCAAGCATCGATGAGCGGTAAAACGCCGACTCTTTGATCAGGAGGATACTGTTCCGAACCAATAGGATAAGCTTTTCCTAGGAAGGAATATATGGTATAAAAATGTGAACGGATGCGGCTTGTGTTTGAATCGTTCGACGGAGAGCTCGCGCAGACCATAAGGGGGAATTATATGGAGAGGATATCGCTCCAGCTTCCGGGACCGGAGCATGAATTTGCTGCAAATCAGTTTAAGGACGAGTTTTTTGCCTGCGGCGAATTTACAATCAACGGCAGCGCGCTTTTCGACCGCATGGAATATGGAGAATGGCTTGCCTTTATCACGCGCAACCGCAGCGAGGAGACGCGCAGTCCGGGATGGGTCGTCGCCACCACTTTTTTTGGCGTGCGCGAAACGGATCAAAGGATCGTGGGCATGATCGATATCCGGCATAGTCTTGGAAGCGCGTTTCTGGCGGAGTACGGCGGCCATATAGGATATTCCGTTCGTCCGAGCGAAAGGAGGAAGGGCTACGCCGTGCAGATGCTCGAGCTTGCGCTCGATTACGCCCGATCGATCCCGCTCTTAAAGGTGATGCTCGGCTGCTATGCGGATAATATGGCTTCGATTCGCACCTTGTTGAAATGCGACGGCGTGCTCAAGGAGGTTAAATCTTACTTGGACGGGAAACCGATGCACATCTATTGGATCGATCTGGGATGACGGATGCATGAAAGCCGTTGTTCTAAGGGGGCATAAGAGCTGCCGCGCTCATGCTGCCAAGGATACCTTGTACCGATACGTCGCAATTGAGCGATGAACAGCGCGGACCATTTCGGAATGTATTGAAACCAAGCGGCGCATGTTCCGGGACATGATCGCTTCGAACGATTGTAGACGCTATTATATACATGGGAATTGGATTGACTTAATGTATTGGGTCATATTAAAATGTATTAAAATACCTATAATTGGCAGTAATATTAAGCATTTTGGCTAATAACACCCATTTAGCCTAAGAAATAACCGAAAGGTAATACGCGGCTTGTGTTTGCGCATGTTTCATATCCCCATATCGTTGCTGTATAATCGCCGCCCTGCGCATTCATGAAAGTCGTTTCTCCATCTATAAAAGTATATATACAATTGCATGATGCAGGCGTTTGCCGGCAAGCGCCCTAATAAGTTCGGTGAGGCGGGAAAGGGATTTATTTATGAAACGTAGTTTTTTCGGCATATTGATTGCTGCATTACTGCTTGCCGTATGCGTATCCCCGGCGGGCGCGGCGGGCACGAATACCTATGTAATCGATGAATTGGATATGAGCGTGGAGCTCCCTGCCGGTCTTATTGCTTTTACGAGGGATATCGACGCCGACGATCCGAACCTGGCCAGATACAATCTTACGAAAGACGAAATGTTATCCATAATGGAAACAAAAAGCAGTTATCTGGATGCGTGGGATACGGATACCAGTTATAACATCATCATCATTCTAATGGACGAAAACAAGCTGGACTATTTCAGCCGACTGGATGAAAGTACGCTTCCGATGCTTAGGGAGCTTTTGAAATCGGACTTTGAATCGCGCGGATTAACCTATATTAGGACTGAACTATTCGAGCATCCTCAAACCAAGTTCCTCAAGATATATTCCAGCCGGCCTGACGGGGACGCCACTATCTTTGCAGTGGAATACTATACCGTTTATGACGGCAAAGTGATCTGCATCGTCTTGCAAGCGTATATGAGAGAGATTACGCCTAAGTACGAGGCGATTATTAAGGACATTGTGAACAGCGCAAAATTCGGCCTGAGCGCGCAGGCGGCGGATCCGGATCAAGCATCGGCCGACGGATCGATATTTACCGATGATAAGACGTCGGTAACCTTCACTATTCCGGAGAATTGGTCCGAGCAGGTACCCGAAGCTGAATCTGGAGCCGATGCTAAATTTGTATCGAATGAGGACAAATCAGTACGAGTATTATATGGAAGCATTGATGATTGGGCGGATTTTTCCAACGCGGAAACGCTATCGGATATTGCAGAGGTATTCGGGGTAACAGAATCAGATATTTCTATAGTCTCTTATGGCGGCGTTGAATATTATAAAGTTGTAAATTATGCCGAAAACGAAGTAACGGGATTGTTTCGCAAAGAGAACGGTATCACATTTTTTTTCGTATTCAGCAAGACAAGCGATAGCCCTTATTACGAAGATTTTGAAACAATGCTTCATAGCGTAAAATATCCGTCGCAAAATGCAGACGCCTCGCAAAATGCAGACGCTTCGCAAAACGCAGACGCCTCGCAAAATGCAGACGCCTCGCAAAACGCAGACGCCTCGCAAAACGCAGACGCTCAGACGAATGCTGTGGATTTGAGCGTCTTTAGCTTTAGAAGCGTAATGCTTGGCATTCTTATAGCTTTGTTGATCGATACTTTACCAATCCTCATATACCGATTTGGAATAAAAAAGAACCCTATTGCACAGCCAGCAGCCGCGCTTGGTGTAGCTGTCTATGGAGTGGTGGTATTCGGCGTGGTGTACCTGCTTATTCCCGGCATCAACGGTAGCATCGTCGTAGGCGGATCGATATTGTTATGGAGTTTTATCAACTATAAGATACTGACCGGCGGGAGATCCTCAGAAAGCAGTGATCCGCGGCACGCCGACGGCATACCCGGTCAAGCCGTTCTAAAGGACGGCCCGGAGGTAAAGCCGTCTTCGAATGACGGCGGCAATGCGTTCGCAAGGTATTATGACACGGCTCCGCTTTCCAAGTCCGGCAACATCAATATTAGGTTCTGCAGAAAATGCGGCTTTGAACTGCTTCCCGAAAGTACATTTTGCAGCAAATGCGGCGCTGCGGTCATTGAGGAGGGAATGAGATGAAATGTAATAAGTGCGGCCATCTTCTGCCGGACGACAGCGAATTCTGCCAATACTGCGGCGCAAGGCTGAACTCCGGAAACTCAAGTACGATTATGAATGCCGCAGCAGAAAAAAATGAAACAAAATGTTATAAGTGCGGTCATCTTCTTCCCGACGACAGCGAATTCTGCCAATACTGCGGCGCAGGGCTGAATTCCGACAACGCAATAAAAAACGCGGGAATTCCTATTGAAGAAGACGGGGATACCGATCCTCCGCCTGTGCAAGACCCTTCCTCGCAAGACCTCTCCTGGCAAGACCTTTCCTCGCAAGACCCGTCTGCCCAAAATGCTTCCGCGCAAAAACCTTCCGTGCAAGACCCTTCCACGCAAGGCTTTTCCCTAAAAGAACCTCCCCCGCAAGAACCATCCGTTGTGTTTTCGGCGAAGCGCCCCAATGTTCCTTTTCCCCAGCAGGACTCAAACCACGGCGGCAAGGGCAATAAAACCGACAGGATCATTACGATAGCCGTATGCGCGTTGCTTTGTGTGGCGACGGGTTACTTCAACATTTCTTTTTTACTGGTATTGCTGGTAACCGGCGGTATACTGTATCTTATTATGCACAAAGGCCTCAAGATCAAGGAGAGAGTGTTTGCAATATCGTTCCTTGCAATATTGCATTCGATCGGCCTTTTCGTGGGCGTCTGGATCGTATGGATACAGAATGATTTCAACATGGCTGATTTGACCATGTTGGCAAATTTCTTGGATCTCGTCCTCTGCGCAGCGCTCTTTGTTCTGGGATGCTGCTTCTATGTGAAAAAAAGCAGGGGCTGTCTGAAGGCGCTCCTTATCCTTGAATCCCTCTATATCGGCATTAACGCATACATGCTGGTGGCAATAGCGAATACAGCCAACGATGTTGGAATGGTGAACTGCCACATCGTTTGGCGTGCGCTGATTGTGTTTTTGATCATCAGGTACTTGAGCGATACCAAATCAGCAATCACCAAAACAACAGGCTTTGGCAGAAGGAATGAAGGCGAGAGCCGAAGACCATCTTCTGCGAATGGTACGAGCGCCGAGGAACAAATCCGGGACCGCATCGCAAACAGCCAGTATTATTTTGACAGCGATTTCGGGTATTCCCCTGAAAATCCGGTTTGCACCGCGTCGGTAGCGGATGTGGGATGCTATCTGGCCGCCCTGAGAACGCAGGATGGAAGGGCTTTCACCTGGGTACGAAAAGCGTCCAATATCCCCTGCGCGTATGGGGAGCTCGACGAGTACTTGCTGCTTCTCAACGGCGAGGAGTATAAAACGGTGTTCATCAATCATTGCGGAAGGAACAACCGGCGTCCGCCCGCCGGCCTGGTGCTTGACCCCAATGCGTTCGCACGGTGATTCTCTTATTCGTAGTATCAGACCATGAAAATTGAGCGTCGGAACCGCTTGCGCCCGGAGGCGGGCGCTAAATGACATCATAGGAGAAAACGACAAAAGAATAATGGCCATTTGCAAAGGGGTCTTCATTGAAGGTATCCTGCTCGTTTCCCTGTATCCGTACCCTTTTTCAAATATCAAGCGGCGGTGAGCCGCAGCCTTCACATGCCGCGGCTGTGTTGCATGCTCTAACCGGGCTATAGCAGACTTTCGAGCTGCCGAACCGCCTTTTTATCAAGAATGCCTCCGGTGACGGCGCGGCGCACGTATTCCTCGATTTCGCCGGAAGGATGAACCTTTCGCATCGCGGCGAGGGCGCTGAGGATATCGATGAGTATCAGCTTTTTCTGCGTGTCCTTGAGCGTGTTCACGTCGATATTGATGAGGATGGCGATCGCTTCCTCCAAAAGCTCCGGCGCGTGCTTTGCCCACCTTGCAACGCCCTGGATGGTCTGGCGCGAGGTGATGAACCTTTCGTCCGAGCAATGGCGCATGTAGCTTCCAAAAACTTGGCGGAACCGGCCTTCCTTGTCCCATTTCACGTTCTCGGCGATCAGCATGATCCCGACGCTGCGCTGATAGGAATTTTCATCGTCCAGCCTCTTTGCAAACCGATCCCAATGGGGATACACGTCCGGCGTTTGCTCGCTGCGCTTTTGCAGCGCCGAAAAAGCGGCGTAGCGAAGGGCGTCGTCCTTTTGAGCAAGCTCGTCTACCAGGGCGGCGATGTCCCCCGGGGTCAGCTTTAGGGCCAATTCCTCGATGTTTTGCTTATGTTCGTTCAGATATGCGGCGTCCATAGACCGATAACCTCCTTACGTTAACGATGGGCGATGCCTTGCCGAGACGTTTCCGAAAAGCCATGCGCATTTTCGACGGCCCGCTTTTTTTCAAGCGACCTGTTTTCTTCCAATGTCGACCCTATGCCCGGCACATGCATGCGTTGCGCGGTTGTGACGGATCCTCATTTTTCCAACATATTGGCATAATTATATAATATGAGCGCGCTCTGTAAAGAGATCGATCGGGTTTGAGCAAAAAGGCGCCGAGTCGAAAAACAGTGACTGGGGGTGGAGCAAGCCGCAAGGCGGCTGCCGGCCTGTCGGTATGGCCGCGCGGAGCGTTTTTCATCCGATGCCGCGGCCTCGCTTCGATACACCGGCATCCGCGAAAAACGCTATTTACATTTCGCGGTGTGTAGGATATAATTAGTTCAACAACTTACTTAATAAATTTAATAAAGTATCTTGACAATAAATCGCAGGGGTAACGATATGGCTAACATCAAGCACAGCGATATGCATTCCTATAACCGTACGGCCGTGCTTAATATGATTCGGCAGGATTGCGGGATTTCCCGCGCCGATATCGCCAAGCGTACCGATCTGTCGGTCCCGAGCATATCCGCGCTGGTCAACTCGCTGATCCAGGACGGCTTGATTGCCGAGGTCGGCGTGGGCGAGTCCCAGGGCGGCCGCAAGCCCATCATGCTTCGATTTGAGGCGGACGCAAGGCTGATCATCGCGATCGATATCCGTCCGGAGCATGCGACCGGTATGGTCTGCAATCTGGATGCCCTGCCGGTCAAGACGCTGAAAACGGCCTACCCGGAGAGCTTGCCGATCGAGGAGAAGCTGACGCTGGCATCCGATATCGTACAGGCGCTTATCGATTCGGTGGCGGATCAGCACAAAATTATCGGGATCGGCATCGCGGTCGTCGGCCTGATCGATTGCAAAAACAGGATCATTCGCTATTCTGCGCCGCTCAATTGCAGAAACGTTCACCTGGATCGCTTTTTCGGAAAGTTTCAGGCATATCCGATCCACGTCAACAACATTTCCCGCTGTGAATCACTGGCGGAAAAATGGTTTGGCCGCGGGAAGAACATTTCGGACTTCATTTTTATCTATGCGGGAATCGGTATCGGAGCAGGCATGATTTCAGGCGGCAGGATCAACAATCGGTCGCAGTACAGCGCGATGGAGATCGGCCATAATACCGTCCATGCGCACGGCGAGCAATGCCGCTGCGGGAGGAAGGGCTGTCTCGAGGCCTATTCCGCGCTTTGGAGCATCAAAAAGCAGTATGCGGGCGCGACGGGGAACGACAATCTCAGCGACGACGACGTTCTGGACGCGATCAGGAAGCGCGAGCCGCTGATGCGGCCCATCCTCGAGCGCGCGCTCTATTACCTTGGGCTGGAAATCGCAAATCTAACGAACATCTTCAATCCGGAAACCGTGATTATCGACGGCTGGCTGCATTCACTGGAAGCGTCCGATATTGAGTATCTGACGGATATCGTCAAGCACAGGGCGCTCGAAGGGCTTACCGATCGGTTTTCCATCATGCTTTCATCGTTTAAAAACAAGGGCGCGATCGTGGGTGCGGCGACAATGCCTCTGGAGAGCTTTTTGCAGCCTTTGGACAAAGAGCTCTTCGATGCCTGAAGCGTATCCGCCCGACGTTTTCCCGTAAATCCGCAATCTTGAAAATGCAAAGGGGATCATGCGACCAAACACGATTCGGCGAAAGGGATCAACCCATGAAGATTACCGACTTGAAACTCAGACTGATCAAACAGCCCATTACCACAGGATTTAAGCCCAATTGGGGGCGCGGCATAAAGATGCAGGCGCTTCCGGTCACCATCGTTCAGATCGACACGGACGAGGGCATCAGCGGCTACGCCGGCGGCCCGACCACCGGGGAAGAGCTTTTGGCGGGGATCAACGCGTTCGTCCGGGCAAGCCTTATAGGCGCGGATCCCTTTAATATCGAGTATGTGTCCGAGGTGCTCAGCACCTCCGCCCTGCGCATGGGCTGGCCGTGGTTCGTGGAGGCGGCCGTCTGGGATATCATCGGCAAAAAGACGGGGCAGCCCGTTTATAAATTTTTCGGCGGCAGCCGCGAGCGCCTTAAGGTATACGCGAGCACCGGGGAAACCCGTTCCGCGCAGCAGCGCCTAAAGGATATGCAGGTCATGCGCAAAGAGGGCTTCCGCGCGATTAAACTACGCTTTAAACCCGCGACCTGCGATGAGCTTCTTGAAACGATCAGGCTGCTGCGCCTTGAGCACGGCAATGAAATTGACATCATGGTGGATGCCAATCAGGCGGATAAGATGCCGGGCGCGGAAACCATGGAATATTGGAACGTCCACGACAGCATCCGCCTGGCGGAAAAGCTTGCCCGATACGATGTGGCCTGGCTGGAGGAACCGCTGCCCCGGCACGACTATGAGGGGCTGCAAAAGCTTGCCAAACGCTCGCCGATCCCCTTGGCGGGCGCCGAAAAGAACATGGGGCTGAGGGAATTCAAGGACCTTCTCGCGTTCGACTGCTACGATATTTTGCAGCCGGACTGCATGTTCTCGGGCACCATGTCCCAGGTAAAGAAGATTGCCGTTCTCGCCGAGGCCTGCAACAAGCGCGTGATTCCCCACACCTGGTCTACGGGATTCGGCCTGTTCGCCAACCTGCATATCTGCGCGGGCATTCCCAATTGCGATTGGTACGAGTACCCGTACGATCCGCCGAGCTGGACGCATGAGCTCAATTTCGGGCTGTTCCGGGAACCGCTTGAGTTTCGGGACGGGTATGTCGTCGTGCCGCAAAGTCCGGGCCTCGGCTACGAGCTCAACTGGGAAGCCGTGGAGAAATACGAGGTAAAGTAACCGGCGTTCTCGCCATGCATTACGCCGGAAAGCGCCGGCGACGGAGGGGGACGGCATGGGATTTGAAGTCAACGGAATATCCAAGTGCTACGGGAATGTGAAGGCGAATCAAAACATCTCCTTCAGGCTCAACGAGGGCGAGGTTCTTGCCGTGCTCGGGGAAAACGGCGCTGGAAAAACCACGCTGATGCGCATTATCTACGGGCTTGAAGCAGCGGACGAAGGCTTTGTCGCCATAGACGGCAAGCGGGTGAGGATCGATTCGCCCAAGGATTCGATCCGGCTCGGCATAGGCATGGTGCATCAGCATTTCATGCTGGTGGAGAACTTTACCGTAGCGGAAAACATGATATTGGGCACGCGGCGAAAAAAGAGCGAGTTGCTCGACATGAAAAACGTGAACGAGCGCGTTAAGGCGCTGTTTGACGAATACCGTCTGCCTCTGGACCCCAAGCGGATCGTCGGGTCGCTGCCCGTGGGGCTGCAGCAGCGGGTGGAGATCATGAAGGCGCTCTATAAGGGCGCGCGGATACTGGTGCTCGACGAACCCACGGCGGTGCTTACGCCCATGGAGATAAAGGAGCTGTTTCATATCGTAAAACAGCTTACCGAGGCCGGGAAGTCCGTGGTTTTCATCAGCCATAAGCTCGATGAGGTCATGGAAGTGAGCGATCGGGTGCTGGTGCTCAGGCAGGGCAAGGTCATGGGCGAGGTCAAAACCGCCGACACGACCAAGAACGAGCTCATCCGCATGATGATCGGGCGCGAGCTGAAAGCGCTTTGCAAACAGGAGCCGCCAAAAAGCCTCGAGCGCCGTGTCGCGCTGGATGTAAAGAATCTGTGCGTGAAAGGCAGCCGGGGCAAAAGCATACGGGATATTACGTTCCAGCTTTGGAACAACGAGATCCTCGGCGTGGCGGGCGTGGACGGAAATGGGCAGAACGAGCTGGTGGAAGCGATCACCGGCCTTCGGAAGATCCAGTCCGGCCAGATCCTCGTGAACGGCGTAAAAACAGCGGGGCTTTCGGTGCGCAGGATCCGCAATCTGGGGCTTGCGCACATCCCGGAGGATCGGCGCGCGCGGGGGCTGATACTCTCGCAGGATCTTGTTTCCAACTACCTGCTGGAAAACCATGCGCGTCCTCCCTTTTCCAAAGCTCGGGTGCTCCGGAAAAAGGCGGGGATCGAGTATGCAGAGCGGCTGAACCGGGAGTACCAGGTGGTCGCAGACAGCGTGTTTGATAAGGCGGAGACGCTTTCGGGCGGGAACCAGCAAAAGGTGGTCGTCGCGAGGGAGATCGAGCAGCAGCCGGACGTGCTGGTGGCCGTCAAGCCCACTCGCGGGGTCGACGTGGGCGCGATCGAGTATATCCATGGCTGCATCCTCAAGGAGAGGGAAAAAGGCAAGGCGATTCTCCTGGTTTCTTCGGAGCTTGAGGAAATCATGGCGCTGTCCGACCGCATCCTGGTGATGTATAACGGCGGAATCACCGGCTGCGTCTGGGCGTGCGATGTTACCCGGGAGGACCTGGGAGCCATGATGACCGGCGTAAAGCGGGATTTCACCGCTATCGAGCCGTGGAGGGAGGGCGCATGAAGACGTCGAAACGATGGCTCCGTTTTGCGATCCGGTCGGCGTTCCCGCTCCTGGCGATCCTTTCCGCCCTGGCGGTGGGCGGGCTCATGCTCATGATCGTCGGTTACGACGTGGGCGAGGTGGGCAGTTCCATATGGATGGGCATATTCGGTTCGAAGACCTCATTGGCGCTCACGCTCAATAAAAGCACTCCTTTGATCCTGCTGGGCGCGGGCGTTGCGATCGCTTTCAAGGGTTCGTCGTTCAACATCGGCGCGGAAGGCCAGTTTTTCGCGGGCGCGCTGGGCTGCGCGCTGTGCGAGGCCGCCTTAAAGGGCGCGGCGCTGCCCTCGTGGCTAAGGATCGTTCTGATTCTTGCTACAGCCGTGGTGTTCGGCGGCGTGTACGGGGCCATCCCGGGGTATCTCAAAGCCAGGCACGGATCGTCGGAGGTGGTCACCTCGGTGATGCTCTCGTCGGTCATGATATTGTTCGTAAGCTTCATGGTCAACGGGCCGATCCAGGAACCGAACAAGCTCTATTCCGAAACGCCGGAGATCGCCGAGGCGGCAAGGCTCCCCTACATCTGGGAGGGAACAAAGCTGCATCCGGGCATTCTCATCGCGATCGTGCTGGTGGTCGTCTTGTACTTTGTGCTGGAGAAGACCACCTTCGGATTCAAGATCAAAGCGGCGGGGCAAAGCGCCAAGGCCGCGGAATACGCGGGCATCAACCCGAACTACATCACGATTTCCACGTTTGTCATCAGCGGGGCCGCGGCGGGCCTTGCGGGAGCGATCGAGGTGCTGGGGGTCTCCTGGAAGCTGTATCTGAGCATCTCCCCGGGATATGGATACAACGCCATCGCGGTGGCGCTGCTGGCGCAGTTGAATCCCCTGCTCATCGTGCTCAGCGGATTGCTCTTCGGCGCGCTCAACACCGGATGCAACCAGATGTCCCGGATGATCGGGGTTCCATCCGCCTTATCTTCGCTTTTGCAGGCGCTCGTATTGCTTTTCGTCATCGCGTATATGCCGCTGCAGTCGAGATTCGAGCGCTGGTTTATGAAGGGGAGGGGATAAGATGCTGGATATTCTGACGTCCATCGATATCACGTCGCTGATGCAATCCACGGTCAGGCTGGCGATCCCCTTTATTCTTGCCGCGATCGGGGGGCTGTTTTCCGATACCGCGGGCGTGAGCAGCATCGAGCTGGAAGCGGTGGTGCTCATCGGTGCGTTCGCGGCGTTTGCCGGAGCCTATTTCAGCGGAAGCCTGATCGTCGGTTTGGCTTTTGCAATGCTCGCGGGCATGCTGCTGAACCTGATTTACGCATACATGGTGGTAATCGTCGGCGCCCGTGCGCCCTTGGTTGCGACCGCCCTGATGCTGCTGGCGATCGGCTTCACCAACTTCTTTAACCGGGCCTTGTTTGATGTGGGTATGGAGATTACCAGGGTCACAAGCATGCAGGCGGTGAGCATTCCGCTTCTGAGAGATATCCCGTTTTTGGGCAAGGTGTTTTTTGAGCACAACCTTTTGGGTTATTTTACGTTTTTGCTGGTCCTCGCCCAATGGTTCTTCCTGAAGAAAACCGCGCTGGGCCTGGAGTGGCGTTCGGTGGGCGAAAATCCCGTCGCCGCCGATACCGCGGGGATCCCGGTACGCAGATACCGCATGATCGGCGTTTTGCTTACCGGCGTGTTCGCGGGGCTGGCGGGCGCATATCTGTCCATCGCCGCTTCCAATATCTTTATTGAGCGGATGTCCGCCGAAAAGGGATACGCTGCGTTCGCCATCATCATACTGGGCAAATACGCGCCGGGCGGGGTATTGCTCGGGTGTTTGCTCTATGGGTTTGCCGACGCGCTGCAACTCAATCTCCAGGCGATGGGCGCGGATGTGCCAAATCAGTTTCTGCTGATGCTGCCTTATTTGTTTACGCTGATCGTATTGTTTGTTTCGGGGAAGGGCCGTATTCCGCAGGGCCACGGCAAATTCTTCGCGCCGAAAAGCCGCCGCCGCTGTTAGTGCGGTAAGCGACAAATAAATATATAGTTTCCCAATTTTCCCCAACTTAATTGCTGAGGGAGAGCGATAGCTTACGCGAAATTGCACATCGGAGGTGATGAAGCCCGGCAATATCGACGACGGAAAAACCCGAAGGTGAGATAATATAAGGAGGCAAATCAATATGAAACATCCCTTTAAAAAGACCCTCGTATGCCTAGTTTGCATTTTGATGCTCACGAGCCTGATCGGCTGCGCGACCGAGCAGCCCGCGGATAACGGCGAGCCGGAAAAGAGCGCCCCGCCGCAGGCGACCCAAGCGCCCACCGAAGCGCCCAAAAAGGTGTTCAAGGTAGCGGCGCTGCTGCCCGGATCGATCAACGACGGAAGCTGGAGTACGCTCGGGTACAACGCGGCGAAAAACGCGGCGGAAAAGTACGGCGCGGAGTTCAGCTACATCGAGATCTCTTCCGCGGCGGACGTGCTCGAGGCGGCGGAAGATTACGCACAGCGCGGCTTTGACCTCGTGTTCGGCCACAGCACCGACTATCAGGATTCCTTTGTGAAGATCTGCGACCAGTATCCGGGCACGTATTTCGTGGTCACCAACGGCACGATCAATAAGGACAACATGACCGGCGTCATTAACAAGGCGTATGAGGGCAACTACCTTTCCGGCGTAATCGCCGCGCTCTCGAGCAAGACCAAGAAGATCGCCTACATCGGGCCGACCGAGATGCAGAGCATCAACGAATCGATGGCGGGCTTCAAGCAGGGCGCCGTGAGCGTCGTGCCGGACATCGAAGTGATCCTCACGTACCTGGGCACCGGCACGGACGTGGGCAAGGCCAAGGAAAGCGCCCAGGCGCTGATCAACAACGGCGTCGACGTGATCCAGATCAACTGCAATCAGGCGGGACAGGGCGTTATCGCGCTGGGCCTTGAGAACATCGGCAAAGTCGTGATCATTCCCTCCAACGCGGTGCTTTCCGATGAATATCCGGATCTGATACTCGCGGATATGCCCAACGAAAACTATGCGGCGGGCGTCGACAAGGTGCTAAAGGATATCATCGAGGGCAACTTCACCCCCGGCGGATATGAGATGGGCGTCGGCGATTCGGAAACCTGCATCCCGAGCAAGCTCATGGATATCCCGCAGGAGCACCTTGATAAGTTCGCGGCAGCCAAGCAGGGCATTATCGACGGAACGATCGCAGTGTCGAGAGTCCTGGAAAAATAACGCGGCGCGAAAATCGTCTGAAACAGCGCGGACAAATGTGCCCGCGCTGTTTTTCGTGTGCGCCGTTTAAACGGGGCCGTCCCTGTTGATCCAGGGGGTATGAATCCATATGTTTCGCTCACTCACCTTCGGATGTCAACCACATATATTGTAATAGATTGGCCTTCGGTATAAAAAAGAAAGGTGAAAACATGTTCAATTCAAGGTGTGGATACAACAAAAGCGTGAATATCCCAATCGAGCTTTATGAATCCATCAAAGGGGAATACTTTATCGGCTATGCCGATGATCTTGTCTTCGGAAACGGTACGAGCGCGTGGGCAAGATTGTACAACCCGTGCGGATCGGGTGTGAATTTACACGTCAATGTGTGGACTGTAACCGATATTTCGGCAGCGCCCTTCCGCGCGCAGTTTTGGTTTAATGCCGCTGCGCCCGGCGAATACAGCGAGACAACCGCAACCAGCTCAAACACGGCGATTTGCCCCGCTCCGACCCCCAGGATTCTGCTCCAGCAGGCCTCGAGCGTCACCGCAGAACCCAGCGGCGGAATAAAGGCGTTTGTCCGCAGAGGGGAGCCGGGCACCACCGTGGTGGAGACCGAGAACGGGAAACTGATCTTTCCGCCCGGCGGATCGTTCCTTGTATATCTTTCGCTTTTGGAAGGGTATGACGTCCCGGCCGAAGGAAGGATCGCCTTCGGCTGGTGGGAGGAAAGAATATGCAATGATACCAGCTGCCTGTGCTGATTCCTCCGGCGCGTTATTTTTGGGGAGGGGTCCCATGCGGGTTGCCTAAGGGAACGATGCCTTGACGCCGCAAAGCCCAAAAGGTTCCTCCGGGCTTTGCGGCGTTTGGTTTTCGATCTCATTCTGCTGCACCTTATGGATGGCGGTCCGGAGCGCGGTCGCTTTGGCAACCGGTGCTCCTCAGCCTGTATTTGTTTCGGAAAATCGCCGGGTTCACGGGCATGGCTGCCGTCGAAAAGGAGCCGATTTCGGTTTGAATCGGCGGTATGGGCGTCGGCCTTTTCATCGTGAAGGCGATCGTCGACGTGCATGGAATAGGATGGGGATAAAGAGCAAAAAAGGCAAACGCATGCGCGTAGCGGCGGTATTTCAAAATCGTTCATTTGTATTTCACGAGTTTTTAACTTTTTTTATGTATAATAACTTCAGATATACCGTGTACGGGGAATCTTTTTCTATCGCAGGTAAAAACTGATATTGGCCGATGGACCGAATAATGTTGCCAACGCTCGCTTGAGCTGGTAATCTACTGGCAAAAGTGTTTGTTTTAACGGGCGACAGTGGTATAATGTTCTCTGATTCCGGTGCATGAACCCACGATACGAAGAAAAATTGCGCTGTCGCACGAACAAGAGAGCATCGCGTTTATATAAGGGAATTATACCGCCCGCCGGATATCGTTGAAACGATATTGACGGATGATGTATTGATTTTCTGTTTTTGTAAATAATTACCGCATAAAACAGCAAGGGAAGACGCATGATAAGAAAGCCGAGATTCTACAGATTAAAGAATACGATAAGCCGCCTCACAACTACTTATGGACTGTCGGGAAGAAACCGCAGAAGGAACAGGTCCATCATCTTGTATGTGAGCGCCGGGTTTATTGCGGCTGTTGTCCTGCTCCTGAGCTTACTCAACTATCCAACCACCAATTTCTCGGACATCGATGTCGACGGCAGCGGTCAAGGAAGCGTTGTGAGCGCTTCGACCGATCAGAACATAGAGATGCTCGATAGCGCCCCGCAGACCGGTCAGCCCGAGCAATCCATCATCGAACCGACGCTTTCGCCTACGCCCGAGCCGACGGCGAGTCCGTCGCCCACCCCGACGCCGGTTGATTTTGATGAATTGGTCGGGTTTTATCAGGTCAAAGCGGATCTGTATTACAACGATGTCGGGTACTCGTCCAACTCCTATGAGTACACGGAGAATGATCTGTATATGCTTGCGCAGCTCATTTACGGCGAAGCGCGCGGCGAATCGACCAAAGGGAAAATCGCGGTCGGGAACGTGGTGATGAACCGCGTGATCTCGCGCGGGTATCCCGGTGATACGATCGAGGAAGTTATCACTGCGCCCGGTCAGTTTACGGGGTATTCCTCTTCCATTAAGCCGAGCTCGGCGTGCAAATACGCCGCCAGGATGGTGCTTGAACGGGAAGTCTGGGTGATACCGCAGAACGTGTATTTCTTCAATTCGGATCACGAAGGCGACGGCAATTGGGGCAGCCATGAGTTCTACACAAGGATTGATGGACATGCCTTCTATACCGAGAGCTACAGCGGACGCAGCAGGAACGGGGAAGTTCCGCCCCAACTGTTCGAGCGCACCTTCCAGTGGCCGCAGTATGGCTGCAAGCCCGAGAAAAGGGTATACAGAATCCAGATCATGCTCCGGGAGTTCGGGTACAGTATCAAGGCGGACAGCTATTTTGGGAAAACCACGAAAGAAGCGCTGATCGACTTCCAGGCCAACCATAAGCTCAAGGCCGACGGCGTGGCGGGCCCGTCGACCATCAAAGCGCTGATTAACGCGTATGGAGAAGATAAATACTGCGCGAAATTCTCATAACGATTGCTTCACACCCATCTTAATTTGCGAATGTTTCGCAAATTAAGATTGGCGTTACCGTGCGAATGCTGTAACAAAGCAAAGTATTCAGCTGATGCACGCAAACACTGCGAAGAATACGGCGATATTCTTAATGGTACGAATGTCGTTTGCCATTTGCTCCTGCAGGTGTAGCTGCATTGGGATATTGGCGGAAGCTGTTTTGAACTGTGCCTTGACGGCTTCTTTTTCTTCGGCGGATTTAGCGGCCCATTCCTCTTTGGTGCATCCGACGTAGACGATCGTGTTTGTGGATGAGGGTGTGTCGATGCGGCGCCGCCTCAAAAACGTTAATCGTTCAATCCCTTTCCGGCGAGTATGCGCCCGATCTGTTTTTCCACCCTCGACTCCCGGGTTTTGGATTGTTTGGGCTCGGAAAAATAAAGGACATACGCTCTTTGCCGTCCCGGCGTCAATTTTTCAAAAGCGGTTTTAAGCGCGGGCATTTCATCGAATTTATGCCGGAGCTCCTCGGGAAGGATTAATTCCGGATGCTTAAACTCCACGTTTAAACCGGCTTTTTCTATTTCGACGGCTTCATAGATATAGGCTTTTATAAGGGGTTCCATCGCGTCGATTTCCTGAAGCCCGGTGAACCGGATCTGGCGGCCCGCCTGCACGTTTTCCGTCTGTTGGACGAGAAGGCGATGGGCGTCCTTGAGCAAGGCGCCTTTGACGAACAGTATCGCGCAGTATTCTTTAAATCCATGGATCAGGGCAACGTTTTTCCCTTCGAACGTATAGCACGGAACGCCCCACTTCAATTCCTCGGTGAGCCGGCAGTCAAGGAAGATCCTTCTGAGTTTTTCAAATTCTTTTTGCCATTTCTCGGCGGCGCTCAAAAATGCATCCACCTTTGGATTCGTTTCATTGTTCGCCATAAGGGATCCCCTCTCCAATTTCAGTCGGCTTCCTACCGCCATTTTACCTCAAATCGCAGAAACCATTCCACCGTTTCTTCGCAGCCAATCCGCGGCCGCGGCCTCCGCACCTTTTGCAAAGGGGGCTCCGTTTGTTCGCCGTTTATAGCCGCCCGGGCCGGATTCCCCACGCTTCGCCAAAAAGAGCTTGACGCTGGCAAGACCTGGGTGTAGAATGAATATGCATTTATAGATATCGGGACGTCGCTGCAATCTGCGGCGTCACAGAACGGGTTTATACCAATTCCTCGGCACGGTTAATAGAACTTCGGACCAGGACAATCGAATAAGCGGGTACAACCAACGGGCTTTGTGTGGTGAGATAGGCGATTCGCCTGTCTGGAAGCGGTTATGGCTACTGCATTGACGGCGAGCTCCGGCTAGGTATATTCGCGTTGCATCGGCGCTAGGCGCGCCGCCGTGACGGGATATGCAGGCCGGGGTTTTTTGTTTGTTTCATCATGGAGCACGGCATGACGGGTTTTTGTTTATCAAACGTCGCGGGGCGATAAAGGGCTTACGCTGCGAAAAGGAGTGATGGCATGAGGTATCGGATCGGCGTTGACATTGGCGGAACATTCACCGATTGCGTCGTAATCAGCGACAACGGCGTGATCAACACCTTCAAGGAGCTTTCCACACCGGAGGATCAATCCATCGGCCTGTACAACGTAATCAACAAGGCGGCGGGGTTCTTCGGCCTGGGGCTGAGGGAGTTTTTGGGCGGGGCGGATTTGTTCGTGCACGGCACCACCGTGGCGACGAACACGCTCCTGACGGGCACCGGCGCAAAGACCGGGTTGATCCTGACGAAGGGCTTCCGGGACACGCTGGAAATGCGCCGGGCCCACAAGGACAATATCTGGGATCTGTTCTTGTATACGCCCGCGCCGCTGGTGCCCCGCTACCTGCGCCGGGGCGCCGCGGAACGGCTTAATCACCTCGGGCAGGAGGTAACGCCTCTTGACGAACAGGAAGTCGCGGCCATCTGCGCGGACTTTAAAAAAGAGGGCGTTACGGCCGTGGCCATCTGCACGCTGTTCTCGTACCTCAACGACGCCCACGAGAAGCGCATCCGGGAAATCGTGGAACGGGAGCTGCCGGGCGTGTTTGTCTCCCATTCGAGCGAGGTCTTGCCCCAGATCCGCGAGTACGAGCGGCAGTCCACCACCGTGGCCAACGCCTACGTGGGGCCCAAGCTCACCGTGTACCTGAAGAACCTCGAGCAAAAGCTCAAGTCCGACGGCTTGACAAAGGCGTTTTACGTGGTTGCCTCCAACGGCGGCATGATGACGGCGGACACCGCCATCCGCCACGCGTCGGCGACGCTGCTCTCCGGGCCTGCGGCCGGCGCGACCGGGGCGGTGTTCTTTGCGGGGCTCACGGGCAGCCGCAACCTGATTTTGATGGACATGGGGGGCACGTCCTTCGACGTCACCCTCATTAACGACGGAGGCATCAGCCTGAGCACCGAGGGCGAGATCGCGGGCTACCGGGTGGCAAAGCCCATGATCGACATCCATACCATCGGCGCGGGCGGCGGCTCCGTGGCCTGGATCGACCAGTGGGGCATGCTCAACGTCGGTCCTGAATCCGCCTACTCGAACCCCGGACCGGTATGCTACGACCGGGGCGGACAGAAGATCGCCGTCACCGACGCGAATTTGCTGCTCGGGTATCTCAATAAGGATTTCTTCCTCGGCGGCGAGATGAAGATCAACTACGACAAGTGCCGCGAGGTGATGCAGAAAACCATCGCCGACAAGATGGGCATGAGCGTGGAGGAAGCGGCCTGCGGCGTATTTAGGATCGTCAACCAGAACATGGCCGACGCGACGAAGGTCGTATCGGTGCAAAAGGGCTACGATCCCCGCGAGTTCGCGCTGGTGAGCGCGGGCGGCGCGTGCTCGATACACGCCTGCAAGATCGCCGAGGAGGTCGGCTCGAGCCAGGTCATCGTGCCCATGGCAGCCTCCGTGTTCTGCGCCCTGGGCATGCTCGAATCCGACATCCGGCTCGACAATGTGCGTTCTTTTAGCGGCGTGATCCCGGGCCTCGATATCGACGCGTTCAACTCGGTCATCGCCGATACGGAAAAGACGGCGCTCGCGGAGCTTTTGGAGGAGGGCGTGCATCGGGAGGACGTGTCCCTCGAGCGGTATCTCGACATCCGGTATGTGGGCCAGCACCATGAGGTGACGGTGCCCATGCCGAGCGACTGCGCCGTCACCGCCGAACATGTGGATCAGATCGCCACGACCTTCCACGCAGCCCACGAGCGGCTTTACAGCTACTCTACGCCGGAAACGCCCATGGAGATCGTCAACCTTAGGGTGACGGGCGTGGGTCACGTGAAAAAGACGGCGCTCGAAAAGCCCGCGGCGGGCAGCCACAGCGTACACGAGGCTGTGAAGAACACAAGAAAGCTGTACTTTGAGGAGTACGGCGATTGGCGCGAGGTGCCGGTGTACGACCGCGGCAAGCTGTACGTCGGCCACAGCATAGAGGGGCCGGCGGTGATCGAGGAGCGCATCACCACGATCATCGTGCATCCGAAATGGAACGCCGGGATAGACGAATTCGGCAACGTGGTTATGGAGGTAAAGGCATGAGCGCGCAGACGGATAAGAGGAAAAAGGAATTTGAGGGCGCGAAGGATCCCATAACCTTTGCGGTCATCTACAACCGCCTGCTCACCATCAACAGGGAGATGGGCATCACGATGATCAACACGTCCATTTCCCCGATCTTCGCGGAGGTGCACGATTTCTCCTGCGCCATCTGCGATTGGGACTGCAGGATCGTGTCCCAGGTGGACGGCGTCCCTTCCCATACGGCTTCGGCCATGGAATCGGTGAAGGCGGTTGTGAAGTATTTCGGCGACGACATTCACCCCGGCGACGTGTTCGTGCTCAACGACCCGTACATGGGCGGCACGCATCTGCAGGACGTGACCATCATGAAGCCCATCTTCTTTGACGGGCGGCTGCAGTTCATCGCCATCAACCGCGCCCACCACGGGGACGTGGGCGGCATGGAGCCGGGCTCCTACTGTCCCTCGGCCACGGAGCTGTTCCACGAGGGCGTGCGCATCCCGCCGCTTCGCATCTATAAGGACAACAAGCCCATCGAGGACGTGGTCAATATGATCCGCGTCAACACCCGTATGCCCGACGACATCTGGGTGGACATGAAGGCCCAAGTCGCTTCCTGCTGCGTGGGCGAGCGCAGGATTCTCGAGATGATGGGGAAGTACGGCGAGGCGAAGACCCGCGAGACCATCGAGGACATTCACCTCTACGCGGAGCAGCGCATGCGCGACGAGATCGCAAAGCTCCCCGACGGCGTGTACACGGGCAAGGCCACCCTCGATTCCGACGGCCTCTCCGACGAGCCGCTGGACGTGTGCGTGACGATCACCATAAAGGGGGACGAGGCCGTTGTGGACTTTGAGGGTTCAAGTCCCCAGTGCGCGGGTCCGAGCAATTCTCCCATCGCCAACACGGCTACCTGCGTGTACGTGGCGTTTCTGACCACGGTGACCACGCCGGACATTCCCCACAACGAGGGCGTATACCGGCCCATCCGCATCACGGCGCCCGAAGGCAGCGTGGTCAACCCGAGCTTCCCGGCTCCCGTGGCCTACTGCACGCTCGATACGGCCTGCGCCATATTGGAGGCGTGCTGGATGGCGCTCTCGGGCATATTGCCCGGGCGGGTACCCGGCGGTTGGAGCCGCTGGAACGGCCCCACCGTTACCGGGATCGATCCCCGCAGGGATAATTTTTACGTGATGTTCGGATTCAACGGCTTCGGCGGCGCGGGCGGCGCAAAGGGCATGGACGGACGGCCCTACATCGGCGACGGTATCGACCTTGGGGGATTGATTGCCCCCAACATCGAGACAAACGAGGTGGATTATCCCCACCTGACCGAGTTCAACGAGTTTACGACGGATTCCTGCGGCGCGGGGCAGTACCGGGGCGGCAGCGGCGCGAAATACCGCATCCGCTTCTACGACGGGGTGCAGACCAACCTGGTCATGTTCGGCGACGGACGGATCAATCCCCCGTACGGCCTCTTCGGCGGCAAGCCCGGCACCTGCAACATGGCTTACATTAACGAAGGCATGCCCGGGGAGCAGCTGCTGCCCGCCAAGGGCGCGGTCACGCTGCCGGACGGCGGCACCTTCACCTCCTATCCCTCCGGCGGCGGCGGTTGGGGCGACCCGAAAAAGCGGGACCTTAACGCCGTGCGGATGGACGTAAAGAACGGATACGTGTCCCGGGAGGCCGCCCGTGAAGTGTACGGGGTGGAGCTGGACGATGAGTTCAACATCGTCGAGGTCGCGACAAAAAAACTGCGGGAGGCATAGAGAAGTGAAGATCAAGCGAATTGCAGTATTGGGCGCCGGAAACGGCGGGTTTATGAGCGCCGCTGACATGGCGGGCATGGGCTACGAGGTGGCGCTGTACGACAGCGTGCCCGGCAAGCTCGAGGGCGTGAAAAGAACGGGCGGCGTCGAGGTCTTGGACATCGATTCCAAGCCCACCGGCGAGTTCGGCAAAGTGGCGCTGGCGGCGGACGACATCGCCGACGCGGTGCGCGGCGCCGATGTGATACTCAATCCGGTCCCCTTCTTTGCGGTCAAGACGTACGCCGAGCAGGCGGCCCCCTACATTGCCGACGGTCAGGTCATCATCTGCCTCGGCAAGGGCGGCGCGTCCCTGGTATGGAAAAAAGCTCTGGACGAGGCGGGCAACAAGAGCCGCGTGTACCTTGCCGACTGCAACACGCTGCCCTATGGAGCGTCCCGGCTCAACGACACCCAGGTGCGCCTGGAATCCCGCACTATGAACCTGATGTTTGCGGCGTTCCCCGCAAAGGACATGGACGTGATCTGGGAGGTCGTGAGCGATCTGTATCCCCCGGAGCACAACTACACCCTGCGCCGGGGCCAGAACGTGATCGACACGCTGCTGGTGGATTACAACGCCATCACCCATACGCCGCCCATGATCTGCAACGCGGCCCGCATCCACAGCGGCGATCCGACGTTCCATCTGTTCGGCGTCGAGGAGAACCCGGAGCCCGTCGTCAACATCATCGAAGCCGTGGACCGGGAGCGCATGGCCATCGGCGAGAAGCTCGGCCTCAAGCAGTACACGCTGGAGGAGGAGATCCGCATGGTGAAGTGGAACCGCGGCGGAGTGGATGTGGTGCTGCCCCTCTACGAGGCCATCCACACCCCGTTCCTCGAGGTGTGCGAGGGGCCCTTCCGGCTGGATGTGCGGCATCTGGTGGAGGATGTGCCCTACGGCCTGGTGACGTTCTCGTCCTTGGGCAAGCTCCTGGGCGTGCCTACTCCGATGAGCGACGCCATCACCACCATTGCCGAGGGTCTGCTGGGGCGTGACCTTCACAGCGCTGGCCGGGACATCAAAGCTTTGGGGCTTAACCCCGAATGGAGCGTTGAACAGGTAAAGCGCTTCCTGTATGAGGGCAGCGTTTAGAGCGGATCGTATTTTCCGGCGCGCCTGCCGCATGCCGGAAATGGAAAAAACCACTATTCATATTAGAATTAGAAAAGGAGGATGGACATGAGGGCATTCAAGGGTAGGAGCCTGCTGGGAATCAATGAACTCACACCGGAGGAGGTACTCTTCGTACTGGATACCGCCCACGACTTAAAGCGGGCGCTCAAGGAGGGACGGCCCCACGAATATCTGCGGGGAAAATCGCTGGCGGGCATATTCGCCACCCAGTCCACCCGCACCAGCTGTTCTTTTGAAACGGGAATGACCCACCTGGGCGGCCATATGATGTGGCTGGATAAAAACCGCATCTGGTCCGGCTCGGCGGGGGCGGAGAACTGGCACGACACCATCAAGACAATCACCCGCTATGTAAACGGCATCGCTTACCGCCCGGTGACCCGCGAGCTTCTGGAGGAGACGGAGCGCCTCGCGACGGTGCCCGTCATCAACGCAAGCTGTCCGGTTGAGCACCCCACCCAGGCCTTCGCCGACGTGATGACCATGCAGGAGCATGGCGGCGGCAGCGTGAAGGGGGCCAAGGTGGCGTTCCTGTGGGGCTACGGCGAACTGAACCCGCCCGCGGGCCTGACCAACTCCACCATGGTGATGGCGGCGAAGATGGGTTTTGACGTGACAATCGCCTGCCCGGAGGGCATGGATCCCGATCCGCGCTATGTCCAATGGGCCAACGAAGAAGCGCCTCTGACCGGGGCCAAGATCGATATCGTGCGCTCCTACGAGGAGGCGACCAAGGGTGCGGATTTCGTCAACGTCTATTCCTGGGTCAGCCCGGAGATCTTCGCGGAAGGACCGGAGACGGGCTACCGCGGCAACCCGCAGTTCGCAGCCTACAAGGAGACGCTCAAGCACTGGTGCGTGACCAAGCAGGTTGTCGACACCGCTCCCAAGCACGTGAAGGTAATGCATTGCCTGCCTGCGGCGCGCAACGAGGAGGTCACCGACGAGGTGCTCGACGCGCCCAACTCCATCATATTCGATGAGGCGGAGAACCGGCTGCACACCATCAAGGCGCTTTTGACGCTGCTGCTGCAATAGGAGCTCGTGACACCGCATAAATTAATAGCAACAATATCATTTGAAAGCGAGTCGTAAGATATGGATCTGAGCGTAGAGATCGCCGGAGTAAAGCTGAGAAGTCCCATCATTTCCTCCTCCAGCGTGGACGGGATGGACGGCGAGCGCATCGGGATTGTCAGCGAATACAATCTGGGCGCCGCCACCACCAAGACCATTGTGAAGAATATGCAGCTCGACGTGTTGCCCAACATGAAGATGGTGCGGGGAGCGTCCATGATCAACTGCGTGTTCGGCGCGAACCTCACCGCCGAGCAATGGTTCGACGAGGAATTCCCCAAGGCCCGCGCCGCGGGGATCCCCATCATCGCCAACATGGCGGGCACCACTCCGGAGGAGGCGGTGGAACTGGCCCAAGGCTGCGAGGCGGCAGGGGCGTCCTTTATCGAGTACCCCACCGCCTGCCCGCACATGGGCAACATACTGGAAGCGATGTATCCGGGCCTGAAGATGCCGCTGCCGGAGGTCAACGATCCCCGGGATTACGCGAGGCAGATCGAGGCTGTAAAAAAGGCGGTCCGCATTCCGGTTATCGCGAAGTTCAGCGCCATATTCCACCTGAACTGCAAAGCCTGGGCCCGGGCCGCGGTGGATGCCGGGGCGGACGCGATATCCGCCGCGGACTCCATCGGCCCGGTAATGGGCATCAACATCGAGGACGGCCAGCCTCTGCTGGGCGGGCCGAAAGGCTACGGCGGCCTGACGGGGGCGGCATTGAAGCCCCTGGTGCTGCGCATGGTGCTCGAGATCACCGAGGAGGTTGATGTGCCGGTGATCGGCATCGGAGGGATCTCCTCCGGCGCCGAGGCGGCGGAGTACATCATGGCCGGGGCAACGGCGGTGGGGCTTTCCACCTCGAGCGTGCTCAGCGGCTACGAGCTCTACGGCGACGTGTACGATGAGCTGGTGGCGTTCATGAAGCGCAAGGGCTACAACAGCCTGGCGGATTTCCGGGGCCTTACCCATCAGCGCATCCGGGAGCGGCTGGAGAAAAAGCAGCAGATCCTGTACGAAATTTTGGTGCCCCAGCGCAACAAGAACAAGTGCACGGCCTGCGGCAACTGCGTGGCTGCCTGCGCCTACGGCGCCATCGAGATGGGCGAGAGCAAGCCGGAATTTATTAAGGACAAATGCCATGGCTGCGGCCTGTGCGCCTCCGTGTGTTCCACCCGCGCCATAGACCACAATTACTATTCCGTATGATAGGGGAAAGGAAGGTGCGCGATGGCGGATCTGCTGATTAAAAACGCTTTGGTGCTCACCTTTGCGCCCAACGCGCTGACCGGTCAGATGATCGAGGGCGGCGCCGTGGCGGTGGAGGGGAACATTATCGCGGACATCGGCCCGAGCGCCGATCTGGAAAAGAAGTATCTTGGCGCAAAGACGATCGACGCCGCAGGGCGCGTGGTGATGCCGGGGCTCATCGTGACCCACAGCCATATGCCCTACGTGCTCGGCCACAACATGCCGGTGGACTTCTCCCAGCTGCACGACTTTTGGGATATGCTCCAAAAGATGGGCTGGGAGTGGCTGGAGGATATCACTACCCAAGAGGGGGTATACGCCGCCACCCGCTACGCCGCTACCAAGATGCTCAAAAACGGCACAACGACGGTGTGCGAGTTTGTGGAAGGGCCGAACGCCCTGCCCGGCATCCTGGACGCAAGCGCAAAGGCGATCCTCGAAACGGGGATCCGCGCGCAGGTGGGCTATGAGGTGACCGAGCGCATCCCCGGCGAGCACATCCTCAAAAAGGTTTCCGTGGAAAACGCCCGGCAGGGCTTTGAAGAGAATATCGCCTTCTTCAAAAAGTACCCCAAGGGCAACGGCGGACGCGTCGAGGGCAGGCTGGGCCTGCACACCGCGTTCACCAACTCCCGCGCAACGATGGAACGTGCAAGGGAGATCGCGGATCAGTACGGCGTGGGCATACAGGTGCACATCGCGGAGATCCCGCGGGCATTCGTGGTGGAAAAGCACGGCATGAGCGCCCCCAAGATATTGGAGGAGACGGGCGTGCTGGGGCCGGACGTGATCGCGGCCCACTGCATCGATCTGACCGATGAGGATGTGGAAATCCTCGCGCGCAACGAGGTGAGCATAAGCCATACGCCCATGACCAATTCCTTCGGCGGCAACGGCGTTGCAAGGATCCCCTACATGATGGAAAAAGGGCTCAACATCACCCTCGGGCACGACGATTTCTTTACCTTGGACACGGCGGAGTACATGCGCTACGCATTCCTTCTCCACAAGGCCCACAACGCCAACGCGATGCTGCTGCCCGTCTTCCAGGTGCTGGATATGGTCCTTTGCAACGCGGCGAGGGCGCTCGGGCTTGAAACCCAGATCGGCAGCCTCGAGGTGGGCAAAAAAGCCGATATCATCATCGTCAAACCGGATAGCCCCTCGCCGGTGGCGGCCTGCTCGGCGCTGAGCTACTTCGACATGACGTTCCAGGGCCGCCAGGTTGAGACGGTGCTCGTGGACGGCCGTGTGGTCGTAGAGAACGGGCATTCCACCCAGGTGGACGAGGAAGAAGTGCTCGCCCGCTGCCAGGAGCAGGCGAAAATTCTCTGGCGCAAGAACGGGGTCCGCATCTAATACCAATTCGCGCTTAACCCCATTGCATAGCGCTGGACCTTTTTCCGCCCGACCGCCTTGCTCAAACTTGAAATAGCGCTGCTATTTCTGCGTTTTCGCGCGTTGCAAGGTAGTCGGCGCAGCTGACATCAATCCTTGATGAAGTGCCGAAATCTATGATTTCGGCGCGGACGAAAAAACTCCTCACCGCTATACAACGTCTTTAATCGTTCATTGGTATCGGCCGCGTCCGCTGCCGGATTGGAGGCACATCATGCCAAACCTTGACGCGATTCGCTCCATGTTCTACGCAAAGAGCGTGGCCGTGGTAGGCGCATCCGCCAGCCCGGAAAAGACGGGCTACGTCATATTAAAAAACATACTCGAAGGCGGCTACGCCGGGCGGGTATATCCCATCAACCCCAAGAGCGAGAGCATTCTCGGGGTTCCCTGCTTCGCGTCCTTGACGGACGTGCCGGGGGACGTCGACCTCGTGGTGGTGGTGGTGCCCGCCCGGGCGGTGCCCGATGTCATGCGCCAAGCGGCCGAGAAAAAGGCCTGCGGCGCGATCATCATCAGCGGCGGCTTCCGGGAAATCGGCAACGCTGAACTCGAAAAAGAGGTCATGGGCATTGCCGCGCAAGGCGGCATCGCGGTGATCGGCCCCAACTGCCAGGGCGTGAACTACCTGCCCAACAAGCTGTGCGCTTCCTGGCCGCTGATGGACACGCCGGGCCCCATCGGGGTCATCTCCCAGAGCGGCACCATCGGCGCCGCGGTGGCCGGCTGGGCGGCGGACGATGGCCTCGGCGTCACGGCGACGGTGGCGCTCGGCAACAACAGCGGCGTGAGCGAGACGGAATTATTGCGCTTTTTAGCACAGGAGGATGCGGTTCGATCGATCGCCCTCAACGTCGAGGGTGTGCGGAACGGCCGGGAGTTCATGGATATCGCCGGGGAGGCTCTAAGGAAAAAACCGGTGGTGGTATTAAAGCCCGGGCGCACCGCAAAAGGCGCGGAGGCGGCCCAGAGCCACACCAAATCCATCGCCGGGAGCGACGCCGTGTTCGACGCGGTGTGCAGGCAGATCGGACTCATCCGTGCCGAGGGCATCGCGGAATTCTATGATTACAGCAAAATACTGGGCCTCTTGGAGCGTCCCGCAGGCCGGAGACTGGCGATTTTGACCAGCAGCGGCGGAAGCGGCATATTGGCCGCGGATACGGCGGAGGACCTTGGCATAGAGCTGCCGCCCCTGGATGGACCCGTGGTGGAGGCGCTGCGCAAAAAGCTGCCGCCCCAGTGTGTGCTCGCAAACCCCCTCGACCTGACGGGGGACGCTACCGCCCAGCGATACCGGGACGCTTTGGAGGAATTGGCGGCCTTTGACTGGGCGGACTGCTACCTGCTGATCTTCGGCGATCCCATCGAGGGCGCCGCCGATATGGCAAAGGAAATGCAAAACCGCTTGAACAAGCCCATAGTGGTGGCATTTTTGGGCGGGGGCGACGTGCAAAAGCGCGAGGTGCCCAAGCTGCATCGGTCGGGCATCCCCGCGTTCCCCACGCCGGAGAGGGCCGTGCGGGCCATCGGCGCGCTGCTGCGCAAAGCATAGCGGCCCGGATATATAAGACGTTCACAAGTTAAGGCAAGTTGAGGAAAGAGAGGAAAGCCAGATGGCATCTGTCATTTTACAGCCGGAGGGCCACCGGACGGTGCTCATGGGCAACGAGGCGATCGCCCGGGGCGCGGTGGAAGCCGGTCTGCAGCTGATGGCCGCCTACCCGGGCACGCCCTCGTCGGAGGTCTGCGAGGCGCTGCTGAACGCGGCGCCGGAGAGCGATTTCTACGTGGAGTGGAGCCTGAACGAAAAGGTGGCCTTTGAGGTGGCGGCGGGGGCGTCGCTCGCCGGCGGGCGCGTGATGTGCGCCATGAAAAACGCCGGGCTCAACGTGGCGATGGATACGTTCATGACGCTGCCCTACGGCGGGATCAAGGGGGGCATGGTGGTGGTGGTCGCGGACGATCCCGACGCCCACTACTCCTCCAACGAGCAGGATACCCGCGTGCTGGCGGCCTACGCCGAGATCCCCTGCCTGGAGCCCGAAAACCAGCAGGAGGCCAAGGACATGACCAAGGCGGCCTTCGACTTATCGGAGGAGATGGCGCTGCCGGTGTTCCTGCGCTCGGTGAGCCGTATCTCCCACGCGAGCGGCGACGTGCTCTTCGGCGGGATGCGCATAGAGCGCAACCCCCTCGGCTTTAACAAGCATTATCAGATGCCCTACCGCTGGGACGTCTACGGACCGCCGGGGGCCGTGAACAAGCATAAATGGCTCCACGGCGCACTCGAGCGCGCCAGGGAGAAGGCGGACACCTGTCCCTTCAATAAACTGACCAAGCCCGAAGGCGCCAGGATCGGCGTTCTCGCCACGGGCCTGGGCGCGGCTTACGCCCGGGAGGCGCTATGCCGCCTGGGCGCTGCGGACAGAGTGGCTTTTCTTAAACTTGGATTGGTATTCCCGCTTGCACAGAAGCTGGCGGCGGAGTTTATGCGGGGGCTTGAAACAATCCTCGTCATCGAGGAAGGCGACCCCGTGGTGGAGAACATGCTCCGGGCCCTGGCCCAGGAGAAGGCGCCCGGCGTCAAAATCCGCGGCAAAGGACTAAGTCCTATATTCGATCCCTACGGAGAACTCAATACGGATATCGTCACAGCGGCGATCGCGCCGTTCTTCGGTGTTGCGGCGCCCGCCGTCCCCAACGAGGCGGAGCGGCAAAAGCTCGCAGGGCTTGTGATTCCCCGCTCCTCCACGCTGTGCGCGGGCTGCTCGCACCTTGGCTCCTACGCGGCGCTCAAGGCGGCGCTCGCCGCCTATCCCGAGGATGCGGTGCATATCATCAACGGCGACATCGGCTGCTACGAGCAGGCCGGCTACGGTATCTTTACCAAGGATCTTGTGGTGGGGAATGAGGATTCCCGGCGGTACCCGGCGGATTCGCCCTACGATATGCTCGATACGCTCTACGTGATGGGCAGCGGCATCTCCATGGCCCACGGGCAGAGCAAACTTGGCTATCAAGACGGCAAGCTGGTGGCGGTATGCGGGGACTCGACGTTCTTCCACGCGATACTGCCGGCGCTTGCAAACGCCGTGTACAACCGCTCCGACATCACGCTGTTGGTGCTTGACAACCGCTGGACCTGCATGACGGGGCATCAGCCCAACCCGAACACCGGCCTCGACTCCTACGGCCGGGATTATCCGCGCATGGAGGTATTGCCCATCGTCAAAGCGATGGGGGTGGAGTACGCCTGCACGGCGGACGCCTACCAGCTGGGGGAGGCCACGGCGGCCATCGCAGGGGCGCTTGAACACGAGGGGCCCGCGGTGGTGGTGCTCCAGGGCGAGTGCCAGTTGCAGCGGCAGCGCAGGGTAAAAAAGACCATGGCGAAAACCTATGTCAATACCATGAGCTGTACGGGGTGCAGAACCTGCGTGCAGCTGGGCTGCCCGGCCACCCGCTTCGACGTGGCGGAAAAGAAGGCGGGAATCGATGGCGTGCTGTGCGTGGATTGCGGCTTGTGTCAGCAGGTCTGCGTGGAAAAGGCCATCCGCATGAGGAGGCACTGATATGGAAGCGAACATCATTGTAACCGGCGTCGGCGGACAGGGGAGCATACTCGCCTCCCATATCATCGCGGAGGCGGCCGTCAAGGAGCACGGGGATAAATATCGGGTGCGCGTGGGCGAGACCTTCGGCGCGGCGCAGCGCGGCGGCGCGGTGGCGTCCCACGTGCGCATCGGCGAGGAGGTATACGGCCCGCTGCTCGGCAGGGGCGCCGCGGGGCTCATCATCGCGCTGGAGCCGCTGGAGGCGCTGCGTTTGGGCGTTCCGTATCTCTCGCCCGAGGGCATCGTGGTGATGAATACCGGCATGCAGGTGCCTGTCGATGTAAAGGTGGGCGCGATAGCGTACCCGCCGCTGGAGACGATCATCGACGCGCTCAAACAGCTCGGCAAGCGGGTGGTTGCCTTCGACGGCGGCGAACTGGCGGCCGAGGCGGGCAGCGCGAAGGTATTGAGCATGGTAATGCTGGGAGCGGCCTACGCGAGCGGCCTGCTTCCTTTCTCCGAGGAGACGCTGCTTTCGGTGATCGCCGACAAGGTTCCTCAAAAAACGGTGGAAACGAACCTCGCAGCCTTTGCCCTGGGCAAAAAGGCCTATGCACAAGCCGACGAATGAGAGCGTGGGACCCCGAGGCTTAGCAATAGGATTGCCTGAAGCGGAGGCCTGAGGCCGGGAGGTAAAAGATGAACAAATGGATTCAGGAGGCCCTCGAACAGGGGCGCAGCCTGCTGGAGACGGAGGCATGGGCGCTTCTTTCCGACTACGGCCTGGCCATGCCGAGGCACAAATTGGTCAAAAGCGCGGGCGAAGCGGCCTCGGCGGCGGCGGAGATCGGCTATCCGGTAGTGCTCAAAATCGTCTCGCGGGACATCGTCCACAAGAGCGACGCGGGCGGCGTTCGGGTAGGTCTTGGGGACTCCGCTTCCGTGGAAGCCGCCTACGCGGGCATATTGGACAGCGTTGCATCCCACGCGCCCGATGCCCGGGTGGAAGGGATACTGGTTTCTGAGATGCTGCCCTCGGGAGGGACCGAGTGCATCATCGGCATGACATGGGACCCGTCCTTTGGCCCGGCGCTGATGGTGGGCCTGGGCGGCGTGTTTGTAGAGGTGCTCAAGGACGTGAGTTTCCGGGTGCTGCCGCTTTCTGAAGCCGACGCGCTGGCCATGATCGGGGAATTGAAGGGCGCCGCCCTGCTGCGGGGCGTTCGGGGGCAGAAACCGCGGGATGTGAAGGCCTTGGCGCAGGCTCTCGTGAAGGTCGCTAAACTCGTTGAAGAAAACCCACAGATCAAGGAGATCGACATCAATCCCTGCATCGTGTACGAAACAGGCGCGGTGCCGGTGGATGCCCGGATCATACTCTAAGGAGATGTAAGGGTTTGAATCCCTTTATCTTAAGCATACCGTGCATATCCGAACCCGGCCTGCCGTGCGCAGCCGCCTCCATAGCTTTGTTGAGGCCGCTCACCGTAGGCGCCGCTACGCTTTCGCGGTCTCGCCTCGCTCTGAAAGCGGCTACGCACGGGAGGCTCCTCCAGACCTAGACCGCAAGATTTGAGACGGTTTCAAGGCGGAGGAGGGAGGCATAGCTGTGGCTATTCCGACCGACGACAACAAGGAAACCGGCCAAATTCTGTGGTCTAGGCGGGTTCGGATATGTACGGTATGCTTAGACAATCTCTTGGAGCAAGGGGAGAAACAATGCCTTTATACGCGGACGGAAATAAAAACGACAAGGGCTATACCTATATCAACCGCTTTCTGCCGCGGGTGGACGCGCGGGATAAGGTGACGGGTCGGGCAAGGTACGCGGGGGATCTCGAGTTCCCCGGCATGCTCGTAGGCGGGGCGCTCTTTAGTCCCTACGCCCACGCGCAGGTAACGCGCATCGATGTCCAAAAGGCCCGGGCCGTGCCCGGCGTGCGTGCGGTCCTGACGTTTGAGGACCTGAAAAAAGAGGTCAGCTGGGGCTATTACACCTATATGTCCGAGCGCCTGAGGTATCAGGGAGACGTTTCGGCCATCGTGGCGGCGGAGGATTATGAATCGCTGGCCGCCGGCCTGAAGGCGATTGAAATCGAGTACGAGGAGCTTCCCGCCGTATTCACGGTGGAGGAGGCTCTGGCCCCCGGCGCGCCTCTGGTGCACGAGGGCAACGAGGACTGCAAGGGCAACATCTGGTCCCATTCCCGCTATAAGGTGCGCAAAGGGGACGTAGAGGAGGCCTTCGCCCGTTGCGACCGGATGATCGAGCGGGAATACCGCACCGCACCCATAGAGCACGCCTACATGGAGCCGGAGGCTGCGGTGGCGGTGCCGGACCCGACTTCCGGCCTTATGACCGTCTATGCGGGGGCTGTGAACCCATACTTTACCCGCAGATGGATCGCGGACGCGCTGGGCATCCCCCGGGCAAAGACCCGGGTGGTGCAGCAGGTAATCGGCGGTTCCTTCGGCGGCAAGGAGGAGCTCATGGGCTTGACCGCGGCCCGGGCGGCGCTGCTCGCGCAGGCGACGGACCGGCCGGTGAAGATGGTGATGACCCGGGAGCAGTCCATCGCGGCCAGCACCAAGCGCCATCCCTTTATTATAAAATATAAAGTCGGCGTCAATGACGATGGGAAGCTCCAGGCCTTTCAGGCGGAGCTGATCGAGAACGTGGGCGCTTTCCACCTGCACGAGTTCATGAATTTCCGCGCCTCGGTGCACGCGGCGGGTGTTTATGATATCCCAAACGTGAAGGTCGACGTGTACGGGGTATTTACCAACCAGGTGACGGCGGGCGCGATGCGCGGCTACAGCTCGCCGCAGCTGATCTTCGGTTCCGAGATGCTCTACGAGGAGGTTGCCCGGGAGCTCGGGATGGATCCGGTGGCTTTCAAGCGCCTGAATATGCTGAAACAGGGCTCAGAGAACGCCTGCGGCCAGAAGATGGACGCACAGATCATACTTCCTGAAATTCTAGATCATCTATTCCAAAAAACCGATTTTGAGAAAAAACGCGCAGCTTATCAAAACCAAGATGACAGCCCCAAACGCAAGGGCATCGGCATGTCGATGTTTTACCGGGGCTGCGGTCTGGGCGCGGAATCCCCGGACGCCTCGGCAGGCTTCGTGTGCGTGCACGACGACGGCTCGGTGATGATCAACGGCGGCATCACGGAGAACGGGCAGGGCATGAAGACCTCCTTTACGCAGATCGTGGCGGAAACCCTCGGCGTGCCCCCCGAGATCGTTCATTTCATCGGCGTCGACACCCACACCATTGTCGACAGCGGCATCACCGCCGCCTCCCGGAGCACCGTGATGGGGGCGCAGTCGGTGAAGCTGGCCGCTGAGGAACTCAAGGGGTATCTATTGGAGACGGCGGCCATGATGTTCCATGCCACGCCGGACAAAGTGGAGCTGAAAGAGGGCATGTTCCGGCTCGTCGGGGTACCCGACGCGGTGATCCCCTTCCATGTGGTGTGCAACGTCCATCACTGGACGGGCCAGCAGTCGGGGGTTATGCGCTGGTTTAAGCCCCCGGCATTGGATTACAGCATGGAAAAGGGCTGCGGCAAAGCGTTCCCCACGTATTCCTACGGCTGCGTAATCGCCGAGGTGGAGGTGGATACCGAGACCGGCGAGGTCACGGTGGAGAAGGTGACCAGCGGGCACGATGCGGGCACCGTCATCAACCACAAGATCGTGGAAGGGCAGATCTACGGCGGCGTGCTGATGGGGCAGGGCTTTGCGCTTATGGAGGATCTCGTCATAAGGAACGGGCGGATCCGCACGAACAATTTCGACACCTATATGATCGCCACATCCATGGATTTGCCCGAGATAGACCCGGTGCTCTTCGAATCCGAGGACGAGGCGGGCACCTACGGCGCAAAGAGCCTCGGCGAGCCCGCTACGGAAGGCGTGGCGGCGGCGATCATAAGCGCCGTGAAAAACGCTACCGGCCTTGAGATCCGCAGCATTCCCGTAAATAAGGTAAAGCTGCTTTCCTTGCTCAACGAACAGAAAAACGCTGGGGAAAGGGGGCAGGCGAGCGTATAGCTCGTGCGCTTGAAGAGTATGGAGCTAAATATCACATTGAACGGCAGGCCGGTTACGGCTAAGATACGCCCGGAAGAGACGCTGCTTTCCGTCCTGAGGGAGAGCCTCGGGCAGACGGGCGCGAAGATGGGCTGCGGCGTGGGCGAATGCGGCGCCTGCACCGTGGTGCTGAACGGGCTGGCGGTCAAAAGCTGCACGGTTTTGGCGGCCCAGTGCGAGGGCATGGAGGTGCTTACGGTGGAGGGGCTTGCCCAAGGCGGCGAGCTGCATCCGCTGCAGCAGGCCTTCATCGACCATAACGCGGTGCAGTGCGGCTATTGCACCCCGGGATTTCTGATGACGGCAACGGCGCTTTTGAAGCGCAATCCGCATCCCACCCGGGATGAGATCCAGCAGGCGATTTCCGGCAATCTGTGCCGCTGCACGGGATATGTGCAGATCATCGACGCAATAGAGGCCTGTGCCGAGGGACTTGATAAAAGCGGCGCACAGGCATGATATTGCAGGCGCTGTCGTAGGGCCGGACGGAACGGGATGGGTTCCGAATCGTGCAAGTATGGAGGGTTGCCGCATGGGCGGATTTGAATTTTGCTCGGTGGATCGTTTGGAGGAGGCGCTGTCCATATTGACGCGCCCCGATTCCCGGGCGTGCGTTGTGGCAGGCGGAACGGACGTGGTGCGGCGCATCCGCAACGGGGAGCAGGCTCCGGGGCTGCTGTTGGACATCTCCCGCATTCATGAGCTGCGGGGCATCCGGGAAGAAAGCGGTTTGATCCGCGTCGGGGCGCTGACGACCATCGCCGAGCTCGCGGCGAGCGAACTGCTGTTACATAAAGCACCGGCGCTTTTGCAGGCGGCCAACCGCTTCGCGGATCCCAATACCCGGAACCGGGCAACGCTGGGGGGCAACATCGCCAACGCCTCCCCGGGCGGGGATACCCTGCCCCCGCTGTACGCGCTGGGCGCGCAGGTGCTGATCTGTGGGCCCAAGGGAAGCCGCAGCCTGCCTATCAACGAGTGCATCACCGGCTCCTTCAAAACGGCGCTGGACCCGGATGAGCTTGTGATGGGGGTATGCTTCGCCCCTTGCCCGAACAGCGCGTTTACCAAGGTTGCCCTGCGCCGGGCGATGGCGATTTCGATGGAAACGGCTGCGGTGGCGCTTGAGAAGGACGATGAGGGAGTGGTTACCGCCTGCCGCGTGGCATTCGGCGCGCTGGCGTCCACGCCGGTGCGGGGATTTTACGCGGAGCAGGCGTTTATCGGCAAGCGGCCGGATCAGGCGGTGCTCGCGGCGGCCAAAGAGGCGGCGGTCGGGGACATCCGGCCGAGGGACGGCCTCAGGGGTACCCGGGAATACCGCTACAGCACGGTGGGCGTGATTCTGGAACGCACGTTTCAAGCGGCTTATAGTCAATAAACCCCAAAGCCGGAATATCTGAGCGGTGTGTTTCGCGCGGCGCCGTGTTGTCGTCCTGGACGGGCGCTCCGGGCCCGCCTGCGTCCTCCGCCTTGCCCCGCACGAAACATCCTCGCTCATATTATTCCGCTTTTAGGGTTCATTCACTATATCACAAAGGAGGTTGGCATCATGGAATATCTGGAGAAGATCAAGAAGGGGCTCTACAAGCTCTACATTGACGGCCAGTTCGTTGAAAGCGTCTCGGGCAAAACCTTCGATTTCGTCAACCCCGCCACAGGCGAGGTTTTCGGAAAAGGGTCCTTCGGCGGCAAAGAGGATGTTGAAAGGGCGATCGCCGCGGCGCGGGCGGCCTTTGACGACGGCCCCTGGGGCAGGATGTCCGGCCTGGAGCGGGGCAGGCTGCTCGCGAAGGCGGGGGCGATACTCGCCCGGCGTGCGGAAGAGTTTGCCATCGTCGAGACGATGGACGCGGGCAAGCAGTACATGGGCGCGCTGTATTACGAGGTGCCACAGAGCATCGACGCCTTCGATTTCTATGCGCATAAGGCGCGTACGCTCTCGGGCGAGAGCTCCCGCATGGACGGAAATTACCTCAATTATGTGGACTGGTATCCCTACGGCGTGGTAGGCGAGATCCTGCCCTGGAACGGCCCGCTGATGATGGGCTGCCAAAAGATATGCGCCATACTGGCGGCGGGCAATACGGTCATCGTCAAGCCGCCCCAGTGGGCGAGCGCGAGCCTGATGCTGCTCGCGGAGGTGTTCGACGAGGCGGGATTCCCGCCGGGGGTAATCAACGTGGTTTCTGGCTCGGGTTCGGAGGTGGGGCAGGCGCTGGTGGAAAGCAAGCTCGTGGATATGGTGTCCATGACCGGCGGCACCTTTACAGGCCAACAGATCCTGCGCGCCTCCGCCGATACGGTAAAATCCCTGGCGCTCGAGCTGGGCGGGAAGAGCCCCAACATCATATTCGAGGATGTGGATATCCCCAACACCGCCAAGTGGGCGGTGCACGGCTTCACACTGCATTCCGGGCAGGTCTGCGTATCCGGCACGCGCATCTTCGTGCAGCGTGGCATCTATGAAAAATTCCTCACGGCCATGGCCGAGGTGTGCAAGACCTTCCGGCCCGGCAATGGGTTCGATTATGAAAAGGGCGTCAATTTCAGCACGCTCATCCATCCGGATCACGCCAAGGCGGTCTGGGAGTACATCGAAAAGGGCAAGGCGCAGGGAGCGCGCCTTATATGCGGCGGCGAGCCCTATACCGACCCGGAGCTAAAACGCGGCAATTTTGTGCCCCCCACGATATTTGCGGACGTCACGCCGGATATGGCGATCTTCCGGGAGGAAATCTTCGGCCCCGTTGGCTGCGTGACCCCTTTCGATACGGAGGAGGAGGCCCTCGCCCTCGCCAACGGCAGCGATTACGGCCTGGCCGGCGCGGTATTTTCGGGCAACGTCAAGCGGGCGCACCGGGTGGCCCAGGGCATCCGCAGCGGACAGATCTACGTGAATACGTATTTCAGCAAGGGGATGATCGATTCCCCGGGCACCGGCTGGAAGCAGAGCGGCCTGGGGATCGCGGGCATCCATAAATACATGATCAGCAAAACGATTTTCGTTGATCTCAACGACGTAAGCGAGCCGCCGATGTAAGTGTGACGGCACATCACATTCAAAGGAGAGCTGTTATGGGAAAACTCAAGGCACTATGCTACATCAACCAGTTCTTTGCCGGACTGGGCGGCGAGGACATGGCCCACGAAGGGCTCCATGTCTATGAAGAGGCCAAAGGCCCCGCCATCGGCATGGGCGCGCTGTGGAAGGGCGAGATGGAGGTTGTGCGCACGCTGGCCTGCGGCGACAACTTCATCAACCTCGATGAGAATTATGAGTCGATCAAGCCGAAGCTGCTTGAGCTGGTAAAGGAATCGGCTCCGGACGTGGTCATCGCCGGTCCCGCCTTCAACGCAGGGCGCTACGGCGTGGCCTGCGGCAAGTTCTGCGATCTCGTTACATCGGAGCTCGGCATCCCGTCGGTGACGAGCATGTTCCCGACGAACCCGGCGGTGGAGATGTATCTGCGCAAAACGGTTATCGCCGAGGGCGCGGAGACGGCGGCCGGTATGCGCACGACGCTTCCCGCCCTGGCAAAACTTGCGCTGAAGCTGGCAAAAAAAGAGCCGCTTGCGCCTGCCGCGGTGGATGGATACATTCCCACAGGGATCCGGGTCAACGAAGTGGATCAACACAGCGCCGCGGAGCGTGTCGTGGAGCTTTTGCTCAAGAAGATGCAGGGCAAGCCCTACGTCACCGAGGTGCCGCTGCGCAAGGAGGAACGCGTGCCGGCCATGCCGCCGATCGCGGATGCCTCAAAGCTGCGTTTCGCGCTGGTGACAATGGGCGGTCTTGTGCCCAAGGGCAATCCGGATAAGCTGCGCCAGTACGCCTCGGTCTCCTACGGCACGTATCCGATCGACCTAAACACCTTCGATAAGGCGCATTACGAGTCGGTCCACGGCGGTTACGACACCACCGCCGTCAACCAGGACCCGCAGCGCCTTATACCGTACACGGCGGCGCTGAACCTGCAAAAGAGGGGGCTCATCGGCAGCCTGACGCCCTATTTCCTCTCCACCTGCGGCATCGGCACCAACGTGGGGATGGCCAAAAAGCTGGGCGCGCAGATGGCGGAGCAGTTGATCGCGGACGGGGTACAGGCGGTCATCCTTACATCCACCTGAGGAACCTGCACGCGTTGCGGTGCAACGATCAGCAAGGAATTCGACAGGGCAGGCCTTCCCAACGCCCATATCAACGCATTTATGTCCATAGCCGAATCGGTGGGCGCCAACCGCATTATCATCGGCGGCGACTTTACATACCCAACCGGGGATCCGACCCTGCCGCCGGATCGCGAGGAGGCATACCGGGTGCGCATCCTTGAAAAAGCGCTGGAGGCGATGCGCACGCCGGTGGAGAAACCCACGGTGTTCAGTGTGCGCAAGGGCGAAGGCGACAGCAAGGAGGGTGTGTAACATGGCAATGAAACTAACGCGCAGATATTACCCCGTGACCAAACTGCAGGAAGGCGCTGCCTGCGCCTATGAAAAGGGCGTGCTCACCGTCAATTACGACGAGCTGCTCGAGGTCGCAAAGCCCCACGGCAAGAACATCGCGCGCCTTTGGTTCCAGGTGTGCCGCCCGGGTGAGAACGCCCGCATCGTGCATGTGCTGGATACCATACAGCCCATGGTCAAGGTGGAGGCGCCCGCGGACTGGGGCGGAAAAGAGTATCCCGGCATCCTGAACTATCCCTACACGGCGGGCAACGGCGTAACGAACCTGCTCGAGGGCTTTGCCGTGATGGAGTGCGCGGCGCTGCCCTGGGACGAATCGAGCGCCTCGAGCGGTCTTCTGTATGTCCGCGAGGCCGTCATACAGACCGCCGGTTTTTACAGGCACTACACGCCCTTTGCGGACACCATCAACCTGATCCTCAACTTCGAGGTGACGGGCGGCAAGTCGTCGGAGGAGTACGACAACGACATCCGCAAATCCGCCATGGCGATCGCCCAGCATCTTGCAAAGCTGACCTTGGGCCAGGAACCGGCGCGTGAGGAAGTGTTCGACAACACGCCCGTGGAGGGGCTGCCGAATGTAGCCTTGGTATGGATGTGCCAGAACCAGGGCGTATATTCCAATACCCTGCTCTACGGCCTGCCGATCTACGACATCGTCCCCACGCTATTGGAACCCAACGAGATGCTCGACGGCGCGGTGGTGGGCGGCAACATCGCCTGGCCCGCGTTCAAGATCCCGACATGGATCCATGCGAACGGACCTATCTTATTGGAACTGTATCGGCGGCACGGCGTGGACATCAACTTCAAAGGCGTTATGTTTGCCCGCAGCCATCAGCCCAGCAACTGGCATAAGGACCGCTGCGCCCAACTGATCGCCAAGATGGCGGCTCAGCTCGGCTGCCAAGGCTTGATCATGCAGTGGGAGGGCGGCGGCAACGCGGCCATCGACGGCATGCTCACGGTGCAGAATGCGGAGCGCCGGGGCATCAAAAGTTCGCTGCTCACCTTCGAATTCGGCGGCAAGGACGGCACGGAGGGCCAGCTTCTGGTGGACGACGTGCCCGAGGCCGACGCCGTCGTGAGCACGGGCAGCTGGGAACGAACGGTCCAACTGGAGCCGGTGGACGTTGCCTACGGCGGCGATAAGCTGCGCCTTGACAAGGAGCGGGGCGGCAGGTTTGTGGACGCCCGCGAGGCCATCGAGTTTGAGACCAGCGTGTACATGTACATGGGCGGCAACCAGTCCGGCTACAGCCGCATCACGGCCCACGCCTACTAAGCTGCAAGCGCCGAAGGCGGCGTTTCGCCAGACGGTTGGTTCCCCTCGAAGAGGAGGAACAGGCTGTACGAGGATGTTTTTACACATGCCTATGATCTCCCTCCTTCCATAGGCGGGAGGAGGGAGACGGGGTTCCGGCCGTTCCAAAAATCCTGCGATCTTATTTGGACGCTTGGGGAATACGCGGCGGCCTTTAAAGAAACTACACCTGGGGATGTTCCATTTGCATTCGGAACAGGTTGTTTACGAAAGCGTCGATGACCTCGTCCGAAGCGTCCCTCTTATGGGCGATGACCAGGGTGGTGGATTTGTCCAAGTCGTAGGTGCGTATGTTCGGCAGAAAACACATGCGCGAGCAGCCGAGCATAACCGTAAAGCCCTGCTTGTTTTCAATGGCTGTAAGCACGGAGTCCATGTTGGGTACGACCACGATGCGCGCATCCGTCCCGATGGCTTCTTTTAGAAACCGCTGGCGGTCGTCCATGTTCTGCAACGAGGAGCTGTGGGTGTAACAGTCCAGCGCATCCAGGCAGGAAAGCATCTCGCTCCGTCCCTCTTTTACCAGGGGATGCTCCGAGGAGATGACGAGCTTGTAGTGGTAGACGCCGAAAAAAATGGAGCGCACGTCGAAATCAACCTTAGCGGTATCGGCGTTCGTCACGATGATGTCCAGCTTGTTCTCCTTGAGCATCTCGGCGAGCGTGAGAAATCCCTGGCAAAAAAAACTCTGCCGCACGTCGGGATAGCGCTCGGCAAAGTCGGCGAAGCAGGGCAGATGAAACAGCTGTACGGACCAGCCGGAATGGATGCCCACCCGCAGATGCCCGCTCAGATTGCCCTCGCGATGAATGGCCTCGATGGCGCGCCGGGATTTCTGCACGGCCATATCGCACTCCAGGAGCGCCTCATAGAGGAGTTTCCCTTCCCTGGACAGCGTCACGCGGCGCGTCGTCCTGTAAAACAGCGGGTAGCCCAGGCTCTCCTCCAAGAGCCGGATCTGGCGGCTCACGGCGGGCTGGCTTACGAACAGCTCCCTTGCGGCCTTGTGAAAGCTGTTGGTGTGCGCAACGGTAAAGAAATATAGATAGGATGTATCGAACATCGTCCCGCTTCCTCCTGTTTCGCGGCTGTTCGCCGATGCAATCCCTGCGCGCGGCATCAACCTTCGTCGGCATTTTTCACGCACAGGGATGCGGCATTCGGCTGCAAATCCCCATTGGATGGGAATATATATAACGCTTATCCAAAGATGGCGGCAAAAGTGACGGCATAAATGCCGAAATTAATAACTAAATATTATCAATACTCCGGTTTTCTGTCAAGCGCGACGCCCTATGCCGGCCCGAAAGGGGCATATCGGCGTATTTGAGAAAAATAGAACGCGACGGAAAATGTACTTGTTTTCATTGATTACATTGCGGTATTGGACGGGGCGAATTCCTGTTGTTACACTAGCTGTAGAAACAAAGCGCCTGTTTGCTCAGATCGGCCGGCGTATCTTTCGGCTCAACGGCATCGCCTTTCCAAACCCTAGGATATTCCAATTTACTCATTTGAATCCACGATCAACCAAGCGTTTTGGGAGAGATCCGCTGAACAAAACGAGAACATCCGGCTGTTGGGCATTTCGGCGCGAGTTTATCATTAATCAGGAGGATGATTATGGAGTTCTATCTGATAGACGACCAAAAGCTGCGTTCCCTATGTGTGGACATCTTCAAACGCGAGGGTTTGGACGACACCTCCTCCGCGGACGTGGCCGACATGCTGATCAGCGCGGATCTGCGGGGCGTCCGCAGCCACGGCGTGATCCGTGTGAAGAAGTACCTGGATCGCATCAGTTCCGGAGGCGCGAACAAGAACGCGAACATGCGCGTGGTTCATGAAACGCCGGTCACGGCGATCATCGACGCGGACAACGGCCTCGGCGGCGTCGTGTCGGGCATGGCGGTGCGGCTTGCAAGGAGCAAGGCCGAGCAATACGGCTTCGGGATGGTTTCGGTAAAGAACAGCAATCATTTCGGGATGGCGGGCCACTGGGCGCTAAAGCTTGCCGAGGACGATATGATCGGCTTCTGCGGCTCCAACACCAGCCCGGGCATGCCCCCTCCGGGCGCTATAAAGGCCGGCATCGGCAACAACCCGTTCGCCATCGCGTATTCCGGCAACAGGTACAAGGACGTATGCGTGGATATGGCCAGCAGCGTCGTTGCAATGGGCAAGGCGGTCGATCTGGTTCAGCGCGGCCAGCCCGTTCCCTTCGGCTGGTTCCTGGACAAGGACGGGAACGACTCCAACGATCTCAGGCAGGCAGCCATGGTGCTTCCCTTCGCCGGGCACAAGGGCTACGGCATCGCCTTTGTGGTGGAGACGCTCTCCTCGCTCCTCTCCGGCGGAGCGCTGCCGCAGAATATGAACAACCAGATGCAGGGCGACAAGCCGGAGCTGGCCAGCCAATACTTTGCCGCGATCAAGATCGACGCGTTCCGCCCCGCCGCCGAGTTCAGGGCAGATGTCGACACCTATATCGATTTCCTCAAAACGCTTCCGGTCAAGGAAGACGTAGACTTCGTAAAATATCCGGGCGAAATTGAGCTGAACAACACGAAACAGATCCTCGCCCAGGGCGTCCGGCTTCCCGAGACGCTGGTGAACGAGCTGGCGGCTGTGGCCAAAGGCTACGCGATCCCCGAGGCGCAGTTCGCATTCCTCACGGAGCGCCGGGCCTGAGCACAAAGGGCGGCCGCAGACACGAGAACATCAAAATAAAATTATCTTATAAAGGAGCAAATACAATGGCAGCCAGTAAAATCAATCGTATCCGGGAACTGATCAGCAGCGGCAAACCGAGCGTCGGCACCAGGATCTGGAATACCTATCCGTTCTTTACCGAAGCCGTGGGCTCTACCGGAAACTTCGACTATGTGGAGTTTGTAGGCGAATACTCGGCCTTTTCCCAGTTTGACCTCGCCAATATCGCCCGGGCCGCGGAACTGCACGGCATGGGAACCATGATGAAGGTGGACTATTACAACTGCGTGTATGTTGCCCAGAAGGCCGTCGCCGCCGGGTTCCAGGCCATCCTCTTTACCGACCACCATACGCCGGACGAAATACGCGAAACGGTGCGGGGCATGAAGCCCGACTCCATCGCCTACGGCTACAACGGCCGTTTCGGTTTCCCCAACCAGCGGTACATCGGCTTCCAGCCCGTGCTGCCCCAGATGGATCATGCCAAGCGCGTGGACGAGGTCGTGCTGGCGTTCATGGTCGAAAAGAAGGACGCGGTGGACAACATCGACGAGATCTGCTCCATCCCCGGCGTGGATATGGTGCAGTTCGGCCCGTCGGACTACTGCATGAGCCAGGGCTGGAACATGAAGGATCACCAGGCCGAATGCCGCGAGGCGCTCGCTAAGGTTATAACTGCGGCGCAAAAGCACGGCGTGGTGCCGCGCTGCGAGATTTACGGCCCGATCGAGCAGGCGAAAAAGCAAGCCGAAGAATTCGGCATCAAACACTTCTGCTACGGCGACGAGTTTATGACCGCGCTGGCCTTCTGGCGCGATAAGGGCAAGGAATTCAGGGATTTCGCCGACACCCTGTGAGGGTTGCGACGGGCGAATTCCCCGCCCGCCTATGCGGCGAAAAGTGACCCGGGACGCGAAAAAATGGTTGATTTTGACGGCGAAACATTGTACAATGATAGTATAGTTACGAATGTAATATCATTGGAGCATATGTAATAGATCCTTTCGAATCGACCAAAGCGCTACCGATTAAAATCACAAGCCGTGCGATGCTAAGACCGTGCGCTTGTACCAACTGCGGCGGACACTGCGATTGCCGCTACGCCATTGCCGCGCTTGCCTTAAGTGCAGCCTTGCCTCGGACGCTGGGATCCGCCCGGTGGATTTTCACGAAACGCTGATTTTGTGTGCAAAGACCGGGCGGACCCAGGTCCATAAAAGCCCATGCCTGGATACCCGCAAATCGACATTGTTTGATATTTTGGCCTGCCATGCTTTGATTATAATGAACCGGATGTGTGTCTGGAAGCACAATAAAATAATGTAGAGTTGGTGGTTTATATCAGAAGTAAACAATGGAAAAAGTCCCTGACGATGATTGTTTCGGCCCTGCTTTCCTTTGCTTTTGCCTTGCTTATCGGGGCGATCATCATCCAGGCAACCGGCTCGGACGCGCTGGACACTTACGGCGTTCTGCTCAAGGGCGCCCTGGGCAATAAAAACGCCATCAGTGAAAGCCTGGTCAAATCGAGCATATTGCTGCTCACGGGCTTGAGCTTCACCTTCGCGTCCAAATGCGGCTTGATCAATATCGGCGCGGAAGGGCAGCTATACATGGGGGCGGCCTGCGGCACCGCCGTGGGGATCTATTGGGGTTCCCTGCCGGCCTATATCCTGTTGCCTTGCGCGCTTTTGGCCGGGTTCATCGCCGGCGCGCTATGGGGCAGCGTGGTGGGTATCCTGAAGGCCCGCTTCAACTCCAACGAGATCATCACCTCCATCATGCTCAACTATATCGCCGTGCAGTTTGTTAGCTATCTGGTATCCGGGCCCATGAAGGACACCACACAAACGTTCCCGTATTCGCCCCTGGTGGCCGAAGGAGCGCAGCTGCCGGTCATTCTTGAGGGAACGCGGCTGCACATCGGCGTGTTTATCGCCTTGGCCTGTTTGATCTTTTATTGGTTTTTTTACAGATATACCGCGAAGGGCTACCGCCTGCGGGTCATCGGGCAAAACCGGCGCTGCGCCGAGTATGCCGGGTTCAGCGTGCGCAAGAACATGTTTATGGTGCTCCTCGTCGGCGGCGGCTTCGCAGGCCTCGGCGGCGCGATGGAGGTCCTGGGCATACAGCACAGGCTGTTTGAGAATTTCTCGGTAGGCTACGGCTTCGACGGAATCGCCGCCGCCCTGCTGGCGGGGGGAAACCCCGTGGCGATGCTCTTCACCTCGTTCCTTTTCGGCTCGCTCAAGAGCGGAGCGAACGCGGTGCAGATGTTTACCAAAGTGCCCAGTTCGCTTGTGGAAATCGTGCAGGCCGTGGTGATCATCACGGTGCTGATGAAGGTCTTTTCGCAATTGCCCGCGCTGAAATTGCGCGGGAAAAAATCTTCCGAAAGCGCCGTGAAGAGGGAGGGCTGATTATGGATTTGAATTGGTTTATGGGGATTTTTACGTCCATGATCCGGCAGACCACGCCTATTTTGTTTGTGTCTCTCGGAACTCTCTTTATCCAGACCTCCGGCATCATGAACATGGCCGGCGAAGGGCAGATGCTTTTGGCGGGCTTCATCGCCGCGTTTGTCACGTTCAACACGGGCAGCGTGTGGGGCGGCATGGCAGTGGCGACCATTGCAACCGGGATCATCGGCCTTTTGTATATCGTTATCATCCAAGAGTTTTACGTGGATCAGATCATCATGGGACTTTCCTTCAATGCGCTGGCGCTGGGGCTAACCACCTTGATGAACCGAAGTTTCTTCATAGCGCAAAGCGCCGGACAATCGATTTTACCTACCTTTGATTTCAAACTCCTCGGCTATTCGCTGCCCGTATATATCGGCTTCTTATTCGTGCCTCTGTGCACATGGTTTTTGCGCAATACGCGCATCGGCCTGAAGATGCGCGCTGCGGGCGAATACCCCTTGGCGGTAGAATCCGTTGGCCTGGACGTAAAGCGCATCCGCTATGTCGCCGCCTTTATCGGAAGCCTGCTCATAGGCTTTGGCGGCGCGTTCCTCGCTTTGGGCATCAACAATATGTTCCTTGACAACATGGTGGGCGGGCGCGGCTACATCGCCATGACCGCCGTGAGCTTCGGGAAATACTCGCCTTGGGGGATATTGGCGGCGGTGGCTTTGTTCGGCGCGGGCGACGCTCTCCAGTATCGCGTGCAGGTGGCAAGCGACTTCCCCTATCAGTTTGCGCTCATGGTGCCCTATGTGATGACGGTTATTGCGCTGGTGATATTTGCGCGCAATCCCCGCCAGCCCTCCAGCCTGACCCGGCCTTATCGAAAGAGCAAGTGATTCTTGTTGCGCGGCGCGGGCAAGACCGCACAGCGCTGCAGATAATAAAGGAGGAAAGAAAAATGAAAAAAGCGTTGGCACTGTTCATTGTACTTCTAATGATCGCGATTCCTCTATCGGCCTGCCAAAGCGCGCAGACTTCCGACGAGCCGACCACCGCGCCGGCCAGCACCGCTACGGCCGCTCCTGCAGAACCCACCGCCACACCCGAAGCCAAGCCCGATTATAGCGACTTCAAAGCGGCCATACTCTTGCCCGGTTCCATCAGCGACGTAGGGTTTTCGGGCCCCGCCTACCAGGGCTTGAAGCAGCTGGAAACGGATTTTGGCATTCAGATCAGCTACGCCGAAAAAGTACAGCCTGCCGACTATGAAACCATCTTCCGCGGCTATGCCCAGGATGGCTTCAACCTCATCATCGGCCACGGCAATCAGTTCCTCGAGACCGCCAGCAAAGTGGCCGCGGAGTTCCCGGACACCTGGTTCGCTATCACCAGCGCGCGCGAAGGCAACGGCAAGAATCTTGCGGCCATCGGCCTTAGCTCCAACGACGTGGGCTTCCTTGTAGGCGCTCTCTGTGGGCAGATGACCACGTCCAACCGCATCGCGAGCATCGCCGGCTCCGAGATCCCGCCCCTGATCGCCGTGGTTGAGGGCACCATCGTCGGCGCCAAATACGTCAACCCGGATGCGGAAGTTGTCAACGTATATACGGGCAATACCGACGCCGCGAAGGTGAAAGAGGCTGCTCTCGCGCTGATCGACTCCGGCTGCGATATCCTCACCCAGACTGCGGATATCGGCTCCATCGGCGGCATCAACGCCTGCGCTGAGAAGGGTATTTACAACGTAGCCACCTCGGGCGACTATGCGCCTCAGGCTCCGAAGACCGTTCTGGCCAGCGTGATGGTGAAAAACGACGTAGCCATCTACACGATCGGCAAAATGGCGATCGAAGGAACCCTGGAAGCGAAGCTCTACCCCTTCGGCATCAAAGAGGGCGCTGTCGTCATGACCGGCTACGGTGAGCTGGAATCTGTGGTTCCCGCTGCGGTGAAGGAAAAGATGGCTCAGCTCATCAAGGATATCCAGGACGGGAAGATCGTTACCGCGGACCTGTACGCAGAATATAAAGCAGCAAATAAATAACCGGCGCAAATCTTAATTGGGGAGAATGTATATGGATCAGACGCGGATATGCCCCCGGCTTGAATTGAAAGGCATTACCAAGAGCTTCGGCTCCCTTGTGGCAAACGACGATTTGAACCTTTGCGTGGAGGTCGGCGAGGTGCACGCGCTGTTGGGCGAAAACGGCGCGGGCAAGAGCACGCTGATGAATATCCTCTACGGTTTGCTTGAGCCGGATGCGGGAAGCATTTTGATCAACGGTGAAACTGCGCATATCCGCTCCCCGAAAGACGCTATCCGTTACGGTATCGGCATGGTGCACCAGCATTTTATGCTGGTGCCCACGCTGACCGTGGTGGAGAACGTGATGCTGATGCTCAGCATCGAAGATAAGTCCTTTGTGCTCAACCGTTCCGAGATCGCGGGCAAAATAAACGAATTGTCGGCGAAATACACCCTGGACGTGGACCCCCGTGCCCTGGTGAGCAACCTGACGGTTGGCCAGCAGCAGCGCGTGGAGATCATTAAAGCCGTATATAACGACTCGAACCTGCTCATTCTGGATGAGCCCACAGCCGTGCTCACACCGAATGAGAGCGAAGAGCTTTTTCAAATTATAAAAAGATTCAGAGAGAACGGTAAGTCCGTCATATTCATCTCCCACAAGCTGAACGAGGTGATGGAGATCAGCGACCGGATCACGGTGCTGCGCGGCGGGAAAGTTATCGATACGGTGCGCACCAACGAGACAAGTCCGAGCCAGCTTGCGTTTATGATGGTCGGCAGAAAGCTTGATATGCAGCTCGAGCGCGTCGACAGGCCTGCCGGCGAGGTTGTGCTGCAGGTAAAGAACCTGACGATGAAATCCCTGAGCGGCAATATTTCGGTGGACGGACTGAGCCTTACGGTACATGCCGGCGAGGTGTACGGCATCGCCGGCGTGGATGGCAACGGCCAAAGCGAGCTGGTGAAAGGGATCACGGCCCTGCTGCCCCGGGTGGACGGCGAAGTATATATCCTGGGCAAAGAAATCACGCGGAACAGCAAGCCTGCCGACGTTCTTAAATGCGATGTGGCTCACATACCGGAAGACAGGCAGAAGATCGGAACCATGATGAGCATGAACGTCACCGAAAACCTGGTGCTGCACAACATCGACCGCCGGGAGTTCAAATCCATGAGGCTTTTGAAATGGAAAAAGCTTGTTGCCTATTCGGAAAGCCTGATTAAAAAGTACTCGATCAAAACATCCGGGCCCCGCGTGCCCATGACCTCCCTCTCGGGAGGAAACCAGCAAAAACTGCTGGTCGCGCGGGAGCTTGAGAAGTCCCCGAAGCTCCTTTTGGCCGTGCATCCCACGCGCGGCGTGGATATCGGCGCGATAGACTTTATCCACAGGCAGATCATCGACGCCCGCAACAAGGGCTGCGCCGTGCTGCTGATCTCCACAGAACTCGATGAGATCCTGACGCTGAGCGATCGGATCGGCGTCATCTTCAAGGGCAAGATCAAGGGAGAACTGACGCGGGAAGAGGTAAGGATGGGGAAAATCGCGCTGTGGATGGCCGGGCACGGAGACGAGGGGACGGAAGCCGAAGACGCAGGTTAAAAGGCCCTCCGGACGTACAGCGCTTTGCAGGCGCGGCAGCGCCCAAAATCTCACAAAACCGCCGCTCGAGACGCCGCGAGGCTTTTATGGCTGCTGCCCCGCAACGCATCATCGGCTGCCAGGAGCGTTGTTCGGCAGCTTTTTTATCGGAACGGCCCCGCGCTCACGCTCGGCGGAGGGAATCCCTGCAAGCAGAACGGAAAGGCTGAAGTGTGAATGATGAAAATCGTGATATTGGACGGATATGCGGAGAATCCCGGCGATCTGAGCTGGAGCGGCTTTGAGGCGCTGGGCGAACTGACGGTTTACGATCGCACCCCTCTGGACAGGATCGTCGAGCGGATCGGCGACGCCGAGGTGGTGCTCACCAACAAAACACCTGTTTCCGAAAAGACGCTGGACGCCTGCCCGGGCATTCGCTATATCGGGGTATTGGCCACGGGTTACAATATCGTGGACGTGGCGGCGGCGCGCTCCCGGGGCATCCCCGTTGCGAACGTCCCCAGCTACGGAACCAATGCTGTGGCGCAGTTTGCCATCGCCCTGCTGCTGGAAATATGCCATCATGTTGGCGATCATGATCGGGCGGTGCGCGCGGGCGAGTGGGAAAAACGCATGGATTATTCTTTTTGGAACTATCCGCTCATCGAGCTTGCGGAAAAGACCATGGGCATTATCGGTTTTGGGCGCATCGGCCAGACCACGGGCCGGATCGCCGCCGCGCTCGGCATGAATGTGATCGCGTATGACGCGGTTGAGAACGAACATGGCCGCAAGATCGCCAAATATGTATCCTTGGATGAATTGCTGCAAACGGCCGACGTCATCTCGCTTCACGCCGCGCTTGTGCCGGAAACCGAAGGGATCATCAACAAGCGAAGCATCGCAAAGATGAAGGACGGCGTTATCATCCTGAACAACTCCCGCGGGCAGCTGATCGTGGAGCAGGACCTGGCGGATGCGTTGAACAGCGCAAAGGTCTATGCTGCCGGGCTGGACGTGGTCTCCAGCGAGCCGATCAAGGCGGACAATCCGCTGCTCCAGGCCAAGAATTGTTTCATCACGCCGCACATTTCCTGGGCGCCGAAGGAAAGCCGCCAAAGGCTGATGGATACTGCCGTGAACAACCTGGTCCAATTCCTGGCGGGACAGCCGGTCAACGTGGTGAATTAGGCGCATCCATTTTGGAGCGTGCTCCGGCGGCGACTTTATTGCGGCTCATCGGGTCGACCGATGGGGATGGAATGTGCCGCGGCGATTGCCGCGCAGCAATGCAGCCGTCCGGATCGGCCTGGAGCCGACAAAAGGCGATATACGTTCTTCATCCTTGTTTTCGAAAATCAGCATGCCTTGACGATCCTTCCGACATGCCCAGCTTCGCTTGCCGGGCATTGCCTTGAATCATCCGGCTTGTCCGTTCCCTGCGGCCGGGGATGGTTTTAAACAATATTTTTGTTTCGCATATTCTTCTTCCTGCTCGCATCCGGCTCAGGAATGAATGCACTTATATACCTTCTTCCATCCGTCAGGCGCCTGCAGTTTTACCGGCGTTTTTTTATACCATTGCCTTGACGACGGCATGCGCAGCGGCGGCGCTCAGGGCTTCCGGGCGCTGTATGCAGGCGGCCGTGCAAAGAAGGAATTCTGCCCCGGAAATGCAAAAAGTGGTTGATTTTGCCGGTGAAAACCTGTACAATTACAATATAGTTACTAATGTAACATTAATAGAGCATATGTAACAGCACCTCGGAATATTTTAGCCATAGCGATACCGGAAAAGCAAGGTTCCCAATTGAATAAAGCCCAGCGGCAGGAAGAGAAGTGATGAGATGAGTACGTATAAAGTAGCGGTGATGACCGCGGAGAAGAGCCTGGAAACCAGGGAGTTTGAACTCAGAAAACCCGTTGGCAGGCAGGTGCTTGTTAAGGTGGACAGCTGCGCCATCTGCACATTGGAACAGCGGGTATTCTGCGGAGGAATGAAGTATTACCCCTTTGCCGGCGGGCATGAACTCGCCGGCGTAGTGACGGAAATAGGGGATAGCATAAAGTATCTCAAGCCCGGGGATAAAGTGACCGCGCGCCTGCTCACCAACTGCGGCACGTGCTATTATTGCCGCAACGGCCATGAGAATCAGTGCGTGATTTCGTTTCAGGCCTCGCTGCACGAGGGGCTCAACGGCCCCGGAGGGCTTGCGGAGTATCTGCTGATCGAAGAGTCGTACCTATACAAGATGGCCGATGACATCGACCTTGCCCATGCGGCGCTGACCGAACCTCTGGCCTGCTGCGTACACAGCATCGGCCAAGGCAACATCGGGCTGAGCGACGACGTGGTGGTCATCGGCGCGGGCATCATGGGCGCGTTCCATATCCAGCTGGCGAAGCTGCGGGGCGCACGGGTCATCGCCTGCGAACTGGATCCTCATCGGCTGGAGATCGCCCGGAAGATGGGCGCCGACGTGTTGGTGGATTCGGGAAAATGCAACGCGGTGGAAGAGGTGATGGCGCTCACCGAGGGGCGCGGCGCCAATGTGGTGTTCTGCACCGTGGCTCTGCCCCAGACGGCGGCGGAAGCCATCGAGATGGCGGGCAAAGTGGGCAGGGTGGTCCTCTATTCCTCGTTCCATCCGAAAAAACCCATCGATCTGGATGTAAATCGGGTGCATTATTCCGAGATGATCATCACCGGCTCCGTCAATCCGCTCATCCGTGATTTCCAGGTGGCGGCACGACTGCTCTCGTCGGGCATTGTGGATCCCTCGCTCCTTATTTCGGAGCAGGTGCCCTTCTCAAAGCTCGACTATGCCTTTGAACGCGCGATCGACCCAAAGACATACCGCATCATCGTAAAGATGTAACCTCAGGGCGCGTGCGCCGACGCATGGTGGATCCTGCGGCAGGCGGCGCCGATAAAGCGATGGCGGCCGCGTGCTTGCCGGAGATGTTCTCATCGGCGTACGATGTTAAAGGAAGCGGGCAGAGGGGCGAAAACGGGTGTAAAGCCAGGCCGAGGCCGGGGGGCATGTGCATGCGGGAGGGATAATCCGCTCCGTTGGCTGTTTGTCCGGCCGGAAGGAAACGAAAAGGAGGGGATGGAAAATGGAAAAAAGCCAAGGCAAACTTGGGTTGCTGGAAAGCTCGACCATCCTCATCGGCGGGATGGTCGGCAGCGCCATTTTCTCCCTTTCCGGCATTACGATCATGAATGCGGGACCGTCCGCCATCCTATCCTGGATCGCCGCAGGCGTCATCCTGTTCGGCTACGGCCTTTTGAACGCGGAGTTGTCCACGATCTATCCCAATTCGGGCGGCGTGTTCACGTTCCCGGCAAAATCCCTCGGCAAGACGCCGGAGCAGGGCCGTTTCTGGGGATGGCTGTCCAGCTGGGCGTACCTGTGCAGCTGCTGGGGCGGCGCCGCGTTTTCGGCCATCTATGTGGGCACGTACCTGAGCGTGGCGTTCCCGGCGCTTGCCGGTCTGCGCGTGCCGCTTGCACTTTTGGCGACGCTGCTGTGCGGCGTGCTCAATGTCTTTAAGATCTCTGTGACCGGCAAGGTCAGCATCCTCCTGACGGGCTCGCTGGTGCTGACGATGCTCCTGTTCATCGGCGTGGGCCTGTTCGGCGGACAGTGGGACGCGGCGCTGCTGACGCCCTTCTTTACCCAGGGGTCGCAGGGCAGCTTGGGCTTCCTGAGCACGATCCCGATCGCAATGGTGGCGTACGGCTCCATCGTGGCGGTGGCGTTCATGGTGGGCGAAATCAAAGATCCCAACAAGAACGTTCCCCGCGCCATGGTAATCGCCATGAGCATCGTGATAGCGCTGTACTGCCTCGTGATGCTTACGACGCTCGGCCTTGTGACGGCGGGCTTCCTGTCCGAGAATCCGGATATGACCTATATTCCGCTGTACGCAGCGGCATTTACCAAGCTCGCCCATATCCCCTGGCTGCCGGCGCTGATCTCCGTTTCGGCGACGCTGGCGCTAAACACCGCGATGCTGGTTCTCATCGCGCTCGCGTCGCGCACGCTGCAGGCTGCGGCGAGGTCGGGGATACTGCCAAAGGCCCTGGGCAGGAACAACGCGAAGACGGGCGTACCCCTCAACGCCACGATACTGGTAACGGTGGCATTCGGCGCGCTGGCGTCCTTCCCGATGTTCACGGAATTCATCATCAATTTGGGCGCGATGTGCAATGTAATCGTCGTTTCCATCATCTGCGTCACCGTGATCGCTGCCCGCAGGAAGAATCCGGGAGTCAAGGCTTTCCGGGCGCCCGGCGGCAATGTGATGCCCATATTGATTCTGATCGTACTCGTGACGTGCTACGTCCCCAAGATACTCACCGGGGGCTGGCAGCTTTGGGTCTTTACGGCGGGATACCTCCTGGTCGGCCTGATGGTTTATTTCAGCGGCGCCAAGCGGAGAAAATCCGATAAGGATCTGTTAAACTATTGAGTGCTCTTTGCGCGTGCGCCGTCCGTACACGGTGGGGCCGGGAGCAAAAGAGGCGGGTGATAGCGATGGACTATATTACCAATGACGGCGTTGCCTTGAGCGGTACGTGCCTGGCGATGGGGAATTTCGACGGGCTGCACCGGGGGCACAGGGCGGTGCTCGATAAGCTTGTCGGGGTTGCGGCGGAACGCGCCCTTAAGCCCGTGCTCTTTAGCTTTGACCGGGACGAGGCGAAGACAGGACCCAAGTGCCTGACCACCGAGGCGGAAAAGCGGTTGCTGCTGGAGAAAAGCGGGATTGAGGCGATGGTTTCCCTGAAAGTGGATGGCCTTGGCGCTGCGGCGCAGGTACGTTACGCTGTGGAGCGGCTCGGCGCAAAGGTGCTGGTGATCGGCGAAAACGACAGCCGCCTGGAGCAGCTCAAAGAGGGGATAAAGGCTTCCGGCTGCGATCTGATTACCTGCGGCGTCGTGGAAGAGGCCGGCGAGGCGATCACAGCCGAGCGCGCGGCCCGGGCGCTGGAAGCCTGTGATTTTCCCGCGCTTTTGCGCCTGCTGGGCCGTCCGTACTTCATATACGGCGAGGTGGTATACGGCAAACAGCTGGGCCGGACGGTGGGGATGCCCACGGCGAACGTCAGCTATGCGCCGAACAAGCACTTGCCGCCCGATGGCGTGTATGGTACCATTACGTTGGTCGAGGGAACGCCGCATAAAGGGATGGCCAATATCGGCCGACGCCCGACGGTGGACAATTTCGATTATGTAACGGTGGAGAATTTCTTGCTTGACTTTTCACGGAATCTGTACGGGCAATTCTTAAGGATGGACATACACGCCCAGATCCGGGGAGTGATGAAATTCAAGGATTTGGAAGAGTTAAAGGTGCAGGTAGAGAAGGACATCCAAGCGGTTCGGTTTTCCCTTGAGCAGAGCTTAAAGGACTATTACACCCCGGCTTGACCGGAAAAACAGCGGGAAGGGGATCATGGGCATGGACGATGCGGGAATCCTTGATCAGGAGGAGTTGGCGCTTTATACGCGCATTGCCCATTATTATTACATGGGCAGCCTTACCCAGGAGGAGATCGCAAAGCGGCTGCGCATGTCGCGGCAGCGGGTGAATCGGATCCTGGGGAAATGCCTGAGCCTGGGTATTGTGGAAATCCATATCCATGGGGATGCGTCCGGACATCTGGCATTGGAGGCGGCCCTGGAAAAAAAGTTCGGCCTGCGCGCCGTACGGGTAGCGGAGCAAACCCCGGATGAGGAGGAAAGCTATGCCGCCCTCGGGCAGTGTGCCGGCCGTTTCCTCGCGGAGGTTATCCGGGACGGCGATATCATAGGCTTTTCCCGGGGACGAACGCTGTCGGCGCTGGTGGATCGGCTGCCGCGCGTCGAATGCAGCAACCTTATGGCCACTCAGCTGATGGGCGGGTGGAACAACCGCTACAACAGCATCAACGGCGACAGCATCGTACTGCGCTTCAGCGAGCGGATCCCGGCGGAGGTAAACATGCTCTATTCGCCGGTGCTTGTGGTGGATGAATCGGTGCGCGAAGGAATCCTGCGGGAGCCGTATTACCGCAAGTCCTACGCGGTGTTAAAATCCTGCACGATCGCGGTGCTCGGCATCACGGATATCGACCATGCGAGGTTCCCCCAGATGGAGCGGGAATGGACCGTGCCGCCGAACGCGGCAGGGGAGACCTGCGCCCGCCTGTATGATGTGGACGGCAAACCCGTTAAGACGGATCTTGACAGGCGGATCATGGCGCTGGAGCTGGAAGACTTGCTGCGCATTCCCCTTCGTATAGGCGTGGCGGGTATGCCGCGCAAAACAAAGGCGATCTTAGGCGCTCTGCGCGGTGGATACATCAATGCGCTGGTCACCGATTCGGGGGTGGCGGCCGCCTTGCTGGACGCTTGAACACGTATTTTTGCTTTAACCGCCTGCCTTGGCGCGGCGGAACATTAGATTAGGAGGCATATTAGATGAGCACTGTCCATCGCATCAACCATATTTTCCGCCACGACGGCAAAGCTCTGATACTGGCCATGGATCATGGAGCGAACTTCAACGTCCTGCCTGCACTGAAGGATCCGGGCAAGGTGATCCGCGAGTGCGCCATAGCGGGTGCGGATGCGTTTTTGTCCACCGTGGGGATGCTGGACAAGTTTGCGGACCGCTTTTTAGGCAAGGGCGTCATACTGCGCATCGACGGCGGGATCTCGGCGCTGGGGGCGAACGATAAGCCGCTGCAGACGGTGGTGACGCCGGAGCAGGCGCTTGCCATGGGGGCGGACGCGATCATCACCATGTGTTTCCCGGGCTCGAGATTTGAAAACGATACGTTATCCTCTCTGGCTCGCAATATCCAGCAGGCTCATCGGTGGGGGATGCCCGTGGTGGCGGAGGCGCTGCCCCGGGGCTTTGAGAAAGCGGAGGATTCCCGCACGCCGGGAAACATCACCTTCGCCTGCCGTCAAGGGGTCGAATTGGGAGCGGATATCATCAAAACCGAGTATACCGGCAGCGTGGAGAGTATGCGGGAACTGGTGGAGAGCGTTTACGCTCCGGTGGTCATACTGGGCGGCGCGAAAAAGGTGCCGGAGCGCCAGCTGATGCAGGAGATCCGGGACGCGCTGGACGCGGGGGCCGCCGGCATCGCGATGGGCCGGAACATCTGGGGCCACGAAACGCCTGCAAAGTATACGGCGGCGATCGCCAAGCTGATCCACGAGGATGCGAGCGTGGATGCGGCGATGAAGGAGCTAAACTAAGGGATTCCCTACGCCCGCCGATAGCATCGCCGTCGGCGGGCGTTTTCTTATTTTTATCAGCTTCAAGCTCCTCTTCGAGAAACCATAAAGAAATTGTGGAACATGAATCCTATACTTAAAGCCACAGCGGACGAAATAGAGATGAATGCAGTTTTTATAAAGGCGAAAGGCATTCAGCCGAATGTTTCCGTTCATAAGCCCGGCATATCTTTAGATTCCATACGAATAGCCTTACCATTGATTGAATGCCGATGAACACGGCGTTTTTTCTTGCATTGACCTCTATTTTTTCACGTCAAATTCTTCGCATGCGTTTTGCAATCATTTTTTTGAATGGAAGCTTCTTTCTTTTTATTTGTCTATTACTCGTAATGAAAAAAATAATTTTCTTAATTGCAATTTTCTATAGAAACGGTTGCAAATCATAGGAATACATGATAGATTGAAATATCATTTTTGTAAATATGCAATTTCGATAGGCGATCGACAAGCGTTTTCGAGTATAGGAGGCTCGATCAAGCATCATTATAACAAGATACGGCGAAATTTGTGCCGCTATTTATGGAATGATGGGGACGAACGAAAACTACTACCGCGGTTTAGCATATATCAGGAGCCGCTGCTTGGGCTCCTGATTAAAATAAACATAAATTTTGAAAGGTTGGTGCCGATAAGTGTTCGAGAATCTGTGTTGCAAGCAAAATGTCTACAAGAACATGCTGGGCGGAGAATGGAAGGAATCTTGTTCCGGTTGTCTGCTGGACATCTATTCCCCGGTCGATGGTTCATTGGTCGGAAGAATACAGAGCATGACACCGGAAGAAGTTGACCAAGCGATTGAGAATACAAAGGTAAACTTTAAGGTTTGGTCGAGCATGCCGGTTTACGAGCGCGCCAACGTGCTCTACAAGGCGGCCAATCTTTTGGAGCAATACGCAAGAGACATTGCCAAAATAATGATCATGGAGATCGCCAAGGATGAAAAATCCGCGATTTCTGAAATCGTGCGCTCCGCCGATTTTCTGCGCTATGCCGCAAATGCAAGCAAAAGCCTGCAGGGCGAGGCGATCAGCGGCGAAAACTTCCCCGGCGGCTCTCGAAACAAAATGTCTTATGTCACAAGGGTTCCGCTCGGCACAGTTCTTGCCATCTCGCCGTTTAATTACCCTGTAAACCTTTCGGTATCCAAGATTGCGCCCGCATTGGTCGGAGGCAATGCCGTCATCCTAAAGCCTGCAACCCAAGGCGCGATCAGCGCTTTGCATCTGGCGGAGATATTTAATGAAGCCGGGCTTCCCAAGGGGATTCTCAATACAGTCACCGGCCGCGGCAGCCAGATCGGCGATTACATCGTTACCCATCCCGACATCCACTTTATCAACTTTACCGGCAGCACCGAGGTCGGCCGCCATATCGCCACGATCGCCGGCATGATCCCCATGATGATGGAGCTGGGCGGCAAGGACGCAGCCATTGTGCTCGATGACGCAGACCTTGACTTTGCCGCGGAAAACATCGTTTCGGGCGCTTATTCGTACTCGGGACAGCGCTGCACCGCCTTGAAGAGGATCCTAGCTACCGATAAGGTCGCAGACGAGCTGATCCCCAAACTTTTGACGAGGATTTCTTCCATCGCGGCGGGCGACCCGCGCGACGGCGCGGTGGTCGTTCCCCTGATCGACAACGCCTCGGCGGATTACGTCCAGGAGTTGATCGACGACGCGCTGGCAAAAGGCGCCTCGCTCCTGATCGGAAACAAGCGCAGGGATAACCTCATTTACCCCACGCTCCTTGACCATGTTACAACCGACATGCGCCTCGCATGGGAAGAGCCGTTCGGCCCCGTGTTGCCCATCATCCGCGTTAAGGATATGGACGAGGCGATCGATATCGCCAACCGATCGGAATACGGCTTGCAATCCTCGGTGTTCACCCGCAACATCAATTACGCGTTCCACGTGGCGGACCGTCTGGAGGTGGGCACGGTGCAGATCAACAACAAGACCGAGCGCGGGCCTGACCACTTCCCGTTCCTCGGGGTCAAGGCCTCCGGCATGGGCACCCAGGGCGTAAGGTATTCCATCGAGGCCATGACCAGGCCGAAGGCTGTCGTCGTCAACCTCGAAGCGCTCTAATTGATCCTTTGGATCAAATTAATCTGCGCTTTTGTATCGCTGCCGAAGACTCCTGACCTTAGCCGCCTCTCATTGATGAGGCAGCCGGCGCTGGCAAGATAGGACATTTAAAAAAGTGGATAAGAAATGGGTTAAGTCCTCAAAAGTCAAACGAAAATCCAGATAAAATCTGGATTTTTCGTTTGGTTCCGGTGGTGGGACTTGAACCCACACGCCATCGCTGCCAACGGATTCAGGGACTTTTAAGGCTGCCGAAATCCGCATGGCCGAAATCGGAAATCTTAAAAGATATTGTAAATTACTCCAAACGCGCGATGCATATATGGCCTATCGTAAGGCCGGATACAGCAAAAAACCTATGGAGCGAACGCTTCAGAAATCCTGCTGCATAAGGCGGCAAAGATGGTGTTTGATACGCTGCCCGGAAAGAAAATCCCCACTATAAAAATGCTCCAGACCGAGTATGAAACGCAGCTGGCTGAAAGGAAAAAGCCTATTGCCAATACGCCGCCTGCACAAGGAAATGAAGGAATTGCTCATGGTGAATGAACGTTGACAGGCCCCTGGGCGATGGCCGGGGGCAGCCGGAACGGAAGTGGGACAGATAGTTAATGCATATTATAATCATATCGAAGCTGTTAACTTTGAGCCTGCTGATTCATTCGGCATGACAGTCGGTAGGTTATTTGGAAGCTACTCTTTTAAACTAGGTCTGTAATGTATAGAATTAGATAAACGAAGATAAGCGGCCATAACCCTCACAGGAATGCTATACTTTTGCCCACCCGATCGTCGCATACAGGTACCGGTCGATGCACTCGCCTATACGATCCCGTATAAGGGCAGCCGGATCGGCAGACAATTGACCGCTCCGCATCCTCGCGTATTGGACCGGCATGTATTGGCTAAGCAGCGTATTGGGTATCGGTCTTTTGCGAAGATTGCTTATCAGTCGGTTTATTGAAGCGTCCACATTCGGCACCGACAGGTAATAGCGCGCCCGATCGGAAAGACCGAAGCATCGTGCGAACTTCTGCGCATTGCCGTCCCCACGATAATATTTCCCCCAGTTTTTACTGTCCGCCAGCATCTCGTATTCGAGAACAGCCCTGAAGCCGCTCAAGAAGATGCCCGTTCCTTCATACAGTTCCTTTTCGATAGACTCCATCGCAATCAATGCTTCTCGATAGGCAAATGTCAGCGCCGGTCCGACTTTAAGTATCGCCACCCCGTCTTCGACCATTTCCTTTAACTTCGACGGATCCTGGTAATCGGTGGAGTGCCCCTCAAATACAATAGGCAATGTCTTGAGTATTTCCTTAAGCGGTTTTTGCTTTTCTCGGTCATACTCAAAGATATCCGTATCGGAAAATTCGACGCCCACTTGCACGACCATGCCGATCACGCGTCGCCACGCATCCATAAGCCCTGCGTTCAGAAACGTTTCTTTGTAAACCCTATACGTTTTTACGCAATCCTGCGGCGACGTAATCATAGCTACCTCTTCGCCCTCCTGCGCCCCGCCGGGGATGGGTACTTCGCTGCCGATAACATATGCCGGGGCTTCAGCGTCCGGGTGTTCCTGCAAACGTTGCCGGTAGGCCGCCTCCGCCACCATGCAAAGCCGCATGCCGCGGCGCGCAACAACCTCATCGGACAACCGCTCCGTAACGGAATCGCCGCCGAGCCGCATGCTCGTATCAAGATGAATCTTCGTAAATCCTGCAAGAACATATTGCCTTACCAATTCTTCCGCATTGCACATTGCCTGCGACTCGTCGAGACAGCTCCATGTCAGCGGCCCGAGATGATCTCCCCCAAGCGCGATCTGCTCCTTTGTTATCCCCGCTCGTGCTGCTTTTTTCATTACATAGTCGTAAAAATCCTTGGGTTTCATGCCCGTATATCCGCCGAACTGATTGACCTGGTTGGCGGTGGATTCGATGAGCACAGGCGTATTGTGCGATCTGCCCCGTTCAAAGACCGCATCCAACACATATGCGTTGGCGCTGCAGCAGGAATAAATTCCTGCCGGTTTGCCATGTTTTTGTAAATGCAGTATCTCATCCAAAAGATGCATGGTTCGCTTCTCCATTCAACGGTTGTAATTGGCTCTTTTCCTTTTACAAGATCGGGACAGGCGCTAAGAAGCCGTTATCACCAATCTTCTACCTCCATCGCGCCTGGTCCGGCGTTTGACTGATAAAATAACGGTTCATACCCGATTTGCTTTGTATATTTTTCTTTTACGATGTCTTTGAATCGATCCACGCTATTCTTCTTTACAATGCTGATATTGCAGCCGCCGAAGCCGCCGCCCGTCATCCGTGAACCGAGTACGCCGCCGATCTTCGTCGCGATATCGAACACGGCGTCAAGCTCCCGGCCGGTCGCCTCATAATCGTCCCGTATTGAAATGTTGGCCTGATTGAGAAGCTTGCCGAATGCCGTAAGATCGCCTTCTTCGAGCGATTTCAGCGCCTGCAGCGTCCTCTTCTCCTCGGTAACGCAATGTCTTGCGCGCTTATAAAGCGCCTTATTGTCAAAAAATGTGCTGAAATTTTCGAGTTCCTGCACGCTGATATCGCAAAGGTGCCTGTAGTTTCCTCCGTTGAAATTGATGAGCGCCAAAGCCTGTTCGCATTCTCTTCTCCTTTGGGCGTATCCCGATTCCGTATGTTTGTGCGGTGCGTTCGTGTTCGTGATCACGATCGTATAATCGCCCAAATCCAAAGGCACATACTTATACTCCAGCGTATCGCAGTTTAAGAATATCGCATGATCCTTTTTGCCGATTGCGGATACGAACTGATCCATGATGCCGCAGTTCATGCCCACATATTGATTCTCAGCTTTTTGGCACAGCAAGGCGATTTCCTCCATCACAAGCTGTTTGGCCCCGCCGAGCGTAGCGAGGCAAACCGCCGTGGACACCTCGACGGACGCGGACGATGAAAGCCCGGAGCCATACGGTACGGTGGCGTGATATAAAAGATCGCATCCTGTCAGCGGATATCCGTCTTTTTGCAGCATGTACGCGACGCCGCACTGGTAATTGCCCCACTCCAGTTTTTTATAGGCGGCAAGATTGCTAAGGTCCGCCGATACGCGGTTCGGAAGGCTCGTCACCGCCATGTTGATGGTGTTGGTATTGTTAAGCCTTGCCACAACGATATTTTTCAGATCCAGGGCAACCGGGAAAACGTGGCCTCCGTTGTAATCGATATGTTCGCCGATCAGATTGATTCTGCCCGGCGCTTCAAAGATCCGGATGCCGTCCCCGTCGCCGCCATAGATTCTTATGAATTCCGAGACCAGCTTGGAATAGGTCACTCTTTTCCCTCCGCGGCATATTTGTGATATGCCGCCCTGAGTTCCACCGCTTTTTCCTCGGGCGCGGTCGGATTGCAATGCGCTCCCGCCCCTGTTTCGCTGGATGCGAGAAACTGTTGCTTTTCCCTGGAGCGCATGGGCGGATAAAACTCGATATGAAAATGGAAGCCCTCAATATCGTCCATGTTGACCGGCGCGTTGTACATGCACATCATATATGGAAACGCCGTGTCGAAGAGGCCGTCATACATGCCGACCGTGCTTCTCACCATTTTGCCGAGAGCGGTTTTCTCTTGCCCGCTGAACTCTGAAATAAACTTTTTATGTGTTTTGGATATGATCTGCGTTTGGTAAGCAAACTCCGCAAAATACGGAATGATCACACTGAAATGCTCATCCTCAAATATCACGCGCTGTTTGAAATCCCGCTCCGCCTTGAGCCAGTCGCAGAAGAGGCAGCGGCCTGTATTCTCAAGATATTTTTTAGCATTATCAAGTTTCTGCTCGATTTTTTTCGGCAGAAATGGATACGCGTATATCTGCCCGTGCGGATGGGGCATGGTAACGCCCACGACCCCGCCGCGGTTTTCAAAAATCATGATGTACTTTGTCTTTTTGTTTTTGGACAACTCTTCAAAACGTTCGCACCAAAGGTCGACAAGCTTTCCGACATGGGCAAGCGTAAGCTCTGGCAGCGTAATGGTATGATCCGGTGAATACAAAATCACTTCACATTTACCGTATGATTTTTCCGCCTTGAAAAACTCGGTTGCCACGTCATCCGGCTCCGGCGGGTTCATGGAAAGCGCGGGAAAGTCGTTGTCGTATTTGAGCACTTCATATTGTTCCGGCACTCTGCCCGAGCCCGGGCAGAACGGGCACCAATCCTTCGGCATTTGCGGCCTGTTCTGGCGCGCGGACGCCATCATCACCCAATCGTTATTAAAAGGATTATATCTTAATTCGGCCATGGTTCCCTTCCTTAAATAAACAAAGTTATTTTGAATATCGGCCCTAATAAGCTTATCGTTATCCTATTTACCCTTAAGCACAATCAACCTGTATTCTGCGGGGCTGATCCCCTCTGAATTTCTGAATATCCTGCTGAAATAATGTTGATCCTGATAGCCGACCGCCTCGCCGATAAGCTTCACGCTCATATCCGGAGCGTTTTTCAGCATGTGTTTGGCAGTTTCCATCCGTAGATTGGTGATATACTTCATGATGGAAATACCTTTGCTCTGCCTGAAGACCTTCGATATATACGAACAGCTGAATGAAAACTCCGAAGCTATCCGCCCAATGTCCGTGATAGACGGGTAATTGGCCTTTATATAGCCTTCTACCGCATAAGCTACGGACTCGCCTGAAAAATTCCGGTTTGTATCCTGAACGGCAATTTTCTCAAATGCCTTCCAGATCCGTTCATAGCTTTTCACAAAGGCGATGCAGGAAGAAATGGCGTCGTAAATTTCCATGTCATATGTATAAATCAAATCACCCGACATATCCGGATAGATCCTGTAAAGCCATTTCGACATCTGCTGAAGCATGCTTATGCGCCATGACTGCGGCATCGCGCTGATATCCCATTCATCCAGCATTGCCTCGAGCATTTTCTTCATTCCGTGAAGGTCGCCGCATCTTAGAAGAACCTCCATGCCGCGTTCGAAGTTGACGTTTGAGATTATGGGCGGATACGGCCAGTTGCATAAATCCGAATAAATCGTCTGCGGCCTGCCGGGAACGATATACCTAATAAGCATATCCCTTTCGGTCTGCACGGTTTCATTGAGTGCACAGAGCTCCAGGATCTGTGTGCTTGCGCTTACCGCAACCGGAAGCCCCATGTGCGTGTTGAGGAGGTCTTTGAGAGATTCTCCAAGGGCGTGCACCGTATCGGAAGTCAACCTGTCTCCTGCGACTACAAAACAGCATTCATTGGGCGCGTCGAGCGGAAGATACCACCATTCATGGATGCCCATTTCTTGTGTGCCCGCCTTCTGCCACGGCATGGATTTCCATAGCTCGCGCAGATACCCCGGACGCTTATCGCAATAGTTTATGTTGCCGGCACAGAGCAACAGGGCGGCAAATCTATATCCGTTGAAATACTCCCAGCTGCGTTCGCTCTTTTGCCCTTTCAGCGCGTCGGCTATCATGGATTTCGTCTTATCGATCCGCCGTTTGACAAGCGTTGCTTCCAGATCGTTGAGCAAACTTTCCATTGCAGGCAGCTTTATGGGCTTGAGCATGTATTCGCATGCCCCATATTTCATTGCCTGCTGCGCGTAGGAAAACAGGTCGTATCCGCTGAGTATTACGATCAATAGCTCACCGTCTATTTCTTTGGCGCGTTTTACTAGATCTATGCCGTCCATGACGGGCATACTGATATCCGTAAAGAGCACATCGGGCTTCATCGCTGTTACAAGTTCAAGAGCTTCCTTCCCGTTCGAAGCGCTTCCGACAACCCGAAACATCGGGTTTATGCTTTCGATTTTTTCAATGATTTTCTTAAGAATGAGCATTTCATCTTCCGCCACAATTACCTTGAAGATGCGCTGTAAGCTCATCACGACACCTCCCGCCGTATCATCGGTCCGCCGATTGTAACGATAGCCCCTCCGTTTTTTCCATTGTATACACGGAACACCGCTCTTTCTTTATACAGGAGGCTCAACCTTAGGTAGATATTGATCATGCCCATATGCGCAAGATCAAAATTGCCTGCCCCTACGAATTTTCCCGGATTGGCCGCGACAGAACGAACCGAAGCAAGGCTTTCATCGCTAAAACCTGCGCCGTTATCTGAAATCCTTAGGATCCATCGGTTCCCCGCGACCCTGCCGCGTACATTGATGATCCAGGGAGGTTCAAAGCTTGTGCCGTATTTCATGCAATTCTCTATGATCGGCTGCACGATCAGCCTGGGGACAATGATATTGTTCAGTTCATCATCAATATCGATGTTCACCTGAAAATTATCACCGAATCTGAGCTTCATCAGACCGACATACTTATCGGTAAACCATAACTCCTCAGACATTTCCACGCGATTGTCGGCTTCGCGCAGAATATAGCGCAGCATATCGGAAAGGTCCTCGCACGCCGTTGCAACCCGCTGTGAGCCGTCATCTTCAGACATTGCCTCGAGATTGCAGAGCATGTTATATAAGAAATGAGGATTCATCTGTGACTGCAGCGCCAGCATCCTCGATTTCATTTCCTGATTTCTCGATTCAATCAGATCGTCCACCGATCGGTTAACCCTCAGCCTCATTTTTTGATAAGCGAGCTTGAGCTCCTCAAGTTCGTTCAGCTTTGTGCCCCCGTGTTCGTCCTGCGCCTCGAGGCCGCCGATGTCCAGCAGATCGATAAAGTCATGCATTGCCTTTATCGGTCTTGTTATCTGCTTGGAGATATAGTAAGTCAATATCAGCGTCAAAAAGACGACAAAAGCACAAATAGTGTAAATGATTTTCTGGAAGCCGATCACGGCGTCGAATGAACTGCTTGCCGGCTCCGCAAGCACCACCATCCAGTCCGTATAATCGGATTTCGTATAGGAGATCAGATCGGTTTTATTATTGCCCTTCGCATAATGCAGCGTTAGCGATCCTGCCTTTGAATCTGCAATATATTCTTTTATGCCTTCGTAAATATACCCGCTTTTATCATCCGCCGCAAACGGATATATTCTTTCGGCTCTCGAATTAAAAATATATACGGATTTTCCATCCGCGTCCGAAAGGGCCTTGGCGATCGCTTCGGTCACGGTAAAGTATTTCATCTGCACTTCTATTGCGCCTTTTCTGCTGGAGCTTATCGCGCTTGAAAATACTCTGTACAGCGAGATTACCCTTTCTCTGACATTGAGCGCCCATTGGACATCGTGCGGAACGGATATGTATATCCTTCCGTTTAATTCCGTAACGGGATTATACCAATCAAAATTTTCAATCTCATCCGGGCGGAAATTCCGGATAGCATAACTTCGGCCTGCGCCGACCATACGCCCGTCGAAAGAATACAGATTCACCTGGCAGGCGGAAAAAGTCGGGCTGATGATATCGCTGAGCAAATCATAGACGGTAGACTCGTTATGATAAAGCTCCACGGCATTCAACAGGGCGGTATTTGAAAAAAAGGTCTGCTTTAGCGTTGACGATTTAACAACAAGGGTGGAGGTATAATCCATTTCGCTGACGAGCTTGTCCATCTTCCACGATATGTAATTTGCAAGCTCAAGATTTGATTCCTGAATACTGTCCTTCATTGTCCGGGACATGTATGCGGAAAAAATCAAAAAACAGCCCAACAGCACCACGGCAAACAGGATCGAATATCTGGAAAAGAGTTTGAAAAAAACGGTATTCATTATTTTACGCATATAATAACCTGCCAAATAGAAAAGCCAAATATGAACACTATCATAAGAATATTACAACAGATCTCTGCGCGGCGCAAAGGATTCTTTATATCCCGATGCGGCTATGCGTCGTCAAAGCGTCCAAAAAACAAGCTCTTTTCATTGTTTTTGAAGATGCGGCCGCGATTCGGCGAAGCGTCAAAACGTTATCGTGTCCGGATGCATACCGGAAAAGCCGGTTTCCGGCAGGGCGTCAATGGCCGCCATATCGTCTTGATCAAGCACAAAATCGAAGATTTCGATGTTCTCGAGTATACGCGACGGCGTTGTGGATTTTACGAGCGGCAGAATGCCCTGCTGCACACACCAGCGCAAACAGATCTGCGCCGGAGAACGGCCATACTTGCGACCCAATTCACTGAGCAACGGCAGCCCAAGCACCGCACCGGAACCAAGGGGAGCCCACGCCTGTGTAAGGATGTTCCTTTCGCTGTTATATAAAAATATATCCCTTTGAGCATAGCCGGGATGATATTCAATCTGGTTGACCGCCGGCAGTACTTTTGCCGTTTCCAGCAGCGGCGCCAAATGCTTCCTGAGAAAATTGCTGACGCCGATGGCGCGGATCTTACCTTTGCCGTACAATTCCTCCAGCGCCATCCATGTATCGCGATTAACGTCATCGGCGTTTTCCCCCCGGGCGCAGGGCCAATGAATAAGATACATGTCGAGATAATCCGTCTGCAGCGCGTTCAGCGTTTCTTCAAACGCCTTCAGGGCGGTACGATAACCCCGGCGGGTGTTCCACAGCTTGCTGACGAGAAAACATTCCTCCCGCTTTATCCCGCTCCTAAGCAATGCCCGGCCCACCATATCCTCGTTGCGATATATCGCCGCGGTATCGATGTGCCGATATCCATGCTGCAGCGCAAACAGCACCATATCCTCCCGGGCGTTCTGCCAAGTCCCGTAACCGATGGAAGGAATGACCGCTCCGTTATTCAATGTGAAGCTCTTCATCAGTCGCGCACCGTCCCTCCGTCTATATTGATGGACTCACCGTTGATGTTCTTCGCCATATCGGAGGCGAGGAATATCACCATATCCGCGACATCCTGCGCCTGCTGCAGGCGGCCCATGGGGATTTCGCTTTCCATACCCCTCTTGATCTCATCGTAACTCTTGCCGGTATTTTCGCTGATGGAACGGATCAGTTTTTGGATCATGGGAGTATCCACCGTGCCGGGACAGACCGTATTGACGGTGATGTTATACGGCCCAAGCTCCACCGCGAGCGAACGGGTCATGCCTATGAGGGCGGCTTTGGACGCGCCGTATGCGCAAAGATTGGGGAAACCGTTCTTGCCGGCAATGGAGCCGATGTTGATAATACGTCCCTCCCGGGCCTCCATCATGGGCGTTACGGCAGCGCGAATGCAGAAAAACGCGCCCGTCACATTTGTGTTGATATTTTTGAACCAGGCCTGTGTACTCATACTGCCTACCGGACCTCCGACGGATACGCCCGCATTATTGACGAGAATATTGACGACATGGCCTTCTCTTCGCGCATCCGAGACGACGCGATCGACTGCATTCTCGTCCGTAACATCCATCGCCGTACGCTGGAGGCGCTCCTCGCTTGCGCATTCCCACCGGGGTGCGTATAAATCCGCAGCGATTACGTAGGCGCCATGGGCAAGAAATGTCTTCGCGATCGCCTCGCCGGAACCACCGCCGGCGCCGGTCACCAGAACCGTTTTCGCGGTAAACCCAAACATAAGAATGCCCTTTCAGAGATATATTATTTTCAAGTCGTTTCATTACGGCATATTCAATGATATCATTTTTTATTAGAGATAATATATCCCGAAGAAAATAAAACCTTTTATCTTATATATCAATTATCCATTGTTTTTGGGTTTTGTACATTCGTAATCGGCGATTGTGGCGTAATGTCCACAGTTTTGGATTGTTTCATGCATTAAAAATATCGGTGAATTGTATTATCTTTATCTTAGGTTCTCCCAGCACCGGCATATCTTTCTGTTCATAACAAAAGCAGTCTCCCGTTCAGGCAAACAAAAATAAAGGAGGAACACAAAATGAAGCGAAGTATTAAATCCACGCTTGCTTTAGTCCTCGCCATGCTAATGCTCCTAGGCATCGTGGGCTGCAGCAATCCCGGGTCCAGTTCCGCGGATAATCCGGACAGCACCGGAACACCCACGGAGGCCCCCGCTGCAACCGGAGGCGACGCTCAGCCTTATGCCGGTAGTGTACTTACGGTTCTCGCTGTAGGCGATCACATCAAGGATATCGATCGCACCCTTGCTCAGAAATTTTTTGAAGAGACCGGTATCACCATCGAATTTCAGCTTTATCCCATTGATCAGTACTACGATGTCCTTGGAACCCGGCTTGCCACAAGCGAGGCTCCCGACATTTTCTACCTGAGCTCCGGCAGCGCGCTTATCCCCTATAAGGATTTCCTGCTCGATTTGTCCGGCGAAGAATGGGCCGGCAGAATGAACGATTCCGTTAAGCCGGGCGCATCGATCGACGGTGCTCTTTATGGCCTGAATATGTGGTCTCAGGACTGCTGGTCCGTGCTGTACAATACCCAGATCTTTGACCAATATGGGCTGGGCGTCCCCAAGAGCTGGGATGATTTCCTGAACATCTGTAAGACCTTGCTCGATAACGACGTCCGTCCGATCTATGAACCCGGCAAAGACGGCTGGCATTTCCATAACTGGACGGATGCCGGTCTCGTCGGGTACCTGCTGGATACGGATCCCGACGTTATCACAAAGCTCAACAACAACCAGATCAAATATGCCGAAATCCCTGCACTGGCAACGGCGGTGGAACGTTATAAACAGCTCTTTGACCTTGGTTATTTCGGCGATACCGTCCTTTCCGATACCTGGGATGGTTCGTATGAGGCGATGGGCACCGGCAAGGCCGCTATGGTCCTTACCTGGGGCAGCTATGCCGAAACCACTTTGGGGATGTATCCTGATTCCGGCGCCGGCGAGTGGAAGATGTTCGCCAACCCCCTGTACGATCCGAGCACTGTTGCGGTAACCGCCGGCGGTATTCTCAAGTGCGCTTATAAAGACGGCAAAAATGTCGACGCGGTTAAGCTGTACTTCGATTTCGTGACCAGGGAAGAAAACCTTCAGGCCTATTATGAAGGCAGAGACGACCTGGCTGTCCCGAGTTTTGCCTCCGTTACCAAGGATATGCCCGTCGCATGGATGTCGCTGGTGGATACTTACGATGCTTCCAGATTCACCGTCGGCAGCGACCTGGTTCTCTATTATGAAGGCTGGAACTGGGGAAGCAACTTCCAGGAGTTGATCCTTGGCACCCTTACTCCGCAGCAACTGCTTGAGAATTTCGATAAGGAGCGCGCCGCTTCCGCCCTGGCGGACGACAACGCCAACTGGAAATAAACGAAGCGTTTTTAATGGCGGGCATACTGCTTGCAGTATGCCTGCCTTAAGCCTCGTGCGCCAATCCGAACACAGGGGCCGAACCCATGCGGTTTAAAGGCAGGGAAGCACGCCATTGCCGTGTTGGCGGCACTCGCCGTAGTCTCGTTACGCCTTCGCCGCTGCTTTGCCCTGCCGCACTTTCCCGCATTCTAAACCCTTCAACCTTAAAGCCGCAATTTTGGAGGCAGTTCGAGAAAGAGGAAGGAAGCATAGCTGCGGCTATTCTGTTTGGCGATGACAATGAAATGCGCCAAAATTGCGGTTTAAGGCCTATGGGTTCGATTCCCTTTACCTTATTTCCACCCACTTTATATCAATGGGGGCAAAGTAGTGTATAAAAGGAAACTCTATCCGTCATATTTGGTGTTGCCGATATTGATTATTTATACCGTAGCTTTTATCATTCCAATATTCAGCGGCATATACTTATCATTCACCAACTGGAGCCTTTTGGGAAAAACCGTCAAGTGGGTCGGGCTTGCAAACTATGAGCAGATATTCGTTACCGACCGTTCCATGGTCCCGATCATCCTCAATACCATATTGTTTGCAAGCGTAACCACCTTTTTAGCAAATGTTGTAGGGCTTGCCCTGGCGCTTTTGCTCAACAGCGGGGTAAAGGGCCAGACTGTCCTGCGTTCCATATTTTATTTCCCGAATATACTGCCTGCCTTGATCGTCGGCATGGTGTTTTCCTCCATACTCGATCCCGTGGGCTTTTTAAATAACCTTCTGAGCGTGATTGGGTTGAAATCTCTGACGCACGCCTGGCTGGCCGATCCAAATTTCGCCCTTCTGTCGGTTATGTTTGTGGAAATATGGAAAAGTTCCGGATTCTGCATGATCGTCTATCTTGCCGGCCTGCAGACAATCCCCTCGGATTGTTTGGAAGCGGCCGATATTGACGGCGCGTCCGGCTTTAAGAAACTTTTCAATGTTATTCTTCCGCTGCTTGTACCTTCGATCAGCACGAATTTTGTATTCAACTTTATCGTGAAGCTGAAAACCTTTGACCTTGTGTATGTTTTGACCGGCGGCGGCCCCGGCAAGATCACACAGATGGCCAAAACAATCGTTCTTTATGAGTATTCGTCGGGGAGATACGGCATCGCCAATGCGATGGAATCCATCATGTTTGTTGTAACAGGCGTGATCGCTTATATTTTGCTTAAATTTTTTCAAAAAAAAGAGGTGCAGCTATGAGCCGAAACACAAGAAAATCGTGGTGGAAAGCACTGATCGCCTGGCTGCTTTCCCTGTTCGTGCTGGTACCGTTTCTGCTGGTGTTCTTGAATTCGGTAAAAACACAGGCGGAAGCTACCCGCGTCGATCTGTCGCTTCCGCAGAACGGAATACAATGGGAAAACTACGCCATTGCTGTAGAGGAAGGCAAGCTGCTCAACGCATTCAAAAACAGTGCCATCATAACGCTGGGCACTGTGACGGGGATCGTCGTTCTATGTTCTCTGGCTGCATTCGTGCTTTCAAGAAACCGCAGCAGATTTAACAAGGGATTATATTTATACCTCCTGATCGGTATGTTCGGATCGATCAATATGGTTACCATGGTCAGAATACTCAAGATACTCCTATTGAACAACACATTTCTCGGCACGATATTCGTTTACATTGCGCTGCAGACGTCGTTCAGTATATTTCTGCTTTACGGATTCATCAATTCCATCCCTAAAGAGATCGATGAGGCGGCTATTATAGATGGTTGCACGGGGCTGCAATTATTCTTCAAGATTATTTTCCCGCTGCTTCGGCCGGTAATTGTAACTCTGATCATTATCATATTCATGGGAACGTGGAGCGATTTTCTGATCCCGCTTTATTCCATCGGCAGAACGACCATGTGGCCTATGACGATGGCAATATTTAATTTCTTCGGTATCTATATCAATCAATGGCATTTAATCTTCGCAACCATCGTGCTGACGATACTTCCGATATTGATTGTGTATTTGCTCGGCCAGAAATACATTATCTCGGGCATGACGGCGGGGGCTGTAAAATCCTGATCATTAAAGGGTGATGTGATGAGCTACGGATATATTGAAATGACGCCCGAGGAATTTGAGCGTGCCGTTGTGAAAATGCCGCTGTTTTTGATGCCGATGGGGCTTATCGAATGGCATGCGGATCATCTCCCGCTCGGCCTTGACGGAATCAAAGCGGCTGGCTTATGTGAACGGATAGCGCAGCGGATGGGCGGCGGCATCGTTTTGCCGCCCACGTTTGTCGGCAGGCCGGGGTTTTCAACATATGCGGGAACCCTGACGTATTCTGAAAGCCTCGTTAACCAGACGATCTATGAAACGCTGTATCAGCTGAAAAAAGTGGGCGCAAGGGTCGTTGTAATCCTTACGGGCCATTACGGCAACCTTCAGGTGGACTGTGTCAAACGGGCCGCTCATTGTTTTGCGGTGGAAAATCCGAGCATAAAAGTGATTGCCCAAGCAGAGTATGAAGGCGTTTTGGTAAATGGCGAGGAACCTGCGGACCATGCGGGAAAATGGGAAACTTCGATGTTCTGGCGCATGTTTCCCGACCTCACGCATTTTGAAAAGCTGAATATGAACCCAATGCCCCGGCGATACCTTGATCCACCGAATTATTATTACAAGGATTCCCCGAACTGGGAGTGGTGGGACGACGTGGAGAACTCGTCGCCGGAATTGGGCGAAAAGGCGATTCAAGCCATAACGGAGCATTTTGCAGCGTTGATACTAAAAGCCTTCGAAGAATTAAATATAAGATTTACTTGAAAGGAAGAGAGGAATTGAGTATTACACGTTCTGAAATTTTCGGTCAGTATGCGGCGCTGAAGCAAACGCTCGATTGTGTTGCCGAACAGGAAAAAGCGATTGTAGAATTCTTTAACGGCGCTTCTCCGCGTAGACTTCTATTCACCGGGTGCGGCTCAAGCTACGCCCTTGCCTGTTCCTTCAGAGCGATAGCTTCGCTTTGGAGCGATATCCCCGTATTCGCGGTGCCGGCAGGCGATCTTTGGCGCAATTTTGAAGAATATAAGCGGCTTTTTGACGGCGCTCTGGTATTGTCCGTTTCCCGCTCGGGCGAAACCTCGGAACTGATAAACGCTTATAAAACAATCCGCGCGGCGGCACCTTGCACGCGCTTTGTATCGATCAACTGCCGCGAGGATTCCACAATAGCAGAATTATCGGATTTTACGATCAGCATGCCGTGGGCATTCGATGAAAGCGTCTGTCAGACGAGATGCGTTTGCTGCCTTTATACGGCGGGTATGCTCACGTTGGCTAAAATGCTCGGTAAAGCCGATGCGGACGAGGGATTCCAAAAAGTAGCGCAAAACGGCCCGGCCTTCCTTGAAAGGAATGACGGGACGCTCAGGGACCTGTCGAAAAACCCCTGGAACAGCGTGGTTGTGTTGGCGGACGGCCCTGTTGAAGGCTTGGCGGATGAGGCCGCTCTGGCTTTTAAGGAAATCTCATGCCTCCAAAGCAATTATTATCATGTTTTGGATGTGCGCCACGGCCCGATTGTATTGATCGATGATAAAACGCTTGTGATGGTCCTAGCAGGCGGCCGTTTCGGCGAATACGAGAAGGCGCTCGTCGAGGAGATTGCTGCGAAGGGTGCCCTCGTTGCGGTATGCTCGGAACTTCCCTTCGATATTGCCGGAGTTAAGGCAAATATCTGGTTCGGCGAGCGTGTAGGGAATCTTGCAAACGGCTTGATACTTGCTGCGGCCTGCCAGCTTGCAAGCCTCTATAAATCTAAGATCAACGGCTGCGATCCCGATCGTCCCGAGGGCCTGAAACCATGGATAGAGCTCAAATAAACGGGGCATATGATCTGCTTGCCGCTGGCGAGCTCAACGCGGATATCGTTATCGGCGGTTTGGAATCAGCGCCCGAATTCGGCAAGGAAGTTTCCGCTGCGTCCTATTTTGAATGCCTTGGGAGCTCCACGGCGATATGCGCGTGCACCGCTTCGGATCTTGGATTAAAAACCGCTTTTTTCGGTATGCTCGGGACGGACCCGAGAGGCGAGCTTGTCCTCAATGCGATCCGATCGCACGGGGTGGATGCGTCGGGCATTATCGTGGACAGCCGCCTGACTACCGGCGTAACGGTGAGCGTCAGCACGAACAAGGACAGGGCTCTGATCACGTATTCCGGCGATACGATAGACGGATATACGGCGGACAAAATCCCTTTGGAAACGTACCGCGCGAGGCATCTGCATGTCGGCGCATATGCCCTCAGGCGCAGGCTGTGGGAAGGTCTCCCGGCTCTGTTCCGCAGAGCCCATAAGCTCGGAATGACGATTTCTCTGGACGCCGGATGGGATGAGAGCGGGACTTTTTTGTGCGCGCTTATGGAGACGCTTAAAGAAACGGATATTTTCTTCCCAAATGAAATAGAAGCGGCAAGAATAGCACGGACGGACGATTTCAAAGAGGCCGCGGCCAAAATCGCCTCCATGGGCTGCGACGCCGTGATCAAGCTGGGCGAAAAAGGCGCCGTGGTGTGCAAAGGAAACAGCCGAAAGCCGATCTTCCACGGCGCTTACCGCGCCGACGCAAGGGATACCACCGGCGCGGGAGACAATTTCAATTCCGGTTATTTGTATGCCTATCTCAATGGGAAGGATCCAAAGACCTGCCTTCTCTACGCAAACGCGGCAGGCGCGATAAGCACAACGCATTACGGCGGCGCTTCCTTTGCGCAGTCGTTGCGCGACGTTGAAACAACGATTGCAGAGGGCGTTGTTCCGGTTAATGTGTACGCAAGGGAATCAATATAAAGATGGAGAGAATAGATGTTTTTCGGCAGAAGTAAATTCAATTTTGTATTCATCGGCGCCGGAAGCATGGTGTTTACCATGAGGCTTGTCGGAGATATCCTCGGCGAAGACTTCATTGAAGGAGGCGAGCTTCGCCTCGTGGATATCGACGCGAACGTGCTTGAGGAAGTTGCCGCGGCGGTAAAAAAACTTGCGGCATGGTCGGGAAAGGATTTTAAGGTTCTCCCCTTTAATCATTATAAGAACGCGTTGCCCGGAGCGCACTTTGTTCTTTTTACCTATGCGGTCGGCAAATACGACGCATGGAAACGCGATATTGCAACCTGCACGCGTTACGGGGTCTATCAGTCTGTCGGCGATACAATAGGCCCCGGCGCTATGATACGCATCCTGCGTTCCGTTCCGCTTGCGTTGGAAATCGCAGGCGAGATGGAAAAGGTCTGTCCCGGGGCATATATCGTCAATTATACAAATCCTGAAGGCGCGCAGTGCCTCGCGATAGAGAAGTTTACCAAGATTAAAACCTTCGGCCTGTGCCACGGCACGCCGGGCACGGCAAAAGAGCTCGCTGAAAAGGTATTCAATGTCGATTCCCGGCGCCTGTCTTACGAAGCGGCCGGCGTTAACCATCTTACGTGGTTTACCCGCCTGGAGATAGACGGCAGGGACGTGTATCCCGAGCTATGCGACAAGCTGAAAAAGACCGGATTTGCGCTGAAAGAACCCGTGTCGTATGACCTGTTCAGGGTATTCGGCCTTTATCCCGCGCCTGCCGACAGGCACGTGGAAGAATTCTTTTGTGCGTTCCTTCGTCAAAACGTGATGTGCAGCCGGAATTTGAAATGGAAAAACTGCGATTTTTGCGTGATCGACGCATGGCGTGCCGAGGATTACGCGCGTATGCAGGACGTCATGCTGCGCGATACCGGGTACGAGCATTTCATGGAAGGCAGCCAAGAAACGGCAACGCATTTCGTGCGCGCGCTTGCGACCGGACATATCGCCATGGAAATGGTCAACGTTCTCAACCGTGGATACATCGAAAACGTATCGGACGGAATCATTGTGGAAGTCCCGACTTTTGTAAATGAGCTGGGCCTGAAGCCCCAGCATATCGGTGCGCTGCCCGACGGGATTGCCGCCAAGTGCGAATCTCTCGGCCGCGAATATCTGCTTGTCGTGGATGCCGCCGTCGACTGCGACATGAACAAGCTCAAGCAGGCGCTTTATTTGGATCCGCTGTGCGCGCTGTGCGATGATCCGGAGGGCCTCATGGATGCGCTCATAAAGGAGAATATCGACTTGATCCCCGAAGGCTGGAGCGCTTTTATCAAATAAAGAGCGGATTATCATCGGCCTCTAAAGGGCAGAAATTCCGCCCTTAAAATACAAATTCCGAAGGGGAGCGGAAACAATTCCGCTCCCCTTCGGATGGAGGATATTTTCGATGCAGGCGAGAGCTTTGGTTATTCAGGAAATTCCAGGTTAAAAAGCTTAGCCGCGTTTTTATAATATATATTTTTGAGGGCCTCATCCGGCAGCCCAATACCGTAAACATGCCATCTTCCCTGCATGGGCATTTCCGAGGGACGCCAGTAGGGGAAGTACTCGTCATAGGTTTCAAGGAAACGATACATGATCTTGTGTACGCCCAGATAGTTCGGCGTACTGTCGCTCCCGAACAGGATCCTGTCGGAATGCCTGATAAAGAACTTGCGCGCGCTGTAAGGCTGCCTGCCCAGTTCGGCGATACGCGCCGCGATGTCGACATACATGTTCTTATAACGTTCAAGCCGTTCCGACACGTGGGCGAGATTCTCGGCATACGAACCGCAATGCGCCATGATGAATTTGGTGTGCGGGTTCTTTTCGATCATGTTGTCCTGCATATCCATGAGCTCGTTAAACGAGGGAAACTGCTTGCCGTAGAAACTCCAGTCGGGATAATGACCAAGCTCTTCGATCCTTTCGTTGCGGTTGTCGATCGGCCTGAAGAAAGCCACGGGATCGGCGATATGCATCAGCAAAGGCATATCGAGTTCCGCCGCGGTCTCATAGACGACCTGCATCCTATCGTCGTCGGTGCGAATAGGCTTCCCACTTTTATCCCTGTCGCGCAGGGTGATCATTTTCCAGATCTTGATGCCCTTTGCGCCCAATTTCTTTTCTTCAATGAGCCTTTTACGGGTGGTTTTCGCAAAACCGGGATCATCGATATTTTCGTGGTCGATCCAAACAAGATGGTAGATTTCATCCTCAAAGCCCTTTGTCTTATTGAGCATCCGGGTAAACTCATCATCATAGACGCCGTCGGCGTTGATGACCTTATACACGCCGCTTTGACGCATGTATTCCATAAATTCGCCGGTATCGTACATTTCCTCGTAGTTTTTGCCGACGAGGAGTATCCCCATGTGCGCGTGAGCGTCGATGACAGGGAACTTGGACTTACTGATCTCGGTACGGGAAACTTCCAAACAACATTCCGGCATGAATTCTGAAAGAAGGATATCGCTCATTGATTTGCCTCCATTTTTTATACCGATTTTTGCGCCTTTATTCCATGTATGCAAGGTACTCCTTGTTCTGCTCGAACATACAATCGACCATATAGTGGATTTCTTCCATGCTAAGGACCGCAGAGGTCAACGGGTCGAACAATATCGCATGGAATATATCCCGTTTGTTGCGATTGATGAAACCTCTGACCGCCAGCTCTTCGCAGCGTGCGCTCGTATTGACAAGCACCGCGAGATGATCGGGAAGACGGCCGACCTTGTGGGGCACGAACCCTTTACAGGACGCAGTCACGGGTACCTCCACACAGCATCCGTAAGGCAGGTTTTCGATCAGCCCTGCATTTCGCACATTGCCGTTGAAAACAAACGGCGTATTGTCGCCGAAAACAGCGTTGAATATGGAAGCTGCGTACTCCCGGCCGCGGGCGAGATCGATCTCTGAGACGAGCATCTTTTCAATATCGCCCCTCCATGTGTTTTTACGGGCGGCATACTCATCGCGGATATACGCGTATACGCCGGGATTCCAGCCGGTTCCGCGGGTGCAATACTTTTCAATCAGATCGGGACGCTTGCGGAACCATGCATTGTATTCCGAGTTATGACCCGAGGATTCCGTAACGTAATAATCCAGGTATTTGAACATCTCGTTGCGCACGATTTCCTCGTTATAGATTTCCGGACGATTTAAAGCTTCGCGTATCGCGGGATACGCGTCTTTCCCGCTGACTTCGTATTGGAGATAAAACGCCTGGTGATTGATGCCCGCGCATAGATAAGAGACCTCGGTATCGTAATCAGCGCCGATCCAGCGGGCAAGCATCATTGCGGTACCCTGAACGCTGTGGCAGAGCCCCGTAACGTTTGCGCCGGTTATTTCCTGCACGGTCCTGCACAGCATCGCCATAGGGTTTGTATAGTTCAAAACGATCGCGTCCGGACAATATTTTTCAACATCCCTGCAGATATCGACCAACAGGGGGGCTGTCCTCAAATATCGGAATATGCCGGATGGCCCGCGGGTATCGCCGACGTTGATATCCACCCCAAATCGCTTGGGAATCTCGATATCGTGCCGCCAAACGTCCACATCTCCCGCGAGAACCGTTATGAGCACGCCGTCGGCGCCCTCGAGCGCTTCGCGTCTGTTTTTTGTGACCGACATCGTGGCGGGGTAACGCCCGGCGTCAATGATGGCCTGAACCGCCCTGCCGATATAGCCCAGGCGTTCTTCGTCGATATCCATAAGCGAGATATGCGCATCCGCGAAAGCCGGAAAAGTGAGAATATCCTTTACAAGGTCGCGCGTGAAACCAAAACTGCCCGCTCCGATGAATGCAATTTTTTTCATATCCACTGTTCTCCAGAGAAGTATTTGATGATATTATTTTATTTCTTTTTGCAGCCGCAATAAACGGATATATGTTGCGCGGATCAGTATTTTTGTTGCATAATACTTAAAAAGACATCGAATTTCGGGGTATATATGTTGAATATCGCGGAAGGCTTCGTATCGTATAGGGACCTCGGCGGCGGTGAGCGCTCACATTTGTCAATACATCAATGCGGGTACCAGCCATGCGCGCCCGGGTTTTCATACGGGCCGTTTATCAGGGCGCATTATCTTATCTATTTTATTGTGGACGGAACCGGCAAGTTTGTAAAAAACGACGTGTCCTATACGCTCGGCAAAGGGAAGGGCTTGATCATCAGGCCCGGAGAGACGACCAAATACTTTGCGGCAAATAATGCGTCCTGGTCTTTCATATGGGTCGGATTCAGCGGAACCGATGTTGAGGGAATGGCAATATCCCTGGGCTTGCATAAAGAGTCTCCCGTTTTTGAAACTCCTGATTTTGATATCTCCTTGAGTTTTATTAAAACGCTGCTCGATTCGGCTTCAAGCATTGAAGCGAATCTTAGGATGATAGGATATTTGTATTTGTTCCTGTCCACGATAACAAGTTCCGCCCCAAAAAGCGACGCCAAATTGCTGGCGGAAAAAGCGGCCGAATACATCTATGATAATTTTGGTTATAACATCAGGATTGCAGATGTTGCGAAATATATCGGCGTGGACCGCACCTATTTGTTCAGACTATTCAAGCAACACTATTGTACATCGCCTCAGCAATATTTGATGGATATCAGGATCGAAACCGCAAAACGCATGCTGTCGGTACCGGGCACAAGCATATATAAGGTTTCCAGTTTCTGCGGATTCGGCGACACGAATTATTTCAGTAAAATTTTCAGAAAAAAAGTCGGGGTTCCGCCGTCTTTCTACGCTACGAGTCTAGGTAACGCAAATGATATGCACGCCTGCCGGGAATAACAAACCAGACTCTCCGCGAAAGTCGTAGGCCGAAAGGGAAATCCTTTGGAAACCCTGTTCCGCCCCTATGAGTCCATACTTGCAGCAAAACCGCAAAAAAAGGGATATGTTTGCCCTCCCAATCAGAGCAAACATCCCCCTTTTTTTGTTGCCTGCTTTGCCATTAAAATGTCGCACGCTTGATTCGCTGCGACCCGTACTACTCGGCAGGTGAAATAAGCATCCGCGATCTTGAGCGAGGGAAGCCGGGCTAAGCTGATCGCCGAGATCGCTTATGTGCTACGAAACGGGGAATCACCACCGACCGCAGGAGCTTATAAAAAGGAAGCCGAACCCGCAGGCCTCTAAATGCACGGGTTCGATCGATTTTACCGGTAACCGGCGGTGGCGATCATCATTTCGGCGAGGAGCTTCTCGCTCTTCGCGTAGTCGAGAAGCGGCCGATCCAATACGGAGGAATAGTAGCTTTCGACGTCTGCGCGCTCGAGGTGCACCGTTTCCGGGCCGTCCGGGTCATATTTCAGGCTGCCGATGCTCAGGCCTTTGAGCGCCGGGTCGAGCGCGAACAGCACCGCCGCGTAGGGATAGCATTTGTTGAGATCGAATTCCTGCATCGGTATGCCCACGGTAAGGCCGGTATCGCCGCCGCCGCTCATGATGCCGCCGAAATCGACCTCCAGTTCTTCGAAGAACTTGCCATAATGAAGGTTGATCTCCTCGAAATCAGGCGCGCCGCTGTCGTATTTATATTTGGACTGATACAGCTTCGCGAGCGCGGAGAGCTCCGCCTTGCTCCTGTCCGAAAGCGGAACGGGAACTTTCGTGCCCCGCGCGGTTACGCCGGTCACGGCGCGGTACTCGTCGGTATACAAAAGCTCCGTGGATTCGGAGGCGCCGGAGTTCAGCGCGTCGCGATAGACCTCTACCTTCCGCCCTTCGTGGGCGCTGGAGATCCACCGCTCCATGCCCTGGGGCAGCGTCGGGTCGCCGACATACCGAACAACAGAGGGCACGTACTCGACCGTGACGCTGCGCAGCGCAAACGATGTATTTTCCGGCAGCGGCTTGCCCCAAAGCTCGACGGCGAGGGAGAGTTCCATGGTGTTCGCGTCCGCGACGGCGCATTTGATCGTCAGAGGCCGCGAGGTATTGTTCACGAATTTCAGGTCGGAGCCGCCCGTCGATACGGCGGCGTCCAGCCCCGCCGGAACATAGGCGAAAGGCCATGCGTGGGCGCTGCGCTCGGAGATCTCTATGCCGCCCGAGAGCAGCGCGCAGTAGAGCGCGGCGCTTACGCAGCAGATGCCGCTCATCCCCGCGTCTTCGGCGGCTTCGCCGTCGTCGACGCCGGGCACGAACGTCCAGCCGTTATCCTCTGTGAACGGGCCGAGCGCGGCGGTGAAGCTCCACTCCTCGCCGGGCTGCACCCTTATGCCGCCGTTGGCGTTGATTTTTTCCGCGGCGTGGCGGATGTTGTCGTCCGCCACGCCCCAACTGCCGCAGACGAGCGTATAACTTGAGCGCAGCCGCTCCTCGCCGGGGGCGGGCATCGCCGCGTCGGTATTGGAGCCGACGTTCTCGATCCGCGCCGTGCCGCCGGAGAACGCTTCTTCCGGCGCCTTCCGGCAGGCGGTGGTGAAGCAGGCCGAGAGCAGCAGTGCTGCGAGCAGCGCCGCCGAGATTTTTGCGCCGATGGCGGAGGTCTTTCTCATAAACGCTTTCAGTCGCCTTTGGGCCATGCTCCGGGTGCGGAACCCGCCCATACCGAGCTGGGGCTGCGCCTCAAAGGAGAAAAGATCGATGATCGCCGTAAGATAGGCCCTTTTTTCGTCGGGCCGGAGCGATCGCATCACGTCGAAATCGCAGGCCGTCTCCATATCCGACTGCATCTGCGAAAAAGCGAAATGCACGATGGGATTGAACCAATGGATCATGCGTAACAGGTTCATCAGCGCGCTCACGGCATGGTCGCCGCGCTTTTGATGGGTCAGTTCGTGCATGAGCGCAAAGCGCAGCGCTTCGTCCGCGTCGAGCATGGAGGCGGGGAGGAGCAGCACGGGCCGACCGAAGAACGCGATTCCCGGCGATATCGCGGCGTCCACAACCCAGAGCGGGAGCCTGCGCGAAATTCCAAGCTCCCGTCTGCATTTTTCATATAGTTCGAGCGCACGCCCGGGGATTTCGACGCGCGCGGCCTTCATGCGGCGGCGGTAACGCTGGCTTACAAATCCCATCCAAGCCGCATAAAGGCCCATGCCGCAGACCCAGCCCCAAAAAGCCGACGGCACACCAATCCGGCGGCGCTTTGATCTCGATGGCCGGGCTTTGCGCCGTGGCGGGGAACAGGCTTTGTACATGGAAGCCGCTTTCGACGGTGAACGGCAGCATCAAGCGCAAGATCAGCACGCCCCACGCGAGGTATTGCAGCTTCGGCGAGATGCGCTTCCTGAAAAGCACGCGAAAGAGCAGCAACGCGCCGGTGACGATCGCCGAATACAGGCTGATCTCGAGCAGCGCGTCAATGACCGCTTTCATTGTGCGCCTCCTCCTCGAGCATCTTTTCAAGCATCAGGAGCAGGTTTTGCCGCTCCTCCCGCGGGAGATTGCCTTCCCGGACCATGCTCGTGACCAGCAGCTTCACGGAGCCTGCCTCGATTTTATTCACGATACTGCGGCTTTCCCGATCGATGCACTCCTCTTTGGTGACGATGGGATAATAGAATTTGTCCCGCCCGCGCCGGTCGGCGGAAATGAACGCTTTTTTCTCGAGTATCGCCATGTACGCTGAAAATGTCTTGTAGCTCCATTGCGCGCGATCGCCGATCTGCGCGATGGTTTCAGAAAGCGTCATGGGCGATTTTTCCCACAGCGCGTTCATCACGATCCACTCGGCAGGGGTGAGAGGCTCTTTCATGATCATTCCTCCTAAAGAGATGAATCTAAGACTAACTAACTAATCTTATGCCTAAAATATTAGGATATAAAAGCGGCATTGTCAACCCGGCATTTAAAGCTTAACGGCCCGTTCATATTTTAGCAGATGCGGCGCTTTCGGAGTTTTTCCCAAAACCGTCGGATTTTAAGAGTGAAATACTGAAAGAATAGAACTTGTATGCTCAATACAATACAAGATCACCATACAAGTCTGGCAAAAAAAAGATCGTCACAATCTTCTGGAAGATGGATAAAGAGTAGAAAGTTGTGTAATCCAGACTTGTATGGTAAGATGGGATATAAGTTGGAGGTGCTTATGGATCACCAGCAATACATGCCGCCGTTTTCCGTTACGGACACTCTAATTGACCTCGTTTCACAAATCAGCGAATTCATAGGCTCTATTACGGCATGGCGGGACATGGAGGCGAACCCCGGACTAAGATGGGATAACCGCATCAAAACGATACACTCTTCTCTTGCCATAGAGAACAATTCGCTTACCTTGGATCAGGTAACGGATATTATCAACGGCAAGCGCATTATAGGCGCGCCGCAGGAGATACGGGAAGTGAAGAACGCCTCTGAGGCGTATGAGCGGTTGCTGCAATACGACCCTTATTCCGAAAAAGACTTATTATCAGCCCATCACATCCTGATGCACGAGCTGGTCCGTGAGGCGGGCCTGTTTCGAAGCGGCCGCGTCGGCATATATAAGGGCGATCAGCTGATCCATATGGCGCCGCCGGCGCATATCGTGCCGGAGCTGATCGGCAATTTGCTGACGTGGACAAAGGATGCAAAGGTGCATCCCCTTATTAAAAGCTGTGTGTTCCACTATGAGTTTGACTTTATCCACCCATTTGCAGACGGGAATGGCCGAATGGGGAGAATGTGGCATACGCTTCTGCTATACAAGTGGAAACCCATATTCGCATGGTTGCCGATCGAAACGCTGATCCGTGAACGCCGGGACGATTATTATGCGGTTCTCACGCAAGCGGATCAAAATGCGGATGCAACGCCGTTTGTTGAGTTTGTGTTGATTGTCATTCGAGACATCCTCAAGGAAATTGCTGAGGCACGGCCCAGCGATATGCAAACGAGCGTCTATGTGAAGCTACTGCTTGAACGTCTTGACGGGGATACGCTTTCGGCCATGCAGATCATGGAACGGCTCGGACTTAAAAGCCGTGCTTCATTTAGAAAACTGTATCTTGTGCCTGCCTTGGAACAGCATCTGATCGAAATGGAATACCCTGAAAAGCCAAACAGCAGTAAGCAACGGTACCGAAAGATAGAATAGCAGTACCCTATAAAAAGAATGGCATTTATCTGGGCGCGTTTTACGGATTACGCCGGAGTGAGGCTGCGGGGCTCAAATGGGACGCGATTGACTTTGAGAAAAAAACGCTGACCATCAAGCACATCGTAACCGAAGTGATGCTGGGCGGTAAACAGGCGGTCATTGCCAAAGACCGGACGAAAACGAAATCCAGTTACCGCAGCTGCCTTTGGTAGCACCCTTTGAAAAATTGCTCCGCAAGCTGGAGGCCGAACAGGAGCGAAACCGCAAGGTATGCGGCAGCGCCTATTGGGTTAAGGTCTCTCATAAAGCTTTTCTACAATGCGTTTTGCACTCAGCGCCGTTTGGAGATTGATAAGATCGTTCATCTCTCTGATGTCAACATTTAGTAATTCCTGTATCCGCTGCATGCGATAGCGTATGGTATTGGCATGCATATGCGTTTTTTCGGCAACGATTGCAACGTTGCAATTTGAATCAAAAAAACACTCCATCGTGCTTAAAAGATCATTTCGCTTTTCCGGATCGAGGGCTAAAATGGGGGAAAGAGAGCGCAAATAATAATTTTCGAGCTCATTGCGCGGAAGCTGCATAAGCAGGGAAGCAACGCCCATTTTTGTATACAATCGGACCTGCGTGCCCATGAATAGGGTTGCAAATTGCAGAGCGGTTTCTGCCTGACGATATGCAATGCCAGTATTCGAATTCTCCAGCATATCGCTAATTCCGATTTGGTATTCTGTGATTTTCAGTGTATTCATCGTAGATTCTAAAACCAAAGAGGCGGTTTCCTCACAAATGATATCGCTGAAGATTACTGCGAGCCGCTTTCCCAGCTTTATAATTGGAATATTGCTGATGAGATTCCGAAGTTTGAGCTCGCTGCGCAGCACCTCCTGAAAGTGCTGCATCTGCCGAAAGGAAACCGGTGCGTACGCGATGGCCACGGTATTTTTCGAGCCCAGGTTCCATCCGAAATTTTCGGCCTCGGCAGGCTCGATACTCCCATTGATGAGTTGCTTGAACAGAAGCTTGGCAGCTTGCATTTGGTTAATAAAATCCTGTTCATGGATATGGATCTGTAACGCACATGCAGTGACCGCATAATAGAGGATTTGCAGATCCGTATCGCTGAACGGAACATCGCCTTCCGCGGTAAAAAAACGATAATAAGTGTTATTAAAGGTTCTCAGAAGCCAATGTTGAGAACTGGGGGAGCTGTCCGGCATTGTTCCATGGCAGTAATGAAACTGAAAGGGGGTGTCTTTATTTACTTGAAACCGCTTGCTTTCCGATAAATACTTGGCTTCCGCGTCCAGATTGATAATCGACTGCATGAGCTTAAGGTCCCCAACGGCATAAAGCATGGTGCTCACAGTAATCGCAGCGGATCGACCCAAGTACTTATACACAAGGCTCAAAATGTTTTTGAAGCCGTCGCGGCATATACAATACGCAAATTTATTGCTCAATTCTTCCATGGATAGGAACTCGCCGATTCGCTCGACATAGATATGGTTAGAAAAATATTCTATAATTTTCGAATATGCATATTCTCCACAAAGCTCGATCACGCTGATCTGATGTTGACTGCAAAACTCAATAAGACCTTGATCGATCTTGGGAAAAGCAGGGGTGATTGGGATTGCAACGGCAGGAATCTGCTTTTCCGTAAGGTAAGGCAATGCTTCGCAAATAGCTTCGGGGGGGAGGAGGAGCAGGGAATTCGGCCTAACATATTGGTACCCTTTTCCCACGGTTAAGATACTGCAATCTGAGGCGGTCCGATCTAAAAAAGCAGGGTCAGTAAGCACTTTGGAGTTTTTTAGTACAACGCTTTTCAAGGCGTTTCGAATGACAATCTCCATGGAAAAGAACTCCTTTGCTGCGAAATGCTGCTCTGGGATTTGTAGCTGCGTCCAAAATCATCTTTTCTTTTTTGGATGGAACAACAATGACAGTTTTTTAAATCATATACACAATTACGCTAGAAACTAAATGTAAGATTATTATATTGTATTTCTATATTTCTATTATATAAAAAAAACGTTAAAAAGCAATCAATTCAAAACACCGCTCATTTGGAAGATCTTTCGATGATTTGAAAAGGGGGAAAATCATGGATGCTGTGAATATGCAGGGGATCTATAAATATTTTGGAGATTATTGTGCTAATAAAGATGTATCCTTTACGGTGAAAAAAGGGGAAATCCATGGCTTACTGGGGGAAAACGGAGCTGGAAAAACAACGCTGATGAATATACTCTATGGCTTATATTCCTGCAATGAAGGCACGATATGCATCAATTCAGAAAAAGTCATTATCGATAATCCCAAAACGGCAATTCAACATGGAATCGGCATGGTGCATCAGCACTTTATGCTAATACCGCAGCTGACGGTTACCGAAAACATCTTCCTTGGAATGAAGGAAACAGGATTGTTTTTGAAAAAGTCTGCATTGTCTAAGAAAGTTCAAGACCTCAACGACAAATTCGGCTTTAACGTGAATCCTGACGCCTACATTTGGCAGCTCCCGGTCGGCATTCAGCAAAAGGTTGAGATACTCAAGGCGCTGATACGAGAGGCAAACATCCTGATTTTGGATGAGCCGACAGCGGTTTTGTCTCCAAATGAAGTTTGCGAACTTTTTGTTTCCCTAAGAGCATTAGCCGACAACGGATATTCTATTATTCTGATTACGCACAAAATTCGAGAAGTGCTTACCTATGCGGACCGGGTTACCGTCATGCGCCTTGGAGAAGTAATAGGCACAACGGAAGTGTGTAAGACGGATGAATGTGACATAGCGAACCAAATGGTGGGAAGAAGCGTATCGCTAACCCGCCAAATTATACCGCAAGACCCCGGCGAGGTGCTGCTGGAAGTGAAAAACCTCTGTGTAAAGAATTTTTTCGGACGTTTGGTGGTACAAAATGTTTCGTTTGAGGTTCGGGAGGGAGAAATCGTAGGGATTGCAGGAGTTGACGGAAACGGGCAACTTGAACTGTGCGAAGCGATTGTTGGCGGAAGAAAAATTGAGTCCGGCGAAGTATTGCTTAACGGCGCTGATGTTACGCACAAAAGCATTGGATTTCATCTAAATAAGAACCTTTCGCATATTCCGGATGATCGTCAAAAAAAGGGCTTAGTTCTTCAATTTCAAATCAAGGAGAACCTCATTATGGGGTTTCAGCGTTCACCAGCTTATGTAAAAGGGATTTTTTTTCGAAAAAAAATGGTCGAAAAAAGAGCAAAGGAATTAATCGGTGAATACGACGTTCGCCCTGCAAATATTGAATATGTTGCCGGGCAACTCTCAGGAGGGAATCAGCAAAAGGTCATTTTTGCGCGCGAAATCGACAGGCAGCCTCGCGTGCTGATTGCCAATCAACCGACGCGAGGGCTTGATATAGGAGCAATTGAGTTTATGCGAAGCAAATTGATCGAGCAAAGAAAGAAGAAGACGGCAATTCTGCTGTTTTCAACGGATCTGGACGAAATCCTTTCACTTAGCGACAGAATTTTAATTATCCATTCAGGGGAAATTGCAGGACAAGCGACCTACGAAACGCCGATTGGCGAAATTGGAAGCATGATGACGGGCGCAAAGACGGCGGAGGTGCTCCCTCAATGAAAAACACTTTTAGTACGGTCTCTAAACCATTTCTGGCAATTCTAGCTTCTGTCGCATTGTGTTTCTTTCTTCTAATGATATCCGGCTATGATGCGGTTAAAGCATTTAGCGCGCTCTTTGAGGCATCCTTTCGCAGCGCGCGCGGATTTGGAAACATGTTGAATAAGGCTTGCCCATTATTGTTTGCGGGCATCGCGGTGGCGTTCTCGTTTCGTGGAAGCGTATTTAATCTTGGTGCGGAAGGGCAATTTATGCTGGGCGCCATTGCCTCAACGTGGGTCGGAACAACTTTTATCCATCTATCCGGATCATTGTTAATTCCGTTAATGGTACTTTCCGGAGCTCTGGCAGGAGCGATATGGGGCTTTTTCCCGGGATATTTTAAAGCCAAGCAAGATGTTCCGGAAGTAATAACCACCATTATGTTCAACTATATTGCGCTTCATCTGGCGGGATATCTGGTGCGATATCCGATGAGGGATTTAACGCAGTTCGATCCGCAATCAGCCAGTATTGCACAGCAGGCTAATTTTTCTTATTTGATTGAAGGAACAAAACTCCATGCGGGGTTTTTCCTTGGGTGCATCATCGCGGTCATTATTGGGATTGTGCTTTTCAAAACGTATTTGGGCTATGAGGTGCGCGCAGTCGGCAACAATGCGCTTGCGGCAAAATACGGCGGAATAAAGGTCGGGCCCACAATAATAGCAACAATGCTCCTCAGCGGTGCGATAGCAGGGATTGGCGGCGCCGTGGAGGTATCCGGAAACGCCCACTATTTATATGAGTCGATCTCTGCCGGTTATGGCTACACCGCAATTGCGGTTTCTATACTGGCGAACAATAACCCGCTCAGTGTAATTGCAACATCAATGTTGTTTGGTTTCCTGTCGGCAGGATCTACGGCAATGCAACGGGCTGTGGATGTTTCCGCGTCCTTTGTAGACGTATTCCAAGGGATCATCATCATCTTTGTGGCGATAGCAGCGGCCTCCGTATCCAAAAAAAGAAGATATTTAAGAAGGAAGGAGCGATAGCGCCTAATGGAGCAATTTGCATATTTTCTCGCGTCGGTCGTCCGAATGGCCACCCCCCTGCTGATTGCCGGCTTAGGGTTGATGGTTGCAGAGAGAGCCGGAATCTTGAATATCGGCGCCGACGGCATTATGTTGACAGGAGCGTTTGCAGCCTATACGGCAACCTATTATTTAGGCTCATACTGGTACGGCATGTTCGCAAGTATGGCAACGGGAATTTTGGTTACCGCACTTTTTGCCGTGGCGGCAATCCGGTTTAAAGCTCAGCAAGCCGTTTTGGGAGCGGCGCTGAATATTTTATGCGCCGGTATGACAAACGTATTGTTTCGGATGCTGTTTTATAATTCCAATAATCTGGCAGGCGTTGTCGTTGAGAGTTTTCCAATTCTTCCGATTCCGCTGCTCAATAAAATCCCGCTGCTTGGGAAGGTTTTTTTTCAACATAGCTTCATTGTTTATCTTGGGATATTAATGACGTTTGCCATTTGGATACTGATGCGAAAAACATCCATCGGGATCAAGATTATCGCCGTCGGCGAACATCCAAAGGCGGCCGATAGCTTGGGCATTAACGTAATTATGACCCGATATATCTGCACACTCTTTAGCGGGCTCATGATAGGGTTGTCGGGCGCGTATCTTTCGATCGCCCAGTCAAATTCGTTCGGGATCGATATGACGGTAGGAAAAGGCTTTATTGCTCTAGCTGTGGTGATCCTGGGCAAGTGGCATCCAATGGGTGTTTTGGCCGGTTCCGTGTTGTTTGGCGCAGCAAATGCGGTTCAAATGAGCGTTCAAAATATGGGGGGTGATTTTCCTGCGAATCTGATCATGATGCTGCCTTACGTAATCACAGTAGTCGCTGTGCTTAGTGTAAGCAAGAACAAAGTCCTATCGCCGAGCGCAAAAGGAATTCCCTATGAAAAATCTTGAAGGAGGAACGAGTATGAAAAAGGTCACATCGATTATTTTGACATGTTTGTTTATGATCGCCTGCTTTACAGGTTGCGCTAATCAAGTGAATACGCCTTCGCAATCGCAGGACAATACGCCTTCGCAATCGCAGGGCGAAAATGTGAAAGTAGCGATCTTGCTGCCCGGCTCCCCAACGGATGGAGGATACAACCAGCTTGGGGCCGAAAGCATGAAGGGGGTTGAAGAAAAATTCGGATATGAAACGACGATTCTTGAGGTCGCCACCGCTGAAGCGATCAAGAGCGAAAGCGAAAAGCTGGCGGAGGACGGGTACAAAATCATTATCGGGCACGGTGCGGAGTATTCAACTCCTTTTGAAGAGATCAGCGGCGATTATCCGGACACCTTCTTTATTACCAGCGGCGGCACGGTCGTAACAGATAACCAGTTCCCAATTAATGTGCTTGGGGAACAGGGTGCATACGTTGCGGGCGTTGTAGGGGGAATGCTGTCAAAAACCAAGGTCGTCGGGTTGGTAGCAAGCGCCGACTTCCCGGCCGTTACCAAGCAGACACGGGCCTTCCTGCTCGGCGCGCAGAGCGTGGATCCTGCAATTCAAGGCGTGTCGGCGGTACTGACGAACATAGATACCGGTGAAGCTTATGAAACCACAATGAACCAGATCACGGGATCTAAAGCGGACATCGTATACGCAAATGCGGCGGCGGCGACACTCGGCACGCTCAAAGCGGCGGAAGAACAAGGAATCTATGCGTTTGGCGGCAATGCAAACTATATCGAAACATCGCCAAAGAGCGTCCCGTTCGCATATCTGGTCGACTTCAAGGCCGCGTATACCAGCGCTGTGGAGGCCTGTATGTCCGGTACGGCAAAAGGCATTCTGTTCTTCGGTTTCAAAGAAAAAGCCATCACGTATTTCTGGAATGAGGATATGAAGTCGATCATTCCAGCGGACGTCTACGATAAGGCGGAAGAAACAATCCAAAAAATCCTTTCGGGAGAGATCCATGTTCCCAATGAGTATGAGGATGTATCCGATTACGTAGGGCCATGAACGGCTGAGGTATGCATAAGCCGGGAGTATGAGAATACTCCCGGCTTATGGTGAGCGACCTTGGGATGCAATTTGGAAATGCGATAAAGCCGATATTACAAAAAATACATATATGATTTGGATCCCCTGACAAAGACTTAATAATTTTAATATTGGATAATTAACCCAGGAGGTGTTTCTTAATGTCAGAAATATTGGAGAAGATTAAATTTGCGGTCGCCGACGGTGAAGAAGATGTGGCCATGGAACTGGTTAAGGCCGCTATCGGTGCAGGGATTCCACCTCTGACCGTTTTGAACGAAGGCGCAGCGAAAGGCATGGATTTGGTTGGTGAGCGGTATAATGTCGGCGATGCCTTTTTACCGGAGCTTGTTATTGCAGGAGATGCGATGAGCGCGGTGATGGAAGAGATCATGGGCAATATGAGCCCCGAGGAAATTATGACAAGCAAGGCCGGAACCGTTGTCATAGGCCAGGCAAAAGGGGATGTGCATGATATCGGAAAAAATGTCGTCGCAGCATTGTTAAGTGTAAATGGATTTGAAGTGCATAATCTGGGAACAGACGTAAGCGTAAAGGCTTTTATTGAAAAATGCAAAGAAGTTCATGCGGATATCGTGGCTGTTTCCACGCTTCTGACCACGTCGTTGCCTTTTATGGCGGATACAGTCAAGTATCTTGAGGATAGCAATATGCGCGACAAGGTGAACGTCATCATTGGCGGCGGCCCGGTGACAGCGGAATTCGCGGCCTCAATCCGGGCGGACGGCTGGGCGAGAAGCGCAATTGACGCTGTGGAGTTGTGCAAAAAAATTATGCAAGGGAAAATTGGCGGACAAGGCGAGATCATTCTCGTGGATTCAGAAAAATAACAGAACTGGGGAGGAATAGAACATGCCGGCAAGTGAAAGAATGGAAGCAATCCTTAAAAGCCTGGACAAAGCGTATTCCGGGCCGTTGTATACGGTGAAAGAATGGGATATAAAAGTACTCCCAACCGCAATAAAAGGCATATTGAAGAAATATGGTCTTGCAAACACCTACGATCCGAGCGTCATTATAAATTTCGACGATGAATTGGCAGATACCTTCTTTAAGGCGGGTTATGAGCTTGCTTTGGCTTTGGGTCTTTATTGTGAAGACACGGAACGGGTGATCAAAGTCGATGAAAACGAGATAAAACTGGCGCTTTCTCTCTTGCCGAAAGAGGTTCATTTTGGTACAGGCCGTGACGAAGTGGTTATGAGACCGCGCCGCCCTGAAGATCCATATCCGCCGATCGCATCCGGACCTTTATCCATCATGGTAGACGAGGCTTATGTCGTCGGCCTGCAGGCAGGGATCGCAAAATATCGAAAATTGTTGGATATTCTTGGCGGGCCTACCATTGAAAAGGCATCCGGCAGGAATGTACGCAGCGGGACGCCCTACGAAACATGGCTCTGCTTCTATGAGAATGAGCTTAAGCGCCACGCGCTGAAGATTATTGACCGCGAGACGATGACGACATTTAGCGTTAATAATGCCGTGACGGAGTATGGATTCCTTTCCGGTGTCGCGGCATATGCCGGGACGCGCCCGCTGAGTCACTGCCTCATACCCTCCGAAATGAAGGTTACCTTTGGTACTTTCCACAAGGTGATCAGCGCGATCAACTATGGTCACTGGATTCATGCAGGCGGGCCTTCCAACATCGGGGGCTATGCGGGATCGGTCGAAGGTGCGATTCTCGTCGGGATCGCAAATGATATCCTGGTTACGACAATTCTGAGGGCGGATAATTCAAACGGCAACGTTTTCGATATCCAAAAAGCGTGCAACACCCTTCCCAGGGCGCAGTGGGGAAACAGCATCGCGACGCAGGCAACCGCAAGAAATACGTCTATTATGGCGGATCGCATCACAAATCAGATCAGCGGACCCATGACAAAGGATTTGTTCTACGAATCCGCAGTTGGGCTCATGAATCTGAGCGTTTCCGGCGCTGCGAAGTCAACGCTTCCGCGCACGGCGGGCGGACGCTATGTGAACTATATAACGCCGGTAGAAACATGGTGGTGCGCTCAGGTATTTAAGTCTTGCGCGGGCATGACAAGAAAAGCCGCCAACGAGTTTGCAAAAGCTATTCTGCCCAAATATCAGGATAACCTGGCAAAGCCGTCCCGCGGGCTTCCCTGCAACGAATGCTTTAACTTTACAACGCTGGAACCCACGCCGGAGTATCTTCAGCTATACAAGACCATCGAAAAGGAAATGATCGATCTTGGGATGCCCCTTGAAAAATACCAGGTATTATAAGGAGGAAAAGATGTTTGATCTTCTGATAAAAAATTGCGTGCCATACGGTATGAGCAGTTGTATGGATATTGCAATAAAGGAAGGCCGCATTGTTCAAATAGAACAGAATATTGCGAGGGAAGCAGCCAAAGAATGCATCGATGCAGCCAATTGCTTCATAGCTCCGGGGTTTGTGGACAGTCATATGCATTGGGATAAAGTGTTTACGATGAACACCGATGAGTCCTGCAGCTTGGACGAAGCAATCCGAAGGTTTCAAGACTATTGCAACGCATTAACAAAGGAAGAGCTCAAACGCGATATTAAAGGTCGCGCTATGCGCCTTGCGCGCTCGGCAGTGGCAAACGGCACCACAAGCGCACGCTCCCACGCTAATATCGACGAAACAACAGGTATGGCCGGTATCGAAGCGCTCAATGAGCTAAAACAAGAGCTCAAAGACGTCATCCGTCTGCAAATTACCGTTTTGCCCAATTTTCCGGATCGAGATGCAAACCGGTATGGTTTTGGCGACCTCGAGAATGTTCTAAATGAAGGGCTGGCGGATTTCGTCGGAGGGGCGCCTTTTTTCAATACGCATGCTGAAAACGAAAAAATATTAATGCGCCTATTTGCAATAGCGGAGAAATTCGCCCTGCCCATCGACCTGCATGTAGATGAATCCGATGCGCCGGATGTCCATTGCCTTGAAACAATTGCCGATTTAACGTTGCAGTACGGCTTCACAGGCAAGGTCAGTTGCGGGCATTGCACTGCAATGAACGCAGTGGACGAAGCGACAAGAAATCGCGTTATTGAAAAATGCCACAAGGCGGAGCTGAACATCATTTCTCTTCCATCGTGCAACCTGTTCCTAATGGGTAGAAACGATGCGCAGCCGATCCGTAGAGGAATTACCACGATAAAGGAGTTTATGGCGGCCGGCGTCAATGTGGCAATTGCGTCGGACAACATACGAGATCCTTTTCGTCCCTATGGCAACGGCAATATGCTGGAGGAATGCCTTCTGACGGCGCAGCTTATACAGGCTTCCCGCATTCAGGAATTTAACGACGTATATCGTATGGGAACGTATAATGCTGCAAAGGCAATGATTCTTGACGGGTATGGAATAGAAAAAGGCTGTCGTGCGGATCTCGTGATTTTTGATACGCCGGATTTGCAGGAAACGCTTCTTAGCCAAGGTACAAAACGGATTGTAATATTTGGAGGACGCGTCGTATCCAGTACTGAAAAGAACACTGTCTCATGCATTGATGCGGCAAAGTGACCGAAAAGCAATAAGTATAATTCAGCCATCGCACGGCATAAAAGGGCGGCATCATTTGAACTGAACCCTAAGAATTAGACCAAGAATTAGACCGAGAAATTGAAGTGGTATGATAATCTGGACACCAAGTTAAGAGCGAATGAAAAGGTGGTCAGATTGTTATGAAGCGAGCAGTATACGACAAGCAATTCAAAATGGCAGCCGTAAAATACGGACAAAGCGCAGGACAGTCTATTAATGACGTTGCCAAAGAACTGGGCATCAGCGACGCAACGTTGCGCCGCTGGATAAATGAATACGATGAGTATGGCGAAAGCGCGTTTCCGGGTCATGGGAACGCGCTTTTCAACTCAACGTATGAGATCCTTGGCTGCAAAAAATGCGGGTAGGGGCCGCGTCAAGGACGGGCGCAACCCGTTCATCAGGGGATTCCATGCACGTGAATCCCCTATTAAATCTTTGAAATACTCTTTATTTAACTAACATATGTTGGTATAATATAGGGTAAATAATATCATATGTTAGTTAAAGGGGCGCTAAATGATGCTGGACTTAACCGGAACAAAAGAAAAGATATTTGATGTTGCGGTGGACTTGTTTTCCAAACGGGGTTATAACGGTGTATCCGTCAGAAAAATCGCCGAGGGAGCGGGAATAAAGGAAAGCTCTATCTATAATCATTTCAAAAACAAAGAAGAAATCTTAAACTGCATATTCGATTGTTTTCAGGAAGGCATGCGGGAGCAAAGGCCGGACACATCGGAGCTTGAATATGAAATCGAATATATGGCTCCCAGAGAAGTGTTCAGACTGATCTTCATCAAGTATGGGAAAAATAGAAATCCTAGAATCGACAAAATCGCCGCCATCATATTCATGGAGCAATATATCAATCAACGGGCCAGGGGCTTCGTCAAGGGATTCATGCTGAAAGAACCAGCGCACTATTATGAGGAAATACTGAAAGCCATGTCCGCGAAAGAGAAAATACGAAATGATATAGACTTGAAAATAGCGGCGGAAGAATTAAATTATGGTTTCCTTGGTATCATCTTTGATCTGCCGGCCGCAATCCGGGAAGATCACGATATTTCAACTGTGATTCAGAAATTATCGAACCATGTGGATTTTGTATTCGAGCGCATAGAGAAATAGATGTAATCAAGTGCGGGTTTCGGATAATCGGCGTGTAGCCGGATTGGAGGTAAGCCCAGAAAAAAGCACTTGTTTTTATGCTGGTAATCTGTACGCCGGGCTTAATGTGGTACCGCAAAGTCCTGGTGCCTCGTCGGCCTTTTCGACGCTGGAATATACATATGGCGATGAACTGATTATTGGATATGCAGTAAACACAAATTAACCATCCGACGAGGGGGAGAAAGCATGAAACGGTTCTTATCCGCGCTGCTGATCTTTTGTCTGCTTATAACAATTCTGCCGACAGGGACACTGGCCGCCGCTTCAGCGGAGTCGTCCATACCGGGACTTTCCACACTCGAATATACAACGGCGGGTATTCAAAACTTGCCCGCCGTTCCCGGATTTGACTTCGAGTTCCTTCCTTCGAACGGGAAGTGGGAAACCCTGGCGGCAGGCGACGCACCCGCAACCTTCAAGGAAGTTTCATATGAACTGGCCGACGGCGTTGTCATGCTGGAGGGCAGCACGATTTCGGACAAAATTGCCTCCGCCGGTCAATTGATTGCGGGCAGTGCCATTCAGGAAAAACGCCCGGAAAGGACCATTCGTGATGGCGGATATATCAAACAGGATATTCTGGATTCCGCTTTGGCGCAGGAGGGGCGAAAGGCCGAGCCCGGCACGATCGTGGTTGACTTACAGGCAGGCACCTCATTTAAAATAGGCTCAAGTGCCGCGTTTGCCAATGGCTACGGAGACGCCAATCTTGATACACAGGCAAAAGCGCTTGAAAATACATACATGATCGAACAGCCGCAGGTAAACGAGGTGTTCAAAGACTTCTCCCTGGGCGGCACAGACGGCGAGACCGTCAGCCTGACGCGCGGGAACATCACGGGCTTTGCCCCTGGTGTGGAAGACTGTGTGGTTCCTGACACGGCGATCAAACCTATGGCTTTCGGCGACGCGCTCAAGGATTTCAAATACCTGAAAGATGAAAAAAACAGGCTGATTACGCTCCAGTTCACGGACACCGAGCTGGTAGCGACAGGAAGCGGCGGCAAGAAGCTCACGATCCGGCTGAGCGGCGGCCTTGGCATCAGCAATATCAATGTGGACGCAAGATATTCGGCGTTCAAGGGCTATCACCTCATCATGGACGTGGCCGAGGAGTTTTATCTGGTTGCCGAAGTACAGGGCACGATTCAGGAAGAAATCCGAATCCCCCTGTATGGCATCGACATCCCCTTCGGGATTGGGAGCGTGAGCGGCGGGCTTTTCCTCATTGTGGGGATTGATGGCAACATCCGGATTGAAGCCGACGCGCGGGAGTACACGTCGGCAAGGATGGGCGTGCGGGGCAAAACGTTCTTTGGCGCTCCCGTATCCGTGAAAGGCGTTTTTGAGAAGGAGTTTAAAAAAGACGGCGACGTCGATATTGCCGGAGAGATCAACGGATATGTGAAATTGGGCCCGAAGCTCGATATTTCCATTTGCGGCTTGGACCTCATCGGCGCGGGGGCTTTTGCCGGCGTCGGATTGAGGGTTACGGCGGATGCTTCGATGCTGGACATCGACCTTCACGCGATCCTGCAGGTGTATATCACCATCATCGGAAAGACGGTGAATTTGATCCATTGGACACCCTCCCTGCTGCACAAGCGGCAGATGGACACGGGCGGATATAAGGTCAACATTGAGGAGGCCTTTATCAAGATCGGGCGGGTCGGCGGTTACATCGAGGATACGACGCAGGGGGTTGACAAGGTTCGCGCACCGGCGGGCATCGACTACCGGATACTGGTATACCCAAAAGGGGTCGATCCCCAAAATGCCACCGAGTCCGACCTGCGGATATATCCGCAGGAAGGCTGGCTGCAATTGAGCGACGAGGGCGAGTTCTTTTATGAGGAGCCCGAAACCCTGCTCAAAGGCGGCGAGCAGGTTGCGATTGAGTTTATCGTGAACGGCGATGCTTTCAAGTCCGATCCGGTGCCCGCCCTGTTCCCGTTTGACAAGGTCGCGATCTCGGAGGCCGACTACTTTAACGATTCTGTCACCGGAAGCGTCGCCCCCCGCAAGGTCATCGACTACAGCAAGCAGCAGGTGGCAAAGCCGGGCGATCCCGCCGACCCCCCGGAAGAACAGTACGAGCTGAAGTACTATTCCGGAAGCCTGCTCCACCTACAGGGCCTGAGCGGATACATGTTTACCATCGCGTCAAAGACCCCGCTGGAACATGGCGTGTACATGCCTCTTGCGCTGGGCGGCATGGCGGCTGTCAAGACCGACGAGTACGGCAATTTTGACAGCCGCAATCCCCTTATGCTGCCGGACGGAGAGTATGACCCCGTGTTCAACGGCGTTCTGCAGATTCGGCCGGGCGCGGTCGTAGAGGGCGGCGGGAAATTCGATTATAGCAAAAACAAGAATATCTCGGCCGTAAAAGCGTCGTTCGATGTGCTCGAGCATACCAGCTCGCACACGATCCTGATCAATCCCACCCACCCGCTCACGGTTGCAAGGACCCTGTCGTTCGTCGAGGACTCCTACAAAACCTATAATGAGGGGGAACGGATCGTCAGCCAGATGCAGTTCGATGAAACGATGACCATCGTAAACGGCGGCGGCACGCGCGCCGTCACGCAGGAGGAGGTGACCGCCTTCTTGGAGGAGGGCTGGACGACGCAGGACGTGATCGGCTTCAAAGGCGGCAAGTTTTTGGGCGATAACGACGACGCGCAGATCATAAGCCATACCGTCAGCGGCGATCATTTTACCGTAACGCCGGTTCTCGACGATAACGGGAGCCCAACTTCCTCCGTTATGGTGAGCAATCGCGTGATCGTGGAATGGGTGTGGCAGGAGCATCCGCTTCCGACGAAGATCACCAGCGACAGCCACGCCGCGGTAAGCACGGGCGGCAGTTTCCAGGCGGAATGCAACGGCATCCGGCCGCTGCGCTGGAGTCTGCAAGGCGCGCCGGAAGGGATTACAATCGATCCTGCAACGGGAAACATCACCGTGGCTGCCGGCGTGAAGGCGCAGGACTATTCCTTTACGGTGCGCCTCGAGCAGGACCCGGAGTATTTCCAGACAGAGAGGCTCAAAGCGCTGCCCATGTCCAATGAGACATACAGCTTTGGATTTAACAAGACCAGCCTGCAGCTTATCTTGGACTTTGTCATGAAGAATGCCGACAACCCCGGCATGAACGGCGAGCCCCCTATCAATTATATTGGGCACGATCCTGCCCCCCCGGATGAGCAGCTTTTCACGCTCACCGTTACACAAGCTCGCACAGCTCCCGTGATTGCCGAAGAAGAACACGGCTATGTCTTTACAAAGCTCATCAATGGCGGCGATCTGACTGTTCCGATCCATGCAGCAGGCAGTGCGCCTATCGTCTGGTCGTTGGAGCAAAAGAGCGAGCGCTATTTCATACCCGAGGAGGTCGTGATCGACCCCGTAACGGGTGTGCTGACCGTGAAGGAAGGAATCGAAGCGGGGGACTATTCCTTCGTCATCCGGGCGGAAAACGACGTGGGCTTTGACACGCAGGAATGCGCGCTCAGTGTCGTATCCTTCGTAAGACCGCCCCGGCTTCCCGGCCTGTCCGCGCCGTCCGGCGGTTTCGGGCAGATTATGTACTTGGCCGCGTCCTCCGGGGTGACCGCGCAGCAGCCGATACAGCCCCCGGCGAACAGCACGACCATTCGCGTCGACCACATCAAAGACAGGTATACCTATGACAGAAACCATATCAACGGCGCGGAGTTCATCCGATGGAACTCGGTTTTCAAGTTGAATATTGAAGGCTCCCCGGAGGAAATAGTTTTTGCACCCGAAGCGCAGAAGTGCGACAGCTATCACATCTATATCGATATGTCCGACCCGAGTTTACAAACCATCGTAACCGACATGGGCAAGAGAATCCAGGATATTAAAAACGCGAGGGAGTATCTGGGCGAGTATTTACAACAGCAGACCGATCAATATGTGACGAATCCCTGGAAGGAGGGCGCCGCACAGCTTCCCGGGCTGCAAACACAAATAGCGCCGTTCGATTTTGCCGGGGTTAGCGTATTGGCAGAGAGTACGCTGCTCAACTATGGCGCGACGGTGGACGCCATCGCCTCAAAAAAGGGCGGTGCTCACAGCGTTGAACTTGGCGGCGCGAACGGTACCAGCGTGACAGGTAAGTTCTTTGGCGCTCTCCAGCAAAACCCCGCCGCCAGTATCGCATTTTTGCAGGAGGAGGCGGTGATCACATTCAAGGGAAGCGACGTAAAGAACGCCACGGAGGACGCCATGTTCGATTTTGGGTTCGTGGCCGGGGCCGAACATGGGGAACAAATGAAAGCGGCTGTTCCCGATGGGCAAAGCGTATTCGTCTACTCCTTCCTCGGACACGGGGAATTGCCCGGCGTGGCCACATTCGCCATCACCACCGATATTGCCGAAGGCACGCAGGTGAATGTCTACAAATATGACGCCGCGGCCAACGGCTTTAGCCTGATTGCCGGAAACATTTCCGTGGGCGTGGGCGGCGTTGTGACCTACAAAAACGACACGATGTCCGAATACCTTATCACCACAAAGACAATCGACGGCGCGCAAGTATCGGATATGGCAGGACAGCAAGGCTTTGCAGCAAACAATCCCTGGCTACCGGCTGTCATCATCGGCCTTGGGGCAGTAGGTTTAGCTGTGGCTGTATGGGTTTTCCTCCGCCGAAGGAAGCGGGCGCAGAAGGTTCAATAGCCCCCTTACGGAATAACAGGTCTAATCAGGCGGCCCAAACAAGGCCGCCTGATTTAATACGGATTGTGTTGATGTCATACCAAACCTACCACCGCAAGGAAATGAAGGAATTGCTCACGATGAAAATGAACATCGACAGGCTGCTGCGGATCGTCTTCCAACAAAACTGCAGCATCTTCTCCCAATTCGGATCCCTTGTTCTTCACTCAGTTTTTTTTCGATAGACACTCCTTCTGTACGCCAACGGCGTAAGCCTGAAAGAAATACAGGAATGGCTTGGGCACAGCGACATATCCACAACGTCAAACATCTACACGCGCCTGGATTACAGCTCAAAGGTACGTCGGCAAACGCTATTTTAGGCGTGTGTCCGATATGACGGAAGAACCGGGGAACGATATGGGGGCAACAATAAAGCCCCAAAGGTTTCCCTTTAGGGCTGAATTGGTTGGTGCCGGTGGTGGGACTTGAACCCACACGCCATCGCTGGCAATGGATTTTGAGTTCTTGTATACCTTCGGAAACTATGGGAACCGGAGGGATACAACCGGAATCTACGACCCATAAAAACCCCGTCAAATCAAGGCTTTTCAGCCTTCATCCATAAAAAGCCCGATAAATACAGACTTCCCGGATTCCTGCTGTTTTTGCAGGGGAAAAACACGTTGGAGGGATATCCGGCGGGATGCCTCCCACTTGCCCCCCACCGGAACCATAATCTGCGGAGCCTGCCAGCGCGGTGCCTTGAACAATCCCCTAGCTGTCGGGACTTCAAAAGGCTAAAGATTAGATTCGATCGCCATATCCCTCCTGAATATCCCGTCAAATTTTGAAGCTTGAAATGGATTTCCCCTTGTAGTTTAGGCGCTTTTTAAGGCCTAAAAACACATTATTAGTCTAGTGAGCTTGTTGATGCACAAAAATTCTTATTCATAGCCAGCATCCGCCGTTGACAAATACCTTTTAGGAGCTGGGAAAGTGAAAAGAACAAGGGCGAGTTACGAACAGTTATTTCAATCCTATTCCGACGTTGTGACCTTGTCGGAGTTTTGCAAGATGTTAGGCGGCATCGGGGAGCGCACCGCTCGGAAGCTCATACGTGAAAACCGTGTGCAGCACTTCTATATCCGGTGTACTTATTTGATCCCTAAAGAATGGGCGATTGATTACATTTTGAGTGACCATTACACCGAGTACAAAAAGGCTTTGAAGGTAAAAATCGAATAATTCAGCAAAGATAGACGTTCAGACTATGAGCGTCTATTTTTTACGCTCAAATCAGGAGGTAAACGACGTGGCAACAAATTACGATGAGCTTTTCAGCCCGATGCCGCCCGCGAGGACGATCGGCGCGAAACAGACGGTTCTACTAATAACAGGTTTTTAGCAGGGCATAATAGCCTCAACTATTAGCAGTGGATGTGATCCCGTACATCAGCGCGTTGACGATAGCGGCGGCGACGTTGCTCCCGCCCTTGCGCCCGCGCGCGACGATGCATGGCGCGCCCGCCTGCATGATCAGTTCCTTGGACTGCACAACGTTGACGAAGCCGACCGGCGCGCCGATCACGAGCGCGGGCGCGACGCGCTTTTCACCGATCAGTTCATAGAGCCGTATCAGCGCCGTGGGCGCGTTGCCGACGGCGAATATCAGCGGGCCTTTCAGCCTCGCAGCCTTGTTCATGGAAGCGACCGCCCGCGTCGTGCCGTCCGCTTTTGCGCAGGCGGCCACGTCGCCGTCGGCCATGAAGCAAAGCGCTTCGCCGCCGAGCTTTTCAAGGGCGGCTTTGTTGATGCCGGCCCTGGCCATATTGGTATCCGTGACGATGCGCGACCCGCTCCGGAACGCTTCCAGCGCCGCGGATAGGGCGTCGACGGAAAAATAGAGGGAATCGGCATAGTCAAAATCCGCCGTCGTATGGATCACGCGCTTTATGATGGGCGCAAGAGCGGGGTCGAGCGGCCGCTTCAGTTCGCTCTCTATGATCTCGAAGCTGCGCTTTTCGATATCCTCAGGTTTGACGGTTTCCAACTCGATCTTCATATGCCCGCCTCCAGTATCCGATAGATCAATCCCATGTCGAGGTGCGCCCGCACGCCCTCGGCGAGCCGGTCGTACTGTTGCTCTTTATACGCCTTGAGATCGAATGCGGTCGCGCCGATCGAGACGCCCTTCCTTTCGCACAGTGCGGAAAGCACCGCCTCGCGGCACTCGGCCGTGTCGAAAAAACCGTGCAGGTAGCTGCCGTAGATATTTTCATTCTGGCAGCCGTCCACCTGCCCGTTTTCCAGCAGCGCGAGCGGCTTTGCGCCGGGGGAAAGCGCCGTGCGGCCCATGTGGATCTCATACCCTTCGAGCGCCGCGCCGGAAAGCGGCGCAAGCGCCCCTCCGACGGTCAAGGCCCGGCCGGTCGTGAGCGTGCGGCGCTTCTCGCCGGCAAACTCGGTTTGTACGGGCAGCAGCCCCATGCCGCCGGTCTCGCCGCCGCCCTCGGCGCCCGCCTTGTCCGAGACGCGTTCGCCCAGCATCTGGTAACCGCCGCAGATGCCGAATAGAACCGCGCCCCGCGCCGCCTGTTGTTTGATCGCCGCCTCAAGCCCTCCCTGCCTGAGCCAGAGAAGGTCGGTCAGGGTGTTCTTGGTGCCGGGGAGTACGATCATATCCGGCTCGCCGAGTTCGCACCTCCGGCGGACATAACGCACGCCCACGCCCGGCGTGGCTTCGAGCGCGGCGAAGTCCGTGAAATTCGAGATGTGGGGGAGGCGGATCACCGCGATGTCGATCGCGGCGTCCCGTTTGGTGCGCACGAGCCGTTCGGCGAGGCTGTCCTCATCGTCGATATCCACGTCGAGCATAGGCAGCACGCCCGCGACGGGCTTGTTCGTCAGTTTTTCGAGCATCGAAAGCCCGCTCTTAAGCAGCTCCACGTCGCCGCGGAACTTATTGATCACGGTGGCCTTTATCATATCCTGCTCCTCCCTATCGAGCAGGGCGATCGTGCCATAGAGCTGGGCGAACACGCCGCCCCGGTCGATATCGCCCACGAGCAGCACCGGGGCCTTCGCGATCTTCGCCATGCCCATGTTGACGAGATCGCCCTCCTTGAGGTTGATTTCGGCCGGACTGCCCGCGCCCTCGATGACGATAATATCGTATTCTGCGGCGAGGGAGCCGTAGGCGCGCATGATTTCGGGCAACAGCGTCTTTTTGATGTCAAAATAGGTCGCCGCGGTCATGTTGCCGCGCACCTCGCCGTTTACGATCACCTGCGAGCCGACGTTCGTAACGGGTTTTAACAGTATCGGGTTCATGCGCACGCTGGGCTCGATGCCGCACGCCTCCGCCTGAACCGCCTGCGCCCGGCCCATCTCGAGGCCCTCTTTGGTGACGCAGGAATTGAGCGCCATGTTCTGGCTTTTAAAGGGCGCGACGCGAAGCCCGTCCTGCATGAATACGCGGCAGAGCCCCGCGCACAAAAGGCTTTTGCCCGCGTTGCTCATCGTGCCCTGGATCATGATCGCTTTGGCCATGGGAAACCTCCAAGCGGGCGGAAGGCCCGGTTATATGGATTCGTCTGCAGCGCGCTCACGGCGGGGGCCGCACTTCCGGAAAATCGCCCCGCCCAGCGTCCTTGCCGCGCTATACCTGGGCATACGCCGCGGCTTTTCGGACGAATGATTCCGCAAACGACGGGTTTGCGGGGAAATACAGATGCGGGAAGCCTGCGTAAAGGGTGCTTGTCGCGTGGACGCAGGCGTATTCGCAGCCGTCGCGCGCTTTTTTTGCGGCGAAGCCGGTCCCGTTGTCGGCGCTGTCGTAATAGTGGAACTCATGCGCGCGGATGGCGTTGCCCGCGGCGCACAGGAGATTGTCCGCATTCGCGGTCAGCGTCACGTAGCCGAAGCGCTGGAGCTTATCCGTTTTAAACGCCTTCGCATTGATGACGCCCGCCATGGGATAGCCGTCGAGCGATTCATGCAAATACAGGAACCCGCCGCACTCGGCGACGGTGGGGAGGCCGCCGGGCACCGCTTCGCGGATCGCCCTACGCATTGCGGCGTTTGAGGATAGCGCCTCAAGGTGCAGCTCCGGGTATCCGCCGGGCAGATACAATCCGCCGATGCGTTCGGGCAGCGCCCGGTCGCAAAGCGGGCTGAAGAACACGAGCTCGCAGCCGAGCGACTCCAACAGCTCCAGGTTCTCCTGATACAGGAAGCAGAACGCCTTGTCCCGCGCAACCGCGACGCGCACGCTCCGGGGTAAAGCGGCTTCGGGTGTTAAAGGCTCATCTAGCGCCGGAGCCGAACGGGCAAGCTCCAATATGCCGGTCATGTCGATATACTGCTCGGCAAGCTTTCCCAAGCGGACGAGCTTCGCCTTTATATCCGCGATCTCGCCCGCGGTGATAAGCCCCAGGTGGCGGCTCTTGACGGTCAGCTCCGGCAGCCGGGGCAGGAACCCCAGCGCGGGAACGCCCGCGGCCCGGGCGACCTCCTTATAGTCCTCATAGAGCACGGGGGACACGCCGTTGAATATTACGCCCCGGATACGGCTTTGCGGCCGAAATGAGCGAAAGCCGTGCAGCACTGCGCCCGCCGAGGCGGCCATGCCTTTGACGTCGACCACCAGAACGACGGGCGTATCCGTCTGGCGCGCCACGTCGTAGGTGCTCCCGGTCCCTTCCGGCCCGACGCCATCGTAATAGCCCATCACGCCCTCGATCACGGAGAGCTCGCCCGCGTGCGCCGTCAAAAGGCCGCGCAGCTCTCCGCCGCCGCAGAAAAACGGGTCGAGGTTGTGCGAGCGGACGCCGACGATTTCCCTGTGGAACATGGGATCGATATAATCCGGGCCGCATTTGAACGCAGAGACGTCCATACCGCGCATCTTGAACGCCGAGAGCAGCGCGCAGGTAACGGTGGTCTTTCCGCATCCGGAATGCGTGCCCGCAATCAGGACCCTATTCATGCCCGCCTCCGCTGATCACGAACACGGGGTTCTCGGCCGTCATCATATGGAGCCCGCCCGCAGCCCTGGCGCGCGCGCAGCCGACCTGCACGATCTCGGGCTGGAGGTTATTGCGCTTGAACGCGTCGATCGCCGCCGCCGCGCTCTCGAGCGCGATCGCGTTGATCACGATGCGAATCTGCGGGTTGTTGCTCAAAAGCGCCGATACGATCCCCCCCATATCGCCGCCGCTGCCGCCGATGAACGCGGCGTCAAGCCTTGGAAGTCCCTCCAGCGCGTCCGGCGCGGAGCCGAGGACGGGGAAAACGTTGCCGATATGAAACGCCCGGCAGTTTTCTCTGACCAGGGCAATGGCTTCCTCGTTTTTATCGATGGCGAAAACACGCCCTTCGTGGACGCAGAGCGCCATCTCGACGGTGACGGAGCCCGTGCCAGCGCCCACGTCGCAGCAGACCGCGTCCGGTCTTAAGGACAATTTGGACAGCGTTACCGCGCGCACCTCCGACTTGGTCATCGGCACGCCGCCGCGCAGGAATTCCCCGTCCGGTATGCCCAAGCGCACGCGGCCGTCAAACCCCGGGTTTTCGACGAGCAGCACGGCGAGCGGGCCGACGGCCGCGCCGCGCAGCTTAAAGACGGGCAGCGCGAGGATGCGTTCATCGGGCGCGCCGAGGTTTTCACCGACCGTGGCCGTGAGATCGCCAAAGCCCGCGTCCTCGAGCCGGGCGGCAAGCGTGTCCATATTTTTGCCGGTGAGCGCAAATGTCAGGCGGTTGCGGCGTACGGCGTCCGCAAGGTTCGCTTCCCGCCCGTGGCAGCTTAAGAGTTTGGCGCCCTGCCAGGGGCGATTGAGCTTTGCGAAGAAATAGCTCAGGGAGGAGACGCCGGGGATGAGCGTCACATCGAAATCGCACAAAGCCGCCGCGAGCCCTTCCGCCGCGCTGTAAAAACCCGTGTCGCCCGAGACCAGCACGGCAAAGCTCCTATGAGCGCTCCCGGATACCACATCGGCCACACGGTCGGGCAGATACTCGCCATACGCTTGCTTTTGCAGCGGGACGAACGGCTCGAGCATCCTTGAAGCGCCGACGAGGGCATCCGCCTTTTCGATGGCCCGATACCCTTCCCGTGTGACGGTTTCAGCGCCCATGCCGATGCCGACGATGGATACGTGTTTCATAGCGCGTTCTCCTCGATTCTCTGCTTGAGCTCCCCGAGCGTCAGACCGTTTTCCCGGCGGGGCCGCGCGAGCACCGCGACGGTCATGCCGCATTCGCGGGCCGCCGCGAGCTTCTCGGGGAAGCCGCCCGCTATGCCCGAATCCTTCGTTATGAGCGTCGAAGCGCCCGTCGCCCGGAACATTGCCGCGTTGAGCTCTTTGGAAAACGGCCCCTGCATGCAGATGATGCGCGCGGGCGGGAAGCCCGCTTCGATGCAGGCGCAAAGCCCCTCGGGCGAGGGCAGGATGCGCAGCCATACCCGCTCTTTGTAACCGCAAACCCGCGCAAGCGCGGCTGCCTCCTTCGTTCCCAGCGAGGAGAACACCGTATCGTCGCGGCCGTTGAGCCAGCCGATCAGCGCGTCCATGTCCGAAAACTCCACGCAGCCCGCGCCGGGGGTGGATTCGCGCAGCACGCGAAGGCGCTTTACGCCGGTTTTTTGACAGGCCGCGCGGATGTTCGCTCCGGCCTCGGCGGCATAAGGGTGCGTGGCGTCGATCACGCAGCGCGGCGCTTCCTTGCGGATCAGGGCCGCGATGGCCGCCTCGTCGAGCCGACCCCCGCGGACCGCTACCGAACCGCCCGCGTCGAGCAACGCTTCGCCGTATTCGGTGGCCACCAAGACAAGGGTGGGGGTTCCTTTTGCGCTGAGCAGCTCTGCGAGCTCGCGTCCTTCCGTGGTGCCGCCGAACAACAGGATCTCAGCCAAGGCGATACCCCCTCGGCGTGACCATTCTGCCCAGGATCTCCTTCGTTTGCGCGTTGCCGACGAACACGGTGGTAAACATGTCGACCTGTGCGTTCCGAAGCTCCCCGAGCGGCAGTATCGCCTTGCTTTCGCCGTCGCGGCCGATGTTTTGGACCAGCCCGCAAAGCGTATCCTTCGATTTATGCCGAAGGAGGATATCGCACGCCCGCGCGAGATAATCCGAGCGCTTTTTGCTCGAAGGATTATAAAGCGCGATGCAGAAATCCCCCGCGGCGGCGCAATCGAGCCGCCTTTGGATCTGTTCCCACGGCGTGAGAAGGTCAGAAAGGCTGACCACGGCAAAATCATGCGAAAGCGGCGCGCCCAATACCGCCGCTCCCGCGAGAGCCGCCGTCACGCCGGGCACGACGACGACTTCAACGGACGGATATTCCGCCGCAAGCTCCAGTATAAGGCCAGCCATGCCGTACACGCCCGCATCGCCGCTGCAGACCACAGCGACCGTTTCGCCCCCGGCCGCCATTTTGAGCGCCGCGCGGCAGCGCTCCTCCTCGCGCATCATGGGCGTTGCGTACGTGCGCTTGTTTGGGTACAGGGGCCGGAGCAGGTCTACGTACATGGAATAGCCGACGATGACGTCGGCCGCCTCGAGCGCGTCCCGGCACGCGGCGGTCATATGGCTGGGGTCTCCGGGCCCGAAGCCCGCGACAAAGAGCGTTTGCATGATCATTCTCCGATGCTGAAACGTACTTTATAGGGCGATGCGGCGATCGCCATGGTTACGCCGAAACGCGCGTCCTTGCGGGAAAGGAGCCTCCCGCCTTCTCCGCTGCCGAGCACCGCGCTGCGCTCGCAGACGTTGTCGACCCCCGCGACGGATTGAACGAACGAGGAGGCTGTGAACGTTCCGGGTACTTTTTGCAGTTCCCCGGCGGAAAAGGTCCTGTAAGGAAGCTTATGCTTGCGGCAGAATTCAAGGATCCCGGGTTCTCCCGCCTTCAGGTTGATGCTGCATACCTGCCTTACGGCAAGGGCGTGGCAGCCCGATTTGGCGAGCATCAGCTCAAACGCGGCTTCGACGGCGTCGGCGTTCGCATCCTTTTTGCACCCGATCCCGAGCGTGAGCACGCGCGGGATCAGCCTGAGCGCGTCCGCCTTTCCGTTCGTCTTATAGGTGATGAGCGCGTGATACACGCCGTTTGTGAGGCTCACTCCCGCCGGCGGCGTCCCCTCCACGGGGAACAGGCTCTTGATCCCGATGGTCTCGCCCGCGAGCAGGAGGGCACAGATCCATTTGATCCGCTCCGGGTTCTCGATGGCGAGCCCCTGCGTTTTCGCCCAAGCATCGATCGCGAAGACGCCGTTCCTGTCGGTGGCCGTGGTGATCACGGGAAACGCGCCCGTAAGAAGCGCAAGTTCCTTAGCAATCTCGTTTGCGCCGCCGATGTGGCCCGAGAGCAGCGAGACGGCATAGGTCGCCAGCTCGTCGATCACCACCACCGCAGGATCGCTCGATTTGCTCTTGACAAAGGGCGCGATCGCCCTGACGGCGATGCCGCAGGAGCCGATGAAGATCAAAGCGCCGTCCTTGAAAAAATGCTCCTTTGCCCAATCCGCAAGGCCGCCGTCGCTGCAGCGCGCCAAAACCGGCGCGCGCTCCGCCGCCGCAAAATGGGCTTCGATGCGCCTGCCGAGCTCCATTCCCTTATTGCTGAACGCGAGGATGCCGATGCTACTCATGCGTCCGTTCCCTTTCGAAAGCCGGTGGTGAATCCGGGATCGTAGAGCTTGGACAGCTCATAGTTTTCGCCGAGAAATTCTCCCGCCAGGATGAGCGCATGATGATCGATGCCGCTGCGGTCTATCGTCTCGGACAGCGTGCCGATCGTGCAGCGCACGATCCGCTCGTCCGGCCAGCTCGCCTTGTAGACGATGGCGGCGGGCGTCCCGGGCGCATACCCTCCGGCGAGGAGCTCGTCCTGCAGGCTTTGGGTCATGCCCGCGCTCAAAAAGATCACCATCGTCGCCCGATGCGCGGCAAAGCTGCGGATGCTCTCCCGCTCCGGCACCGGCGTTCTGCCGCTCATGCGCGTGATCACCACGCTCTGGCTCACGCCGGGCAGGGTATATTCCGCCTTCAGCGCCGCCGCGGCGCCGCAGAAGCTGGAAACGCCGGGGCAGACCTCAAACGGCACGCCCGCTTCGGCAAGCCGGTCCATCTGCTCGCGGATCGCGCCGTAGAGGGAGGGGTCCCCGGTGTGCAGCCTGATTGCCATGCCGCCCCGTGCGTGCACGCAGACGAGCACGTCCACGACTTCGTCGAGCGTCATGAACGCGCTGTCGCGGATCTCGCAGCCGGGCTTTGTATCATAAAGCAGCGCGGGATTTACCAGCGAACCGGCGTACACAACCGCGTCCGCCTCTTTAAGGAGCTTCGCGCCGCGCACCGTGATCAGGTCCGGCGCGCCGCAGCCCGCCCCGACGAAATAAATCATGCTTTCCTCCAAATTTGCATCAGTTCTTCCGCGTTGCCGCTTTGGGCGAGAACGCCCGCGATGCCCGCGAAGTTGGTGTAACAGACATAGCCGATCGCAACGGGGCCGGGGACCCGGCGGCGGAGGCAATCGTCGATGCGCGCGCCGAGCGCGAGCATCGCTGCCCGCAAAAGCCCCGCCTGATCTAGAAGAACAAGCGCGGCGTCGGTGGACACGCTGCCCAGGATCGCGCGTAGCAGAAAAATATCCGCACCCGCTTCCAGCGCACAGGCCAGCAGCGTCTCCACGCGCCCGTCGCCGTTGCCCGAATGCGTGTTCGTCATGCCGATGCCGAGCTTTACGAGCTTGCCGATATGCCCGACGAACAGCATGCGCTCGAAGCCGTTTTCCAAAGCGGCGTCTATGGCGTCGCCGATGAAATTCGAACAGGAGACGTGCTCCGCAAGGGAAAGCCCCAGCGCCTCCCGGGCGAACGACTCGCCGTAATTGCCGGGCGTGAGGAGCACGTCACGCACACCGCGCGCCTTGAGCTGGCGGAGCTCCAGATGGATCGTATCGATGAGCGCCCGGTTGCTCATGGGCTCCACGATGCCCGTGGTGCCGATCACCGAAAGCCCGCCCTCCACGCCCATGCGCGGGTTGAAGGTGCGTTTGGCGAGCGCTTCGCCGCCGGGGATGGAGATGACGACGGAGAGGCCGCCCTCATACCCGCATCGGCGGCAGACGGAATCCGCCTCGTCCTCGATCATGCGCCGCGGCACGGAATTGATGGCCGCCGCGCCCACAGGCTGGTCGAGCCCTGGCTTCGTCACCCTTCCGACGCCCTCGCCGCCGTCGATCCGGATGCCGCCCGGCGTTTTGCGCACGCTCGCGTACACCAGCACGCCGTCCGTGGCGTCCGGATCGTCGCCCGCATCCTTTTTTACGGCGCAGCTTGCGCAAGCGCTGTCCCAAACCGCATCCGCGACGTCGAGCGTCAGCGCGATGCCTTTGGGCGTGGTCAGTTCGACCGACGGGACGCTTTGGCTGCAGAGCAGCATCAGCGTGGCCGCCTTGGCCGCCGCGGCCGCGCAGGAGCCCGTCGTAACCCCGCAGCGCAGCTTCTTTCCGGCCTGAGTGACGTAGCCCGCGGTCGTCATGGCCTCTCCTTTACGATGATCGTGGTGAAGTAGCCGGGGTCCTCCGGCATATCGGCGATATCCCGGTACAGGCGCTCGCCCTCCAGGCCGCAGTTGATCGCCGCGCATGCGAGCCGGCCGGAGGCCGATACGGCGCGGCGTACAGCGGGAAACCGCCCCGCCGACTTCATGAGCACCTTGACGCCGGGAAGGGCGAGCGCGTTCTCAATGTCGGCAAATCCCGCGGGGAGGATGTGCAGGGGCTCGTCCATTGCGGTCAGGCTTATTTTGAGAGCGCACGCGGCGGCACAGAAGCTGGTGACGCCCGGGACCATTTCGACCGGATACCCTTTATTCATGAGGATTTCGCCGACAGAGGAAAATGTCGAGAACACGGAAACGTCGCCGAGGCAGACGAAGGCGACGTCCTCGCCGCTCTCGAGGGCTTGCGCCACGCGAGCCGCCTGGGCCTCGTAGTTTCGGCCGAGCGTTGTCCGGTCGTCCGTCATGGGGAAGGGTAGCTCAAGCAGCTCCTTGCCGGAGAGATCCGTAACGCCGCGGGCGATATCGAGCGCGAGCGCATTGCCCCTGTGCGTGACGGGCACGGCCAGCACGCGGCACTTTTCCAGAATGCGCTTGGCTTTCACCGTGATGAGTTCCGGGTCGCCCGGGCCGACGCCGACGCCGTAGAGTGTTCCGATACAGCCGCCCATATAAAAATCCTTTCCGCCAAACGGAAAGGACATCTGTAATCATCGATTCATGCCGGATAGGCTGATTACACCCGTCAAAGTTCCGTTGACATGTGCAAAATACGGCTATAGCGCAGGTATTCTGGCTTCGGCGTCAACGCTGGAGTCCGGCCTTCCCGTGAAACCACAGTGGCCATTGTTGAACTCCGCTCTGCCGTTACAGCGGCGGCTCCGCGCGGGACTTGCACCCGGCTTCCCTGACGTGCTATTTGCTTGGCTATGACTTATAAAACCACTCTGTGTGATGTCCTAAATATAATTTCTTTCCATGCTCTTTGTCAACAGCGGAATGAGAGTCAGGGGGAGTCCGATCGATATTTTGCAATCGCTTGACAAGTCGATCCAACACGGTATAATCAAAATATAACTGAATACTAGCGGATAGCGACTGCCCGGTATGTTTTCATATCAGGCGAAATAAAGGGAATCAGGTGCAAATCCTGAGCAAGGGACATTACTGTGATAAGCCTTAGGGCTTTAAGCCAGATCACTTTACCTATCCGTCACGGTTTTACCGTGAGGTTGCCCTCGCTCTATGACCCCTGGAGAAGCGCGACAATAGCATGTTACAGCATGTCTATTACTGAACACGTTCTCATTGGAATAGAGAACGTGTTCTTTATTTTTTAAAAAAACATCATACATACGGCGGATCTTACGCACCGAAAATGTGCGCAAATATAAGGATCATAAAGCATTAGGAGGAGGAACTATGAAAAGGGGAATCATTTTTGTGGTTGTTGCGGCGCTGCTCTGTGCTGCTTTTGCAGGCTGCAGCGCGCAGCCCGCCGGATCTTCTAAAACCACCGACCAGGAGGCCGCGGACAATGTGGCGGCTCTGATCGATGCCATCTATGTGCAGGAGCGCACCGATGAAACAGATGCGCAGTGTGCGGCGGCGAAGAATGCCTGGGATGCCCTGACGGACGCTCAGAAGGAGCTGGTCGCGGGCGAATTTGCCGACCCGGATTATTTCGGCAGAGATACCGGCGACGCCTCCCTGGACGATCCTCTCAACGCAGATGACATCGGCGAGAACGAACTGCTGGTCGTGAGCTTCGGCACCTCCTTCAACAACAGCCGCGTCGAAGACATCGGCGGCATCGAGAAAGCGTTGCAGGAAGCTTATCCGGACTGGTCGGTAAGAAGAGCCTTTACCGCCCAGATCATCATCAACCACGTTCAGGCCCGTGACGGCGAGATGATCGATAACGTACAGCAGGCGCTGGAGCGCGCGGTCAAGGGCGGCGTCAAGAACCTCGTGGTACAGCCCACCCATTTGATGCACGGCGCTGAGTATGACGAGTTGATCGCGGCGCTGGACAAATATCGGGATCGGTTCGAATCCATAGCGGTTTCCGAGCCGCTGCTGGGCGAGGTCGGTTCCGACGCAACGGTCATCAACGCGGATAAGGAAAGCGTTGCCGTGGCCATCACGGCTGAGGCTGTGACCACGTCCGGGTATAAAAGCCTGGAAGCGGCCGCGGCGGACGGCGTCGCGTTCGTATTCATGGGACACGGCACCTCTCACACGGCCAAAGTGAGCTACAGTCAGATGCAGGCGCAGATGCAGGCACTGGGCTATGCGAACGTGTTTATCGGCACCGTGGAAGGCGAGCCGGAGGATACCGCCTGTGAGGCAGTGATCGAGGCGGTCCACTCGGCTGGCTTTACGAAGGTGATCCTCCGCCCGCTGATGGTGGTGGCCGGCGACCATGCCAACAATGATATGGCTGGCGATGACGCCGATTCCTGGAAGAGCCAGTTCACCGCTTCCAAATATTTTGAAAGCATCGACTGCCAGATCGCAGGTCTCGGCAGGATAGCCGACATCCAGCAGATCTATGTCGCGCACGCCGCGGCAGTAATCAAATCGGACGCGGGGCTTGCCGACGGCGTTTACAGCGCGGACTTTATCACTGACAGCAGTATGTTCCATGTGAATGAAGCCAATGAAGGCAAGGGCGTTCTGACAGTGGAGGGCGGAAAGATGACCATTCACGTCAGCCTGGCGTCAAAGAACATCGTCAACCTGTTTGTTGGTACCGCGGAAGCCGCGCAGAAGGATGGAGCCGCGCTGCTGGAGCCTACCATAGACAGCATCACCTACAGCGACGGGACAACAGAGGAAGTGTACGGTTTCGATATTCCGGTCCCTGCTATTGATCAAGGATTCGCCGTAGCGCTTGTGGGGACAAAGGGAACGTGGTACGACCATACGGTCTCGGTGTCCAATCCCGTCCCGGCCGAATAACACAAAACGCTTGACAAGTTCTGTATGCGCGGCAGAAGGCCGCGCATACAGAACTTGCGCCTTTAGAGAGGATCCTTTATGAAAAAGTTTCTGGCCTTCCCGCTTATACTGCTGCTTCTGGCGCTCTCCGCCTGCGCTCCGGCGGATGGTGCGCCGCGGGACGGGCAATACACCGTCGAGGTGACGCTCTCCGGCGGTTCCGGTCGGGCCAGCATTGCTTCTCCCGCGGAAATGACCGTTGCGGACGGTGCAATGACAGCCCGAATTATATGGAGCAGCCCGCACTACGATTTTATGCTCGTGGATGGGACGTATTATTATCCCGTCAACACCGAGGGCAACTCGACGTTTGAAATCCCCGTTTCGTGCCTTGACGAGGAGGTGAACATCAGCGCCGAGACCACCGCGATGAGCGAGCCCCATGTGATCGACTACACATTGCGCTTCGACTCTTCGACGTTAAAAGAAGCGGGGGGCAATGCAACCGGCGTGATCCTCGCAATAGCGGCGGCCTTGATTTTGGCCGCGATCGTGTTTGCCGTCATACTGCCGAAACGCAAACTCAAACGGAGATCCGCAGATGAGGCCTGAGCCTATGCGAACAAAGCGCGCGGTCCTGTTGATTTGCATCCTGCTGATTCTCTCGCTGTTTTCGGGATGCTCCGGCGCCATGCCCCCGGCAGGCGCGGCGGGGCAAACGGGCCTCGGCAACGGCTGGGAAAAAGAATCGAGCATGCAGCTCAAGTATGCTCAAAATTTCAGCGTGGACTATTACAGGGGCGGGTATGCGCTCATTTCGATATCGGACGGGAGCCGGTTCTTGGTCGTTCCCGAGGGATTGGAAGCGCCCGAGGGGATCGACGGGGACATCGTGATACTCAAACAGCCGATCGACGATATTTATTTGGTCGCCACCTCCGCCATGTGCCTGTTCGACGCGCTGGGTTCCCTGGACCATATCTCCATGTCCGGCACGGATACCGACGGCTGGTATGTAAAAAACGCCAAGGCGGCCATGGAAAGAGGCGATATCGTATATGCCGGGAAATACAGCAAGCCGGATTTCGAGTTGATATTGGCGAGAGGCTGCAAACTCGCGATAGAATCCACGATGATCAGCCATACGCCCGAGATCAAGGAAAAGCTGGAGGAGCTCGGCATCCCCGTGCTCGTCGAGCAGTCGAGCTACGAGAAGCATCCGCTCGGACGCACCGAGTGGATCAAGCTCTATGCGGTTTTGATGGGCAAGGAGGATCTTGCCGAGCGCATATTCGACGAGCAGGTCGCCTATATGGATTCGGTATCGGGCCTTGAAAGCACGGGCAAGACCGTCGCGTTCTTTTACATCAGCTCCTCGGGTTCGGCAATCGCCAGAAAATCCGGGGATTATGTGACAAAGATGATCGAGCTTGCCGGAGGCAAATACATCTTTGACGATTTGGGCGATCCCGACACGGCGACCTCCACCGTTACGCTCGAGATGGAGGAATTCTACGCCAAGGCCAAGGACGCGGATTACATCATCTATAACAGCGCGATCGACGGCGGCGTTTCCTCCCTGGAGGAGCTGATGGGGAAAAACAAGCTTCTCGCGGACTTCAAGGCGGTCAAGAACAAAAACGTATGGTGCACCGGCAAAAACCTGTTTCAGGAAACGACGCAGCTTGGATTAATGATTTCGGATATCCATCAAATGCTGGTGGCGGGCGATGAGCTGACGGAACTGAACTTCATGTTTAAGCTGCGATAACACGGCGGATACGGTACGGGAGCAAAGGACTCAATGGAGAAGGAAAATCGGCGATCGAGGATTGTGATCGCGTTTGCCATATTGATCGCGCTGTTGCTGGTACTGATCCTTCTGAATATCAGCATCGGCAGTTTCAACGTCGCGCTTGACGATATCTGGAAAGCGATCGTCGAACGCGGCGGAGGTTCGACGAATCACAGCGTCATCTGGCTGATCCGCCTTCCAAGGCTGATCGCGGGCCTGATACTCGGCGGCGCGCTGGCGCTCGCCGGGTTTTTGCTGCAGACTTTTTTCAACAATCCCATCGCCGGGCCGTATGTGCTGGGAATTTCGTCGGGCGCGAAGTTGACGGTCGCCGTCGTGATGGTGACGGTGCTCGGGAAATACCATGCGGTCAGCTCGTTGGTTTTGATCCTTGCGGCGTTCATCGGCGCGATGCTCTCCACGGGCTTCGTGCTGCTGGTGGCGGGAAGGATGCACCGGACGTCCATGCTTATCGTCAGCGGCGTCATGATCGGCTATATCTGCTCCGCCGTTACGGACTTTCTCATCACGTTCGCCGACGACGCGAACATCGTCAATCTGCACAACTGGTCCCTTGGCAGCTTCTCCGGGATCGCATGGGACGATATCGGCGTCATGGCGGCGGTGGTGCTCCTTACGTCCACAATCGTGTTTTTTATGTCCAAGCCCATCGGCGCTTATCAGCTCGGGGAAAGCTACGCGCAGAACATGGGCGTCAACATCAAATCGTTTCGGGTGATGCTCATACTGCTTTCAAGCATGCTGTCCGCCTGCGTCACGGCATTTGCCGGTCCGATCTCGTTCGTCGGCATCGCGGTGCCGCATTTGATGAAGGCGTTGCTGAAGACTGCGAAGCCCATCACCGTGATACCGGCGTGCTTTTTGGGAGGCGCGATCTTCTGCCTCGGGTGCGATTTGATCGCGAGGACGGTCTTCGCGCCGACGGAATTGAGCATCAGCTCGGTTACGGCGGTGTTCGGCGCGCCGGTGGTGATCTATATTATGGTCAGAAGGCGGAAGAAGAGTTGATCATGAAGGAGCAATACTATTTTTATACGGATCAACTGGCCGTCGGCTACGACGGGAAGCCTTTGATCAAAAACATCCGGATAGAGCTGAACAAAGGACAGATCCTGACGCTGATCGGACCGAACGGATCCGGCAAAACCACGATATTAAAGAGCATCACGAAGCATTTAAAGAGCATCTACGGCACGGTCTATATCGACAACCGCCCGATCGACGATATGACGAATAAGGACCTGTCCTATAAGATCGCCGTCGTGCTGACCGAAAAACTCAGGACGGAGCTGATGACCTGCGAGGACGTGGTCGCGACCGGCCGATACCCCTATACCGGCAGGCTCGGAATCCTCTCCGAAAGGGATAAAGGGAAGGTCCGGGAAGCGATGGAGCTCGTCGACATCTTCAGCCTGCGCGACAGGGACTTTACCCAGATCAGCGACGGGCAGCGGCAAAGGGTGCTGCTCGCGCGCGCCATCTGCCAGGAGCCGCAGATCATCGTGCTGGATGAGCCGACGTCCTTCCTCGACATCCGCTATCAGCTTGAATTTTTGGATGTATTGAGGAATATGGCCAAAACGCGCGATATCGCGGTGATACTCTCGCTGCATGAGCTCGATCTCGCCCAGAAGATTTCGGACATCGTCGTGTGCGTAAAGGGCGAATACATCGAGCATTGCGGGTCGCCCAAGGAGATCTTCCAAAAAAAGCTCATACACGAGCTGTACGATCTGACGAACGGAAGCTATAATCCCCTGTTCGGGAGCGTCGAGATGCGAAAGCCGCAGGGCGAGCCGAAGGTGTTTGTGATCGCGGGCGGCGGAACAGGAATCGAGGAATACCGCGCGCTGCAAAAGATGGGTTTGCCGTTTGTGACGGGGGTCCTGCACGAGAACGATATCGATTACCATCTGGCCTTGGATCTTGCCGCGGAGGTCATCGGCGTCCCCGCATTTACGGCGATACGCGACGAGACGCTCGATATCGCGGCTGCGCGCCTTCAATCGTGCGACGCGGTGATCAACTGCCTGAAAAGCTACGGCGAAACGAATGCGAAAAACAGGGCGCTGTATGAAAAAGCGATCGCATTGGGATTAAAGATTGTGCGCCATGCGGAAGAGCTTGATTGAACTTGCAAGGTATGCGGCAGCGCCTATTGTCTGGAGTACCTGGAGTATACCTATGTATCGATTTCAGTTTCATCAATGAAATGTGCAGGGAATATTACTGTCTGGATAATGGGTGTCCGGCCATTGAGCCTGTCACCTTCTTCCCGGCCAGGCTAGGCAACTTGGAAAGGTACAGCTTCATCACAGGCGCCAGGGAAAACGCCTGGACAGGTGACGCGAAAATGACGGCGTCATAGCCGCTCACGTCCGGGGCCGATTTCAACTGAACGGGCCCGGGCCCCGCGGGTCCTCCTGCACCGGCTCCACCCGCGTGATGCTCACCGCGTGCCCCCTGTCCCGCAATGCCTGCTCCAGCTTTTGCGCCACGGACAGGGTGTTCCCCGTATGAGAGTATACAATGATCCCGACGTTCATGGTTTCCTCCTAAAATTATCCTTCCACGAAATTATGATTCGTGATATATAATACGATTATATCCACGAAGACTCCTGCTGCGGGGCCGGGAAGGCGGCCCTGATGACAAAGTAAAATTTGTATCTGCCCTAACCTCGAAAGGGGGGCTGACATTGCCCGGCAAACCAATCTTCGGCAATCCGCGCCGCCCGCGCCTGCTCAGCGACTTGCGGCAGGTGAAGCGCGGCGACGCCCAGCTTAGGGAGCAGCTCCTCCAGGACTACCAGCCCTTTATCCTCAAAACCGTATCAAGGGTGACGGGCAAATACGTCGAAATCGAGAACAGCGAGGAATTCAGCGTCGGGCTCATGGCCTTTAACGAGGCGATCGACTGTTTTGACGAGCGCAAAAACCCCAATTTTTTGGCCTTCTGCGAATATGTTATTAGGAGAAGGACTATTGATTTCCTGCGGAAAACCAAGAACGACGCCAGGGTCTATCCCTTCACCTGTTTTGAGGACGAGGACGGCAACTTCCAGGAAAGCTATCTTGTGAAAGAGAATGAGCAAATTTTCATCCGGCAATCGGAAACAGTGGAGATCAAAGAGCAAATCGAAGCCTTCGCCCAAGAGCTGGCGCAGTTCGGTATCACCCTGGGCGACCTGGTCCGCTGTTCCCCAAAGCATAAGGATTCCAGGCAGACGGCCATTGAAACGGCAAGGACCCTTGCCGGCCGTGACGAATTGTACCAATGCCTCATGAAAAGCAAAAAAATCCCGTTGGTGGAGCTCGCCGCCGCGGCGGGCGTCAGGAAACGGCTCATTGAAAAAAACAGAAAATTTATCATCGCCGTGTGCCTGATTTTGCGGAGCAGCCACGACGTGCTGCGGAACTACATCCCAAATGCCGGGGAAGGGAGGGACATCCGTTGAAACCCTCCGGGATCATTTTGGAATTGAACGGCGACAGGGCCGTGATCTTGACGGACCAGGGCGCTTTTGTCGAGAAAAAAAGAACGCCGGGCATGGCGGTGGGCCAGCAGGTGCTGATCGTGGAATCCGAATCCCGCGCACTGGCCGGGCTTTGGCGCAAACGTGCCGTGGCCCTCGCCGCGGTCGCCTGCAGCGCGCTCATCGTGACGCTGTGCCTCCTTCAATTTCTTTCCCGCAACCGGGTGTTCGCCTATATTGACCTGGACATCAATTCCAGCGTTGAGTTTGCCATCGACAGAGAGAACCGGGTGCTGGAGGCGAGCCCGCTGAACGAGGACGCCAAAACGCTGCTGGCAGGGCTGGACGCCGTCAACCGGCCGCTGGACGCCGCCATTTCCGACATGATCGCAAAAATGGAGCGGGAGGGGTTACTCCCCGGCGGCCAAGAGACGATCATCCTGGTTTCCGCCTCCTTGAACTCCAAGGATGAAAATGAAACCGAAAGCAAGCAGCTGGAGACCTTGCTGGGTGACATCAAAACCGGCATTGAAACGGCGGGCGGCCAGGACATCGTCTGCGAAGTGCTGAGCGTAGCGCCTCCGGTCAAGCAGGCGGCGGCAAAAAACGGCTTGTCCATGGCCCGGCAGGAAGCCTACGAGCGGGCGCAGGAAAGCGGAATTGCCCTGACGGTGGAGGAAATCAGGGAAAAGCCGGTTTCCGAGCTCCTCAAGGACGTTTCAAGCGGCAGCGGCGCTTCCTCCGGGAACACCGCCGGGAACGAGCAGCCAGATGTTATTGACGAGCCCACCACAGCCCCGGCCATGGGTCAAAGCACGGCGAAACCTACGCCAAAGCCCACGGACCGCGTTAGTTCCACCCCAACGCCGGCCATTGGGGCGCATCCCACGCCGACCCCAACGCCAACACAGAACGCGACCCCCGATCTTTCGGGGTCCATCAGGCCCGGCAAGACCCCCAGCCCCAGCCCCAAAGGAGTAGTAGGCAACAGCGGCTGAACGGGATCATTGCGGCAATTTTCAAGCCACCACCCCAAAAAAACGGGACGATGCGAATACCTATAACAGAGCATGGCAAAGTTTGACAATTGCCAGCGTAAGCAGCCGTATCGTCTTAATAACGAAGGGGGAATCGTGGATATGAAAAAGCTGACCTTATTCATTTTGGCGGCAGTCATGGTCTTTGCCTGCGCCGCGCCGGCCCTGGCCGCAACTCCCGCGCTGACGGCCAAAGATCCGGTGCTGACCCTGAAAGTGGTGGTGCAGGATACCAGCACCAGCAACGACATGCGGAACGTGACGTTCCTTGCCCAGTTGAGCAACGTCCCGCCCGTCACGTCCAGCAACAGGCCCATCACCATAGATTTTTACACCGGGAGTCCGCTGCTTACCGTCTATCCCAACCAGTATCTGGGCAGTGCGACCCTAAACAAAGACGGCACCGCTCAGCTGAAGGTCTATCAGGCCCCCGGCGACTACGCGGGCGGCGCGATCTGGGTCAGGACGGCCCAGGGCAAGGCCTATTCCAACGTGGTCTTCTACAAGGTCCCGCCCGCCAAACCAGAATTGACGCTGAAAGTGGTTGCGGAAGCACCCAGTGCCGAAATCACTGCCGACGCTGCTGCCGCGGGCAACGTCACCTACGTCGCCACCTTGCGCAATGCGGGCAACGCGGAACCCATCTATATCGATTTTTACACCGGAAATCCCTATGACGGCGCCTTCCCCTCCAAATATCTGGGGACGGCGCGGGTGGACAAGAACGGCGTCGCGCAGTTGAAGGTCTGCCAGAAGCCCGGAAAATATAGCGGCGGCGCGATCTGGGCCAAAGGGGATGTCGCCGGGGTCCAGTCCAATGTAGTCATTTACAAAGTCCCGCCGATAAAGCCCCAGCTCGAGCTGGAGGTATCCGCCCAAGCCGCGCCTGCGCCCACCAGCAACAGCGACGCGGCGCTGCCCCAAAATGTGACCTACAAGGTGACGCTGCGGCCGGTCCAGGCGGGCAAGGTCCGCTTCTATACCGGGTCGTCCAACGCCAGGTTCCCGGGCCGGTATCTGGGCAGCGCGGAATTGGAGCGCAGCGGGACAGCTTCGCTCAGCTTCTATCAAGCGCCGGGGAAGTACAGCGGCGGCGCGATCTACATCGTGACGGATTCCGGCAAAAAGCTGTATTCCAACGTGGTTTCCTACAAAGTGCCGGCCATAACGGAAGTTCCCAATGACGCCGTTGCTGAAAAAGACGTGCGGGCATCGGAGACCGTTGCTCCGGTAATCACACCGCTGCCGGGGATTAAAACAATTTCCGGGAATCTTACGGCAAATTCAAAGTAGGCTGATTGGATTTGCGAATGAGGCTTCTACGAAGGCCGCCCAAAGGGCGGCCTTTTTCTGCGGATGGCGATACGCCGCGCGGGGTTTCCAATTCGATTGCAAGTGATAGTCACACCAGGGTATTCTCTGCAAAGCGTTCCAATGCCATGTACTCATGGCCCTTGATTTCCGGCTTTACGGTTTGCTTCAACTGCTCATGGATGGAATTGTTTTTTTCTTTCATGTAGCTGCTCCTTCCTTGTTTACGGATATAAATAAAGATGCTTCTGAAATATCCTGTGGACGCCAATAACGCTATCCGCATATATCGGATAACGTCAATGGCTTGTGAATTTTTGTCGCTAATGAAACATCCCCTTTCTTGGCCGGATTTTTCAGGCCGTTTTTCGCGTGGAAAAAGGTTGGAAAAAGAATAGGATAAACCGTGAAACTCTTGATATTACGCGATTTTTCGATTTGTCCCTATTATACTATAAGGGCACAATTGCGCCAGCCTTCTGTACGCCAACGGCGTAAGCTTGAAAGAAATACAGGAATGGCTTGGGCACAGCGACATATCTACGACATCGAACATCTACACTCACTTGGGATACAACTCAAAAGCCGCTTCGAGCAACGTTATCCTGCGCTTATATCCCTCCTGACCTGGGAGGGATATAAGCAAAAATCGGCTTACTTAGTGGATTGAAAGGCCCTTGCGCAAATGAACTGTCAAAAAAGAAAAGCCCCCAAACCCGCTTGTTAAGCGACATTGAGAGCCTTGGCGTTATGGTGCCGGTGGTGGGACTTGAACCCACACGCCATCGCTGGCAACGGATTTTGAGTCCGCCTCGTCTGCCATTCCAACACACCGGCTTATCATCTTATGTTTTAATACGTTGAGGGATGTGAAAGGAAATAAAAACGGGTTGCCGACCCTTCACAGCAAAGCGGCTGCAAGAACAAGCAAACCGCTTTTACAGATGTGATTCTACCATAGGAGAGAGACGCTGTAAACGGCTAATTTGTTTTTTCCTCAGAGTATGATATCCTAAACTTGGAACCAAACGATCCCAACAAACGTGTGATTATCAAGAAAAGACATGGGGGTGGAATCATGAGGAAAAACCTTGCGTGGGTGCTCATATTGGTGCTTTTTTGCGCAACGCTGTTCGGATGTGCGGCACGATCCAACGATTCCAGCAGCAGTGCAGGCAGAGGGACGGCGGCGAACGATAGCGGAGCGCCCATGCCTCAGGAGGCGCCCGAGGCGGCCGCGCCATCGGGAGAAACGGCGGGCGGCGGGGATAAACTCGCGGATGGCCAAACGGTGCCGAATTATGGCGGACACAAGATCATCCGCAGGTTCGATTACACGATTGAGACCGATGTGTTTGACCAGCAGCTTACCGCTCTGAAGGACCGCACAAACGCCGTGGGCGGGTATGTGGAGTCGGGGGCGGTCAGCGGGAAAAAGCCCGAGGCGTACAACGATCCCGGAAGATACGCCTATCTGACGCTGAGGATCCCGGAAGACGCCGTCGACGCTTTTGTCGCGGGCGTGGAGCAGATCGAGACCGTCACGTATTCCAACTCGACGACGCAGGACGTCAGCGAGAGCTATTTCGATCTTGAGACCCGGCTCTCGGTGCTGCGCACGCAGCTTGACAACCTCAAGACGCTGCTTGCCAAGGCGCAAAAGCTCGAGGATATGCTCGCGCTGGAGACCGAGATCAGCCGCGTTACGATCCAGATCGAGGAGCTTACCACGCAGCTGCGCAGCTATGACCAGCTCATCTCCTACGCGACGGTGACGATCACGCTGCAGGAGAAGGCGCTTACGGAGGGTCCCGCCTCCAACAAAAGCGTCGGCGAGCGCATCTCGGAAGGCTTTACCGCGGTGATCAACGGCATCGGCGTATTCTTTGAAAACCTATTCGTGGTGCTCGTTGTGATTTCCCCGATCCTGCTGATACTCGCGGCGATCGTCATCCCCATCCTTTTGATCGTCCGCAGGCGCAACCGTAAGCGCAGGGCCGCCCTGGCGGAAAAAACAGGCAATGTTGAACAGATTTCTGGAGAAAGGAAAGAATAATGAAACACTTTAAACTCATGGCGTTGATTTGCGCGGCGCTGCTGCCCCTACTTCTCGTGACCGGCTGCAAAACGCAGGAGCAAATCGACCAGAGCGCGGGGGAATCCTCCGGCACGCAGACCGTAGTCATCAAACAGGAGCCCTACTCCCCCGTGAACCAGGTAACGGTTAGCGGTTCGGGCAAAGCAGTTGCCACGCCCGATCTTGCGACGATCGATTTTTCCGTCATCACCGAGGCGAAGACCGCCGAGGGCGCGGAGCAGAGCAATTCCGAGAAGATGACGGCCGTGATCGAAGTCCTCAAATCCTCCGGGATCGAGGAGCAGGATATTCAAAGCTCGGGCTTCTATGTGAATCCCGTCTATGATTACTCCAAGGATACGGCGGTGATTACCGGCTATTCGGTACAGAACACCGTCACCGTCAAGGTGCGCGCGTTTGATAAGCTCGGCGCCATCATCACCGATGCGATCGCGGCGGGCGCGAACTCGGTGTCGAGCATGAACTACTCGCTGGAGGATTCGGCGCAGTATTATCAGCAGGCGCTCCAGGCCGCGATTCAGGATGCGACAGGCAAGATCGGCGCGATCGCCCAGGCTTCGGGAATTAAGGTTTCGGCGGTGCCCATCTCCATCACGGAGCAGAGCCAGAGCGCGACGCCGATGCAGGCCGCCGAGGTCCGCGCGGAGTCCATGGCCTCGGACGACAGCGTCAAAGTGCCTACGCAGCCCGGCGAGATGGAAGTCACCGCGCAGGTGCAGATCGTCTACGCGATCGAGGAAGCCGAATAACATATCGCTGAAGCGGGGAAGACCCGCACGTCAATACGCAAACAGCAGCGCGGCCGATCTGGCCGCGCTGCATTGTCGTCATTCCCGGGCGTTCGCCTGCGGAGCATCCTTTATGCGATCAGGCCCGAAAGACGTTTTTTGAGCTGCACGGCGATGCCGGTCGAGACGGCGAGCTTCACAAGATCGAGCGGCAGGAAGATCACCAAAAGATAGAGCGCAGTCTCTGCGGCAAGCGGCGTTCCAATATAAAATGCGGAAATGAGGAGCATGTACGCAATGCCGAGCGCCTCGATGCCGAGCGCGATTCCCGCGGCGCAGAGCGCGAAGCGCAGGTTATTTCCCGGTGCGAACAGGTATTTCCTCGCGGCGACGCTGATGAGCGGGGCGGCGATAACGAATGCAAGCAAAAAGCCGAACGTCGGATTGAGCACGTATTGAATTCCGCCGCCCCGCGCGAAAATCGGGATACCGATCAGGCCCACCGCGACGTAAACGATCTGCGACCATAACGCCGCGCGCGGACGCAGGCAAAGGCCCGCGAGGAACACGAACAGCGTCTGCAGCGTCATAGGGACGGGATAGAAGGCGAGCGGAATGCTGATAAATGCGCCGATCGCGGTCAGCGCTGCAAACAGGGCTGCAAGAAGATATTCACGGATAGTGAGTTTCATAGTTTCTCCTTTATTGTAAACTAAAATAAAAACAGGTCGACATTTATGATACACCCTTTTGGGAGTCCGGGCAATATGCAGTTGCACATTTCCAGAATTCGGTTACAATAAGATGAACAGGAGGATGCTATGTCACTGGAATTTAAGCAGGTAGTGCTGGAAATGAAGCCGATGGTCGAGCGGTATCGCGCGCCATGGAAACTGGAGACCTCTGAATACACGTTTACGAATCTCTTTATTTGGGGAACGGATGGCCGGATCGAGGTAGCCGAGCGCGAGGACGCGCTTTTTACAAAGCTCACCTACGGCAATGAAAAGACGTTTATGTTCGCGCCGCTGCCCGCCGACCCCAATGCGGATTACGCGCGCCTTATAAGGATCGCGGAGGAGTATTTCGAGGGAATCGGCGTGCACCCGCGCTTTGTGGCGATCGCGCCGCAGATGGCCGAGCTTATCCGGAAGTACTGCCCGGCGTATGAGCTGAAAGAGGATCGGGACAATTTCGATTATGTATATCTCGCGCAGGATCTGATGGCGCTTCGCGGCAAGAAGTTCCATTCCAAGCGCAATCATATCAATCAGTTCCGCCTGGTCAACCAATTCGAATACGTGCGCATTACGCCGGATATGTTTGAGGAGTGTATGCACGTTTATGCCAATTGGCTCAATAAAAAGGACATGTTCGAGCGCGGAGTGATCGGCGAATTAAACGCCGTGCGCGCCGCGCTTAAAAATATGGAGACGCTTTCGCTCAAGGGCGGCGGGATACGCATCGGCGGGAACCTCGCGGCGTTTACCCTGGGCGAGCGGATCACGCCGAACACGGCGCTCATCCATATCGAGAAGGCGGATGCGGAGATCAACGGCCTGTATGCGATGATCAATCAGCAATTCGTCGAGCATGAATGGAGCGATATGGAGTTTATCAACCGCGAGGAGGACATGGGGCTCGAGGGCCTCAGAAAGGCCAAGCTGTCCTATTATCCGGCGAAGTTGATCCAAAAGTACGAGGCGAAAAAGCGCGTATGAGCATCGTTTGCCGGTTGATTCGCGATGATGAGGCGCCCGCTGCGATGCGCGTGTGGGCAAAATGTTTCCCGGAGGATTCGGGGGCGTTCATCCGGTATTATTTTGAAAAAAGGACAAGCCCGTCCGCGGTTCTCGCGGCGTTTGACGGGCCGGATATGATCGGGGCGCTGCACATGCTCGATTGCTCGGCATGGTTTTTCGGCATGCCCCGCCGCGTCGGATTTGTCGCGGGCGTCGGGACGATCCCCGAGGCGCGCGGAAGGGGCGTGGGCGCAAAGATGCTGCGCGCCTCGTTTTCCATCATGCGGGGGCGGGGATTTGAGGCGACGATACTTCAGCCGTCCTCGCCCGGCTTGTTTCATTTCTACCGCAATACCGGGTATGAAACGCTCTCGAGCGCGGTTCGCCTCGAGCGCGGGTTCGATCCGCAAGCGCCGCGCGCGCGGCTGATCGATCCGTCACCCGCCTCGATGCTGTCCGCCTTTGAAGCGTTTACCGAGGGCTACGACGGCGTGATTTTGCGCACCGAGCAGGATTTCGCGCTTTTGCTGGAGGAAGCTAAAATCACGAATTGCCCTATCTACGCTTCCGAGACGGCCTATGCCCTGGGCGAGCGGGCCGAGGACAGGCTCGAGCTGACGGAGATAGCGGGGTCGGGCGTCATGGAACTCGTCAACGCGATCGCTGAAGCTGAGCGAAAGACGGTGGCTTTTCAGCTTCCGGCCGACCATGAACTATCCAAAGGCATGGCCGCCGAACCGTTCGACATGCTGCGCATACTCGATGTGGAGGCATTTCTCACAGGGATTCCCGCGCGCGACGGCCGGTATCGCATCGCGATCGAGGACGCAGACCTCGCCGAAAACACAGGAACGTACGAGTTCTTTGCTGAAGGCGGACGCGTGATGAGCTGTGAGCGGGTGGACGGCCCTGCAAACGAGCGGATGGACATCGGTGCGCTTGCGGGCAATATCGGCGGGACGCTGCCCGGCCGTTTCGCGCTTCGGGGGAAGCCCTGCTTCGGGATGAAGCATTATTAGGCCTGGACGTGAGGTTTTTGTGACAAAGCGGGGCGAAACAGGATTTGTCCTTGACGGCGCTTGACAAATACTATAAAATCAATGAGGTATTGTAGCTCGAATTTTGAAAAGGATGGTGCACGAGAATGCCCCAGGCAATCGTAGATTTTTTCAATAATGGCGGTTTGTTGATCGTACTCATGGTCGCGATGTTTGCGATCATGATCATCCCCCAGCGCAGGCGCGACAAGAAGATTAAGCAGATGCTTGCAGGGATCAAACCGGGCGACCGCGTACGCACCATCGGGGGCATTTACGGCACGGTAGGCTCCGTGAAGGATGACGTGATCACCCTCTACGTCGGGCCGGATAAAGTCCGCCTGGTGTTCGCGCGCGGCGCGATTTCCTCCGTCGAGGATTCGCCGGTGGAAAACACGATGACCGAGGAAGTTTCGGATAAAAAATAAGCTTTGACGCACAAATTGCCGCCCGCGCCTTGCGCGGGCGGTTTTTTTGCCCTTTCGGAGCGCTATGATATGTATAATATGGGTTTGGGCGCATACCTTTGTACAAGAAACCCCCGATGGAGGTGTGTGCGTTTTGAAAAATGGAAAAGAAGCCGCGGGAATCGGCCAGATCAGTATACGTATCCTCAAGGCGGCGCTTGTGGCGGCGGTATTGACGCTCGCGCTGGTGCTCCTGTACGCGTTCGTCTTGCAGCAGGCGTGGCTCAATGAAGGGAGCATCCCCGTCGTCAACACCGTGATAAAAATACTCGGCGCGGCGTTTACGGCGTTCCTGTGCGCGCGCCGCGTGCGGCGGAGCTGGCTTGTGGGCGCGGCAGGCGGCGTTGTATACATTCTTATCGCGTTCGTGGTGTTCTCCATCGCGTCGGATCATATCAGCCTGAGCGTGGCGCTGCTGTCGGATATGCTGATGGGGGCGCTGGCGGGAATGCTCACGGGGATGCTGCTGCAGGCGCGCAAATAGCGTGAAAGCCTTGTCTATTTGTGGCTTGTCGTGTATAATACCTTGAGATCATAGTGGAGGTATATTCGCGATGAAACACATAAAGACCGTTCAGAAGCCCTGCATCAACGCGTCCGCCCAGTCCGGCTGCGGCGAGTGCCAGGCGTCCTGCCAGTCCGCCTGCAAAACGTCGTGCACGGTAGCAAACCAGACCTGCCGCAAGGAGAGCAAATAATCTAAACCCGCTTGAAGTGGAGCCGAAGGGCCATCTTGCAAGGCGCGCTTAAAGTGCGCTCTCGTGAGAAGCCCTTTTTCATGTGATATCTGGGGGAAAGCAATGATTCATGCCTTTGAGTTTCGGAACGGATTTTATGCGCTCGACGTCGAAAGCGGCGCGGTGCACCTGTTGGACGAGCAGGCCTACAAAGTCGCCCTCGCGCTTGAACAGGCGCGCGATCCGTTTGCCTTAAACCTCCCGCCCGAGCAGATCCGCGAGATCCTGGAGGAGTTTGGCGAGCTTACGGCGTCCGGCTCGTTCGATTCCTCGCCGCTCACGCCGCCCGCGGCGCAGGAGGAACAGGTGATAAAGGCGATGTGCCTGCACATCGCGCACGATTGCAACCTTCGCTGCAAGTACTGCTTCGCGTCGACCGGCGATTTTCACGGCGAGAGGATGCTCATGAGCGAGGAAGTCGCATTCCGGGCGCTCGATTTTCTGATGGAGCGCTCCGGCAGCAGGAAGCATCTCGAGGTCGATCTCTTCGGCGGCGAGCCTCTGATGAATTTCGGCGTCGTACGCGCGGTGGTCGCTTACGGCCGTGAGCTGGAAAAGCGCTTTGGCAAGCAGATCAATTTTACGATCACGACCAATTGCGTCGGCCTCGACGAGGAAAAAATCGACTTTATCAACGAGGAAATGTACAACGTCGTGATCAGCTTGGACGGGCGCAAGGAAATACACGACGCGCTCAGGCCGACGGTGAACGGGCGCGGTTCGTTCGACGTGATCGCGCCCAAAGCGCGGGCGCTGGTCCAAGCGCGGGGCGATAAAGAATACTACGCGCGCGGCACGTTCACCAACCTGAACCTCGATTTTGCCAAGGATGTCGACGCACTCTACGGGCTCGGGTTCGACCGGATTTCGATCGAGCCCGTCGTACTGCCCGACGAGAGCCCCTATGCGCTGCGCGAGGAGCACCTAAAGCGCATCCTTGAAGAATACGACGCTTTGGCGGACATGCTGGAGACCCGACGCAAGGAGAATAAGCGCATCTGCTTCTTCCATTTCATGATGGATCTGGACAACGCGCCGTGCCTTAAAAAGCGCATCAGCGGCTGCGGCGCGGGCGTCGAGTACGTCGCCGTCACGCCCGACGGGGACCTCTATCCCTGTCACCAGTTCGTGGGCGAGGAAGGCGTTTGTATGGGCAGCGTGATGGACGGCTCGTTCGATGCGGATATGCAAAAGAAATTCCTCGGCTGCAACGTGCTTACAAAGCCCGCATGCAAGGAGTGCTGGGCCAAGTATTTCTGCAGCGGCGGCTGCGCCGCCAACGCGCATAAATACAACGGCGATATCTTTAAGCCTTATAGGATGAGCTGCGCGCTCGAGAAAAAGCGAACCGAGTGTGCGCTGGGGCTATATTTCGAGCGGCGGGAGCGATCCGCGCCATGTTGAGGCTGATCGACAAAAGACCGGAATTCTCCGACGGGGCCGCGCAAAAGGCAGCGGCCGCGCTGGGCGTTCCGGCGCTGATTGCAAAGCTTCTCTACGCGCGCGGGGCGACGGACATCGCCGCAATGCGCGCGTTTTTAAATCCGACCCCCGAGGATTTTCACGATCCCTTCCTGCTGCCCGACATGGATCGGGCGGTGGAGCGGATTCGGCGCGCGCAAAAGAGCAAAGAAAACGTGCTTATCTACGGCGACTACGACGTGGACGGGGTGTGCGCCTCCGCGATGCTCCTTGATTTTTTTCAGGGGATGTTCGGTTCGCTTTCCTATCATGTGCCTTCCCGGCACGGCGAGGGCTACGGCATGAACTCCGACGCCGTGCGCGCTATCCGCGCGCGGGGCGTCGATTTGATTATAACGGTGGACAACGGCATCTCGGCGCACGGGGAGATCGCACTGTGCTATGAGCTTGGAATGGAGGTGATCGTGACGGATCACCACCGCTGCGGCGAGTCGGTCCCCGCCTGCGAGGCCGTCGTTGCGCACACGCGTAAGGATTCGAACTATCCCGCCAAGGCGCTGTGCGGAGCGGCGACGGCGTTTAAGCTCATCGAGGCGCTCGGCGGCAGGGGAGCGGCAAAACCGTATCTCCCGCTCGCCGGCCTTGCGACCGTGGCGGATGTGATGCCGCTCGTCGGCGAAAACCGCGCGCTGGTTTTTGAGACGCTAAAGGCCCTCAACCGCGGGGAAGGTCCCTTGGGACTTCTCGCGCTCTGCCGCATGGTCAACCCGTCCGGCCGGGCGTTTACCGCGAGGGATCTCGCGTTCGCTCTCGCGCCGAGGCTCAACGCCGCGGGCAGGCTTGAGCACGCCTCGCGCGCGGTAGAACTCCTGTGCGCCGAGGATGAAGAAGGTGCAAGCGGAATCGCGGCGGAGCTTAGCGCCCTGAACGCGCGGCGGCAGAGCGAGGAAGCGCAGCTTATGCGCGAGGCGAACGGGATGCTCGAAGGGATATCCTTGAGGCGTTCGATCGCGCTTTGTAAGGATGACTGGAACCCCGGCATACTGGGCATTGCGGCGTCGAGGCTCACGGAAAAGCACCATGTGCCCGTGCTGCTTTTGTGCGGCGAGGACGACGCGCTTGTCGGCTCCGGAAGGAGCGTTGAGGGAGTCGACCTTTATCGCGCGCTCCAGTCGCAGGGGCATCTGATGATCCGCTACGGCGGCCACGAGGGCGCGGCCGGGCTGACGATCGCGCGCGGGAATCTAGAGGAGTTCATCGAGGGATTCGACGCGTTTTTAGAGCAAAATTATCCTTCCGAGCTGTTTTTGCCAAGCTGCTCCTACGAGATAAAGGCCGACCTTCGCGAGATCGATAAGACGCTTGCCGCCTCTCTCGAAAAGCTCGCGCCCTTTGGCGAGGGCAACCAAAGGCCTTTGTTCTATACCGGCGGCGTCAGCCTGAACGGCATAAGGCGCATCGGGGGCGAGGGCGAGCATATCAAGGCAATTGCCACGCAAAAGGATACGCCCATGGAGCTGATCGGCTTTTACAAAAGCGAGGCGCTCAGCCGCCTGGATCCTTCCGGCACGTTCGGCGTCGTTTACCATCCCGCGCTCGATTTTTGGAAGGATGAACCGAGGCTCCAGCTCCAGCTCGTAGCCGTCAAGCCCGAGTTCCCCGAGGATGAGCAGGGGTATGTGCTCCGGCACAGGGGCAAATTTTATGATGCAATTTTAGACAATCTTCTATATAATTATAAAAATAGGCAGTACGAAGCTGCGGCAAGCTGCCGGTCAGCGGACGATGCGATCGCCGAGGCGCTCAACGAGGACGCGTTTGGCTCTTTAATCGTTTGCTTTACGCCGGAAGGGGCCGTGCGCGCGATGCGGTCGATCCGCCGGAACGCGCTGACCGAGCGCGTCGATCTCGCGTTTCATGCGCCGTTAGATCCGTCCTCCCGCGCGAACACGCTCTTGCTGGCGCCCAAAGTACGGGAGCTTACAGGCGCGTATCGCCGGATCATCGCGGCGGACAGGGCGCCCGCGAAGGGCGTGCTCCTCGCTTTGCTTGAGAAATATCCGGATGCAGATGTCGCAGCTTGCGGCGGGGATGAGCTGATCGACGCGGCGTTGAAGGCGCTTTCCCGCCTCGACCGAGAGGTCTGCAAGCGCCACTATCGGGCGCTGCGCTCGCATGCGCGCAAGCGTTACGCGGGCTACCAGGAGGCTGCCGAGGCGCTTGAAAAGCTCACGGGGGACGACGGCATACTCTGCCGGGCGACGCTCAGGGTGTTTGAGGAATTGTCTTTTATCGGCTGCGACGCGACCGGAACCTACGGTTTCTATGGGGACTCGAAGGCAAGCGACCTCATGATGAGCCGGACGTTTCAGGCGATCCGCGCGATCGACGCGCCGGAAAAAGAGCTTTAAGGAGGGTTTCGGATGGATCTTCAATCCATGATCCGCAGCGTGCCGGATTTTCCGGTACCGGGCATTCTATTTCGCGATATTACGACGCTGCTGCGCGACGGTCAAGCCTATGCCGCTTTGATCGATATTATGGTCAAAAGCCTGGAAGGCAGGCGCGTTGATATCGTCGTCGGGCCGGAGGCGCGCGGATTCGTGATCGGCTCGGCGCTCGCGTACGCGCTCAAGGCGGGGTTCGTCGTGGCGCGCAAGCCCGGCAAGCTCCCCTGCAAGACAAACAGCGTTTCCTACGGCCTCGAGTACGGCACGGGCTCGCTCGAGATCCATACCGACGCGATCGAACCCGGCCAGCATGTCCTGGTGGTCGACGATCTTCTCGCGACGGGCGGCACGGCCCTCGCGGCGATCCATTTGATCGAAAAGGCCGGCGGCATCGTCGAATGCGTGCGATTTGTCATCGAGCTTACGGAGCTTAATGGCCGCGCGGAGCTCGAAGGCTACGACGTGCAGTCCGTGATGGCCTATTAAACATTTTCATTTGTAGGTGCAATCGCTCCGGCGGTTTTACGCATAGGATAGATCGGAAAGGATGGTGAGACGGATGGACGAATTTTACGAAAAATGCGCGCAGCGCTTTGACGCGCAGGAGCTCGGGCAGCTCAAAAAAGCCCTCGAATTCGCGAAGCAGGCCCACGAAGGCCAAAAGCGCGAATCCGGCGAGCCGTACTATATCCATCCGATCGCCGTAGCCTCGATGCTCTTCGACATGGGCATGGACGCTCAGACGCTCGTCGCGGCGCTGCTGCACGACGTCGTGGAGGACGGGGACAGCATCACCATCGATCAGATCGCCTCGCAGTTCGGCCAGTCCGTCGCGACGATGGTAGACGGCGTCACAAAGCTCACGCAGTCAAGCCGCAAGGACTTTGTCACGCGCGAGGAGCAGCAGGCGGAGAACCTGCGCAAGATGTTCCTTGCGACCGCGAACGACGTGCGCGTGATCATCATCAAGCTTGCCGACCGCCTGCACAACATGCGCACCCTCGAGTACTGCAACACCGAAAAGCGCATCCGCAAGGCGAAGGAAACATTGGAAGTGTACGCGCCCATCGCGCACCGCTTCGGCATGGGCCAGATCAAATGCGAGCTCGAGGATCTCGCTTTTTTCCACCTGATGCCGGAGGAGTACGAAAAGCTCATGACGGCGATCGCGCCGCAGCAGCAGGAGCGCATGACGCTCCTCGAGGACGCCATCCGCACGATCGACGCGCAGCTTAAGCTCGCCTCCATCAAGGCGGAAATCCACGGCAGACCGAAGCATCTCTACAGCATCTACCGCAAGCTGACAAAGCAGAATACGACGCTCAACGAGATTTTCGACCTCATCGCGGTGCGCGTGATCGTGGAGACGGTCAACGACTGCTACGCCGTGCTCGGTGTGATCCACTCGCTCTGGAAGCCTGTGCCGGGGCGCTTCAAGGACTATATCGCGATGCCAAAACCAAACATGTACCGCTCGCTGCACACGAGCCTTTTCAGCGAGCGCGGCATCCCGTTCGAGGTGCAGATCCGCACCTACGAGATGCACCGCACCGCGGAATACGGCATCGCCGCGCACTGGATGTACAAGGAAGGCCGCGCGAGCCAGGACGAGCTCGATTCCAAGATGGCGTGGCTTCGTCAGGCGCTCGAATATGAGAACGACGCGGACGATGTGCGCGAGTTTGTGGACAATATCCGCAAGGATTTCTTCAGCGATTACGTGTTCGTGCTTACGCCAAACGGAGAGATCATCGACCTGCCGGCGGGCTCGACGCCGCTCGACTTCGCGTACCGCATCCATACGAATATCGGACATCACTGCCACCACGCGCGCGTGAACGGCGCTATGGTGCGCCTCGACTATAAGCTTAAGACCAACGACGTGGTGGAGATCGTCACCTCCGCCGCGCAGACCGGGCCCAGCCGCGACTGGATGAAGATCGTCAAAACGCAGCAGGCGAAGACCAAGATCCGCCAATGGTTCAAAAAGGCCAACCGCGAGGAAAACATCCAGCGCGGCAAGGAGATGCTCGAGGATGCTGCAAAGCGCAACATGCTGCGCTTATCGGACCTCACCGAGACTGAGAACTGCGCGGAGCTCCTTAAAAAATTCAACATGTCCGGCATCGACGATGTGTACGCCGCGCTCGGCTACGGCGGCATTACGACCGGGCAGGTGCTCCATAAGCTGATCGAAAAGCAGCGGCAGGAACAAAAGGCGGCGCGCCTCGCCGCCCGCATGGAAAAGGAGCAGGAAAAGCAAAAACCGGCCGACGGCGGCCGCGGCATTATCGTCAAGGGCGAGCCGAACATGGCCGTGCGCTTCGCGCGTTGCTGCAATCCCCTGCCGGGCGACGACATCATGGGCTATATCACGCGCGGTCGCGGCGTTTCGATCCACCGCAAGGACTGTCCGAACATGGATGAGCTCTTGATGGACCCCGAGCGCATCATCGAGGTCAAGTGGACGGCGGACGTCGTATCGAGCTATACGGCGAGCATCTACCTTACGGCGGCGGAGCGCGCGGGCATACTCATGGACATCTCGCAGCTTCTTGTAAACCTCAACATCAGCCTTCGCACCGTGAACGCCAAGACGGACCGCAACGGCGTCGTGTCGGTGCAGCTTTCCTTCGATGTGCAGAACGCGGCGCAGCTGAACGCCGTCATCAAAAACCTGCGAAAGATCCGGTCGGTCACCGAGGTGCGCCGCGTGAACGAGTAGCAGGATCGGAGATACTTCAAATGCGAGCCGTTGTACAAAGGGTTAAGAGCGCGGGCGTGAGCGTCCGCGGGGAGAAGAAGAGCGGCATTCAAAAGGGGCTGCTCGTTTTTTTGGGCGTGGAAGAGGAGGATTCTTCCGCCGACTGCGACTATATCTGCGATAAGGTGCTGGGGCTTCGCATCTTCGAGGATGCACAGGGCAAGATGAACCTGTCGGTGACGGACGTCGGGGGCGAGGTGCTGCTCGTGTCGCAGTTTACGCTCTGCGGCGACGCGCGCCGCGGCCGCAGACCGAGCTTTAGCCGCGCCGCGCGGCCGGAGAGGGCGGTCGTGCTCTACGAAAGGGCGATTGCGCTCCTTTGTCAAGCCGTTCGTGTGCAAACGGGCGAGTTTCAGGCGCAGATGGAGGTTTCCCTCGTGAACGACGGGCCTGTAACCATATTACTCGAGAGCAAGAGGTTGTTTTAATGATCAAGATCGATAAGCTGGAGCTCGGCCCCATCCGGGTAAACTGCTACGTCGTCCGGGAAGAAAAAAGCGATACCTGCGTCGTGATCGATCCCGCGGACGCGGAGCCGATCCGGCGTTTTTTGGAGAAAAACGCGCTTGTCGCTACCCATATCCTGATTACGCACGGGCATTTTGATCATATCCTCGGCGTCTCGGAACTAAAAAGACTTACCGGCGCAAGCGTATGCATCCATGAAAAGGATGCTCGGGCGCTTCATGACGATGGGGAGAACCTCGGCGACATCTGCGGGTATTCCGTGCCCCCGTCGGAGGCGGACAGGCTCCTGTTCGGCGGCGAGGTGATCGAGGCGGCCGGGCTGCGCTTTGAAGCGCTCTTTACGCCGGGGCATTCGCCCGGCGGCGTGTGCTATGTCGAGAGGGACGAGCGCGCGATCTTCAGCGGGGACACGCTCTTTTTCCTGAGCGTCGGCCGCATGGACTTCCCGGGAAGCGACGGCGAAGAGCTTTATCGATCCATCCGGGACGGCCTGTTCGCTTTGCCCACAGATTATAAGGTCTACCCGGGGCATATGCGGGAAACGACGCTCGAGTTCGAGCGCAAGCACAACCCGTTTATGCTCCGCGACAGGGGCAGGATATGATGCGCTTCTTTACTGCGCAGGGCGAATATGCGAACGACCTCGCCGAGGTGCTGCGCATATTCCTCGACCGTGAGGATGTGCAGGAATGTCCTTCCTTCGAAGAGCCGCGCCCCGGCGAGATGGGCTTTTGCGCCAGCCTTTCAAGGGAAGGCGGGGAAATCGTAGCCGAGGCAATCCTTCGCACACATCCGGAAACGGGGCCTGCGGAGGATCGAACCGTCTACCGCTGCCCGATCCCGCGGGGAGGGGCGCTCGAACAGAAACGGTACGAAAAGCGCGCGCTGAAAATCGCGGCGTTCCGCCTGATGAAGGCGCATTTCTTGGCTTATACGCCGTGGGGCTCGCTCACCGGCATCCGTCCGACGCGTCTGTATCGCGAGCTTTGCGACGCGCTCGGCCCAAATGAGGCGGATCGGATGATGCTCGGGGAGTTCGACGTTTCGCCCGACAAGCTCGATCTTGCGAAGACCATCGTTGCGGTGCAGCGGGGCATCGTCGATTCCGTTCAGCCCGAAGACGTCGGCGTGTACATCGGCATACCGTTCTGCGCTTCGCGCTGCTTGTATTGCTCCTTCGGCGGCAAGGTCCGGGGCAAACAGGCCGAGGTGGACGCTTATCTTGAGGCGCTCAAAAAGGATATCGCGCTCGGCGCGGACATCGTAAAGCGAAACGGCTACCGCGTGCGCTCGCTCTACGTGGGCGGCGGCACGCCGACGACGCTGACCGCGCAGGAGATGGCGGACCTGCTCCGCTTCGCCCTCGAAGCCTACGGCGGCTTTGGCTTTGAATTTACTGTGGAGGCGGGCCGGCCGGACACCATCGACAAAGAAAAACTCTCCGTGCTTCAATCGTTCGGCGTGACGCGGATTTCGATCAACCCGCAGACGATGAACCGTTCAACGCTCGAGCGCATCGGCAGAAAGCATACGGAGCGGGATATCGAAGCCGCGTTTTCCCTGGCGCGCGATCTGGGCTTTGGCTGGATCAACATGGACCTGATCGCAGGCCTTCCGGGCGAAGGACCGGAGGATATGGAACGAACGCTCGAAGCCGTGCGCGCTCTCGCGCCTGAAAATCTGACCGTGCACACGCTCGCGATGAAGCGTTCCTCGCGCCTCGCGGAGCGCATCCGCGAATATCCGCTCCCGGATGCCGAGACGGCGGACGCGATGGTGCGCATGGCGATGCGGACAGCGTTTGAGATGAACATGCGGCCGTATTACATGTACCGGCAGAAATACATGCGCGGCAACCTCGAAAACGTCGGGTACGCGCTGCCCGGGAAGGAATGCGTCTACAACGTCGATATGATGGAGGAGCTCACCAACATCATGGCCCACGGCGCGGGCGCGATGACCAAGCGCATCTTCGGCGGCGAGCATCGCGTCGAGCGCGTCCCGAACCCGAAGGATCTCCCTTCCTACTGCGGGAAAATCGAGCTTTTGTCGGAGCACAAGCGCCGCCTCTTCGAAGCCGGGCATTGACAAGGCCCCGCGCGGATTGCTATAATGCACACAATGGCAATGACCGGAAATAGTAGCGGGGAACTGCGTCCACCAGAGAATTGAGGCATCAGCTGAGAGCCGCATTTGTGCGCATCCGCGAACAACGCCCGCGAGCCGCCGCCCCGAACAGGCCTAAATAGGCGCGGACGTATGCCGGCGTTAACGGTTCAAGTGGGGCAGATTTGCCCAATCAGGGTGGTACCGCGGGTTTCCCGTCCCTATATGGAGCGGGCGCCCTATTTTTATTTGGAGGATTCTATGCAGATTCAGGCTCCTAAGGGCACAAAGGACGTTACGCCCAAGGAAAGCTATCGCTGGCAGGCGCTCGAGAGGATCATACGCGACATCTGCGAGCGCTACGGTTTCGATGAAACCCGCACGCCGGTGTTCGAGCACACGGAGCTGTTCGACCGCGGCGTGGGCGATACGACGGACATCGTCCAAAAGGAGATGTACACCTTCACGGACCGGGGCGATCGCTCCATAACGCTCAAGCCCGAGGGTACGGCGGGCGTCGCGCGGATGTTCATCGAGCATAAGCTTTTCAACGACGCGCAGCCGACCAAGATGTACTATCTGTACTGCCCGGTGTTCCGCTATGAAAAACCGCAGGCGGGCCGCCTGCGCGAGCATCACCAGTTCGGCGTGGAGGTTTTCGGCGCGCCTATGGCGAGCGCGGACGCCGAGTGCATCCTCATCGCGCTGGAGCTTTTTAAGACGGTGGGGATCGGGGGCCTCTCGATCAATATCAACAGCATCGGCTGCCCGAACTGCAGGCCCGCGTACAACGAACGCCTCCGCCGGTATTTTTCAGCGCGTTCGGGTGAGCTGTGCGAAACCTGCTTAACGAGGCTTGAAAAGAATCCGCTGAGGATCCTCGACTGCAAGGAGGAGGGCTGCTCCAAGATCGCCGAAAACGCGCCCGTGATGCTGGAGAATCTCTGCCCCGAGTGCGAGGAGCATTTTAAGGAGCTCAAAGCCTGTCTTGACGCCGCCGGCGTAGAATACAGCATCAACCCGCATATCGTGCGCGGGCTCGATTATTATACCAAGACCGTATTTGAAATCGTCTCGAACCGCATCGGCTCGCAGGGTACGGTGTGCGGGGGAGGAAGGTACGACGGACTGATCGAACAGCTCGGCGGGCCCCCAATGCCGGGCGTGGGCTTCGGCCTTGGGATGGAGCGGCTGCTGCTCGTGGCGGAAAACATGGGCGTAGCGCTGCCCCCGCCGCGGCCGGTCGACGTCTACGTCGCCCCGGTGAGCGGTGACGCGCGGGACGCGGGCTTCAAGCTTGTCAAGGCGCTTCGGGCACAGGGGCTTAAGGTGGAGTTCGACCACGTCGGCCGGAGCGTGAAGGCGCAGTTTAAGTACGCCGGGAAGCTTTCCTGTACGCTCGTGGCCGTTATCGGCGAGGATGAGCTTCGATCCGATACCGTGAAATTCAAGAATATGCAGGACGGCGCAGAGACGATCGCGCCGTTCGGGGCGGCTGCCGAGACGGCGAAAGCGATGCTTGGCGCCGCGGCTGCCCAATAAATCTCTGCAATAATTTTAAGGACGGGAACAAACATGGGAGAACTCTTACAAGGCTGGAAACGGACGAGCTATTGCGCCGAGCCAATGCTATCGGATGTCGGCAGGGAAGTGATTCTGATGGGCTGGGCAGGCGTGCGCAGGGATTTAGGCGCGCTCATTTTCGTCGACCTGCGCGACCGCACCGGCGTGATGCAGGTGGTGTTCGACGCGGGCAAGCTCGATGAAGACACGTTTAAAAAGGCGGAATCCATCCGCAGCGAATACGTGCTCGCAGTGCGCGGCACGCTCGTGGGCCGCGCCCCGGAGATGCTCAACCCGAAAATCCCTACGGGCGAGATCGAGGTGCACGTCTGTGAGTTCAAGATCCTGAGCAAATCCCAGACGCCGCCGATCTATATCGACGACAGCGCGAACGTATCCGAGCAATTGAGGCTCAAATACCGCTACCTCGACCTTCGCCGCCCGGCCATGCAGCGCAACCTGATCATGCGCCACAAGATCGCCCACTGCGCGCGCAACTATTTCGGCGAGAACGGCTTCCTCGAGATCGAGACGCCGATACTGACCAAGAGCACGCCCGAGGGCGCGCGCGACTACCTCGTTCCAAGCCGCGTGCATCCCGGGAAGTTCTACGCCCTGCCGCAGAGCCCGCAGCAGTTCAAGCAGATGCTCATGCTCTCGGGCTTCGACCGCTATATGCAGATCGCCCGCTGTTTTCGCGACGAGGACCTCAGGGCCGACCGCCAGCCCGATTTCACGCAGATCGACCTTGAGATGTCGTTCGTGGAAGTGGACGACGTGATCGCGGTCAACGAGGGCTTCTTGAAACGCGTGCTCAAGGAAACGCTCGATATCGACATCAAGCTTCCGCTAAGGCGTATCCCGTACCGCGAGGCGATGGACCGCTACGGCTCGGATAAGCCGGATACGCGCTTCGGCCTGGAGCTTAAAAACCTCAGCGACATCGTAAAGGACTGCGATTTCAAGGTGTTTGCGGCGGCCATCGAGGGCGGCGGAAGCGTGCGCTGCCTCTGTGTACCCGATGGCGTTTCGCTCTTTGCGCGGCGCGAGATCGACGCGCTGGGGGACTTCGTCAAGGTATACCGCGCCAAGGGCCTCGCGTGGTTCAGCCTCAAGCCCGAGGGGATACAGTCCCCGATCTCAAAATTCCTTACCGAGGAGCAGATCGCTGCCATACTCGAACGTGCACAAGCGAAGACCGGCGATCTTATATTCTTCGTCGCGGACCCGGACGATTCCATCGTCTGCACCGCGCTGGGCGCGCTGCGTCTTGAATTGGGGCGGAGGCTCTCTCTCATCGACCAGGACCGCTACGACCTTCTCTGGATCACGGACTTCCCGCTTCTGGAATGGTCGGAGGAGGAAAAGCGCTTTACCGCCATGCACCATCCGTTCACGAGCCCCAAGGACGAGGATCTTGAGTACCTTGAATCCGACCCTGCCCGCGTGCGCGCCAAAGCGTACGATATCGTATTGAACGGCAACGAGATCGGCGGCGGTTCGATCCGTATCCATTCGAGCGAGCTGCAGGAAACGATGTTCCGGGTTTTAGGATTTTCCAAAGAGGACGCCTGGAACAGGTTCGGGTTCTTGATGGAGGCGTTCAAGTATGGAGCGCCGCCGCACGGCGGCCTTGCGTACGGCCTCGACCGGCTTGCCATGCTCATCTGCGGGGCGACGAGCATCCGAGACGTCATCGCGTTCCCGAAGATTCAGACCGCGGCGTGCCCCTTAACCAACGCTCCCGACGAGGTCGACGAAAAGCAGCTCAAGGAACTGCACATAAAAATCGATTTAGAATAACAGGACCCTGCGGTAGGCCGAGGCGGGCCGATCGTTTTCCCGGCGTATGCGCTTGGGAAAACCGCGCATGATAAGCGCAGGGCGCAGTCATCACACATTGAGGAGGATCACGATGTCAAACAAGATAACGGAACTGAGCAAGGCGAATTTCGACGCGGAGGTATTGCAGCCGGAGATGCCGGTATTGGTGGATTTTTGGGCCCCTTGGTGTATGCCCTGCAGGATGGTCGGTCCGGTGGTCGAACAGCTCGCGGATGATTATGCGGGCAAAGTGAAGGTCTGCAAGCTCAATATCGACGATCATCAGGAGATCGCGGCCCGGTTTCAGGTCATGAGTATCCCGACGTTGATGATCTTTAAGAACGGAAAACTTGTGGACAAGACGGTGGGAGCGATGCCGAAAAGGGCCTATGTGAACCTGCTGGACGCGCACCTATAAGTTTTAAGAAAGAGCGGAGCAAACAGGTTCCGCTTTTTTATAATTAAGCGGTTATTTTATGAATATATCGGTTGTAACGCACTGCAAGATACAATATAATATAAGCCATAAATGCTTGGGAGGGTAATACCATGATTGATTTCGACTTGATCCGCGCAACGGACCCGGAAATTGCTTCCGTCATGGAGCAGGAACTGACCCGCCAGCGGGATCATCTGGAACTGATTGCATCGGAAAACTTTGTCAGTCCGGCCGTCATGGCGGCGATGGGCAGCCACCTGACCAATAAGTATGCCGAAGGGTATCCCGGCAAGCGCTACTACGGCGGCTGCGAGTTTGTCGATATCGCGGAGAATATTGCGCGCGACCGCGCGAAGGAGATCTTCGGCGCCGATCATGCGAACGTCCAGCCGCATTCGGGCGCGCAGGCGAACCTTGCGGTGTATTTCGCGCTCCTCGAATACGGCGACACCGTCCTCGGCATGAACCTTTCCCACGGCGGGCATCTGACGCACGGAAGCCCGGTCAACATGTCGGGCAAGTATTTTAAATTCGTCCCCTACGGCGTGAGCGAGGCGGACGAGCGCATCGACTATGACGCCCTCAAGGGCCTCGCCATCGAGCATAAGCCCAAGATGATCGTCGCCGGCGCGAGCGCGTATTCCCGTGCGATCGATTTTGAACGCATGAGCGCGATCGCCAAAGAGGTCGGCGCGCTGTTTATGGTAGATATGGCGCATATCGCGGGCCTTGTCGCCGCCGGTGTGCATATGAACCCCGTCCCCTATGCGGACGTGGTCACGAGCACGACCCATAAGACGCTGCGCGGGCCGCGCGGCGGTTTGATCCTCTGCCGCGAAGAGCACGCGCGCGCGATCGACCGCGCGGTGTTCCCGGGCACGCAGGGCGGCCCCCTGATGCATACGATCGCCGCGAAGGCCGTTTGCTTCAAGGAGGTGCTCTCGCCTGAATTCAAGGCGTACCAGCGGCAGGTCGTCAAAAACGCCGCGACGCTCGCGGACGCTTTGCAGAAGGAAGGGATCCGCATCGTTTCGGGCGGAACGGACAACCATGTGATGCTCGTCGACCTGACGAACACCGGCCGCACCGGCAAGGATGTGGAAGCTCTGCTCGGGCTTGCGAACATCACCGTCAACAAAAACACGATCCCGTTTGAGACCCGAAGCCCGTTCGTCACCTCCGGCGTACGCATCGGCACCCCGGCGGTCACGTCCCGCGGCCTTGTCGAAGCGGACATGCTCGTTATCGCCCGCCTGATCGCAGTCGTCGCGAAAAACGGCGAGGACGCGATCCCGGCGGCAAAGGCCGAAGTCGAAGCGATGTGCGCGAAGCATCCGCTTTACGCATAGTTTATAATGAAAGTTCAACAGTTTTGGCGGCGGAGCGTTGCTCCGCCGCCTTTATGTTTAAGCTGTCCCGCATCTTTTCGAATCGCCGCATAGGTTTGTGCAAAACGACGGATTGAAAGCAACATGTTCCATAAAATAAGTGTGCGTTCGTTTTTGAGGGGTTCGGGAGGCGTTGCTTACGGATGCTCTTTTTGCGGGCGGTGATATGCGCGAGGCTTTCTTTCAGGTACTGCCGGCCGTATTTGAGGCGGTTCCTAAAAGTTTAAAAAAGCGGTGCGCAGCTTTTTTGAAAGCGCCGCATTTTATGTTTGACAGCGCATCCCATGTGTGATACATTGTGAGAAGGAAATCAGACTAAATTAGTTGGAATTGAGGCGGAGCGTATGAAGATATCGACTCGAGCGCGCTACGGACTCAAGGCGGTGGTCGACCTTGCGACACAATACGGCGGCGATCCGGTCGCGGTGAGCGCGCTCGCGCAGATGCAAGGGATTTCCGAAGCGTATCTTGAGCAGCTGGTTGCGGCGCTCAAGCGCGCAAAGCTTTTGACAGGCGTTCGCGGCGCGCAGGGCGGGTATATGCTCTCGCGCGCGCCCGAGGAGATCACGGTCGGAGAGGTGCTTCGCGCCCTCGAAGGAACCACCGCCATTTACGAGTGCGTGGGAGACGAATCCTTCGGTTGCGAAAACGCCGGTACATGCTCGGCGAGGCCGCTGTGGCTCAAGCTTCAGTCAAAGATCGACGGCGTATTGAACGATACGACGATCAAGGATATGGCGGACGATTACACTATTCAAAAGAGGCGAAGCGAATGAGACGGGTTTATCTTGACAATGCCGCGACGACGGCGGTAAGACCATCGGTGCTCGAGAAGATGATTCCGTATTTCTCGGTGGAATACGGCAATCCTTCGAGCCTTCACGGCTTCGGCCAGGAGGGCAAAAAAGCGGTGGAGCTCGCGCGCGAGCAGGTAGCAAAGGCGCTTGGCGCCAAGCCCAAGGAGATCATATTTACCGGATGCGGCACCGAGAGCGACAATATGGCGCTCCGTGGCGTCGCGGCGATGAAAAAGGCCAAGGGCCGCCATATCATTACCTCCTCGGTCGAGCATCACGCAGTATTGCACACCGCGCAGGCGCTTGAAAAGGAAGGCTTTGAGGTTACGTATCTTCCGGTCGACGAGTTTGGCCGCGTGAGCGCACGGTCCGTCGCGGACGCAATCCGCCCCGATACGATACTCGTGAGCGTCATGTTCGCGAACAACGAGGTCGGCACGATCATGCCGATCGCCGAGATCGGCGCGGTCTGCCGCGAGAAGGGCGTACTGTTTCACACGGACGCCGTGCAGGCCGTCGGCCACGCGCACATCGACGTAGAGAAGATGAAGATCGACCTTCTTTCGCTCAGCGCCCACAAGTTCCACGGGCCGAAGGGCACGGGCGCGCTCTATGTGCGAAGCGGGATCAGGCTTCCGTCGTTCCTGCTCGGCGGCGCGCAGGAGAGCAACCGTCGCGCGGGCACGGAAAACGTGCCGGGCATCGTCGGCCTCGGCGCGGCTATAGAGATTGCGACGGAGGATATCGACCGCGACGTCGCAAAGCTTATCAAAAAGAGGGATAGGCTGATGCGCGGCATCGAGGAGCACATCCCCTACGTCAAGCTCAACGGCCATCCGACCGAGCGGCTGCCGGGGAACGTGAATTACAGCATCCGCTACATCGAGGGCGAATCGATCCTGCTGATGCTCGACATCAACGGCATCGCCGCCTCGAGCGGGAGCGCCTGCACGTCCGGCTCGCTCGATCCGTCGCATGTGCTGCTCGCGATGGGGATGGACCATGAAACCGCGCACGGCTCCGTGCGTATGACGCTGTGCGAGGATACGACCGAAGAGGAGATCGATTATGTCCTTGACGTCTATCCGAAGATCGTGGAGCGTTTAAGGCAAATGTCACCGCTTTATAAGAATGGGGGAAAATCATAATGTACAGCGAAAAGGTAATGGATCATTTCAGCAATCCCCGCAACATGGGCGACATGGAGGATTATAGCGGCGTCGGTATGGTCGGCAACGCCAAGTGCGGCGATATCATGAAGATGTATATCAAGGTCAACGATGACGATGTGATCGAGGATGTAAAATTCAAAACCTTCGGCTGCGGCGCCGCGATCGCGACAAGTTCCATGGCGACGGAGCTCATCAAGGGCAAGAGCGTCGACGAGGCGCTAAAGCTCACCAATTCGGCCGTCGTCGAGGCGCTCGAGGGCCTGCCGCCGGTCAAGATCCACTGCTCCGTGCTCGCTGAAGAGGCGGTCAAAGCGGCGATCGACGACTATCGCTCGAAAAATGAAAAACATGACAGCGAGGGTAATGCCTGACAGCGCGCCTGTTATTTAACAACATACTCGCCCTTTATAAAGGACATACTATCGGATACATACCAATGCATTGGCTCACATAGATTCGATCGTTATCCGAAAGGGGTGAGAACTATCAAAACGATTACCTTTATTTCTGGGGTTGCGGCAGGTCTGGTGGTAGCGACGGCCGCAATGACCACGATGTATCCGGATGTTCCTCGCCGCATGGTGCGCGACTCACGGCGCATCGTGCGCGGTGGAAAGCGGATTGTCGGGAACATGTTCCGTTGAGCGTAGGGCTCGCGCAATCGCGCGGGCCCGCTCTTATAGTCACCAAACCCGAAACCAACGGATCTGAGCGGCCTATTTTCTGCGCTGCCATGTTGTCCTCCTCGGCGGGCGCTCGAGTCCGCCTGCGTCGTCCGCCTTGCATCGCGCAAAATATTCTCGCTCATCTTCTGTCGGTTTTGGGTTCGGTGACTATATTGTGCGGCGGCGCAGATTGGGATATAATGGCGATATAGCGCCATGGAGGTGAGAGTATGTCGGAAGAACTCGATCGCACAATGCAGTTTCAGCTGCCCAAGGAGAAGAAAAGCCCCGGGGAGATCCTCATGAGCGTTTATTCCGCCATGGAACAGAAGGGGTACGATCCGATCAATCAAATTGTCGGCTATCTGATCTCGGGCGATCCAACCTACATCACCAGCTATAACAACGCGCGGTTTTTGATCCGTAAGCTGGAGCGGGACGAGCTGCTGGAAGAACTCGTGCGCTTTTACGTGCAGGAAAACGAGGGGAAGCTCTAGAAACTCCCGCGGTAAAAACTATGAAACGCTTCCCGTGATTCAATCGTTCTCGGGATTCAAAACGCGGATGCTTTGCCCGCGTTTGAGTAAAATGCGAGCCGGCGAAAACACGCGGCGCAATCGCGAAAGCGGAATGCGAAGGAGCTCTGTTCTTGGCTGGAATTTCCGGCAATCGAACCTTGTGCGGGGATGCCCGCAATTTTTTTGGGACGGTGGGAAGATGCTGCAACGGATATTGGCGTTGGACGTGGGGGATAAGCGCATCGGCGTCGCGGTAAGCGATCCTCTGGGCATTACGGCGCAGGGGTTGGAGACGTTTGTGCGCACGGGCGATATCGATAAGGACGTCGCCCACATCCTTGCGCTCTTAAAAAAATACGAACCTGTAAAGCTTTTGTTCGGGCTGCCGCGCAATATGGACGGCAGCTACGGCTTCCAGTCCGAAAAAGTCCGCGCATTCGCGGACGCGGTGCTCGCAAAATGGCAGGGAGAGCATGACTTTTACGACGAGCGGCTTACGACGGTGAGCGCCGAGCGCGTTTTGATGCAGGCGGAGCTCAACTGGCGCGAGCGAAGGAAGGTCGTCGACAAGGTGGCGGCGGTCGTCATACTCCAGGGGTATTTGGAGAATCAATCCAGAAAGCGGGAACAATAACATGGCGAACAACTCCGGCGACGGGACTTTTCAGGAGGTCGTGCTGCTTGATGAAAGCGGCAACGAGGTGCATTTCGACCACGTGATGACGTTTTTTCACGAGGGGGGTAAATATATCGCGCTTCTGCCACTTGACGCGGTCGACGGCGTCGGCGAGGACGAGGTCGTCCTCATGCGCGTAAAGGAGCAGGGCGGCGAGGACGTTTACGAATCGATCGATAACGACGTGCTGCTCGACGAGGTGTTTGAAACCTTTACCGAGCTTTTTGACGAGATGATGGAGCAAGAGGACGAACTTTCGGAATAATCCTTGCGCAGAAATCCTAAGATATGCTATAATCTCAACCGAATGACGCACTCGCGCGGATTCTGCGGCTCGTGCCCCGATGGGGTTCCCGCAGGAGTTGAAACGCGGGGAGGAAAAAATAACGAGGAGGTTTACTATGTCCGTCATTTCAATGAAACAGCTGCTCGAAGCAGGCGTACACTTTGGTCACCAGACCCGCCGTTGGAACCCGAAGATGAAGGAATACATCTTCACCGAACGCAACGGCATCTACATCATCGATCTTCAGAAGACCGTAAAGAAAATCGAAGAAGCGTATTATTTCATTCGCGACCTGGCGATGGACGGTCAGGGCGTGCTCTTCGTCGGCACGAAGAAGCAGGCACAGGAATCCATCGAGCAGGAAGCCAAACGCTGCGAGATGGCGTTTGTCAACCAGCGCTGGCTGGGCGGCATGCTCACCAACTTCAAGACCATCCAGGGGCGCATCGGCAAGCTGCGCAAGATCGAAAAGATGGAAACCGACGGCGAGTTCGCCCTCTTCCCGAAGAAGGAAGTCATCAAGCTCAAGGCGGAGCAGGAAAAGCTTGAAAAGAACCTCGGCGGTATCAAGGATATGAAGAAGCTGCCCGGCGCTCTTTTCGTGGTCGATCCGCGCAAGGAACACATCGCCGTCATGGAGGCGCGCGCTCTCGGGATTCCCATCGTCGCGATCGTCGACACCAACTGCGATCCCGACGAAGTCGATTATGTGATCCCCGGCAACGACGATGCGATCCGCGCGGTGAAGCTCATCGCGTCCAAGATCGCCGATGCGGTGCTCGAGGGCAGACAGGGTGAGCAGATGGCGGACGACACCGAGGCCGCGCAGGCCTAAAGGTTTGGAACATAAGGGGCTGTCGCACGAAGCGCTGGCGTGCATCGAATCAAAAGCGCTTCGTAAGACAGCGGGTTCGATGTCCCAACGGGACAAAAATCGCGCCTGTGACGCGATTTTAGAACCTGGGGATTTCGCCGCAGGCGAAAGATCCTTGCAGATATGCAGCTTTGTGCATATCTGTGACAGCCCTTTTCCGATACAGTATAGGAGGAAAGAAAAAGATGTTTACCGCAAAAGACGTTATGACTCTGCGCGAGATGAGCGGAGCCGGCATGATGGATTGCAAAAAGGCGCTGACCGAGGCCGAAGGCAACATGGATAAGGCCATGGATATCCTGCGCGAGAAGAGCCTTGCGGCCACCGCGAAAAAAGCGGGCCGCATCGCAGCCGAGGGGATCGTGGATTCCTACGTACATCTCGGCGGGAAGATCGGCGTGCTGATCGAAGTCAACTGCGAGACGGACTTTGTCGCAAAGACAGAAGCGTTCAAGACGCTCGTTCACGACATCGCCATGCAGATCGCGGCCGCCAAGCCGACCTGCATCAGCAAGGACGAGGTTTCGCAGGACGAGATCGAGAAGGAGAAGGAAATCCTCCGCGCCCAGGCGAAGAACGAGCCCAAGCCCAAGCCCGACGCAATCATCGAAAAAATGGTCGAGGGCAGGATCGAAAAGTACTACAAGGAAGTCTGCCTGCTCGAGCAGCCCTTCGTCAAGGATCAGGATCAGACCATCGCGCAGCTTCTGAACACCGCGACGGCCAAGATCGGCGAGAAGATCAGCATCCGGCGCTTTGTGCGCTACGAGATGGGCGAGGGCCTCGAAAAGCGCAAGGACAACTTCGCCGAAGAGGTTATGGGCCAAATGCAGAAGTAATTTTAAGTTCGAAAAAGTGGAGGATGCTCCACTTTTTCAAGTTTCACCGCGCTTTTCGCCCATTTGGTTCTTCGAACTGCCGGGCCGAAAAGCGCTTTAAGGCGCCGTTTTGCGCGGTATGCGCCGCCGTAAAACGGCGGAGTGAAAGCCTTGGCCATGCGGTGAAGATCGCAAAAATGGAGGATCCGTTTTTGCGAAGATTATGAGGAGGGGTTATGTTGCTTAAATATCGGCGCATTCTGCTGAAACTCAGCGGAGAGGCGATGGGTTCCTCCGGGCAGACGATCGATTTTGACGCGGTCGGCAACGCTGCCGAGCAGATCGCCGAGGTTGCGCGCCTCGGCGTCGAAGTCGGCGTGGTGGTGGGCGGCGGCAACATCTGGCGCGGCCGGAGCGGCGGCAAAATGGACCGCAACCGCGCGGATCATATGGGGATGCTCGCGACCGCGATCAACGCGCTCGCCATGCAGGACGCGCTCGAGCAGCGCGGCGTTCCCTGCGCGGTGCTTTCCGCGGTGCCCATGCAAGCGTTTTGCGAACCGTATACCGCGCGCGAGGCAAACCGTCTGCTCGCCCAAAAAACGGTTGTCATATTCGCCTGCGGGACCGGCTGCCCGTTTTTTTCCACGGATACGACCGCCGCTCTTCGCGCGGCGGAAACAGGCGCGGACGTGCTGCTGCTCGCGAAGAACGTCGACGCCGTTTATTCGGCCGACCCGAACGCCGTGCCGGGCGCAACCCGGTACTCGCACGTATCGTATGATACGGTGATCGAAAAGGACTTGAAAGCGACGGATTTGACCGCCATCACGCTCTGCCGCGAGCAGAATATCCCGATCCTGGTGTTCGGGATGAGGGACGGGGAGAACATCAAAAAGGCCGTGTCCGGCGAGAGCGTGGGCACGCTGATCGACAGGGGCTAGCCAGGTGCGCCTGGGCGCCGCGGATCGCCCTGATGACGGATCCATGACGGTATGCATTTGAAAGGCCGCATTCATTGTAAATGATTTAAAAGATCATACGCTGTGCGGCGTTTCGCACAGGGCGCATGTGTTTTTGGAGCTTGGAAGACGTAGGATACATCGGATTACGAACGCCACTGCCTCGGATACCAATGCCGTCAATATCATATTTTATCGCTTAGGAGAGCCGTTTGCATTTGTTTAGACGGCTCTTTGCTGTTAAGGTAAAGGGAGTCGAACCCGTGCGGTTTAAAGGGCAGGGAAGCACGCCATCGCCGCGCTATCGGCACTCGCCGTAGCACCACTACGACTTCGTACCGCTGCCTTGCGCTGCCGCACATCGCTGCCCTTTAAACTCTTCGACCGCAAAGCCGCAATTTTGGATGCAGTTCAAGGAAGAGGAGAGAGGCATAGCCGGTGGCTATTCCGACGACGATGACGATGAAATGCGCCAAAATTGCGGCTTTGCGGCATATGGGTTCGATTCCCTTTACCTTAAGCAGGCCATGCATATCTGAACCCGGCCTGCCGAGCGCAGCCGCTTTCATAGCTTTGTTGCAGTCTAGAGGCGCGTCTCAATCGATGCATATAGAATGGCGTCGCTCGCCTTCTCGGGATTGACGATATGCGCGCATATGGTATAATGACAAACAGACTGACGAAAATATATGCATTTTTATGCATAATATACATATTTTGATTTTGAAAGGTATGAGAAGTGAATTATTTTAAAGGCTTTTTTGCCATGCTTGCGCGCGAGTTTCAGGGCTACAACGCGGGCAGGCTTGGAAAGGATGCGCTTGCCGGAGTCACGGTAGCGGCGGTCGCCCTCCCGCTGGCGCTCGCGTTCGGCGTGAGCAGCGGGGCAACGGCAGCGGCGGGTCTGGTGACCGCCATACTCGCGGGCATCATCATCGGCAGCCTGTCGGGCGCGTCCATCCAAATCTCCGGGCCCACGGGCGCCATGGCGGCGATACTCGCCTCCATACTCGCCCGCTACGGCATGCAGGGCGTGTTTATCGCCTGCGCGCTTTCGGGCGTGCTGCTGATACTCGCCGGCGCATTCAAGCTGGGCGATCTGGTTTCGTTCATTCCACTGCCCGTTATAACGGGATTTACCTCGGGCATCGCCGTCATTATCGCGCTGGGGCAGGTCAACAATCTGACCGGGCTTACCTCGGAAGGGACAGAGACGCTCGGGCGCATGGCCAGCTATTTCACGCTTTCGCAGTCGGTCAACCCTTATGCGCTGCTGATGGGCGTCGCGGTGATTCTTTTCATAGCCTTCTATCCCCCAAAATGGTCGCGCGCGCTTCCGGGCTCCCTGGCGGCGATCGTGCTGGCCACGGCCGCGAACGCCATCTGGAAGCTGCCCGTTGAGAGCATCGGTGAAATTCCGTGTACGCTTCTTTTGAGCGACCGGCTGATGCTTTCGGGCCTGCAGCTGAGCCGTATGGCCGAGTTTGTGACGCCCGCCATCAGTATCGCCGCGCTAGGCATGATCGAAAGCCTGCTCTGCGGCGCCTGCGCGGGACGCATGAAGGGCGAAAAGCTCAACGCCACGGCGGAACTGATCGCGCAGGGAGTTGGAAACCTCGTGATCCCCTTCTTCGGCGGGGTGCCCGCCACGGCCGCCATCGCGCGTACCAGCGTGGCGATAAAGGCGGACGGACAAACACGGCTGACGAGCATCGTTCACGCCGTTGTGCTTCTGCTTTCGATGTTCGCACTCGGCGGCATCATGTCGCAAATTCCGCTGTGCGCGCTGGCGGGAGTGCTCATGGTCACAGCTTGGCGCATGAACGAATGGCATTCGATCAGGGATATCTTCCGCAAGCGCATGCACAGCGCCATGCTGCAGTTTGGCCTGACGATGGCGTGCACGGTGGCGTTCGATCTGACCATCGCCATCATCATCGGCGTGCTTTTCGCGGTGGTCACCTTCGTCGTCAAGATCTCGCAGATGCAGGTGACCGTCAGCGATATCATCCCCGAAAAGCTGCCCGAGGAAGCGTCCTGCTTCCATAAGATGGAAAGCACCGCGGTACTGTATGTCTCCGGCCCCCTCTACTTCGGTTCCGTCAGGCGGCTGGAGGAGAGCCTCCAAAGTTTGCGCGGCAAGGAAAGGCTGATCTTCTCGCTGCGCGGCGTGCCGCTCGCGGATCTTTCCGCCGTGCAGGCTGTAGCGGACCTGTGCAAGGGGCTGATGGAGGAGGGCACCGAGGTATATTTTGCCTGTCTGCAGCCGGGCGTCGAGGAGATGTTCGAAAAATGCGGGCTGAAGGAGGTCGTCGGCGAGGAGCGCTTCTATTGGAGCACCGATCAGGCGATACGCAGTATGGCGTAAGGTAAGGGGGGTTGAACCCCTGCGCCTCAAAACTGCTGGTTTGGCGCACTTCATTGTCATCGTCAGTCGCCGTAGACACGGGTGCCTACGGTGAGTGCCGGCAACACGGCGATGGCGTGCTTTTCGGCCGCCTAAACCGTAGGGGTTCAGCTCCACTTACATTGAGCTTTGCCCGTAAAAATACAGCCACCCCCGGAGCCGTAGGCTTAGGGGTGGCCTCAGACTGCCAAAAAGCTTCACAAGAGCGGTTTGCCTGCTTATTCGTTCGGAGCCGCCTTCTTCAAAGCATGGATCAGCGTTCGTTCGCCCTCTTGTATCTCTCTGTGATTTCCAGTAGAATAATGGTATCTGTCATTGGAGGTATATGTCATGGATGCAGTTGACCTTGCAAAGGAAAAAATGAGCAAAACGATTGGCGTATTAAAACGGGAACTGAGCTCCCTGCGCGTCGGGCGCGCCAATGCACAGGTCCTCGACCGCATTATGGTGGACTATTACGGCACGCCCACGCCGATCAACCAGATGGCGAACATTTCCTCGCCGGAGCCGCGGATACTCCTGATCTCCGTCTGGGATCAGAGCGCGCTGAACCTTGTGGACAAAGCCATACAGAAATCCGACCTCGGCATCAACCCGAGCAACGACGGAAAGGTGATCCGCCTGGTGTTCCCGGAGCTGACCGAGGAGCGCCGCAAGGAGCTCGTCAAGATCGTGCGCAAGAAGGGCGAGGAGGCCAAGGTCGCCGTGCGCTCGATCCGCCGCGACGCGAATGAGCAGATCAAAAAAGAGCGCAAGGACAGCCTCATCACCGAGGACGACCAGAAACAGCTCGAAGACGCCGCACAGAAAGCGACGGATCAGTTCATCAAGGAGATCGACGGCATACTCGCCGATAAGGAAAAGGAGATTCTGGAGGTTTGATCGACGTCTTGGGGTTCGAACTCTCCCGCGCCGCGCAGATGCTCCGCGCTTCCGGTTATGAAGTTTGCTGCCTGGAGGTAAAAAGCCGCAAGGGCGTCGCGGGAAACGAGGCGCGTGTGATTCGGCAGCGGCCGCTTTCGGACGGAAGGATTGAGCTTGCCTATTCCGTGTTTAAAACGGATGTAGCTTATTCGGGGGAGGATGGCGTACCTTGCGCCGCTTCCCCTTCTTGCGAGGAAGACGGATGAAAAGGATGAGCGAAGCCGAACTTAAGAACCTCGGCCTTGCGCCGGAACTACCCAGGCACGTCGCGGTCATCATGGACGGCAACGGCCGCTGGGCCGGCGCGCGCGCTTTGCCGCGCACGCTCGGGCATCGCGCGGGAGTGGAAAGGCTGCGCGGCATCATCCGCCTGTCGTCGGACATCGGTGTGGAGGCGCTCTCGATCTATGCGTTTTCGACAGAGAACTGGAAGCGGCCGAGCCTCGAGGTCAACGCGCTCTTCGAGCTGTTTGCCGAATATTTCCTCAGGGAGATCGACGCGCTCCACAAGAACGGGGTATGCATCCGCGCCCTGGGCGACATCGCATCGCTGCCTAAAAAGGTGGAGGAGGGCGCAAGGGCCGCGATGGAGCGCACGAGGGACAATCCCGGCCTCAAGCTCAATATCGGCCTAAACTACGGCGGACGTTCGGAAATCGTCCGCGCCGTGCAGCGCATCGCGCGCAGCGCAGCATCGGGCGAACTTTCGCCCGACGCGATCGATGAAGCGCTCCTTGGAACTATGCTCGATACCGGCGGGCTGCCGGATCCGGATCTGCTTATCCGCACCGGGGGCGAAAAGCGCCTGTCGAACTTCCTGCTCTATCAGCTCGCTTACGCCGAGCTGCTGTTTGTGGATGATTATTGGCCCGACTTTTCCGACGAGCGATATCTCGAGTGCCTCAGGGCATATCAAAGCCGAAAGCGCCGTTACGGCGGGCTGTAATCCGGAGGGAACATGTTCATACGTACGGTTGTCGGCGTAATGCTTGTCGGCCTGCTCGCTGCGGTGCTCTTTTTTGACGGGCTTTTCCGCACGCTCGCGTTTACGGCATTCGCGCTGATGAGCGTTCATGAAATGAAAGGGATGCTCTTGAGCGCCGGTGTCAACACGCGCTCATCGGTTTTCGCATATGTGTACGCGGCCGGGTTTTATGCGTCCGCCCAATGGCTGGGCGTCGAATACTCGCTCGCGCTCCTTGCGGCCTGCGTGATCGGCACGATCGTTCAGAGCATTTTCGACGAGCGCGGCAGCGCCGCCGGGACGCTCTATTCGCTCTCGGTTTTCGTCTATCCTTTGATGTCTTTTGTATTTTTGATGCTTCTGTGCCATATTAAGGACCGCGGCCTGTCGATGACGGGGCTGCTGTTGACGTTCGCGGGTCCGCTCGCCGGTGATACGCTCGCATACTTCATCGGCGTTCTCTTCGGAAAGCGCCCGCTGTGTCCCCGGCTCAGTCCCAAAAAGACCGTCGAAGGGGCGATTGCCGGCGTATGCGGCGGCGCGCTCGGCGGCGTTATAACCTACTATGTCCAGTCCCTCTGGGGGGGAACGGTCGGCCTGTTGCCGCTCGCGCTCATCGGGCTTTGCCTGGGAGCCCTGGGGCAGACCGGGGATCTGTTCGCGTCCTCGCTCAAACGCTGGGCCAATGTGAAGGACTTCGGAATCATTTTTCCCGGACACGGCGGGGTGCTCGACCGGATCGACAGTGTGCTCGTGTGCGTACCGGTGGTCTACTTGTGCTTTTACCTGCTCTTTGGCCTCAGGATTGGAATTTGATCGATGAAAAACGTCGTTGTATTGGGAAGTACCGGATCGATCGGTACCCAGGCGCTCGAGGTGCTCGGCGCCCATTCGGACAAATTTAGGCTGCTCGGCATCAGTGCGGGCTCGAACGCTGAAATGCTCGCCCGCCAGGCGAAGGCCTTTCGCCCCAAGTATATCGCTCTCGCGGACCCGGCGGGGGCGGAAGAGCTCAAAGGGCTGGGTGCCGAGATATTGATCGGCGCGGACGCCGCCCCGCGCCTCGCTTCGATGGAAGACGCGGATCTCGTGGTGCACGGCATCAGCGGCATCAGCGGGCTTGTTCCGCTCTTGAGCGCGCTCGAAAGCGGCAAAACGGTCGCCTTGGCGAACAAGGAAGGCATCGTCTGTGCGCACCGGCTCGTGCAGGAGGCCATCGAGCGCGGCGGGGGCAAGATCCTCCCGGTAGACAGCGAGCAGTCCGCGATCTTCCAATGCCTTTGCATGGGAAACCGCGCCGATGTAAAGCGCCTGATGCTTACGGCGTCGGGCGGGCCTTTCCGCGAGACCGATAAGGAAGCGCTAAAGCGCGTCACGGCCGCCGAGGCATTAAAGCACCCCGTATGGAACATGGGCGGCAAGATCACCATCGATTCGGCTACGCTCTTCAACAAGGGGCTCGAGATCATGGAAGCGAGCTTCCTCTTCGGTATCCCGGGCGAGAAGATCGACGTGCTGATCCATCCTCAGTCGATCGTGCATTCGATGGTGGAGTTTGTCGACGGATCCGTGGCGGCGCAGCTGAGCATGCCGGATATGCGCCTTGCGATCCAGTATGCGCTCACGTATCCGGAGCGCAGGGAGTGCCGCATCGACCGGCTCGATCTAGCGCGGGTTGGCGCATTGAGCTTTTTTGAGCCGGATTTCGAGCGTTTTCCCGCGCTTTCGCTCGCGTATGCGGCGCTGAAGGAAGGCGAAGTCCTGCCGATCGCGTACAACGGCGCGAACGAGGCGGCGGTCAATTTGTTCATGAACGAAAAGATTGGGTTTTGCGACATCTCGAGCTGTGTAGAATATGCTATGGGGCACATAGATTGTAAAGAGCCGCGCTCCATAGAGGATGTCATCGGCATCGACAGGGAATCAAGGCGGCTCGCGAACTCGTTTTTTAGAAAGTGATGGTGTTATTGGAACAGGTATTATCGATCGTAGCGGCGCTGCTCATACTCTGCGTATTCGTTTTCGTGCATGAGCTTGGACATTACACGATGGGAAGGCTTTTGGGCTTTCGCATCCAGGAGTTTGCGATCGGCATGGGCCCGGTCGTCTATAAAAAAGTAAAAAGCGGCATCCAGTATTCCCTAAGAGCGTTTCCGATCGGCGGCCTGTGCAGGTTTTACGGCGAGGACGAGGCGGTCTCAAACAAGGATTCCTTCAACGCGCATCCCCCGTGGAAGCGCCTGCTCGTCGTGCTTGCGGGCCCTGCTATGAATATTCTCTTCGCGGTGCTGTTCGCGGCGATCTCGCTGTTTGCGTACGGCGATATCGTGCCCGGCGTTTCGGGGTTTGCCGAGGATGGGTCTCCCGCGCAGGAGAACGGGATGCTCGTCGGCGACGTTCTCTACGCGGTGGACGGCAAGCGCGTCGAATACTACGACGAGGTGATTACGCTTATTCGCGGCGCGAACGGCGAGCATGCGGTCGTCACCGTCGAGCGCGAAGGCAAGCTGGTCGACCTCAACATGAACAACATCTACGACGCACAGCTTGGCCACAACTACCTCGGCATCAACATCGAGCCCGTGCGCAAGCAGTTCGGCCTTTTTGAGGCGATCGGCGGCTCGTTCCTGTTCGTCGGTTCCGTGATCCGCCAGATGCTCGACTTCCTCGGCGGCATATTCACCACGGGCGTTCAGCAGGGCGACTTTGTAGGCCCGGTGGGCACGATCACGTTCATCGGCCAGGCGGTGCGCCTCGGCTTTGAAACGGTGCTTCGTATCTGCGTGCTCATCAGCATCAACCTGGGCATATTCAACGTGCTTCCCCTGCCCGCGCTGGACGGCGGAAGGACCGTTTTTATCCTCATCGAATGGATCCGGGGCAAACCCATTCCGGCGGAGCGGGAGGGGATGGTGCATTTTGTCGGGATATTGCTGCTCTTTGGACTGATGATCCTGCTCACATTCAGCGATGTTGCTAAAATCATTGGGGGCTGACGGTTTGGGCAAAAACACAAAACGGGTGATGGTGGGCGGCGTCCCGCTCGGCGGCGGCGCGCCCGTGAGCGTGCAGTCCATGACCAACACGGATACCCGCGATATCGAGGCGACCGTCGCGCAGATACTCGCGCTCGAGAGCGCGGGATGCGATATCGTCCGCGCGTCCGTTTACGACAAGGAGTGCGCTTCGGCGTTCGCGCGGATCAGGCCGCGCATCCATATCCCGCTCGTCGCGGACATTCATTTTGATTACAGGCTCGCGATACTCGCGATGGAGAACGGAGCGGACAAGATCCGCTTCAACCCCGGCAACATCGGGAGCGAGCAAAACGTGCGCGCGCTTGTCTCCTGCGCGAAGGCGCACCGTGTGCCCATACGCGTCGGCGTGAACGCGGGTTCGCTTGAAAAGGACGTTCTCGATCGCTTCGGGGGGCCGACGCCCGAGGCGATGCTCGAGAGCGCGTTAAAGCATGTCCGCCTCCTCGAGGGGGAAGGTTTTTTTGAGATCGTGCTCTCGCTCAAGGCCTCGAATGTTCAGGATACGGTCAAGGCATACCGCCTGGCCTCAAAGGAGGTCGACTATCCGCTGCACCTGGGGGTGACGGAAGCGGGCAGGAGCCTTTCCGGCATCGTCAAGTCCTCCGTGGGCATCGGCGCGCTGCTCCTGGACGGCATCGGCGACACGATCCGCGTCTCGCTCACCGGCGATCCGGTGAAGGAGGTCGAGGCCGGGCTTTGGATCCTGCGCGCCGCGGGCGTGGACAAGGGCGGCGTTGAGATCATCTCCTGCCCGACCTGCGGCCGCTGCCGGGTGGACCTTGAGAGCGCCGTGGAACGCGTGGAGCGGGCGCTCCCGAAGAACGGGCCGAAGATCAAGGTCGCCGTGATGGGCTGCGCTGTGAACGGCCCGGGCGAGGCGAAGGAGGCCGACATCGGCATCGCTTTCGGACCCGAAAACGCCGTGGTGTTCCGCTGCGGGGAGAAAGCCTACGCGGGGAAAATGCCGGAGATCCTCGATCGCTTTGTTCAGGATGCGGTCGAGCTGGCCGCATCGCGAAAAGACAACCTATAAAACCATATCGGAGGTTTCGCCGCTTTGAGCCCTGAACTCGAGTGTGCGCTGGGACAGGCCTTAGGGCAGGTCCTGGAGGTACAAAACGTTCAATTCCATAAATCGGAGAATAAGATCGTCGCCCGGTTTCGTTCGGAGCGGCTTTTGGACGCGCAGCAGATGGCGAGCGTAAAGGAAAGCCTTCAGCGGCTGATCCCCGAAAGCGCTGTGGAGGCGAAATTCGTTTTCCCCGAGGCGGGGCAGCTTCTTAAAAACTCCTTTGAACAATGCAAAGCTGTTTTAAGCGCGACGTGGTGCGAGCTGATGCCCTTTGCGCGGCCGTACATCGCGGGTTCCGAATGGGATCTTGAGGACGGTGCGCTCCTGGTGCGCGTGCCCGGCGGCGCGCCCAAGCAGCTTACCGGCGAGCAGTCCGTATCCGAGATCGAACGGGCGTTTTCCTCGCTGTACGGATTTTCGCTCAAGCTTAAGGTCTGCCCTTCTGAGGAGCTTTCCGTCGCGGCGGATTCGCAGGAGCCTCCGGCCTTGCCTGCCGCTTCCCCGAAAGCGCCCGCGCCTTTTTCGGCGAAGGCGAAAGAACCCCGCGCGGCCGGCCCGTCAAAACCGCGCGAGGGTATTCGCTCGGCGGACGTGCTCTATGGGCGCGCGATCAAAAAGGCGGACATCGTTGCGATGGAAACGCTCCGCGAGGATTCCGGCCGCGTGACGGTGCGCGGTGCGATCACCTCGATCGAGAGCCGCCCGATCAGGGGCGGCGCGAACAAGGAGCTCATGCTTTTCGCGGTCACGGATTATACCAACACCATGCCGGTCAAGCTCTTTCTCGAAGCCCAGGAATCGGCCAAGTTCATGGAGCGGCTCGAACAGATCAGGAAAACGGGCGACCACCTGTGCGTGCGCGGCGATTGCTATATTGACCAGTACAGCCGCGAGCTGTGCATACTGCCGCTCGACATCAATTGCTTCTGCCCGCCCAAACGCCTGGATACCGGCGAGGAGAAACGGGTCGAGCTGCATCTTCACACGCAGCTTTCCGCCATGGACGGGCTGACCAAGGTATCCGACGCGGTCAATACCGCCGCAAAATGGGGGCACCGGGCGATCGCGATCACGGATCACGGCGTGGTGCAGGCGTTCCCGGAGGCGGCGAAGACGGCGAAAAAGGCCGGTATCCATCTGATCTACGGCGTGGAAGGATATCTTATCCCAGACGTGGAGCTCAGGCGCTTTGAGACGATCCGACCCGTCGCGATCGCCGTCAAGACGATCGCCAACAGTACGGGTATGCGGTATATTACGCAGATCGCGGCTGCAAAGCATGGGGAGGATGGGCGGATCGAGCGGTATTTCACGCTTGTAAACCCCGGCTGTGTGCACTCGGACGACGAGGGCAACGACACGGAGGCCTACCAAAATGCGCCTTTGATACAGGACGCGCTCGAGGAATTGTTCGCGTTCGCCGGGGACGGCGTTCTGACTTCGTGCGATCCCGAAGGCGTCGAAGTGCTCTTTGAGTATCTCGACCGCTATCGCATGGAGCGCAAAAGCGAATTCATCGATCTTGCCATGCTTGCGCATCACCTTGCGCCGCTCAATAAAGAGCTCTCGTTCGACGATCTGTTTGCGCGCTATGAGATCGATCCGCCGGGAACGTCCGCCAAGGCGCAGGCCGATGCGACGCTGCCGCTGTTTGAGCGGATCCATCGCGAGGTCAAGGCGCACGGCTCGGAGCATCTTCCCATTTCAAGCCCGGATTTTGAGGCGAATGATAAGGGGCGCGGCCATCGCGCGCGCCACATCATCATACTCGCGAAGACCCAGGAGGGGTTAAAGAACCTCTATCGCCTGGTTTCGTTCGCACACATCGAGTATTTCCACAAGGTGCCGCGCATTCCCAAAAGCCTGCTCGAGCTCTACCGCGAAGGCCTGATCCTCGGCTCCGCCTGCGAGGCCGGGGAGCTTTTCCGCGCGGTGCTGGACGGGAAGGACGAAGAGGAGCTTCTTCGCATCGCGGATTGGTACGATTATCTTGAGATACAGCCGATCGGCAACAACGCATTCCTGATGCGCAACGATACGGTACGGGATGAGGAAGGATTAAGGGACCTCAACCGCCGCATCGTCGAGCTCGGCGCGACGCTTAATAAGCCCGTGGTCGCGACGGGGGACGTCCATTTCCTCGAGCCGCACGACGCGAAATACCGTGCGATCCTCATGCACTACATGGGCTTTGAGGACGCGGACAATCAGGCGCCCCTGTATTTTAAGACCACCGACGAAATGCTGGAGGAGTTTTCCTACCTCGGCCCGGAGAAGGCGCGCGAGGTCGTGATCGAAAGCCCTTGCGCGATCGCCGCATCCTGCGAAGAGCTCAAACCCTATCCGGACGGCACCTACGCTCCGAAGATCGAGGGCGCGGAAGAAAATCTCAAAAACCTCGCGCTCACCCGCGCGCACGAGCTCTATGGGGAGGAACTTCCTCCCGCTGTGCAGGCGCGCCTCGACAAGGAGCTCAACTCCATCATCACCAACGGCTTCGCGTCGCTCTATATGATGGCGCAGCAATTGGTGAAAAAGTCGCTCGACGACGGGTATCTCGTCGGCTCGCGCGGCTCGGTCGGCTCGTCGCTGGTCGCGACGTTCGCGGGGATCACGGAGGTCAATCCGCTGCCGCCGCACTATGTGTGCCCAAAGTGCAACTATAGCGATTTTGACGTCGAACGCACGAAATCCTCCTGCGGTGTGGATATGCAGGGCCGCGTCTGCCCGCGCTGCGGAACGCGCTTCAATAAGGAGGGGTACGATATCCCCTTCGAGGTCTTCCTCGGCTTCCACGGCGATAAGACGCCGGATATCGACTTGAACTTTTCCGGCGACTATCAGCCGGTGGCTCACCAGTTCACCGAAACCATGTTCGGCGAGGGGCACGCGTTCCGCGCCGGGACGATCGGCGCGGTCAAGGACAAGACCGTGTTCGGCTATGTGAAAAACTACTGCGAGAAGAAGGGCGTAACGATGTCGCGCGCCGAGATGGAGCGCATCGCCCTGGGGTGCTCCGGCGTAAAGCGCACCACGGGCCAGCACCCGGGCGGTATCGTCGTGCTGCCGAAGGATCGCGATATCCACGAGTTCACGCCCGTGCAATACCCGGCGGATCAGAAGGATAAAAATACGATCACCACGCATTTCGATTTCCACGCGCTGGACGACCGGCTCGTCAAGCTCGACATCCTCGGCCATGACGATCCGACCGCGCTGAGGATGCTCAGGGACTTGACGAATTTTGACCCGCTGAACATCCCGCTCGACGACGAGCCGACAATGGGGATCTACTCGAGCATCGAGCCGCTCGGGATATCGCTTGAAGCGATCGATTGCGACGTGGGGACGCTCGGCATCCCGGAGTTCGGCACGCATTTCGTGCGAGGAATGCTGAAGGAAACGCGCCCGACGACGATGGAGGAGCTCGTGCGCATCGCGGGGCTGTCCCATGGAACCGACGTGTGGCTCAACAACGCGCAGCTATTGGTGCAGAGCGGCACGGCGACGCTCTCGGAGGTCATCTGCACGCGCGACGATATCATGAACTACCTGATCGCCAAGGGTGGCGAGGCTTCGATCTCGTTCAAGACCATGGAGAACGTGCGCAAGGGCAAAGGCCTTACCCCTCAGATGGAGGAGGCGATGCGCGCGATCAGGGTTCCCGAGTGGTTCGTCGACTCGTGCAAGAAGATCAAATATATGTTCCCGCGCGCGCACGCGGTAGCCTACGTGATGATGTCCTTCCGCGTCGCGTATTATAAGGTGCATTATCCGCTCGCGTACTACGCGGTGTACTATACCGTCCGCGCCGACGCGTTCGACTACGCGAGGGCCTGCGGCGGCGCAAAGAAGGTGCTCGAAAATATCCGCCAGATCGAGAAGATGGGGAAAAACGCTTCCGCGCTCGAAAAGGATCAGCTCATCATACTCGAGGTCGTGTACGAGATGAACCTTCGCGGGATCGAGCTGTTGCCGGTCGACCTTTACCGTTCGCACGCGACCCGCTTTCTGATCGAGGACGGGGCGATCCGCCCGCCGTTGTCGTCCATCGCCGGCGTCGGTGAAAACGCCGCCGTCGCGATTTCGGAAGAGGCGCAGTTTGGCCCATTCCGCTCCATGGAGGACCTCAGGGTGCGCGCGAAAGCCAACAGCGCCGTGATGGGCGCGCTCGAACAGATGGGATGCCTTGAGGGGCTGGCGGCGACCAACCAGGTGAGTATGTTCTAAGCGCTTGCGCCGACCGGACGGGCATGGCCGAACGCCGAGCTTTGCAAACCGGATGAAGTATGTTTTGTCCCTGGAGCTTACGCACCGGGATGGCATGCGCCAAGGCGGCGTTCAGGGGCGCGTATTTCGCGGCGCTGAACGGTCCGCGGCGGGAAATGGCGCGCATATTCTTCTTTTTTGATTTATGCGATGGACAAATTTAGGAAGTTTGGTATAATATCTCATTAATTCTCATCGATCTTGTTCGATCGTTTTCAAATTAACTCTGCAAGCGGTTCGGTATTTCAAGGACTGGAAGTGTGATATGGACGAGCTTAAGAAAACGATTTCCAGAAATATTCAATATTTGCGGACGCTGAATCAACTCACGCAGTACGAGCTTGGCGAGAAGCTCAACTATTCCGATAAGGCCATATCAAAATGGGAGCGCGCCGAGGCAGTTCCCGATGTCTACATCCTGAAAAAAATGAGTGAGCTTTTCAATGTTACGGTCGATTATTTCCTGCGCGATCACGTCGGGGAAAAAAGGCAGAAACTGGCGACCCTGTACGACGAGCATGTAACGATCATGAAGATCGCCATCGTCAGCGTTTGGACGGTCGCCCTTTTTATATTCATCGTGTTTTGGCTGTTCGGCCATGTGGTATGGCTTCCGCTTATTTACGCCGTGCCCGTTTCGCTGATCGTCCTGCTGGTGCTCAATTCCATCTGGGGGAATCGCGGAACGAATCTGTATATCATCTCCGCGCTCGTCTGGAGCGTCATCGCCGCGATCTATGTGTCGCTGCTGCCGCTGAACTGGTGGCTGCTTTTTCTTCTGGGCATCCCCGTGCAAACCATCGTTTATCTTTGCTTCAAGATCAAAAGGAAGCAAAGAATCTGATTTTTTATGCGAAATCCGACGGGTTTTTACTGAAATGTCGGACTCTACGATTCGTAGAGCGCCGTTTTTCCTCCTCTACACTTGAGGATTCTTGCTGTATAATCGGAATAAAACGTCCGATGTGGCGCTTTTGCGCCGATTCGGTTAAAATCATAATAAGGAATCATATATCCATATATTTCCGTTTGCCTTGCACGGCTATCATTCAAGGATGAGGTGAATGCCCATGGCGCAATACGTACTCAGCTGCTGTTCGACCGCGGATCTGGCCGAAGGCCACTTCAGGGAACGCGACATCCATTATATCTGCTTCCATTATTTTTTGAATGGGAAACAGTACGAAGACGATCTGGGCAAATCCATGCCGTTCGACGTTTTCTACAAAGCGATGAGCGAGGGCGCACAGACCAAAACGTCCCAGGTGAATGTGGACGAGTTTATCGCGTATTTCACGCCCTTCCTTGAACAGGGCAAGGATATCCTGCACGTTTCCTTGTCGAGCGGAATCTCGGGCGTGTACAATTCGGCGAACATCGCCTGCAATGAGCTTAGGGAGAAATATCCCGAGCGCAGGATCTATGCCGTGGATTCCCTGGGCGCGTCCTCGGGTTACGGCCTTCTGATGGACAAGCTCGCAGACCTTCGCGACGGCGGCATGGGGATCGACGAACTCTACGCTTGGGTCAACGAACATGCGCTCGAGCTGCATCACTGGTTCTTCTCCACGGACTTGACCTTCTACGTCAAGGGCGGCCGCATCTCCAAGGCGGCGGGCTGGTTCGGCACGATCCTTAAGATCTGTCCGCTGCTGAACATGGACAACCAGGGCCATCTCGTCCCGCGCTTTAAGATCCGGGGCAAGAACCGGGTCATGGAAGAGATCGTGAACATGATGGAGAAACACGCCGAGGGCGGCCTTAACTACAGCGGCAAGTGCTACATCTCGAACTCCGCATGTTATGAGGACGCGAAGCGCGTCGCTTCGCTGGTCGAGGCGCGCTTTAAAAAGCTCAACGGCCGCGTTCTGATCAACAGCGTCGGCACGACCATCGGCAGCCACACCGGGCCGGGCACCGTTGCGCTGTTCTTCTGGGGGGACAAACGGATCGACTAGGCTTTGACGAGATCCAAGGAGCCTACCGCCGCTTCGAGCGGAATGTTTCCGGGGTATTTTGGGCATCCTACGGCAGATGCGGGAGCCCGCCGAGCGTTTTTCTCAAGCGTTTTATGTCGGCGCCGATCGAACCCGCGAGGAATTGCCGAATTCAGGAAAGATCGACTGGGATTGTACCGATTTTCCGCTTGCGCTTAAATATGCCGTATGATATAATCGCAGAGGTAGGCGGCTGAATAAGTCGATAGTAGGCACGAAGAGTGGGCAATTACCCACTCTTTCATTTTGAAGGATCGGGAGGATATTGGTGAGAACGGCAGAAACCGTACAGTCGCTGGTCGGCGGGCTCGTGGAACAGATGGGTTACGAGCTCGTAGAGGTGGAATTTACCCGGGAAGCGGCAGGATGGGTGCTGACGCTGTACATCGATTCTCCGAACGGCATCAAAATCGAAGATTGCGAACGCGTGAGCCGCGCCGTCGAGCCCTTGCTCGACGAGGCGGACCCGATCGAACAGGCATATTATCTTTCCGTCTCATCGCTTGGGCTGGACCGGCCGATCAAAAAGGATCGCGATTTTGAGCGCAATCTCAACAAACAGATCACGGTAAAACTCTATGCACCGCTCAATAAGAAAAAAGAATACGCCGGTACTCTGATTTCGTTTGACGCGGAAAGATTTTCGCTGCTTTTGGAGGGCGCGAAAGAACCTTTGACCATCAACAGGAAAGATGCGGCGATGATTAAGCCCTACTTCCGGTTTGAATAACGAATATCCGCTTAAACTATTCGGAGGAGTGTACGACTATGAATGCCGAGTTTATTGAGGCCGTAAAGACGATTGAAAAAGAACGGGGAATCAGCAGGGAGATTTTGTTCGACGCGATTGAATCCGCGCTGGTATCCGCATATAAACGCAATTACGGCACCTCCAACAACGTTCGGGCGGAGGTGGACCGGGATACGGGCGAAACGCAGCTGTTCGCCTCTAAAACCGTCGTGGAGAAGGTCGAAAACCCGCACAGCGAGATTTCGCTCGAGCAGGCGCGCCTGATCAATTCGCTCTACGAGGCCGGCGACGTTTTGGAGGAGGAGGTCATGCCCAAGAACTTCGGCCGCATCGCCGCGCAGACGGCCAAACAGGTCGTGGTTCAGCGCATCCGCGAAGCGGAGCGCGGCGTGATATTCGACGAGTTCGTGGAAAAGGAGAACGAAGCGCTCACGGCCATCGTGCAGCGCGTCGAGCGCAACGGCGTATACGTCGAGCTTGGCCGCACCGACGGGCTGATCGCGCTCAACGAGACCATTCCGGGCGAAACGTACAACAACAGCGATCGCATCAAGGTCTACGTGCTTGAGGTCCGCAAGACCAACAAGGGTCCGCAGGTGCTCGTTTCGCGCACGCATCCGGGGCTTGTCAAGCGGCTTTTCGAGCTTGAGGTGCCGGAGATCCAGAGCGGCATCGTCCAGATCAAATCCATCGCGCGCGAGGCGGGCTTCCGCACGAAAGTCGCGGTGTATTCGACCGACCCGCAGGTCGATGCGGTCGGCGCGTGCGTGGGCCAGAGGGGCATCCGCGTGGAGCGGATCGTCAACGAGCTGCACAACGAGAAGATCGACATCATCGAATGGGATTCCGATCCCGCTGTCTATATCGCGAAGGCGCTGAGCCCCGCGAAGGTGCTGATGGTCTATATCAACGAGACCGAAAAGGCCGCCAAGGTCGTCGTGCCGGACAGCCAGCTCTCCCTCGCGATCGGCAAGGAAGGGCAGAACGCGCGCCTCGCGGCGAAGCTCACCGGCTGGAAGATCGACATCAAGGATCAGACGCAGGCGGAACGCGCGATCGAGCTTTTGGACGAACCGGTCGCCGAGGAGGAATATCCTCCCGAATCCGAGCAGCTGTAGCCGAAGCGGGGAGGGATTGCGATGCCGCCTAAAAAGATTCCTATGCGCATGTGTGTCGGCTGCCGCCAGATGCGGTCCAAGAAGGAGCTCATCCGGGTCGTAAGATCCGCACAGGGCGAGATCCGGGTCGACCCGATCGGAAAAGCGCCGGGCCGCGGCGCGTACCTGTGCCCCAGCGGGGAATGTTTGGACAGGGCGATCAAAATCCGCGCGCTCGAACGCGCGTTCGAGCATAAGGTCGAAGCGGATGTGATTACGAAGTTGAGAGAGGAACTTGGGCGGGGTGGATCATAAGCTCAGTGCGGCGATCGGCTTCGCTATGCGGGCCGGGAAATGTGCGGCTGGGGATTTTGCCAGCGAGCGGGCATTATCCTCCAAAAAGGTACGGCTGATCGTGCTGGACGATGAGGCCGGAGAGAATACCCGCCAGCGCTGGGACGGCCAATGTGCGCACTTCAAAGTGCCGCTCGTGGTCGTCAAGGGCGCGGCAAACGCGGCCGGTAAGCCCGGCAAACGCGTGCTCGCCGTTTTGGACGACGGTTTTGCGCGCATGATATTGGATGCAATCGCGTCCGAATAATACAATGGATTTTACTCGGGGGTATTGATATGGCCAAAGCAAAAATCATGGATTCGGCGAAACAGCTTGAAAGTCAGGCGAAAGATCTGTTTGAACGCATTAAGAAGGTTCAGGCGGATATGAGCTCCACGCTTTCGCAGGTTCGCCGGACGGAAGCCACCCTTTCCGAAAAGGAGGAAAACGTGCGCCGCGAACGCGAGGAACAGGAAAAGCGCGAACGCCTGCGCGAGCTTCTCGCATCCGACGCCGACCTTGCGGTACATGTGGGCGATCATGAGCGCGAGCTGATCTTTGAAGCGGATTCCACGCCGAAGACGGTCGCGAGCGCGCCTGCCGCTGCGGCGGAACCCGTGAAACAGAGCGAACAAGAGCTCCCGTCCCCCGCGGGACAGCGCTCTGAACAATCCGGGACAGCCGAAGTTCGGCCGGAAATGCCCAAGGCGGAGGCGTCGCAGGAGGCGCCCAAGCGCGCGCGCGCCAAAACGGAGAGTCCCGCTGCCGAGACGGAGAAAAAAGCGCAGGAAGTGACCGCCGAGCCTGCCTCTGCCGTACCCGAGCAGCCGAAGCACGAACCCGATCAGCGTCCGCAGCAGGAAAGCGCTCAGCCTCAGCTCCAGCAGGGCGGCTATCAGCAGCGTCTGCCGCAGCAGGGCGGCTATCAACAGCGCCTGCCGCAGCAGGGCGGTTATCAGCAGCGCCCGCCGCAGCAGGGCGGTTACCAGCAGCGCCCGCCGCAGCAGGGCGGCTACCAGCAGCGCCCGCCGCAGGAAGGCGGCTATCAGCAGCGCCCGCCGCAGGAAGGCGGCTATCAGCAGCGCCCGCCGCAGCAGGGCGGCTATCAGCAGCGCCCGCCGCAGCAGGGCGGCTATCAACAGCGCCCGCCGCAGCAGGGCGGCTATCAGCAGCGCCCGCCGCAGCAGGGCGGCTATCAACAGCGCCCGCCGCAGCAGGGCGGCTACCAGCAGCGCCCGCCGCAGGAAGGCGGCTATCAGCAGCGCCCGCCGCAGCAGGGCGGCTATCAACAGCGCCCGCCGCAGCAGGGCGGCTATCAACAGCGCCCGCCGCAGCAGGGCGGCTACCAGCAGCGCCCGCCGCAGCAGGGCGGCTACCAGCAGCGCCCGCCGCAGCAGGGCGGCTATCAGCAGCGCCCGCAGGGCGGCGCTCCGCGTGCGGCGGTCGTACCCCCGGTTGCGGCAGGCAAGGAAAAAGTCAGCAATTACGACCCGAATAAGAACGCCTATGTGCGCAATTATGAGGCTGAGAAAAAAGCGAAGTCCAAAAAGGCGGTATTGAAGGAAACCGTTTCCGCCGCACGCGCATGGGGCGAGGAATCGACCGAGGGCATCCGCAGGCGCAAGTCCAAAAGGCCCATGGCCCCGCAGCACCGCCCGGAGCCGATCAAGATCGAGAAGGCCGTCATCACTACGGAAACCATCACCGTCAAGGATCTTTCCGAAAAGATCGGCAAGCCCGCGGCGGAGATCATCAAGAAGCTGTTCATCCTGGGCACGATGGCGACGATCAACCAGGAGCTTGATTTTGATACCTGCTCTTTGATCGCCGGCGAATACGGCATCGAGCTCGAACAGCAGATCGCCAAGACCTACGAAGAGGTGCTCAACGAAAGCTCCGATGAGCCCGACGAGAGCGAAGGCCTTGTCGAGCGCCCGCCGGTGGTGACGATCATGGGCCATGTCGACCACGGCAAGACGTCGCTTCTGGACGCCATCCGCCACAGCAACGTGACCGAGGGCGAGGCCGGCGGCATTACGCAGCATATCGGCGCATATACCGTGATGTGCAACAAGCGCAGCATCACGTTTATCGACACGCCGGGCCACGAGGCGTTTACCTCCATGAGGGCGCGCGGCGCTCAGGTGACGGATATCGTCATACTCGTCGTCGCGGCGGACGACGGGATTATGCCGCAGACGATCGAGGCGATCAACCACTCCAAGGCCGCGGGCGTGCCCATCATCGTGGCCGTCAACAAGATCGACCGGCCCGAGGCGGATCCCGAGCGGGTCAAGCAGCAACTCACCGAGCACGGCCTTGTGAGCGAGGAATGGGGCGGCGAGACCATCTGCGTCCCGGTTTCCGCCAAGACCAAGCAGGGCGTGGACACGCTGCTCGAGATGATCCTTTTACAGGCGGACGTGCTCGAGCTCAAGGCGAACCCGAACCGGATCGCCAAGGGCACCATCATCGAAGCCGAGCTCCACAAGGGCCGCGGCCCGATCGCGACGGTGCTGGTGCAAAACGGCACGCTCAAGATCGGCGATACGATCGTCGCCGGCACGGCTTACGGCCGCGTTCGCGCGATGATGGACGACAAGGGCAGGCGTGTGACCGAAGCGGGCCCAAGCATGCCGGTCGAGGTGCTGGGCTTCTCCGAGGTTCCGTCCGCGGGCGACGTTCTGAACGTCGCCGAGATCGACAAGCTCTCCCGCCAGGTCGCAGAGGAACGCAAGGACAAGATCAAGGCCGAGCAGCTTAAGAACCTCTCGAAGGTTTCGCTCGACGACCTGTTCCACAAGATCGCCGAAGGCCAGATCAAGGACCTGAACATCATCGTCAAGGCGGACGTTCAAGGCTCCGTCGAGGCCGTCAAGCAGGCGCTCGAGAAGCTTTCCAACGAAGAGGTTCGCGTTCGGTGCATCCATGGCGGCGTGGGCGCGATCACGGGGTCGGACGTCATGTTCGCCTCGGCGTCCAACGCGATCATCATCGGCTTCAACGTGCGCCCGGATTCGACCGCCCGCGCGGCGGCCGAGCGCGAGAAGGTGGATATGCGCCTGTATCGCATCATCTACAACGCGATCGAGGATGTGCAAAACGCCATGAAGGGCATGTTCGCGCCCGTTTACAAGGATGTGGACCTCGGCCGCGTTTCGGTGCGCGAGATCTTCAAGGTATCCGGCGTAGGAACGATCGCGGGCGCGTATGTGCTCGACGGCAAGGTCAACCGCCATGCGCAGGTGCGCGTCGTGCGCGACGGCATCGTGATACACGACGGCAAGATCGCCTCGCTCAAGCGTTTCAAGGATGACGTGAAGGAAGTTGCGGCAGGCTATGAATGCGGTATCGGCATCGAGAACTTCAACGATCTGCGAGAAGGGGACGTCATCGAGGCCTACGTTACCGAAGAAGTGAAACGCTGAGAAACGAAGCGTCAAGAGGTTAAAATGTCGTCAATACGCTATGACAGGATGAATGAGGAGATCAAAAAGGCGATCAGCGAGGTCCTTCGCGAGATGAAGGATCCAAGGATCGCCGCAATGACCACGATCCTCGCGGTCGAGGTCACAAACGATCTGAAATGGGCCAAGGTGCGCGTGAGCGTTTATGATCAGGATCAAGAGGCGCGGGAGGAAACCGTCGCCGCGCTCAACCACGCCTCCGGCTTTATCGCGCGCGAACTCGGCAGGCGCGTGCAGCTTCGCAATATCCCGCGCTTTAAGTTCCTTCTGGACAACTCCATCGAGTACAGCGTCCATATTTCCAAGATCATTCGGGAAATCAACGGGCCGGAAAAGAAGGAGCAGGATGGAAGCGACTCTTAATCACCTCGCGGAATACATCCGCGCGCGGGACGGATTCTGCGTCGTCGCGCACACCTCTCCGGACGGGGATACGCTCGGCTCGTCTCTCGCCCTGTTTCTGACGCTGAAAAAGCTCGGAAAGAGGGCTGTGGTCGTCTGCGATCAGCCGATCCCGGCGATCTACCGCTTTTTGCCGGAGTGGGATCAGGTGCGCCTTCCGTCCGACGCGCCGCAGATGGAGAACGTCATCGCGGTGGACTGCGCGGACATCGGCCGCCTCGGGGCGGCGGGGACGCTGTTTGAGAACGCCAGGAGCACCGCGAACATCGACCATCATTCAACGAACGACAGCTATGCGCAGATCAACGCGCTCAATACGAAGGCGGCGGCCACGGGCGAGATTATGTTTCGCCTCGTGGGCATGTTGCTAACGCCTCTTGATCGATCGATCGCGCTTTGCCTCTATACGGCTCTGACGACGGATACCGGAAATTTCTCCTACAGCAATACGACGCCGGATACCTTCAGGATCGCGGCGGAGCTCTTGGAGTACGGCGTGGACAACGCGATGATCAACCGCATGATCTACCGCACGATACCGTTGCGCAAGATGAAGCTTATGGGCTATGCGGTATCCAATATGGAACTCGTGCACGGGGGAAAGATCGGCGTCAGCGTCGTCAGGCGCAACGCGATGGAGAAAATCGGCGCGGCGGACGAGGATACCGAGGGGATCATCGACCATATCCGGGATGTCGACACGGTCGAGGTCGCGATACTCTTCTGGGAAACGAAGGACGGGGACTTCAAGGTCAGCCTCCGCTCCAAAGCGGCGGTGGACGTAAGCCGGATCGCGGCCCGTTTCCAGGGCGGCGGCCATCCGCGGGCCGCGGGCTTAAGCGCTTCGGGCGGCTTTGACGAGGTATACTCCGCCGTCGTGCGCGCCGTGATCGAAGCGATGGAGGGCTAGTGGAAGGGATCGTCAACGTGCTCAAGCCCCCCGGGATGACGTCGAGCAACGTGGTGTCGGATTTGCGCCGCATCTTCGGGCAAAAACGGATCGGACACGCTGGAACGCTCGATCCCGGGGCTGCGGGCGTGCTGCCGATCTGCATCGGCAGAGCGACCCGGCTTTTTGATTATTTGGTGGACAAGGAGAAGACCTATATCGCGGAGCTGTGCGTCGGCGCAAAAACGGATACGCAGGATTCCTATGGGAAGGTAACCGGATGGTCTAAGCGCTCGGTGAGCGAAAAGGAACTCCTTTGTGTGCTTCCGGAGTTTACCGGTGAAATCCTGCAAACCGTACCGATGTATTCGGCGGCCAAGATCGGCGGCGAAGCGCTCTACAAGCTCGCGCGCAGCGGACGGGAAGCCGAGCGCGCGCCAAGGCGGGTAACCGTCCGCGAGCTTGTCTTGATCGATGCGCCGGGGTCGAACCGGTTTCTGCTGCGCGTAAGGTGCTCAAAAGGGACCTACGTTCGCACGCTATGCGAGGATATCGGGACGCGCCTGAACGCCTGCGCGCACCTGTCGTTCCTTTTGCGCGCCGAATCGGGCGCTTTCTCACAGCAAAACGCGTATTCGATCGCGGAGCTCGAACGGCTCAAGAGCGAGGACGCGCTTGAGAGCGCAATGACCGGCATGGAGGAGGCGCTGATGCATCTTCCGGCGCTTGAGCTTGACCCGGCGGACGCCGCGCAAAAAAAACTTCTGGTCAACGGCTGCGCGCTCCCTGCGCCGGAAACATACCGGCGGGAGTTTGAAGGCGCCGCCCTGCGCGTTTATTGCGGAGAATTTTTGGGGATTGCGAGGATCGACGGCGGCGTTCTGAAGATGAGCCTGCTGCTTTCGGAGGGAGAACGATGAGTGAACAAGGGAGCGTCATCGCTCTTGGGATGTTTGACGGGATGCATATGGGGCACCGCGCGCTGCTCAAAAGCACGGTTTCGCTGGCGGCGAAGCTTCGCTGCCGGAGCCTCGTCTATACTTTTCGGAATCATCCGCGCTCGGTTTTAAGCGTCGCGCCGCCGCTTTTGATGACGCCGCGCGAACGCTGCGACGCGATGCTTTCCCTCGGCATCGACCGCGTCGTCATGAAGGAGTTCGATCGCTCCTTCGCAAAGCGCGACCCGCGGGAATTCCTCGAGGAGATTGCCAAAGAGTACCATGTCAGGGGATTGGTCGCGGGCTACAACTATACGTTCGGCCATCTCGGCAGCGGTCATGGCGGGCTGATGAAGGAATTTGCCGAGGAGAACGGCATCCTCTGCGAGATCATCGAGCCGGTGCGCTTTGGGGGACGCCCTATTTCGAGTTCCCGCATCCGCACATACATTCAAAGCGGGAAAATGGAGCAAGCTAATGCCATGCTGGCGGCGCCGTATAAACTTTGCGGGCACGTAAAGGAGCATCTGCACATCGGCGCGACAATCGGGTTCCCGACGGCGAACCTCGACGTGGATCCTTCCAAGCTTTTGCCCCGCGAGGGCGTTTATGCGACGCGCGTAAACCTACCCGGCGGCGTCTACGATTCCGTGACCAGCGTGGGGGCAAACCCGACGGTGGAAGGAAGCGAAACCACGGTGGAGACCTATATGGTCGGCTTTGACGGGGATCTCTACGGCAAGTCGATCCAGGTGGAATTCCATCGCTTGCTGCGGGATATGATCCGCTTTGACTCCGTGGAGGAGCTGAAGGATCGGATCGCGGGCGACGTAAACGCGGCAAAGCGGTATTTTTCCCGCCCTGCGCGCGATTAAACGGCAGGCCTCTACGCGGGGCGAACAGCCGCCGGACGTATGCGCCGCAAGGCCGCGCTTCGGCGATCGAACTTTTTTCGACGGTGCTGAATTGTGGGTTTACAAAGGGATGGGCTTATGGTAAACTCATTCTGTTATTCAATCGTTTGCTAGGTTTTGCGAATCTCCAGCGCACTACTTTGCTTACGAGGGTACGATTAAGAAGGAGGATTATTCTCTATGGATGCGGAACGCAAAAACCAGATTATCGGGCAGTACCAGCTTCACGAAGGCGACACGGGCTCCCCGGAAGTGCAGATCGCACTTTTGACCGACAGGATCAACCACCTGAACGAGCACCTTAAGCTGCACAAGAAGGATCACCATTCCCGCCGCGGCTTGCTCAAAATGGTAGGACAGAGGCGCGGATTGCTCAACTATCTGAAGGATAAGGATATCGAACGCTATCGCGCAATCATTGCAAGCCTCAACCTCAGGAAATAGTACCCTAAGAGCGGGAGAGGAAATCTCCCGCTCTTTTGCTATAATTTAAGTTTACAATATTTTGCTATAACCGACGCGCAATAAAAACTGGTATAATTAAAGTTTAAAATAAGATGAATATAAAGGAGCATGAAGACATGCAAAAAACATTCTCAATGGAGTTGGCGGGCAGACAGCTGATCGTCGAAACCGGAAAGTACGCCGAGCAGGCGGGCGGTTCCTGCCTGTTGCGCTGCGGCGACACGGTGGTGCTCGTGTGCGCAACGGTCGCCAAGACCGCGCGCGAGGGCGTCGATTTTCTCCCCTTAAGCTGCGATTTTGAAGAGAAGCTCTATGCCGTGGGCAAGATCCCCGGCGGGTTCATCAAGCGCGAAGGCCGTCCTTCGGAGCGCGCGATCCTGACGTCCCGCCTGATCGACCGTCCGCTCAGGCCTTTGTTCCCCAAGGGCTTTTACAACGACGTTCAGGTGATCGCGACGGTGCTTTCAGTGGAGCCGGACAACCAGCCCGATACGCTCGGCATGAACGGCGCGTCCATCGCGCTCGCGATCAGCGAGGCTCCGTTCGTGGGGCCGATCGGCGCGGTGAGCGTCGGCTATGTGGACGGAGAGTATGTCATCAACCCCAACAGCGCCGAGCGCGAGAAGAGCCTCATGCAGCTGACGGTCGCCGGCACGCGCGACGCGGTCATGATGGTCGAGGCGGGCGCGAACGAGGTCACCGAGGAGGTCATGCTCAAGGGCATACTCTTCGCACATGAAAAGATCAAGGAAATCGTCGCGTTCATCGATTCGATCGCGGCCGAAATCGGCAAACCCAAGATGGAGTATACCATCGCCAAGCCCGAAGAGACACTCGCGGAAAAGGTTCGCGCCTTCGCGCTGGACAAGGTTGAATATGCGCTGGATACCTTTGACCGCAAGGAGCGCGAAATTCGCTCCGAACAGGTCAAAGCCGAGACGATCGAGCACTTCGCGCCGGATTATCCCGATTCCGCGAAGGCGATCGACGCCATCCTCTACAGCCTGACCAAGGAGATCGTGCGCGACAAGATCATCAACCGCACGATCCGCCCGGACGGGCGCAAGCACGACGAGATCCGCCCGATCTGGTCGGAGGTCGGCATCCTCCCGCGCGCGCACGGCAGCGGCGTGTTTACCCGCGGCCAGACGCAGGTGCTCACCATCGCCACGCTCGGCACGCTCGGCGACGGGCAGACGCTCGACGGGATCAGCGATGAAGAATTCAAGCGCTACATGCATCAATACAACATGCCGCCGTACAGCGTGGGCGAAACGCGCATGATGCGCGGGCCGGGCCGCCGCGAAATCGGCCACGGCGCGCTCGCGGAGCGCGCTCTCTTGCCCGTGCTCCCGGATGAGGCGGAGTTCCCCTATGCGATGCGCCTCGTGTCCGAGGTCATCAGTTCCAACGGCTCGACCTCGCAGGCTTCGATCTGCGCGAGCACGCTCGCTTTGATGGACGCCGGCGTACCGCTCAAAAAGCCCGTCGCGGGCGTCGCCATGGGGCTTATCAAGGACGAGTCGAACGGCAACATCGCGATACTGACGGATATCCAGGGCCTTGAGGACTTCCTCGGAGATATGGATTTCAAGGTCGCGGGCACGCACGAGGGAATCACCGCGATCCAGATGGATATCAAGATCAAGGGCATCGACGAAGAGATCCTTACGCGCGCGCTCGAGCAGGCGCGCAAGGGCCGCCTGTTCATCCTGGACAAGATGGCCGAGACCATCGCCGAGCCGCGTCCCGAGATGTCCGAGTACGCGCCGCGCATCATTCAGTTCACGATCCATCCGGACAAGATCCGCGAGGTCATCGGCTCCGGCGGCAAGACGATCAACAAGATCATCGCCGACAGCGGCGTGGACAAGATCGACCTGGAGGACGACGGCCGCGTGTTCATCGCCTCGCCGGACGCTTCGGCGGCCGCCAAGGCGCGCAAGATCATCGAGACGATCGTGCGCGACATCACGGTCGGCGACGTATACTACGGCAAGGTCGTGCGCATACTGCCGATCGGCGCGTTCGTCGAGCTCAAACCGGGCAAGGACGGGCTCGTGCACATCTCCAAGCTCGCCAACCACCGCGTGGAGAAGGTCGAGGACGAGGTCAACATCGGGGACGAAATCCTCGTACGCGTTACCGAGATCACGCCGCAGGGCAAGATCAACCTTACGCGCAAGGGCCTCTTGCCCGAGGAGCAGAAATAACCCGGTAAAATTGAATTTGTTTGCAGGCAGAGCTTCCTAAGCGCTTTGCCTGCATTCTGCGTTTTGTAAGGCAAAGGGTTCTCGAATCCCTTTCCCTTCCGGTATAGGCCGCCTCGCGCACGAATAAGTATGGGATAAGAGCAAGCGCGAGGAGGACTCCCGATGAAAACACAAAGGCGAGGCGTATTGGGACGCCAGATGGTAAACATACTGCTGGCTTGCTTGATTATACTGCTGTATGTCGCGACCTCGCACCCAAATGTGCAGAGCGTGATGGGCACGTTGTACGCGGGTCCGATCTATCGCGGGCAGGGCGAGGGCAAGGCCGCCCTCTACGTGGCGGTGGACTGGAATGCGGCGGCGCTCGAGTCTATATTGGACGAACTGCAGGCTTCCGGCACCCATATCACGTTCTGCGTCGGCGGAACATGGGCGAAGGACAATCCCGAGCTGCTGCGCAGGATCGCGGCGGATGGGCATGAAATCGGCACAATGGGCATGGATCCCGGGAACGACGGGGATCTTCCGTTCGTGATGGAGGATTTGGACGCTTCGGTTTCGGCGATCAAAAACGGATGCGGCGTCACGGCTTCATTCTATTATTCGGGCACGCGCTCGATCCCAAACTCCACGCGCGCGGCGCAGGCCCTGGGCCTTGTGCACATCCTCTGCACGGTCGATCTTCTGAGCGCGCGGGGCGACGAAACGGAAATCCTCGCGCGTGCATTGGATCAACCGTTTGATGGCACTATACTATTGATGCAGCCGACGGCTGCGGCGGCGCGTGCGCTGCCGCAGATCATCGCGGCGCTCAAGCAAAAAGGGCTGGAGGTGGTCCCCGTCGGGGACGTTGTTGCTGCCGGCCGGACAGGATGAGTATTATGGTACATCGCAGAAAACTTCAAAACGGGATACGAATCATCACGGAGCCCCTCACGCATTACCGCTCGGCGTGCCTGGGCGTGTGGATCGGCACCGGCTCCATCCGCGAGAGCGCCAGGGAATCCGGCGCGTCGCATTTTATCGAGCATATGCTCTTCAAGGGTACGCCTACGCGCTCCGCATCGGATATCGCGGCGCAGATGGACGGTATCGGCGGCACGCTCAACGCTTTCACGTCCAAGGACTGCACCTGTTTTTACGCCAAGGTGCTGGACGAGCATCTGGAGAAGGCGGTTGACCTGCTCTCGGACATCGTGCTCAATTCGAGCTTTGATGAGAAAGAGATCGAGAAGGAAAAAGGCGTCGTCTGCGAGGAAATCCTCATGATGGAGGACAGCCCCGAGGACCTTGCGCACGAATCGCTCTCGGACGTTTATTTCGAGGACGGCGCGCTCTCAAAGCCCATCCTAGGCAGCGTGGAGAGCGTGCGCGGCTTTACGCGCGACGTGCTGCTCTCCTATATGAAGAGCCACTATACGCCCGAAAACACGGTGATCTCGTGCGCCGGGAACGTTTCCGAAGAGCGCGTTGCACAGCTCGTCGAGGAGCGCTTCAAAGCGCATAGCGGCCCCGGACGCCTCCCGCCGTTCCCGCACGACGTCAAGCCCGGGAACCGCTTTAAAGCGGTCGAAAAAGATGTCGAGCAGGTGCATATCTGCATCGGCATGCCGGGCTACGGCATCGACCGCGACGGGCAATATCCGCTCTTCGTGCTAAATAACGCGCTCGGCGGAAGCATGAGCTCCCGCCTGTTCCAGAAGATCCGCGAGGAAAAGGGCCTTGCGTACTCGGTCTACTCCTACCCGGTGAGCTATGTCGGCGTCGGCTGTTTTGCGATGTATGCCGGTACGGGCGAAAAGCAGGCGGTGCAGGTCGTCGACCTGATGCTCGAGGAATTGAGGCGCATGCGCAAGGAAGGCTTGACCCGCGAGGAATTTATCCGCAGCAAGGAACAGCTCAAGGGCAATTTCCTGCTCGGTCAGGAAGGCACGTCGGGCAGGATGAACGCGATCGGCAAGTCGGAGCTGCTCTTGGGCAAGGTCTATACCGAGGAGGAGCGTCTCGCGCAGATCGAGGGCATCACGATGGATCACGTCATGGGGATCCTGCCGGAGGTGCTCGACGGAACTAAAATCTGCGCCGCGGCGGTGGGCCGCGTCAAGGAACACGCGGAACAGATCCGCGAAAGGATCCTACAGGGGCTATAAACGCATGGGGGTATGTTGAAAACATGGACAAGCTCGAGCGCATCTTCGAGATGCAAAAACAGCTGGACGACGATATCACAAAGCGCAGGAATCTTGAGCATCTTTCGATGGAGGAATGGATCCAAAAGGATGTGCTTGCGATGATCGCGGAGCTTGGGGAACTGCTCGACGAGGTGAACTTCAAGTGGTGGAAGAACAAAAAACCGGTCGACGGCGCCGCGCTGAAAGAGGAGTTGGTGGACGTGCTTCACTTCTTCATCAGCATGTGCATCCGTTCCGGCATGAGCGCGGACGAGCTTTACAGCGTGTATTGCCAAAAGAATCAGGAGAATCACGACCGCCAGGAAGGTGTTTCCAAGAAGCCCGGCTATGCGCCGCAATGATGCGGTCCGGCCGGGAAGGAACCCGCAGGCGGTTTTTTGCAGGAATCCAAACTCTGTTTGAAGAATAAGAACTAGGTTAAATATCTAATATCTGGGAGTTTTGAATGGCGAGGGTTAAGGTCCGCGCACGATTTTTTGTTCTGATGACGATTTTGGCGGCGGCTGTGCTGCTGCTGATCGTCATTTTCGTGAGCAACGGCAATCAGGGCGACCTTGGGACCGGCACCATCGATATGAACGGCCGATTCAACGCGGTCGTGATCCGGGACGAGGTGCTCGTTACCACGGAGCGATACGACAGGGTGATCTACAAGGTAGAGGAAGGCTCCTTCGTCGAAAGCGGCGCGCCGGTCGCGCAGGTGTTCCAATGGGGCTATAACGACGATATCATGCAGGCGCTGCTCAACGTGCAAAAGCAGATTCTCACCGAGCAGCTCGCGCAGCTTTCGGGAATTGAGAACGCCGAGCTGGACGGCTATAACACGCAGATCGCTGCGAAGGAAGCGCAAATACGCTCGCTCGCCCTGAGCGGAACCGGAGGGGATCTTCTCTCGCTCGAGCTTGAGCTCAAGGATCTGTCCGCCCAGAGGCGGGAATATCTCCGCTCGAGCGTTCAGCAGAACGAGTCGCTGACCGAGCTGTATCAAAAGGAAACGGAGCTGACCGATCAGCTCAACCAATACCGCAGCGATATCGTGGCGACGGATTCGGGCAGAATCAGTTTTTATTTCGACGGATACGAGCAGGCGCTCGACGCGACGAAGCTCGATCTTTTAACCTCGGAGCTCGTCGGCATGGCGCTCAAGGGAACCGGGGCCGGCAACACGACGATCACGGAAAACCTCCTGTACCGCCTTGCGGACAACCAGCACGCGTACATCGCGTTTTTGACCAAAGCCTCCTCTCCTCTAAGGGTGGTCGAGGGCGAAACCTATACCGTGACGTTTGACGCCGAGCCTTCGACCACGTTTGCCGGAACCGCGCTCGCGCCCATCGTCGAGCAGAACAACGTGGTGAATATCCTCGAGTTTCATCAGGATATCGGGTTTTTGCTCAACGCGCGCGTCGCCGCGTTTTCGCTCAACAAGAGCGCGACAGGCGTCATCGTTCCTCTGAAAGCCATTGTCTTCAAGGATCAGCGCCCGGGTTTGAACATCATCTCGGGCGAAGGGGAGACGCAATGGGTTGAAGTGTCCGTGCTGTGCGCAAACGAGGAGCAGGCCGTCGTGAAGGCGGCGAGCCTGAACGACACCATTGTGGCGGGGCTCCGGTATAAAATGCCGTAAGCGGGCTCCGGGCGGCTCACAAGGCCCTGATCGTTCTGCAAGGGTGCGGTGTTTTTGAGGGAGAAAAATGACGATTCGGGACAGGTATTACACGATCCGTGAAACGATAGAGGAAGCAACACTTGCCTCCGGGCGGGACGCGGGGGCCGTCACGCTGGTGGCGGTGACCAAATATGTCGAGGTGGAGCGCATTGCGGAGGCGGTCGCGCTCGGCGTGACGAGCGTTGGCGAAAACCGCGTTCAGGAATTGCTCGGCAAGATCGATTTTTTCACAAAGTCAAAAATCGACGTGAATCTTATTGGACAATTGCAAACAAATAAGGTAAAATACATCATAAATAATGTTAATCTTATCCAGTCCATGGATAGATTGGAACTTGCCCGGGAGGTGGACAGGCGTTCTCGGGCGGCCGGCGCCGTATCCGATGTGCTCATCGAGGTAAACGTCGGGAAAGAGGAGCAAAAGGGCGGCGTCTCCGAGGAGGAGCTCCCAAGGTTTTTGGACGAGCTCGGGGCGTTTGAAAACGTCAGGGTCAAGGGTCTGATGTGCATACCGCCTCCGGGCGACGAAGCCGGGGTGCGGCGCCATTTTTCCAGGATGAAAAGGCTTTTTGAGGATCTGAAGGACAGCCGCATCCCGAACGTATCGATGGAGCATCTCTCCATGGGGATGAGCGGCGACTATCGGGCAGCGATACTCGAGGGCGCGACGATGGTTCGGATCGGAACCGCTTTGTTTGGGGAGAGAAACGCATAGGTATGCGTTCATCGTATACACGACAACAACATGTGGGGAGGATGCAAGGTGGCCAAGCTATTCAACAAATTCCTGGATTACATCGGCATTGAAGAAACCGAACTTGAGGACGAGTCCTATCGGGATGATTATTACGAAGAGCCGTCCGCGCAACCCCGTGACAATGTGCTTCCGCTCGGTTCGCGCGGGAAAAAACGCTCCTCGAACGTCGTAAGCTTCCCGCAGTCCGCGCAGATGAAGATGATCGTGTATCATCCCATCAGCTATGAGGACACGCAGAACATCATCGACAACCTCAAGAGCCACAAGCCCGTGATCGTCAACATGGAAGAGCTCGAGGTCGAGTGCGCGCAGCGGATTCTTGACTTCATCGCCGGCGCGGTCTACGCGCTCAATGCGACGATTTATAAGATTTCCCGCGGAATATTCGTGGTCGCGCCCGATAATTACGACGTCATCGGCAACTCTGCGGGCTCGGACAGCGAGGACATGCTCTAAGGGTTGAGAACCGCACGGATTCGACCTCCTTTGAGCGGGGGTCTTAGAAGTGCTGTGTTTTCCCCGTTCCCTGCTCATGCGGGACGGAAGAGGCATTGTTATGCAAGTTGAAGACATCGTCCAAAAGGATTTAAAGCGGGCGTTTCTCGGTTACGATATTCAGCAGGTCGACGCTTTCCTCGACGAAATCATAGAGGAGCTCAGGCGGAGCAAAGAGGAGAACGACCTGATGGTGCTTCGCATAGAAGCGTTGCTCGAACGGCTTGACGCGCTGGAAGAAGAATAATCTTCCAGCGCTTTTATATTTCGCAAAGTCGAGAATTCAGCGCCGCGCGCCGCTCTTCCAGCGTTTACCTTTTCCCCGTCCGGGCAGACTATTAGAATGCTGAACGGGTTCCATAAATTAAGGCTCAAGCGCATCGAAGAGCGGCTTGAGAATCTCGTCTCCTCGCTTGAGAAGGCCAGGTTCCATGAATACCTCGAATACATCGCCAACAGGAAGCGCATGTTGTGGACGAATTTCCTGATGGGGCTCGCGCGCGGCATCGGCATGGCGATCGGATTTACGCTTCTGGGCGCGCTGGTCATCTACATCCTGCGCCAGATCGCCGCAAGCAGCCTGCCGGTTTTGGGCGATTTTATCGCAAAGCTCATGGACATCGTCGAAAGCAAACGGTAAAGGTTAAGGTAAAGGGAGTGGAACCGCATAGGTTCGACTCCCTTTACCTTAAGGGGGTTGAACCATATGGGTGCAGCTCCTTTATCCTAAACTTTTCTTGCGCCCTTGCCCCGGATCGGCTAGAGTAATAGCATGCGAACAAAAATATTTCTTGAACAATCCGCTCCTGCGCCGATGAGCGTACAGGAGCTTGAGGCGCTCGGGATCGGACAGCCCGATTTTGTGCTCATAAGCGGGGACGCGTATGTCGACCACCCGAGCTTCGGCGCGGCGCTGATCGCGCGCGTGCTGCAAAGCCGCGGCTATACGGTAGGAGTGATCGCGCAGCCTTCCTGGCACAGCGCGGAGGATTTTGCTCGGCTCGGGCGGCCGAAACTCGCGTTTTTGATCACTTCGGGCAATATCGATTCGATGGTCAACCATTATACAGCGGGCAAAAAACGCAGGAATCAGGACGCGTACTCCCCCGGCGGGAAAGCGGGATTTCGGCCCGATCGCGCGGCGATCGTCTACGCGAACCGCGCGCGGGAGGCCTATCGCGGCGTGCCCGTGATACTCGGCGGGATCGAGGCGAGCCTAAGGCGCTTTGCGCACTACGATTATTGGGACAACCGGGTCAGAAACAGCATCCTCTTCGATGCGGGCGCGGACATCCTCGTCTACGGCATGGGCGAGAGCCAGATCCTCGCGATCGCCGACGCATTAAGCGGCGGCCTGCCCGTTGAACAGATCACCTATATACCGGGGACCTGCTACCGCGCGGGTTCGCTCGAGCGGGTGTACGATTCCCTTTTGCTGCCGTCCTCCGGGAGCGTCGCAAGCGACAAGCGGGCCTATGCCGAGGCGTTCATGACACAGTACCGCAATCAGGACCCGATACGCGGCAAAACGCTCGTCCAGCCGCACGGCAACGCCTATCTTGTCGCTAATCCGCCCGCGCCGCCGCTTTCGCGCGAGCAGCTCGACGAGATCTACAACCTGCCCTTCACGCGGAAACAGCATCCCTCCTACCGCGAGCCGATCCCCGCGCTTGCCGAGGTGGAGTTTTCGCTCGCGTCCTGCCGGGGCTGTTTCGGGGAATGCTCGTTCTGCGCGCTCACGTTCCATCAGGGGCGCATCGTGCAATCAAGAAGCCATGAATCCCTGATAAAGGAAGCGGAGCTCTTTACAAAGCTTCCGAAGTTCAAGGGATACATCCACGACGTCGGCGGCCCGACGGCGAACTTCCGCGCACCCGCCTGCAAGCGGCAGCTGGAGTTCGGCGCGTGTCCCGATAAACGCTGCATCGGCTTTACCCGCTGCCCGAATCTCGAAGTCAGCCACGCGGAATACGTGCAGCTACTAAGGAAGCTTCGAAAGGTGCCGGGCGTGAAGAAGGTCTTCGTGCGCTCCGGCGTGCGTTACGATTATCTGATGTACGATAAGGACGATACGTTCCTTGACGAGTTGGTGGAGCACCACATCAGCGGCCAGCTCAAGGTCGCGCCGGAGCATGTCGACCCCCGTGTGTTAAAGCTCATGGGCAAGCCCGACTGCGCGCTCTATGACAAGTTTGTGCAAAAGTACGAGCGCGTGAACGAAAAAAAAGGCCTTGATCAATACATCGTCCCGTACTTTATATCCGCGCATCCCGGGGCGGATCTAAATTCCGCCGTGCTGCTCGCGCAATACCTCAAGCGCACCGGACAGCGGCCCGAGCAGGTGCAGGATTTCTATCCTACGCCCGGCACGATCTCGACCTGCATGTACTATACCGGTTTTGACCCGAGGACGGGCGAGCCCGTGCACGTCGCGCGAAGCGCTGAGGAACGCTCGATGCAGCGCGCGCTGATGCAGTTCTATCTGCCTCGGTTCCAGGAGGAGGCGCGCCACGCGCTGCGCCGCGCCGGACGGGAGGATCTGATCGGTTTTCATAAGGATGCGCTGGTACCGCCGAGGGATATCCGGGGCAAAGCGCGGCCTTCGGAAGAAAAGGGCGGTTCCGGCGGCAAGTCCGTTCCAAAGGCGAAAGGCAGCTCGGGCGCGAAGGGCTTCGGCGGGAAGTCCGCGCCGAGGACCAAAGGTGTACCCGGAACACAGAACGACCCCGGAGCGAGGGCACGGCGCAAAAAACCGACTTGACAAGTGTGCGCGGCATTCGTATAATCATAGATAATTATATATTCTATCGATGATGACGGGGACTATTAAGCGGCACGCGCATTCAGAGAGCTGTTGGAAGGTGCAAAACAGCGGCGCAACGCTTTACTCACCCCCGAGTTGCCAACCGAAGTCGCTTTACGGCGATGGGTAGGCTTGGACGGAAGGCTTCACCGTTAAAAGGGGCAGGGCATATACGTGCCCGGCGGAGTTGGCATAGGGGAAACTCTATGCAAGCAGAGTGGTAACGCGCAAGCTACGGCTTTCGTCTCTGAAAGGAGACGAAAGCCTATTTTTTTGCATTGCAGGAGGGTTGATTATGACGGATCGGATCAAAAACTGTATCGAGCAGCTGAACACGATGGATTTTCATACGCTGATCGAAATGACGTTCGGCGATTTGCTCGACGCGCAGGCGGAACGCTTTGGCGACAACGAATGCGTGGTCGATACCTACGGCGGAAGGCGCATGACCTACAAGCAATTCAGGGACGAATGCAACACGATTGCCCGAGGGCTGATGGCCATCGGCGTCAAGCGCAACTCCCACGTGGCGATCTGGGCGACCAACCGCCTCGAGTGGCTTACGCTGATGTTTGCGACCGCAAAGATCGGCGCGGTGCTCGTCACGGTCAACACCAACTATAAGCGCTTTGAGCTCGAGTACCTGATGCGCCAGAGCGATTCGATGACGCTCGTGCTCATCGACGGGTTCAAGGACAGCGATTACATGCAGCATCTGAGCGACATCTGCCCCGAGCTTGCCGCAAGCGAGCCGGGCCGGCTCGAAAGCCCGGCTCTGCCGTTCCTCAAGAACGTCATCCGCATCGACGGAGAGCGCCGCCCGGGCACCCTCCTGTGGAAGGATCTCTACGAGCTCGCGGAGCAGGTTCCCGCCGAGGAGCAGCAGAAGCTCCAGGCGTCGCTCGATTTCCACGACGTCATCAACATGCAGTACACCTCCGGCACGACGGGTTTCCCCAAAGGCGTGATGCTCACGCACCACAGCGTGGTCAACAACGGCAAATCGATCGGCGACCGAAAGGCGCTCACCGAAAGGGACCGCGAATGCATCCCGGTGCCGCTGTTCCATTGCTTCGGCTGCGTGCTGGGCGTGACGAGTTGCGTGACGCACGCTTCGACGATGGTGCTGCTCGATCACTTCAACCCCGATATGGTGTTGAAGACCGTCCAAAAGGAACGCTGCACCTCGCTGCTCGGCGTGCCGACGATGTTCATCTCGGCGCTCGCGCATCCTGATTTTGCCCAATACGATCTTTCGTCGCTGCGCACGGGCATCATGGCCGGCTCGCCCTGTCCGATCGAGGTGATGAAGCGCGTCAACAACGAGATGCACATGCCGGAGGTCACCATCGCGTTCGGCCAGACGGAATCCTCTCCTGTGACGACGATGACCGCCGTGGACGATCCGATCGAAAAGCGCGTCAACACCATCGGCCGCTGCCAGCCGAACGTCGAGATCAAGATCGTCGATCCCGAGACCGGCCTGGAGGTGGGCGTGGGCATGCCCGGCGAATTCCTCACGCGCGGCTATCAGGTGATGAAGGGGTATTATAAGCTGCCCGAGGCCACAAAGCAGGCGATCGACGAGGATGGATGGCTGCATACGGGCGACCTTTGCTCGATCGACGCCGACGGCTATTATAAGGTGACGGGCCGCCTGAAGGATATGATCATCCGCGGCGGGGAAAACATCTATCCGCGCGAGATCGAGGAATACCTCTATACGCATCCCAAGGTGCAGGATGTGCAGGTCGTGGGCGTTCCGGACCTCAAATACGGGGAAGAGGTGCTCGCGTTCGTGATCAAGAAGGATCCGAGCGATGCCTTGAGCGGTGCGGATCTGATCGAGTACGTCAAGACCGGCCTGTCCCGCTACAAAGCGCCCAGATACGTTGAGTTCATCGACTCGTTCCCGATGACCGCAAGCGGTAAGATCCAGAAGTATAAACTGCGCGAAATGGGCATCGAGCTGCTCGGCCTCCAGGCGGCGGCAGCGGTTGAAACCGCTTAAAGATCGATTTTCTGAAAAATTTCATATTTCCATATCGGCGCGCGCCTTGGCTCGAGGCGCGCGCCGTTTTTGTCGGAATGAAATACGGGACAGAGAAACTGCATAATCATGCGCCACATCATCGGGCGATGCGCGAACAGAATGTGAAAACCGCCGGAATACGATCCTTCCATACAGGATCGCCCTTGATAAACCGGGACGGATTGAATTGAAAATTAATTTCGATTCATAAGGATAAATAATAGAGCCAATCGTGCGAATGGTATTGACGATATACGCTTAAGTAGATTGAAATATGCCGATAAATCCCTTTCCTTTTTAGATTTATTGTGATAGTATTATTCGGGATTAATCGTCGAAAATTTAACATATTCCGTTTTGATGCTATATGCCATAAGGAGGAAAGATGACATGTCGAGCGTGAGCAGTGTTCGCGAGCAATATCAACAGTTGGATTCGATCATCGAGCAATGGAAAGACCAGCCGGGGGGATTGCTTCCGATCATGCAGCATACGCAGGTGATTTTTGGATGTGTCGACGAGAAACTGCAGCAATATATCGCCGAAAAAACGGACATTCCTGTAGCCACGATTTACGGGGTGTCCACATTTTATTCGCAGTTCACGCTCAAGCCCAGGGGCAAGAACACCATCAGCGTCTGCACGGGAACGGCCTGCTATGTTCGCGGCGCGCAGCACATCATGGATGAGTTGAATAAGCTCCTGGGCGTCGAGGTAGGGCATACGACCAAAGACGGCCTGTTCACGCTGGAGGCGACAAGGTGCATCGGCTGCTGCGGCCTGGCTCCGGCGATGATGGTCAACGATCAGGTGTTCGGCAGGCTCAAGAGCTCCGATATCGCGGATATCATCTCCAACCTCCGCGAGAGTCATTGAGTTTATGTGAAGATGAAGGAGATCTCTCTTCATATTCTGGATATTGCCGAAAACGCGCTCGCGGCGGGCGCTACGCATGTGGGGATCGAGATCGATGTCGATCATGCGAAGGATCGGCTCCTGATAACGCTCCGCGACGACGGCTCCGGCATGGACAAGGGATTGGCCGAATCCGTGCTGAGCCCCTTTGTAACCACCCGCACGACGAGAAAGGTGGGTTTGGGCCTTCCTATGTTCAAGGCGGGCGCGGACCTGTGCGGCGGAAGCTTTTCGCTTCAATCGGCGCCGAATGCCGGAACCCTTGTTCAGGCGGGATATCCGATCTCCCATATCGATAGGCCGCCGCTCGGCGATATCGCCGAGACGATGCAGGTTTTGATCCTGGCTAAGCCGGACGTGGAATTTGTGTTTTGCTGCCGTGTGGACGGTACGGCGTTCGTTTTTGATACGCGCGAGATCCGGCGCTATCTTGGCTCGGCGCCGATCGATGCCCCGGAGGTAGCCGTATGGATCCGCGAATATATCGATGAGGGCGTCAAAAAACTTTACGGAGGTATTTGACCGATGAAGTCCTTGAAGGAACTGGAAGAGATTCGCCAAAGAACGCTCGAGAACATGAGCTTAAGAAAGGAACAGGGCGGGACGCGGATCGTCGTGGGCATGGCCACCTGCGGTATCTCGGCGGGCGCGCGGCCGGTTCTCTCCGGCTTCGTGGAGGAGATCGCAAGGCGGGGGCTAAAGGGCGTCGTCGTCTCACAGACGGGTTGCATCGGCATGTGCCGCCTTGAACCGATCGTTGAAGTATACAGGAGCGCACAGGAGAAAACCACATACGTCCGCGTTACGCCCGACATGATCGGCAGGATCGTCACCGAGGATATCGTCAACGGCAGGGTCGTGGACGAGTATACGATCGGGCATTACGATAAGAACCACCAGTAGGGCAGGAGGAGAAGGAAATGGAGTATTTTCGTTCACAGGTATTGATCTGTGGTGGCACCGGCTGTTCTTCTTCCGGCTCGCGGGCGATCATCGCGGAATTTGAGAAAGAGCTCAGTAAGGCTTCCCTTGAAAAGGAAGTCAAGATCGTGCACACGGGTTGCTTTGGCCTGTGCGAGAACGGGCCGATCGTGATCGTGTATCCCGAAGGCGCGTTCTACTGCCATATCAAAGAGGCCGACGTATCGCGCATCGTAAACGAGCATTTGCTCAAAGGCCGCATCGTCAGGGATTTGCTCTACTCGGAGAGCGTGGCGGAGGATCAGTCGATCCGCTCGCTCAACCAGGTGGAGTTTTACAAGAAGCAAATGCGCGTCGCGCTTCGCAACTGCGGCGTCATCGACCCCGAGAATATCGACGAATATATCGCGTTCGACGGATATGCCGCCCTGGGCAAATGCCTTACCGAGATGACGCCGGAGCAGATCATCAAGATCATAAAGGACTCCGGGCTTCGCGGCCGCGGCGGCGGCGGGTTCCCCACGGGACTCAAGTGGGAGCTTGCGATGAAGCCCGTCAGCGATGTGAAATATGTCTGCTGCAACGCGGACGAGGGCGACCCGGGCGCGTTTATGGATCGTTCCGTGCTCGAGGGCGACCCGCACGCCGTGCTCGAGGCGATGGCCATCGCGGGCTATGCGATCGGCGCGCAGCAAGGTTACATCTATGTCCGGGCGGAGTACCCGATCGCGGTCAAACGCCTGAACATCGCGATCCAGCAGGCGCGCGGGCTCGGCCTGCTCGGGACGGATATCTTCGGCACGGGCTTCAATTTCGACATCGATATCCGCCTCGGCTCCGGGGCGTTCGTCTGCGGCGAGGAAACCGCGCTGCTCGCCTCGATCGAGGGCAAGCGCGGCGAGCCGCGCCCGCGTCCGCCGTTTCCCGCGGTCAAGGGCCTCTTTGGAAAGCCCACGCTTTTGAACAACGTCGAGACCTATGCGAATGTGCCGCAGATCATCCTGAAGGGCGCGGAATGGTTTTCATCGATTGGGACACAGCGCAGCAAGGGCACCAAGGTGTTCGCGCTCGGCGGGAAGATCAACAATACCGGCCTCGTCGAGGTTCCGATGGGCACCACTTTGCGCGAAATCATCTATGAGATCGGCGGAGGCATCCCCGGGGGCAGGGACTTCAAGGCGGCGCAGACCGGCGGGCCTTCGGGCGGATGCATCCCGGCGGAGCTTTTGGATATCCAGATCGATTACGACAACCTGATTTCCATCGGCTCGATGATGGGCTCGGGCGGCATGATCGTAATGGATGAAGACAATTGCATGGTCAACATCGCCAAATTCTTCCTCGAATTCACCGTCGACGAGTCCTGCGGGAAATGCCCGCCCTGCCGTATCGGCACGCGCCGCATGTACGAAATGCTCACGGATATTACCGAGGGCCGGGGCAAGCCCGGGGATATTGAAAAGCTTGAAAGGCTCGCCAAGAACATCAAGGATACGTCTCTGTGCGGGCTCGGCCAGACCGCGCCCAACCCGGTGCTTTCGACGATCCGCTACTTCCGGGACGAGTACGAGGCGCACATCAACGAGCGGCACTGTCCGGCGGGCGTCTGCAAGGCGCTGATGAGCTACTATATCGATCCGCACGCGTGCAAGGGCTGCAGCCTGTGCGCGAAGGCGTGCCCGGTCAACGCGATCAGCGGCATACTCAAGGCCCCTTATACGATCGATCAGGATAAATGCATCAAATGCGGAGCCTGCTCGGATCGCTGCAAGTTCGACGCGATACTCAAGCGTTAATCCCTTCCGCGTTCTAAATCGGCAAAGATCGGGCGGAATTTGCGCCTTAAAAGCAGAGAGTATCCCTTTAAATGGGAATCTTGGGTGCGCCGTCATACACACGGCGTATCCTTTGTGTTTCCGGCAATAGGAACGCTTTGCACCTGTAAAATCTTAAACCGGTTTTCGATCAAACCTACGCGGTATCAAGCATAAATCCCTGGATTGATACACAGATACCATATAAAAGAATGTCGAATTACACAAATAATCTCAGTACACACAAGAATCATACGAATGTATAATATTAGCAGATAAGCCTGCTGCTCCGCTGAACTGCTGATTTATGGCGTTAACGACGGTCTTCCGCCCGGGTATGGGACGAACCGCGTAAGCGAACCCTCGCTTTTGGGGCGAACCCGAGTCACTGGGATCATTTGTTCGGAGCACCTTGGATATTTGCCCGATCGCATCGCCGATACAAATCAAACGTGCAACCGTTCCCCCCTTCGGCAACGCCGCACGGCGCCCTGAGCGGGATTGCGGGCCGCTGCCGGAGCGTGCCGTCGCTTCCTCAAGCCGCGCCGACGATATCGATAAACTCAATTTGTGATTGCATTGTATGTATATGGGATCGGCGCGATCCCCGATCATCGGCGAATCAGGGAATTCAAAGATCCGATATCCCTTCGATTGCCGGTTCACGATGCTGTTGATGCCCATGTGTAACTGGTTGCATCACGGGCTTTCGTTGCACCGACTTCCGCAAGAGCCGGTTTTTATAGAAAGCTGGGAGGTGAGAGGGAGAAACACGATGCGGCATGCCCCAATTCCAAAAATAAACATTAGGAGGAGCTTGTACATGAAACTTAACAAACGGTTTTTCGCTCTGTTGCTGACGTTGCTGCTGCTAGTGGCTTCCTTTGCAGGCTGTGCGAAAGAACAAAAGGCTGTCAAAGTCGCTCTGCTTTGCTCCGGCCCGATCAACGACGGCGGCTGGAATACGGAAGCGTACAACGCGGTGATGAAGCTCAAGGAAACGCATGGCTGGGAAACAACCTACACCGAAAACGTCGTCGCGGCGGACATCCCCTCCACACTGCGCAACTATGCCCAGAACGGCTACACGCTGATTTACGGCAACGGCTATGAGTACGGCGACTACATGCTCGAAGTTGCCAAGGAATTCCCCGATACTTGCTTCTTCAGCATCTGCGGCGTCGTGAACAATGACAAGAACATGGGGAGCGGCTTGTTCCGCTACTATGAGCTTGGGTATCTGTGCGGCGAGCTCGCGGCGCGCATGACCAAGACCGGCAAGGTAGGGTTCGTGGGTGCGATGGAGACCCCGGGCATCCTCGCCGAGGTTTCCGCGTTTAAGCACACCGTAGAGGAAAAGGTTGCCGGATCGAACGTTTCGGTCGCGTATACCGGCAGTTGGACGGACGTCGCGAAGGGCTATGAAGCCGCCGTGGCGCAGATCAACGCCGGGTGCGATATCCTCATGGGCATTGGCGACGCCTGCGACGCGGGCGCGATCCAGGCCTGCCAGGAGAGCAACGGCAAGGCCAAGTTCATCGGCTTCGCGAGCGATATGAACTACATCGCTCCCGATGTCGTCATCACGTCCGCCGTTCAGTCCACGCCGTTCATGATCGCGCAGGTCGCCGATCAGTTCGCCGCGGGCAAGTTCCCCGCCGCTGTGACCGAGTATAATATCGCCAACGGCGGCCAGTACTTCGGCGTATGGGCGGAAGACGTCGACGCCACGATCAAGCAGGAGATCCTCGATCTGGAGAAGTCCATCAAAGACGGCACACTGGTGCTCGATACGAGCAAGTGGCAGTAAGGGGAATCCTCGCTCCTGAATAAAAAAATGTAGAATTTGGCATAGCGCATGTGAGGATGTCGTCCATGCGCTATGCTATAATATATTTGTTTCAATGGAACAGCATCGCGTCCCAAAGGAGCGTGTTTATGGCCTGTGTGTTGAGAATGCAGGGGATCACCAAGGTGTTCGGCTCGGTGGTCGCCAACGACAATATCGATTTTTCCCTGGAGGAGGGCGAGATACACGCGCTGCTCGGCGAAAACGGCGCGGGTAAATCGACGTTGATGAATTGCCTTTACGGCATGTACCCGATGACGAGCGGGAACATCCATATCCGCGATAAGCAGATGCACATCAGGAGCGCCCAGGATGCGATCGCAAACGGCATCGGCATGGTGCATCAGCACTTTATGCTGATGTCCCAGCTCTCGGTGACGGAAAACATTATTTTAGGACTCAAACAGAGGCGCGAGCCTTTTTTGGATATAAGATCGGCGGAAAGGGAGATTCAGGCGCTGTCGGACAAATACGGGTTCGACATCGACCCTCGCGCGCTGATCAAGGATCTTCCGGTCGGCTTGCAGCAGCGGGTGGAGATCCTCAAAATACTCTATCGCAACGCCAACATCCTGATATTCGACGAGGCGACGGCGGTGCTGACCCCGCAGCAGGTGGAGCAGCTGTTCATCATCATCCGCAAGCTTGCAAAGGAAGGCAAGTCGATCATCATGATCGTGCATAAGCTCGAGGAGGTCATGGAGGTCTGCGACCGCGTGACGGCGCTTAGGGACGGCAAAGTCGTGGGCACCGTGGCGGTGAAGGATACGTCGCCAAAGCAGCTCGCCAACATGATGGTGGGCAGGGACGTGGTGCTCAACATCAAGCGCAGCGCCCATGAGGCGGGCGAAGTTGCGCTCTCGGCCGAGGATATCGTCGTTGTCGATAAGCACGACAAGCACGTCGTCGACGGCATCAGCATGGAACTCCGAAAGGGCGAGGTATTCGGCATCGCGGGCGTGGACGGCAACGGCCAGATCGAGCTGAGCGAGGTCGTTACCGGTATGCTGCCGTATAAGAGCGGCCGCATCCGCGTCGGCGGGCAGTTTATCAAAGGCCGCCATCCAAAGGATTTTATCGATAAAAAGGTATCCCACATCCCGCAGGATCGCCAGAAAAAGGGCCTTGTCATGGAGTTTACCGTCATGGAGGATCTGGTGCTCCAGGAGCATGACGCCGAACCCTACTGCCGCCGGGGCATCCTCGATTGGCGGAAGATCCGTTCCCACGCGGACGAGCTGATCAAGGAATACCAGATCAAGGTTTCGGGATCGGAGGCGCCCGCGAACACGCTCTCGGGAGGCAACCAGCAAAAGGTGATACTGGCCCGCGAAATCAGCCGGGATATGAACGTCCTGGTGGCGGTGCAGCCCACGAGGGGCCTCGACATCGGGGCGACGGAGTTCGTGCGCACGAAGATTCTCGAGCAGCGGGATAAGGGCATCGCGGTGCTTCTTGTGTCCACCGAACTCGACGAAATACTCACGCTGTCCGATCGGATCGCGGTCATCCACAAGGGTAAGTTCGTGGACGTTTTCCGCAACGGGGAAAGGACGGTGGATCAGATCGGCCTGATGATGGCGGGCGTATCCAAGGATAAGATTGATGAGGTGGTGCCGCAATGAAGCGAAAGAACGGGTTTTCAAAAAAGCTTTTGCCGCCGTTGTTGGGAATACTTGCGGGCGTCGTGGTGGGCGCGCTCATCGTCATGCTCAAAGGCGCCGATCCTTTTTCGGCTTACGCCGCGCTCTTTACAGGCGCGTTCGGGAACCTCGGGAACGTTACGAACAGCTTGATCAAAACCGTTCCGCTGGGGCTGACGGGCCTCGCGGTCATGATCTCCTACCGCGCGGGCATATTCAATATCGGCTGCGAAGGCCAGCTTCAGATCGGCGCAATTCTGGCGACGATCGTCGGCATCAATTTCGCGGGATTGAACACGGGGCTGCACATCGGGCTCTGCGTGCTCGCTTCGATGGCGGCCGGTGCGTTCCTCGCGCTGATCCCGGCTTTGGCGAAGGCGTACCGCGGCTATAACGAGATCGTCGTCACGATGCTGCTCAACTACATCGCGATCTATTTTTCCAGCTATATGGTGCAGGGCCCGCTCAAGGCGCCGGGGCAGCTTCTGCCGCAGAGCATACGGCTGTACGCGCCGTTGCCGTTCGTCGTGCCGGGCACGCGGCTGCATCTTGGCATCGTATTCTTCATACTGCTGAGCCTTTTGCTGTATTTCATCCTAAACAAATCCGCCTTCGGCTTTAAAATCCGCGCGACGGGCCTGAACGCCACCGCGAGCGACTATGCGGGCATCAAATCAAAACGCATCATGATCGGCGCGATGCTCATCTCCGGCGCCCTTGCCGGGATGGCCGGCGCTTGCGAGATCATGGGCGTGCATGAGCGCCTGGTGGAGAATTTCTCACCGGGCTTCGGCTACGACGCGATCGCCGTCGCGCTGCTTGCGAACCTGCACCCGCTCGGCGTGATGCTCTCGGCGCTCTTCTTCGGCGCTCTGCGCAACGGAGCTTCCAACATGCAGATCGTCACCGGCCTTCCGGTTGCGTTTGTGCAGATCATCCAAGGGATATCCGTGCTGTCCGTCATCGCTTCGGGCAGCCTGCCCGCCTTTATTCAGCGCGTCAGGGGGAGGACGGTATAATGTTAGTACAGCTGGGCGGTATATTAACAACGACCGCGTTTTATCAATCGATGTTCCGCTTGTCCTCGCCGCTGATACTCGCGTGCATGGGCGACGTGGTCGCCGAACGCAGCGGCGTGCTGAACATGGCGTTGGAGGGCATGATGCTCGCCGGCGCGTTCTTCGGGTTCATCGGCGCGTACTTTACCGGAAACGCGTGGCTGGGGCTCTTGATCGCGGTGATCGCCGCGATGCTGGTGGCCCTGCTGCATTCGTTTTGCTGCATCTCGCTGGGGCTGAACCAGGCGGTGGTGGCGGTCGCCATCAACATCCTCTGCGCCGGCCTGATGGGCACGCTGCTGAGGGCGCTCTTCGGCAACACCACCACGAACTTCAAGTGCCCCGGCCTCTCGGCGATCGCGATCCCGGGATTAAGCCAGATCCCTTTTATCGGCGAGGCGCTGTTCACGCAGCACATCCTGACCTATCTGGGAATACTGCTGATCCCGATCACATGGTTCGTGTTCTATAAGACGACGATCGGTCTGAAGATCCGCTCCGTCGGCGAGAACCCGAAGGCGGCGAGCACGATGGGCATCCGCGTGATCCCGATCCGCTACGCCTGCATGCTCTATTCCGGCGCGCTGGCGGGGCTTGCGGGAGCGGCGCTGAGCGTTTGCGGCATGAACATCTACGTCGATAACCTGGTCGCGGGCCGCGGCTATATCGCGTTTGCGGCGGTCATATTCGGCAAATTCCATCCCGTCGGCGCGGCGCTCGGCGCGCTGCTGTTCGGGTTTGCGGACACGCTGCAGCTCAACATCCAGGCGCTCGGGCTCAACATCCCCTATCAGGTCATGCTGATGTTCCCGTACGCGGTGACGCTCGTCGCGCTTTTAGCGATGGGCGCAGGGGTTTCCCCGAAGAGCTGGGCGATCCCCTATCTGCCCGAAGGGAAATAACCGGGGTTTTGTATAAAAATGAAGCCATGGATTGGATGCGTATCTTTTGTTCCATGAACGGGAATGCGGATGAAATTTGGGCGAATACGCCCAAATAAGGCGGAATCCGGCTACTCCACCAAGCTAGCCGGAGGACGCTATAAAAAAGGAGGCTCATTGTTTTCCGCTATGGCTTGCGGTGCGGCAGCGTGGAGACCTGTCGTAAAAGCGCTCCCCCCGTTGCGGGGGTGCGTGAGGTGGATGGTTGCGAATGCACATCCATTGAAGCCAGTGAAGTATGGCAAGCGTAACACTCAAAGGCGTCAAGAAGGTTTATCCCTGTGACAGCGTCCAGAAAAAGGCCGCCAAAAAGGGACAAGCCGAAAAGGCAGGCGATCAGGAGAACCGGCCCAACCTTCAGATCACGGAGCAGGGCGTTGTGGCGGTTCAGGACTTCGACCTTGAGGTCGAGGACAAGGAGTTTGTGGTGCTTGTAGGCCCGTCAGGCTGCGGTAAATCGACCACACTGCGCATGATAGCGGGCCTCGAGGAGATCACGGATGGGGAGATCTACATCGGCGACAAGCTGGTGAACGATGCTGCTCCCAAGGACAGGGACATCGCGATGGTGTTCCAAAACTACGCGCTGTATCCGCATATGACCGCTTACGAGAACATGGCGTTCGGCCTGAAGCTGCGTAAGGTCAAAAAAGAAGTCATCCATGAAAAGGTCCTGCAGGCGGCGGAGATCCTCAGCATCACGGAACTGCTGGAGCGTAAGCCGAAGGCGCTCTCCGGCGGGCAGCGCCAGAGGATTGCCATCGGGCGCGCCATCGTGCGGGAACCCAAGGTATTCCTCATGGATGAGCCCCTCTCCAACCTCGACGCCAAGCTGAGGAACCAGATGCGCGCCGAACTCATCAAGCTGCGTCAGCGCATCGATACGACGTTTATCTACGTGACCCACGATCAAACCGAGGCGATGACGCTGGGCGATCGTATCGTCGTCATGAAGGACGGCTTCGTGCAGCAGATCGGCACGCCGCAGCAGGTATTCAACCATCCCGCCAACCTTTTTGTGGCATGTTTCATCGGCACGCCGCAGATGAACTGCTTCCAGGCAAAGCTTGTGGAGAAGGACGGCGGATATGCTGTTGAGGCGCTCGGCGACGTATTTGAGCTTGAGCAGCGGGAGCAGCGGATTCTCAGGGAGAAAAAACAGGCGTCCTGCGACGTTGTCCTGGGCGTGCGGCCGGAGCATATCGCGCTTGCAAAGCCCGGTGCGAAAAACAGCATCAAGGGCCGCGTGGAGCTTTCCGAACTCATGGGAAGCGAAATGCACCTGCATGTGGACGTCGAGGGCACAAGCGCCGTGCTGCGGGTTGCGACCCCGGAAAGCCTGGAAGAATACTGCCCGGACGCAGCGCACATCAAAGAGATCAACTTCACGTTCATTCCCGCGAGGATGCATCTGTTCGATCCGGCAAGCGGCATGAATATCGTGGAGGTATAGAAAAGCAGTTACTTAAACTGTCAACAATCCCATTGGGGGTTCGGGGGCCGAAGACCACAGTTCGCAATAGTCGTATTGCTTCTTAAGTCGCAATACTCCTTTGCTCACTGGGCTTCCGCCTTGCTTCATCCGCCACTGGCGGCGCCTCGGCTCCGCCCCCCGGAGACTTCCAACCGCTGCCAGCGAACAAGGTGAATTGCCGCGCAAGCGGCAAGAGAGGATGCCCTGGGGCACATGTGCGGTGGCGGCGGCCCTTCGGCGGGAGACGCCTTCACCCTTCGGGTGCCACTGATGTCGCCGTTGGCGACAAATAGAGGTCGCGGCACTAGGCCTGAGGGCCGTCGGAAACTTGCAGTGCAAGGCTTTCCTTGCAGGAACAACCGTCCGTGCCGTAGGCACAGGTTGTTCCTGTAATTCTCGAAAAAGTACCGCAGGTACTTTTTCGACAGGCTGAGGGATGGGCAATTAGCCCATCCCTTGTTTTTTGCATCAATGCCGGGAGCTTATACGATCAACCGCCGCCGGTATTTCGGCTGCGGTCCGCATTGTTGCGGAGGATCGGCGCATCCCGCTTATTTTGCTCACTCCCCGCCGCCTGAAAGCCTTGCGCCGTTTCCATAGAAACAGTCGCGCTCTCCGATGCCGAATTCCCATATCGTATCCTGCCGGTAAAGCGTGTTCGCGGGCAATATGGAGGAGGGGAAACCATCGATATTCATGCTGTTGGCGATATGCTGGCTTTCCAGGCACAGCGCGCTGTGACGGGGGTAAACCTTCCCTTCTTTTCCGGGGAGGGAGAATCCCCTGTTGCTGCTGTACAGCTGCAGCCCAGGCTGGTCGCTATATACGCAGAGGCATATCCCCGAGTCCGGCGAGTACAGCATGGCAGAGGGGCCTCCCGGACGGGAAGGCTGCGCCGGGAAATACTGGTCGTAACCGCCGACCTGCCGCGTTTGGGGATGGGCGATCGCCAGCCTGTCGCCGATCAGGGCGGGCGCGCGAAAGTCAAACGGCGTGCCTTCGACCGGACGTCCGCCTGCAGGCAATCCGGTAGAGTCGCTTTCAACAAAGCTTTCGGAAGCGAGCCATAGGCGGTGGGAGAGGATGCTCGAGCACAGGTCGCCCGAAAGATTGAAATAGGAATGGTTGGTCAGGTTGACCGGCGTGGGCTGATCGCACCGCGCGGCATAGCTTAGAAGCAGCTTATTGTCCTCGGTCAGTTCATAGCGCACCGTGACCTCAAGGTTGCCGGGATATCCTTCTTCGCCGTCCGGCGAACAGCGCGCAAGCGTCAGCCTAAGGGGATTTTCTTCCGGGACATATTCAAAGAGCCGCCTTTGAAAGCCCGTTTGGCCGCCATGCATGTGGTGAACGTCATAGGTGCAGGGCAGGCGATATTCCCGGCCGTCCAGAGAGAACCTGCCGTAGGCGATGCGGTTCGCATGCCGCCCCACCAGCGCGCCGCACAGCGTGATGTCCTGCGCATAGTACTCGAGGCGGTCGTAGCCCTGCACCACATCTTTTACGCTGCCGAAGCGATCGGGCACGCAAAGCGAGGACAGGATGCAGCCGTAATCGAGAATCTGTGCGGACATCCCCGAAGCGTTCCTGAGCGTATAGCGGCGCACGGACGAACCGTCCGCGAGCGTTCCAAAATGTTCGATCAGCATGTGTCTGTTCCTTCCGATCTATTACCGGTTCCGTTCAAAGCGTTCCGTCCTCTGCGTTCGGCAGGGATCGGCGTAAATATCAAAAGGGATATCCCTTTCATCTTCTTCGATCTTTCGGGGCGGCGCAAAGTCTCATAGCGAGCGGCCTTTGGTTCAGGCCGGTTGATCCCCGGCGAGCGCGAGTATGGCGTCGGCGAGCATGTGGGTGTTAAACATGAGGTCTTCCACCGTGATGTGCTCCTCGGGCATGTGAATGCATTCGCCCCGCCCCGGCCTTCCGCAGCCGAAAGCGACGGCGTTCGGAATGGTTCGGGCATAGGTGATGCTGCCGTCGGCGATAGGTTCAAGCCGCGCGCCCGCGCGGCGCTCGTAAACGTCCAGGAGCGTCGTCACGAGTTCGCTTTCCCTCGGCACGATGTGAATTGCCTTTTGGTACGTTCCGAGCGGGAGGAAGCCGAGCGGCAGAAGCGCTTCTTCCAGCGCCTTTTGGGCCATATCGATGGAAAGGGAGAACGGGAAGCGGGTGTCGACGGTCAGCCGCTCGATCCCCGCCTCATTCCAGCGGAGGATGCCCAGATTCATGCTGGTGCGCCCCGTCTCATCGGCGTGATCGATTCCGATCCATTGGCCGTTCAGATCGTCGCAAAAACGCTCGGCCAGGGCGTTCGCCATGTCGCTGTCCGAGCCCAGCGGGAGCCTCGCGAGGAGGGATAACAGCGCCGCCGCGGCATTGTTGCCCTGCTCCGGTCGGGACGCATGCGCCGAAGCGCCCCGCACCAGTATCCGTGCGCCCACGCCCTCGGCGTTCAGCAAGACGGTGCAGCCCGTTTCGGCCTCGACCGCGGAAGCGGCGGCACAAACCGATTCGGGCGCAAGGGGAATGCGGCAGCGGGCTTCGCCGGGCACGACATTGGGCATCGTACCCGCGTCCGCGGTGATGCGGGAGGAGAATTTCTTCGCGTAGGATGCCTGCAAGACATTTTTTTCGGACCAGATGAGCGGATATTTCGCATCGGGGGAGATCGCGAGGTCGGGCAGCGGCTCGACGGACCTGTAGTGCTCCATGCACTGCCAGCCGGTCTCCTCATCGCAGCCAAGAATGATCCGGACGTTGCGGCGGAGGGGAACGCCCGCGCGCTTGACGGAATGGAGCGCGTAGAGGCTGGACAGGGCAGGCCCCTTATTGTCCAGCGCGCCGCGGCCGTAGATGCGTTTGCCGCCCATCTGCGCGGCGAACGGATCGTGAATCCAGCCGCTGCCCGCCGGGACCACATCCAGATGGCACAGGACGCCGAACGTCTCATCGCAGCCGCAGTCGTAGTCGATGACGCCCGCATATCCGTCGAGATTTTTTACGGCGAATCCCATGGTTTTGGCGAGGTTGAGCACATAGTCGAGGCATTGCTTTATCTCTTCGCCAAACGGAGCGCCGCGGCCTGCCGCGGGCCCGCGGACGCTTCTAAAACGGATTGTCTGCCGCACGTCGGAGACGATCTCGTCCGTAAGGCCACAGATGATGGAATCGACAGCCGTATTCATTTGAGAAGCCCCCGTGTTTGGTTACAGGATGATGTCCACGGTTTGCTCGGCGCCTGCTAGCACCGTAAGGATCTTAGCCTCGGCGTCGTAGTGCCGTACCTCGCCGCCGGCGATCGCCCGGGGAGCGTTTACGCCGTGAATTTCCAAAATATGCTGCAGGGCCCCGCCGTTTACTATGGAGACGGACAATCCCGATGCGTTCGGACCGACGCTAAGGCAGATGGGGCCGTCGCCGCCCATGACTTCGGCCTTGATCGGACGGCCGTCGGGAAGTATTTTCCAGCGGATGTACTCGTCCGGTTTTTCGCCGACGTAGTTCTTTGGCGCCACCAGGGGAGTGGCCGTGCCGAAACGCAAAAAGATCGGCATGATTTCGGGCGGAACGGGATAGTCGATCCACCGCGAACCCTCCAGGATTTCGTTCGTGTGCCAGTCGAGCCAGCGCCCCGCGGGCAGGTAGAGGCGGCGGACGGGATTATTGTCAAACACGCCAGCAACCAGCACGTTTCGGCCCAGCATGTATTGATCGTCGATGTTAAGTACCGTGGGATCGCCCCCAAAATCCAGCGCCAGATGCCGCATCATGGGTGTGCAGGCCTCTACCGCGTGATGCGCCTCGGCGTATAGGTACTCGATCAGGCTGTAGCGGATGGCGGCGTAGCGGCGATAAACGTCCACCGCTGCATCCCCGTAGTGCCAGGGCTCGCGGGCGGTGGTGCCGTGGAAGCGCACGTGGGAGGAGAGCATTCCAAACTGTACCCAGCGGATGTAAACGTCGGGATCGGGCGTGCCGAAATAGCCGCCCACGTCGTGGCTCCAGAAGGGGAACCCGGTGAGGCCCAGCGACAGGCCGCCGCGCAGGGAGTGGTACAGGCCGTAATAGTCCGAGTCGGAATCGCCGCCCCAGTACATCGGATAGCGCTGCGCGCCCGCGAACGCGCTGCGGCCCCAAATCAGGGCCTCCTCGCCGCAGACCTCCTCACAGACCTCGTAGGCCGCCTTGTTATACAATAGCGGATAGAGATTGTGCATGTCCGCGCCGTCGATCGAGCGATAGCGGTATTCCGCGTCGGCGTTCTCGCCGAAGTCGGTCTTGATGACGGATGCGCCCATCTGCAGCAGGTTTTTCAGCTGCGCCTGGTACCAGGCCACGGTCTCGGGGTTGGAAAAATCCAATACGCCCACATTCTCGGAATCCGGATCCACGCCCTCGGGCAAGCGGGCGAAGTAGCCCTTTTCCCGGCAGTAATCGTAGATCGGGGTATTTTTGTTCAGGTAGGGCAACTGCCACAGCGATAGGCGGTAGTGCCTCTCGCGCATCCAGCGGATCATACTTGCGGGATCGGGGAAGCGCTGCTCATCGAACAGGAAGTCGAAGCCGTGCGTCTCCACCCGGGTATAATCCCAATCCAGGTGGATGACGTCGCAGGGAAGCTCGCGCTGCCGCAGCTCGGCACAGATTTCTTCGATCTCGCCGCGGGTTCTGTAGCAGTTGCGGCCCATCCATACGCCGAAGCTCCATTTGGGAGGAACGTTGATGCAATGGCCGGTCAGATCGCAGTAGCCCTTGAGTATGGAGGCATAGTCGGGGCCCGGGATGAAGAAAAGATCGAGCTGCGTATCGAAGCTCGCGACGGTGTGCGTTTTGAAGAAATAGCTCCCCATATCGAAAACGCTTTTGCGGGAGGAGTTCAGGTACAGGCCGTAGCCCGCGCTGCTCATGAAGAACGGGACGTTCTTATAGCTTTTGGCGGAGGAGGTGCCCAAGGGGTTTATCATCCAGATCAGCTTCCTCTGGCCGCTTTTGTTCGCGCTGCTGAAGCTCTCGCCGAAGCCGAAGAACGCCTCCCGGTAATTCGAGCGCAGCGCCTCGGTATAGCAGATCTCCCCGGTCTTATTGTCGATCACATATCCGAAGGGATAGACCTCGAACGCCGCGTAGCGCTTGGGCATATTGTGGAAAGCTTCATCCTCGACGAACTCGTTGGACTGCATCCGGCGGATATCGCTGGTGACCGAGTGCATATCGTCGGTGTATTGATCGTAGAGCACCGCGCCGTCCATCGTGCCGACCTTCATATGGAACGGGTTCTTGTCGATCTGCACCACAAGCTTCCCGCAGGAGGCAATGATCGCCTCGCCCGAATCCTGCACTTTGGCGCCGTCCGCGCCCTTGGGCGCGCCCACGAGCATGGCGCGCTCGAGCTCCCGCACCGCTTCGCCGCGCTCGAGCCGTATCCGAAGGATATCCCCCTCGATGAAATCGAGGCGCAGGCAGGCGTTTTCCGTCTCACCATCCCCGATGTAATGCCGGTTCAATTGATTGGTCCTGGACTTCACCGCTTCCTTCCGATGCAGGGCCGCGCTGCACTCAAGATACAGGCTGGAACCCTCAAGCCGATAGCCGTTCACACCGCATAGGAAGAAAACAGACAGGTCCATCTTGGACAAAAACGTGGAGGAATACTCCAGGTACTCCGTTGCGTTGAGCATATTGTCTCCTTTCTGTTCACAGAGGGCGCACCGGTGGCCTACAGCAGCTCGGCCTTCCCCGTGCCGCCGAATAGCCGTATCTTGTGGCGAACCAACTCGCTCATGGCCGCGTAGGGGCCGTCGGTGAGCTCGTTGGCGTATTTTACGCCTGCCAGATTTGCGGCCTGGGCGACGGTTGCCCGGATGAGCGTATCGCCGAGCTCCGTAGCGACGTTGACTTTGCTGATGCCGTTTCTTACCGCCTCGGCGAGCATGTCTTCCGGCGTGTAGGACGAACCGTGCAGCACCAGCGGACAGGGCAGCTTCGCGGCGATCCTTTGGAGCAAGCCGATATCCAGCGTGGGCGGATTGTCATAGTTGCCGTGGGCGGTGCCGATGGACACGGCCACAAAATCGACGCCCGATTCCTCGTAATAACGGAGGGCTTCCTCCGGATCGGTCAGCGCGGTGGCGTCCCCGCCGGTACCGGCCTCTCCGCCGCCGACATGCCCGATTTCCCCTTCGACCGTTACCGGAAGCGACCGGCAAATCTCCACGACCTGTCGGGAGGCAAAGATGTTCTGCTCGAGCGGCAGGGAAGAACCGTCCAGCATCACCGAGGTGAAGCCGGAAAAAAGCGCGGCGCCGACCTGTGCGAGCGTCGCGCCGTGATCGAGATGCACGGCCACGGGCACGCTCGCCTTCTTGGCCTCGGCGATGGCGATGGCGCCCAGCGTGTCGATGCCGGGCCCGTTTTCAAAGCCGCTCCAGATCTGCAGCATCACCGGCGCGCGCTCCGCCTCGGCGGCGGCCACGATGGCCTTGGCGCTCTCCATGTTGAAAATATTGAACGACCCCACGCCAAAGCGCTGGCTCCGGGCAAGGTTCAGCATTTTTTCGGGGTTGCATAAGGGCATGTATGATGCCTCCTCTCACTGATACAAAAAATAGAATTGCGTATGTCCGCCATCTCCGTCATGGCGCTCATGCGGGCTTTCCCATTTGAAGCCGCTCCCCTTGACGTTGCCGTAAGACATGTCGCGCAAACGGAAGCCGCAGATTCCGCCTACGGCAACGAGCGGATGGGGCGCGCTCGCCCAGCCCGCCGCGCTCATAGGTGCGGGATCGGAAATTCGGCCGCGCGGGGATGCGATCTTCCGGTTCACGGCCTCGTGCAGCCTTTCGCCCCTTCGGAGCAGGCGCGGCGTTTACGGGAGTTGGATGCGGACCTGATCCTCTTTTCCAAGCGGTATGGCGATCATATCGTTATAGAACGTGCGCTGGGGCAAAAGGCAAAGAACGTGAACCTCGTCGGCGCCGATAGGATACTGCTTGCCGTGCAGAATGAGGGGATTGGTCTTCACGAATGTGCCCTTGGGCACGATAAACGCTTCCAGAGCATCGCTGGTGGGCGCTTCCCAGCTCATTGCGCCGACGAATATCACCACGTCGCCGTCCAGGGGCAGCAGCCCCTCACAGGTATATTGGTGCGCTTCCATAAAATCAACGATCATTTCCGGCTGCTTCTGCGCGTCGCAGACCGATACGGCGGGCGGGTTGTCCCGGCCGAATTCCAGCGTGATCACGTCGGCGAAGAATCCCGCCGGGATGACCGAGCTCTCGGCGAGGGCGGCGTTGTCGAACAGATTCGCGAACGCGCCGTATTTCTTGAAGGCTTTTTCCGAAAGGGGCTTGGCAACGATCGTTTTCAAGATGAATTCCTCCGTTTTTTATGTAGGTTCGCAGGTTAGAGCGAGTGGATGCCCTGCGTTGAAGCGTCGTCGAATATGAGCCCGAGGTAGCGGGCGGTCTCGCGCAGTACGGGGAGATAGCGCCCGTAGATCGCGCCGAGATGGTGGATATAGGGGCCTTGAATCAGCTTTTCCTCCCAACGCTTCCAATCGTCGACCTCAAACCAGGTGTAGGTGTTTATGGTCTCGGGGCCGGTGGTGGTTTTGCCCTCGCCCGCGAACAGGTAATAGTCCCCGTTCAGATCGTCGAAACGGCAGACCGTAAGGTCGCCGGACTTGAGCATGAAATTCTGCTGTCCCTCGGTCAGGCTGGCGGCGCAGCTCGGGCATTTCAGGGAGTAGGGGAAGGGGCCGCAGTGCCAGAGGAGCTCCGCATTTTCGTTCTCCGGGTGCCGGATGGTCAGATCGGCCAAAAACGCCGCTTGTTCGTACAAGCCGCAGGCGCGCAGCATCGCGAGCGTTACGGCCCCGTTCACGTCGGCCTCGCAGGCAAGGGGCAGGCCCGCGTCGGACATTTCGCCCAGCGTAAGGCAGGGGGAAAGCCCCATCAGACCGGGGAAGGCGGACCAGCATTCCATTGCGCCCACGTTGCAGCCGGCTTCGTTCATCAACTGCTGGGTCGCGAGCTTAATGGCCGCGGCGCTGAGGACCGCCTCGTCCGTCATCCGGCGGCAGTCCATCCTGCCGCGAAGGTCGGCGACATAATCGGTGAGGGCCGAATCGTTTTGAGCGATCATGTTTTTGCCCAGGTCGGCGATGTTATAGGGCGAGATGGGAACCGTTACGATGCCGAAACGGGAAACGAGATCCGCTTCGTTGGTCATCACCGACAGAAAGGGGGCGGGGCGCGCGCCGATTTTGGCGATGCGGAGGGTCTTCATCGCCTTTACGACGGCGGCGACGCGCAAAAAACGGACAAACCCGTCGGCGAACGCAGCGTCCCGGGTACGGCAGTTGAAGATATAGCTGTAGGTGACGCCGAAGCGGCGCAGCACCTTGGTGGCGGCGAACATGCCGCACTGGGTATCCCTGCCGCGGGAAGCCGCGGTGTTCGGGACTTCGTCCCGGGGACCCCAAACAAGCACGGGCACCTTGAAGGAGGCGGCGATCGCGGAGGAGACCTGTTCCTCGCCGAAATCGCAGAAGGGAAGGAACAAAGCGTCTATTTTGGCATTGTGGAATTTCTCCACCACCGGAGCCACGTGCTCGGGGAGGAAGGCGATACCGTTTTCGCCGGCATCGTCGATATCGACCAAATGCACCGATTCGGGCAAAAGACCGCGGATGCGCGCCATGATTTCGTCCTTTTCCCGCTTTGCGGTTTCCATGCTCAAAAAGCAACGTTTTACGGGAGCGACGCCAACATATAATTCCTGTTTGTACATCATTAGACTATCCCCTTGCTGTAATATTCAACTCGTTCATCCAATTCGGATTCATCGATCGTTCCGGTCTGCATAAAAGCGAGCGCGGCGTCCATTGTGGGAATGCCCGCACGCCCGCCGATGCGGGTGCACTTGATTGCGGATACCGCACTGGCGAAACGGGCGGTCTGCTCCGCGTTCCATCCCCGCAAGAGTCCGGCCACGAAAGCGCCGTGGAACACGTCGCCCGCGCCTACGGTATCCTTGACCTGCACGCTGTAGGCGGGGATGAAAAAGAACCCTTCCGGCCCGGTTCCCGCGCAGCCCCGGCTGCCCAGTGTAAATACGGCGATTTCTGGGCCCTTTTGCAGCACTGCGCGGCTCGCGGCCTCGTAATCGACGCCGGAGAACATCTTATTATATACGAACTCCGAGGCGATGAAAATGTCCACCGCGTCGAAGCAGTTGAGCAGATCGTCGGAGTAATTGTCCGCGTCGATGATCACTTTCGCTCCGGCAAGGCGCGCCTTTCGGGCTTTGTCGAGCGTCAGCTCGTCGGCTTGCGCGATGTGGAAAAAGCGCGTGTTTTGAAGATAATGGTCCGGAATCTCATCCGAGCGGAGACGCTCGGCGTCGCCCGGCAGCCAAAGCACGCTGCGCCCGCCGCTTTGCCGGTCGCTGAGCACGGTAGCCATATTGGTGCGCTTGCCTTTGCGCACCGCGATGCCGCCGATATCGATCCCATGCCGCTCAAAATCCTCGAGGATGAAGCGCCCATACGCGTCGTCCCCGACAAAGCCCAACATGGCGGCCTTGGCCCCAAGCCTAGCTGCGGCTACCATGCCGGTAGCCACTTTGCCGCCGCCTTGCCAGCTGCAGGCGCTCACGGGCGTAAACCCGTCGGGTTTAGGGAACTCTTCCAGGTTCAGGAGAAGGTCGATGTTCGGTGCGTCGATCCCAACAACATCATACATTAAGGGTGAATCCCTCCCACTCGATAGAAATCTGAAACAAACGCATCTCCGAATATTTTTTAATTATTGCATACAAATTTGGTCTTGCAAATTGAAATGTGTTCGCTTATACTTGATTCATAAACCAAGTTTTTTAAGTAAGTTTATAAACTACTGTTTTAAATATACATGACTGTCGAATCCATGTCAACTGCCGCGAAAAATTTAATTCAAGAATAAATGACCTTAAGCGTTGGAAGAGGTGGTACGCGCTTGGCCAATGGATTTCCAACCGATACGCAGCAAAAAAGCCAAAAGCCCAGGAACATCAAAACGCACAACCAGCGCTTGGTGGTGGGGCTGTTGCAGCAGGAAAACGTTCTGCCGGTGACCGAGGTTTCGGACCGAATCAAGCTGAGCAAAACGAGCGTTACCCGCATTCTGAACGATCTGGTGCAAAAGCGTTTGGTGAGGATGGACGGGAAGGGCAAGTCCACGTTCGAGGGCGGGAAACGCCCGGAGCTCTTTTCCCTGAACGAAAAATACGCCTATTTTATCGTTGTGCATTTCGGTGTTTCTGTTCTGGAATGCGCGCTGATGGATATGAAATGCACCGCCCTGGAGCGGTGCGGCGAAGAATATGCCGATAAGAGCGACTTCCCCCAGTGCTTTTCCCAGATGGTGCGCTGCGTGGAGCGCCTGAACGAAACGGCGAAGGCGCTGGATGGGTCGGTGCGTTGCGTGGCGGTGGGCTGCCAAGGCATCGTGGACAGCGGCACGGGGACGCTTTGTTATACCGCCCACAGCCGCTGGACCAAAGACATTCCGCTGCGGGACAATCTGCTGGCGGCCCTTTCGTTTAAAACGCAGGTCGTCGTCGAAAACGTGTGCCGTTTTTCAGGATATGCGGAACTTTTGCGCAAGCCCGAACTGGCGGAGGAACTGGTGGTGACGATTACCGCCGAGCGCACTACGGGCGGCTGCGTCCTTGACCATGGAGTTCTGGCGCTGGGAACGAACGGCTTCGTGGGCGAGGTGGGGCATATGGTGATGGAGCCTCACTTCCCGAAAAAGTGCATCTGCGGCGGCCACGGCTGCTTTGAGATGCTGGTATCCCCCCGCGCCCTGCGCGACGAGGCCCGCGCGGGAATCGACCGGTACCCGAATTCGGTCCTCCATGCCGAATTGGAGAGGGAAGCGCTGACCAGCGAGCAGATTTTTGAGGCGGCCGAAACGGGCGATCCCCTGGCGAGGCACTTGATGGATCGTTCCGCGCAGTATTTTTCGATGCTGATACGCAATATCATCCTGCTTTGCGATCCTCGGATCATCGTTATCCAGGGCCTGTACGCGAACGCAGGCACGTATTTTGCCGAGCGACTGAGGGCAATGGTCGTGGAGCTTCCGTTTTTTGAAATCAAGCAGAACCTGAAAATCGTGTATTCGCCGATCGACTACTTCGACAGCGTATTTCTTGGCGGAGCCTTTTTAGCGGCAAACCAATTGCTCGATAACGACAGCCTTTATTTATAAGTTTCTATCGCTTTCCTATTTCCCAGGAGCCCCGGCAAATTTCACAGGTAAACTGGAGGAGGTGAACAGAACAAAGCAGGTTCGTTGGAACCGTAGTGCCCTGATGGCCAGTACTATCGGAACTGTAAGCACTTCATTATGATAAGGAGGAAAAAGATGAAAAAGCGGTTATTCACATTATTCCTGGCGGTGATTATGTCGCTGAGCCTGTTTGCCGCCTGCACCCCGCAGGAGACGTCTCAGCCCGAAGCAACGGAACCTCCCGCCCCGACGGAGGCGGTGACCGAGCCTACGGTCGCGCCCCTGTCCGGAACCCTCGAGCTGTGGGTTTACGAGGAATTCTATAAGGACCAGGATCAGTCCCCTCTGGCCCTTGCCACCAAGGAATTTACCACGCAGAACCCGGGCGTGACCGTCAACATCACCCCGGTACCCTACGGCAGCAGCAGCTATCGCGATAAGTACATTCAGGCGGCGAACGGCGGCGGCGGCCCCGACCTGCTGCAGTGCGACAATATCTGGGTTCCGCAGTTCGCGGCGATGGATATCATCATCCCGCTGACGACTTACATGGGCGATACCGTCAATGATTTCTTCCAGGGCACCATCGATGCGGCGACGTACAACAACCAGGTTTTCGGCGTGCCGTTTGCGGCGGACAGCATGGTGCTCTTCTACAACAAGGATATGTTCACCAAAGCCGGTCTTGATCCCAACAGCCCGCCCACCACGTGGGAAGAGTTCCGCGCCGACGCCATCGCTCTGAGGGATGCCGGCATGGGCGGCTACGGCCTGCTCGGCGGCTGGGGCGGCTCGTTTGAGTGGCTCCCGTGGTTCTGGCAAAATGGCGGCGAGATCATCGGCAGCGATGGAAAAGTGGCGTTCAATTCCCCCGAAGGAATGGAAGCTACGAAGTTCTTCCTCAACCTGCTGACGGTAGACAAAGTGGTGCCTGAAGCGGCCCTGACCTGGAAGGCTTGGGACGAGCTGGCGGCAGGCTTTGCGAATCAGACCATCGGCATGTGCCAGGGTATGGCGGTTCTGTACAACGCGCTCGAAGGGCTTAAGCCCACTTTCAATTGGGGCGTCGCAGTACTGCCCGGCCGCGTGGAGCAGGCGAACACCCTGGGCGGCAGCCACTGGGTCATCAACAAGAACTCTAAGAACGCAGACCTCGCGTATGAGTGGATCAAGTTCATCTCCTCGAAGGAACAGGCGCTCAACCTCTGCGACAGCTATCTGCGCATCTCCGCTCGCAAGGACGCTTCGGAGCAGAAGAACGTCAAGGACAATGAGATCACCAAGGTGTTCGTACAGGCCCTTGAGACCTCCCGTCCCCGCCCGATCATTCCGGAATGGACCACGATCGATTACGATTGCATCCAGCCGGCGTTTATGAAGGTGATCTTTGAGGGCGCGGAAATCGATCCCTCGATGGCGGATGCGGAAGTTGCGGCCAATGCCGCTCTGGAAGAGTGAGCACACCAAAAACTTAAAGGCTAATTGATTCGATGCATTATGCTGGAGGGAACAGCTTTGACAAGCCGTTCCTTCCAGCGCGTATAACTTGCTGACGCGGGAGGATACACAATGGCACGAAACAAAAAAAATTCCAGCGGCGTGCTGACACTGCGCAGGAGGGATATCAACCAGAACTGGACCGGGATTTTGCTGATCGCTCCGGCCGTGCTGATCATTCTGGCAGTTATTCTGTATCCCCTTGGGCTCAACCTCGTCATGAGCTTCCAGAAAATTTTGATGATGAAGCCCTATCTCGGGAAACCGTTCATCGCCTTTGAAAATTACACCAAGGTTTTGGGCGATCCCACGTTCTGGCGCGCCGCGCGCAACAGCCTTGTGTGGACCGTTTCCTCGGTATCTTTGCAGGTGCTTATGGGCCTTACGGTGGCGGTTTTGCTCAACAAGGCCATCAAGGGGCGCGGCGCCATCCGCGGAATGATGCTGATCCCGTGGATCACGCCCGGCGTTGTGGCCGCGATCGTATGGAAATGGATGTACGACGGCCAATTCGGCATTTTGAACTATATCCTTATGGCGCTGAAGATCATCGACCATCCCATCGTCTGGCTGGGCAACGTGAGTACGGCGTTTCCCGCCATTATATTCTCGCACGCGTGGAAGAATTTCCCCTTTGCGGCGGTGATGCTGCTTGCCGCGATGCAGATCATCCCGCGCGACCTGTATGAGGCGGCGGATATCGACGGCGCAAACGCATGGCAGAAGTTTGTCCATATCACGCTCGCCAGGATCCGGCCGACGCTGTATCTCACGGTGCTTTTGACCACGATTTGGACGTTCAACAGCTTCGATACCATCTGGCTGATGACCGAGGGCGGGCCTTCGGGCTCCTCGGACACGCTGACCACCTATGTATACAAGGCGACGTTCCAGGCCTTTAATCTGGGCAAGGCGGCGGCGATCGCCGTACTGATGTTCCTTGCATTGTTCAGTTTGGTACTCATTTATGCAAGAGCGGTGCAAAAGGAGAAGGACGCATGAAAAAGAAAACGATCGGCAAAGTGTTCACATACTTGTTCCTGGGGTTGTTCTTAATCCTTGCGGTATTTCCGTTCTTTTGGATGATCTCCACGTCGCTCAAAAGCACGGACGCCATCTTCTCCATTCCGCCGCAACTGATCCCAAAAATCTTTAATTTTGACGCCTACAAGGAAATCTGGGCCAAGGGCGACTTCCTCCGGTATTTCCTCAACAGCGCCAAGGTCGCCGGGCTTACCACGCTCTTTGCGATGGTGGTGTCCGTTATGGCGGGTCTGGGCTTCGGCCGCTATAATTTCCGCGGCCGCAAAGTACTGCAGCTCTTGCTGCTGCTCGCGCAGCTGTTCCCTCTGGTGATACTGGTGACGCCCTATTATACGATCATGAGCAAGCTTGGCCTGACCGACACCCATACGGCGCTGTTTATTACCTATATCTCGTTTGTGGTGCCCTTTAGCGTCTGGATGCTGACCAATTATTTCAAGGCGCTGCCGGTTGAGCTTGAAGAGGCCGCCATGATCGACGGCTGCTCCAAGGTGAAGGCGCTCATACACATCACGGTTCCCCTTGCCGCGCCGGGGCTTGCGGCTACCGCGATCAACGCGTTTATACTCGCGTGGAACGAGTTTCTGTTCGCTCAGACGTTTATCGATTCCGTCGCGCTGCGCACGCTGCCCATCGGCCTGAAAACGTTCATGGGCCAGTATACCACGCAATGGAATCTTTTGATGGTGGGCGCCGTCGTAAGCACGGTGCCGGTCGTGATTCTCTTTGTCTTTTTGCAAAAGCACCTCGTTTCCGGAATGACGAGCGGCGCAGTGAAGAGCTAAACGGCAAACATGGGAAGCCAAATGGTGCACATGGGAAAAGAAACAAAGAAAACATACAAAGCGCATATCGTTTCCCATTCCCATTGGGATAGGGAGTGGTATTTTTCGCTGGAGGAGTATCGCATCCTCCTGGTCGACATGATCGACCGGCTGATGGCCCTCCTGGAGGCGGACGACGATTACCGGGCATTCATGCTCGACGGCCACACCGCGTTGGTTGAGGATTATCTTGCAATAAAGCCGCAGAACGAAGAGCGCCTGGCGGAGCATATCCGCGCCGGACGCATATTGATCGGGCCTTGGTACGTTTTGCCGGATCAGATGCTGATCTCCGGGGAGGCGCATGTGCGCAATTATCTCTTTGGGGAACGCATCTGCAGGCGTTACGGCCAAAACATGAATCTGGGCTATGCGCCGGATGCCTTTGGCCATCCCTCGCAGCTGCCCCAGATCTATCGTAAGCTCGGCCTTGGCGAGATCCTGTTCTGGCGCGGCCTCACCGGCGAGATCGCCTCCAATGAATTTATCTGGCAGGCGCCCGACGGCAGCGAGATTCTGGGGAACAACCTCGCCTACGGCTACGGCAACTGCCCCAACATGCCGGCGGAGCCAAAGGCCTTTTTGGACCGGGTCGATTATGTGGTCAAGCATTACGCTTTGCGCTCGAAAAGCAATGTGATGCTCGTCATGAACGGGCGGGATCATCTGGAAGCCCAGCCGCACATCGCCGCCATGGCGAAAGCGGCGGACGCGCTCAGCGCGGATACCGAGGTCCTGCATTCCACCCTCACGGACTATATGGCCGATCTGAGGGCGTCTCTGGACGTCTCCAGTCTGCCCCGCTACAAGGGGGCGCTCTATGACTGGGGTCGGGTCGCCCTCCTTCAGGGAACGCTGTCGACCCGCATGGTGCTCAAGCAGCTCAATCAGGCCGTGGAGGATCTGTACGAGCACTGGGCGGAGCCCTTTTCCAGCGTCGGACAGATCGAAGGCGTAAGCGAATACCCAAGGGACCTCATACGCCACGGCTGGCGATTTATACTTCAAAACCATCCGCACGACAGCATCACGGGCTGCGGCGTGGACGAGGTGCACCGCGAAATGATGACGCGATTCGCCTCGGCGCGGCAGATCGGCGAGACACTGACCGATCGCGCGCTGCGCTCCGTCGCGGGAAAGGGAGCGGAGCCCGCGAAAGACTGCTATATCTCTGTGTTTAATCCTTCCCCCTACGGGAGGACACAGGCGGTGGACTGCGCTGTCGAATTCAATCTCAGGCTCAGCAACGCCCTCATATACGAGCGCATGCGCCGGGAGCAATACGACGATACGGGAGCGGACCTCCCGCTGCCCACATCGGTCGCGCTGGAGGACCCCGAGGGGAACCGCATCCCCGGAGTGCTCAAGAGCGCTCGGATCGGGAAAGTCATGCGCTACTACACCTACACCCAGCCCCACGAGTTTTACGCGCATATCTGCAAAGTGAGCTTTGTCGCGGCGGATGTGCCCGCGCTGGGGTATCGGGCCTATAAGGTGATCTTCGGCTATGACGAGATCGGCGAATCTTTCCCCAAAGCGGCCGAATCCTCCATCGAGAACAGCCATTTTAAAGTGGAATACACCCGGGGAAAGATCGATATTCTGGCGAAGGATACCGGCAGGCGGTTTTACGACTGCGGCGCGCTGCGGGACGAGGGCGACGCCGGCGACGAATATCTTTTCCGAGAGGCAAAGGGCGCGGTGGCGCGGATGGACCCTACGGCCGCGCAGGTGAGCATATCCCGCGACGAGGTCCGTCAGAGTCTGCGTCTGAAAGGCGTTTTGAGCCTGCCCTGCGGCCTTTCCGATGACGGGGAATCCCGCTCCTGCGAGGAGGTTTCCTGTCCCGTTGAGATCGAGATCTCGATCTCGGATGCGGAGCCGCGCGTGGACTTTAAGACGACTTTCGAGAACCGTGCGAACAACCATCGCCTGCGCGCGGCGTTCCAAACCGACGTGCAGACGGACAGGTACGACTGCGAGAACATCTTCTGTGTCGACGGCCACGACATCGCAAAGGGCGGCGAAACCGTCGTCACGCGGAGTCAGAAGCGTTTTGTAAGCGTCGGCGATACAGCGCGGGGCGTGACCGTCGCGAACAAAGGCCTTCCCGAGGTCGAGGTAAAGAAAACGGAGCGGGGCGCGCTGATGCTCGTGACGCTTTTGCGCAGCGTCGGCATTATGGCGAACGGGCCGACCGGGCTGAACATCCCCACGCCGGAAGCTCAGTGCATTGGAAAGCACATCTTTGAATACAGCTTTATCCCGCATCGGGGGGACTGGCTCAATAGCCGCGCGTTTCGCCTTGTCCACGCGTTTTGTGAGCCCATGCGGGCTTTGCAGTCCGAGGACGGGAAAAAGCCCGGAAGGCCGGAGGCTTCCTGGCTCTCTATCGACGCGCCGGAGCTGGTGCTTTCCGCCTTTAAGCAGGCGGAGACCCTCGACAACACCTTTGTATTGCGCTTTTACAACACCTGCGGCCAACCCGTGAACGCGGCGGTAACGCTGGGTTTCGACGTTGCAAGCGCCTATTTGATGGACCTGCGGGAGCGCAAAATGGAGGAGCTTCCCGTTGCGCACAACGCCGTGACGGTCCAGGTGGGCCCCTGGGAGATCGTGACGCTGGGCCTTTATGCAAAACACCAAGCTTGAATGGAATGAAACGATGAACGATACCGTAAAACAAATCGCGTTGCAGGCGATGGAGCAGGGCGGCGGCATACTGCGCCTCGCGCCGTCGTGGGTGCCCCGCGCTTTCTGCCGGCCGGGCCGGAGGTTAAAGCTCTATCCCAACGAATACTACGCCTGCGGGCTCGACCGCGGGGGCATCGACGAACGCTGGATCGCTTCCACGACCAGCGCGGCGAACGGCCCCTGCGCTCCGGAAGAGGAGGGGCAGAGCCGCGTGGTGACAAACGGCGGCTCTGCGGCTCTTTTGCGGGATGTGATCGCGGAGCTCAAGGAGGAAGCCGTGGGTGATCTGTGGCCCAGGCACGGCGGCTGGCCGGTGTTCGCTAAGTTTTTCGACAATTACGACGCCTTGGCGCACCACATTCACCATAGACAAGCCCATGCGCTCAGGGTCAATCAAAACACCAAACCGGAGATGTATTTTTTCCCCGCGCAGATGAACAATTATACCGGCGAACTGCCCATCACATTTTTTGGGCTGAACCCGGAGGTAACTTTGCAGGATGTCAAAGCTCGGCTGGAGGCCTTTCATAAAGGAGACAACGATATCCTGAGCCTTTCCCGCGCCTACAAACTGGAGCTCGATACGGGATGGAACGTGCCGCCGGGTCTTCTGCATGCCCCGGGCAGCCTGTGCACCTACGAGCCGCAGTTTGCCTCCGACATCAGCTGCGTTTTCCAGTCGGTGCTGCACCGGGACCGCACCGTGGACGCGTCGAGCCTTTGGATGAACTGCCCGGACGAGGAGATCGGCAATTACGACTATCTGCTGAGTCTGATCGACTTCGAGGTGAACACCGATCCGGATTTCCATAAAAAATATTTCATGCGGCCAAAGCCGGTGCTCCCGCCGGCGGAAATGCTTGCGGAAGGTTATCTGGACGAGTGGATCTGCTACAAGAACGCGGCTTCCAGCGCAAAGCGCCTGACCGTGCTGCCGGGCCGCAGCGTCACCCTCGCGGACGGCGTGCCCAGCGGGCTGATCTGCATTCAGGGCCATGGCCGCGTCGGATCGTTGCCGGTGGAAAGTCCCACGCTTATTCATTATGATCAATGGACCAACGACGAGTTTTTTATCACCCAAAAGGCCGCAGCGGATGGGTTCGAGGTAAAAAACCTCTCGGAGACGGAGGATTTGGTATTGCTGCGGAATTTTGCCGACCATCCGGCCCTGCGCTGACAATCCGAACAGAATATTTTTAAAACGATCAAAAAACGGCACGGGGAAATTTCTTCGTGCCTGATTTTTTAGCTGCGCTCAAAATTGATTGTTTTGCAATCGACGATCGGTAAATTCGGACCCCAATCCTATCTTTAAAACTTTTTTAAACGACGGCTTTTAAACGACGCTGCCTTGTGCTTGCTCATTCATAGCCAGGGCTTTTTTCGTGCGAAAAAATAAATTCCCGCATCATTGCGCACACTACTAGAACAAAAAGATTTTTAAGGAGCAACTATGCTGAGCAAGAGGGCGCTTCATATTATCATCGGCATTGTGACGATCATGATACTCGCGGTCGTGGCGGTGCTTCTGCTGTTGCCACAACAGGGAGACGACGATATCACGAATGCGAAGCTGGTCATGAACCCTGAACGGAAGGAGCAAATTTATGGATGAAGAAGAGATGGAAATCGGCTACCTCGGGCTTCCGATCGCGGATCTGCTCGGAAACGCCGGCTTAAACGGCCCGGCGGATCGCGAGATCCGTTACACGCAATACATGGAGCGTTTGCTTCAAAGGCGGGAAGGGTAGAATATGGCGCATTCGGAACAACAGAGGAAAGAGCGCTACCAGCAAAAAGTTACCGAGATGATGCCCAAGAGCAGGGTTTTTTCGCAATGCATCCGCGCTTTTCTTGTGGGCGGACTGATCTGCTGCATCGGCCAGCTCGTGCGGGACAGCGGGAAGCTCTGGTTTTCGCTCGATGGCGACGACCTGTCGGCATATACCGCGATCGTGATGGTGTTTCTTGGGGCGACCCTGACGGGGCTTGGAATATATGATAAAATCGGTACCTTTGCGGGCGCGGGTTCGATCGTGCCGATCACCGGCTTTGCAAACTCCATCGTTTCCCCCGCAATGGAGTTTAAGCGGGAAGGATATGTGATGGGCGTGGGCGCGAAGCTCTTCAGCATCGCCGGGCCGGTATTGGTCTACGGTATCAGCGCATCTATCCTCGTCGGGCTCGTTTCGCTCTTATTCAGGTAGGAGGCAATATGCAATCTAAGAGGATCGGCAAGCAGACGGTTTTTTTTGAAAATCCGCCGGTTGTGTGTTCCAATGCGACCATCGTAGGGGATGTGGAGAATCAGGGACCGCTGTGCTGCGCGTTCGATATGGTGCTGGAAGACGACACTTGGGGGGAGAAAAGCTGGGAAAAGGCGGAGAGCAAGATGTTCGAGCAGGCCGTCCGCATCGCGCTGCAGAAGATCGATCGGACGACGGACGATATCGAATGCCTGCTCGGCGGCGATCTGTTGAATCAGCTGATCACCGCGAACTATGCGGCGCGCAACCTCAAGATCCCGTTTTTCGGGCTCTACGGCGCATGTTCGACGATGACCGAATCCCTGCTGATCGGCTCGATGCTCGTCGACGGCGGCTTTGCCCGGAACGTCGCCTGTGTCGCGAGCAGCCATTTCGCGACGGCGGAGCGCCAGTTTAGGCTCCCGCTGGAGATGGGCGGGCAGACGGTGCCGACGGCGCAGCGCACGGTGACGGGCGCGGGCTGTACGATCATCTGCGCGCCGGACGACGCGCTCGTAAAGAACGCCACGGTCCGCGGGATACGGATCATGGGCGGTACGATCGGCAAGGTCAACGATCTTGGGATCAAGGACGCGAACAATATGGGAGCAGCTATGGCTCCCGCAGCGGCGCACACGATCTGTCGGCATCTCGAGGATACCGGGCGCAGCACCGACGATTACGATCTCATCGTTACGGGCGACCTCGGGAAATTCGGGAGCCAGCTATTGCATGACCTCTGCCTGGAGCACTCGGTCGATATCACCGGCAAGCACGCGGATTGCGGTATGATCATATTCTCTCCGGAACAGAAGGTGGATTGCGGCGGCAGCGGCTGCGGCTGCTCGGCCGTGGTGCTCAACGCGCATTATTTAAGGCGACTTGAGGAAGGCAATTATCGGCGTATCCTGTTCCTGTCGACCGGAGCGCTGATGAGCCCCTCTTCGTCCCTGCAGGGCGAAAGTATCCCGGGCATCGCGCACGCAATCATATTGGAAAGGAGCCAAATGCTATGAGCAGCTTCATGGATTATTTCTGGGTATTCGTGATCGGCGGCGCGATCTGCGTGGTCGGCCAGCTTTTAATCAGTCTGACGAAGCTGACCGCTTCGCGCATACTGGTTCTGTTCGTCACGCTGGGCGTCTTCCTGACAGCGTTCGGGCTGTACGAACCCTTGGTGAAGCTTGCGGGCGCGGGCGCGACGGTTCCGCTGACCGGCTTTGGCTATTCCCTGGGAAAGGGAGCGATCGAAGGCGCTAAAGAGGGGGGCGTCCTCGGGGCGTTTACGGGCGGCATCAAAGCGACGGCCGGAGGCATAGCGGCCGCGGTGCTGTTCGGGTACCTCAACGCGGTGATATTCACGCCGAAGGTAAAAAAATAGGGGATTGGCCGAAGATGAAAAACAGAGAACAAGAAGATAAAAGGGCCGCCGCGATCATACCGCGGCAGCCCTTTTGGATGATGTGGTTCAACCCGTCGCAAGGCCGGTTCCAATGTCGCCGGAAGTGTCCGAAGAAACGCCGGGATTGGGCGCCGGTGTGCTGCCCGGCGTGTATCCCGGACCCACGCTGTATTTGTTCGGATGCGCGGGGTACTTGGATATCGCCAATTCGACGGTTTTTACCTCTATGCCGTCCTTATAGTACGTCAGGTAGGACTGCCAGACCGAGCCGGATTTGCGCTCCGTGACCAGGACGATCGAGCCTGCGGGCAGGGATTTATCGGTCGTATACACGTCCGCGCCGGGGCTGAGCGAGGAAACCTTTTTGGAGGACGCGACGATTTTGTCGTACTCGCCGATCATCGGTTCGCCATAGATCTCCGCATGTACCTTCTTCTCGTTCTTATCGACCCACATGAAGATGTACAGGTCCGAATTCGTATTGTTTTTGAACTTGAAATCGATGCGGCCGCTGTCGATGGTCGCGTCGAGCCCGCCGGGGATGTAGCCGAGCTTGCTCGAGTGCGGCTGGCGATAGACGATCTCGAGATCCGATTGCAGCGCTGCGACGTAAAGCGTGGAGGAAATCTGGCAAACGCCGCCGCCAGCCTGATCCTCCGTGTCGGCTCCGCCGTCGATGATCGCGGGCGCGGGCTTCCACCCTGCCGCATATGTGCGATCGCCGAGCGTACCGTTGGCGGAGAAAATATCACCGGGTTTGAGCACTGTGCCGTTGATGATTCCTGATGCCTTGTTCAGGTTATACACGCGCGTGGAGCGGTTGTAGGGCGCGTGGCCGTACGAGGTGGAGTAGCTCCCGCGCAGCACCAGCGTCTGGGACAGCAAATCCACGGTGATCGCGGCCGGGGTATTGGTCACCGGGATTTCGATTGCGCCGAATTGCTTCTCGGCCGCCATGGCGGAGACGGACTGATACAGCGCGTCCTGATCGACGGCGATGCCTTCCTTTTCCTTAAGGTATACAAACTGACCGTTGATGATCGTTTCCTGCCCTGTCTGCGCCGCCTGATCCTGATCCGGCGCGGGGGAAGCCTGAACGCTTGTTTCAACCGTTTCCGCTGCTCCGGATGCCTGCGTTGCCGCTGCGTTCTCCAATTCTTCGGCCGTTGCCTGGCTTACATGCGATTTGAGGATCGCGTTCACGGGCTCGCTGTTGAGCTCCGCGGCGATCTGTTCGATCTTGGCCTTAACGGGAGCGGGGTCGAGCGTATAATCGATGGAGAAATCCTTGCCGCCGGCGGCGATATCGGCGATTTCGGCCTTGAGTTCCTCAAGGCTGCCCTCGCGCGCGACAAGCATCGCCTCGGAGAGCACTTCCTGCGTGTTGAAGGTGACGCCAAAATCCGCCGCGGTAAGCGTATATTCCTTATCGCCGTACGTGAGCGTGTAATTCACACCGGAAAGGAGCGATTGTTCCGCATCCTTGAGCTTCTCGGCAGCTCCCTCGATGGTCAGGCCGCCCACCGGCACGGAGTTGACGGTAATGCCGTCGTGGAAGGTGCCGGAATTGATGATTTGCTGCCGCTCCTGCTCGGTCAGATTGCGCTGGTTGTATAGGATGAACACGACAGCACCCAGCGCGAGCGCGACAACTGCGAGCGAAATGCCGATGATCAGCCCCTTTTTTGCCTTTTTCGGCGCGGTTGCCGCCGCGTCTTGAATCGTGTCGTTCATGGTTACCTCCAAATCCTTATTACAAGCTGTTGAAAACAGCTATCATTCGTTTACAAAAAAGTATCAAGAACATTACTATTATATTAAACCATCATAGGTCTGTAAAGCAAAGTTTTTAGTATTTTGGTGCCCTTTTGTCGGAAAACGCAGGAACTTGGGAAAAGGTTGCATCAAGCCCAAAAGCTTGTTATAATTGCTAAAGCCATGGTCGGGCGCGGGGATGCATGAACTTCTACGCCGCTACGGCCGCCGCCGAAGGAGGGGATCAAGTTGCCGTCGGATCATAACGGAAAAAGCAAGACCCTGTTTCTTGCAAGATTTGCCATGTTGCTTGCGATCGAGGCGATCGTATGCTTTACACCCCTTGGATCACTGCCCGCAATCGGCCCGATCGTTGCGACGCTCGGGATGATCCCGGTCGTGATTACCGCGATTTTGCTCGGCGTCGGCGCCGGAACGCTGATGGGCTTTTTTGCAGGTCTTTTCAGCTTTATCGTATGGACGTTCATGCCGCCGTCGCCGCTGGTTGCGTTTTTATTTACGCCGTTTTATAAATTCGGCGAGCTCGGCGGTAACGCCTGGAGCCTTGTGATCTGCTTCCTTCCGCGTATCCTCGTTGGGACCGTCGCGGGCCTTGTGTTCCGCGCGCTTCGCGTTCAGGGCGCGTCCCGTGGGCGCGATATTCTGACGTTCGGGCTCAGCGGCGCTTTGGGGAGCCTCGTTAACACGTTTTTGGTGCTCTTCGGAATCTATCTGTTTTTCGGCGAGCAATACGCCACGGCATTGGGCATCGGCTATCAGGCGGTGCTGGCGATCATCGGAACGACGATTTTGACAAGCGGCATCCCCGAGGCGGTCCTCGCTGCGGTGGCCGCATTCTTTGTCTGCCGTCCGCTTCTCAAGCGCATACAGAAGTAAACGGCCCGGGAGGAACCTATGCTGCTGGCGATGGATGTGGGCAACACAAACATCAAGGTAGGGTTGTTCGAGAATGGGAGCCTGCTGCATTCATGGCGGATGACATCGAACCGCCATGTGACCGCGGACGAGCTGGGCATTCAGATGGAGTCGTTCTTTCAGCATCTGAGTATCCCGACCGAAGCGGTCGACGGCATCGTAATGTCCTCGGTCATCCCTTCGATGAACTATACGATCGAGCATATGTTCTCGATCTATTTTAGCGCGCTGAAGCCCCTGATGGTGGATTCCTCGCTCAAGCTCGGCTTTGTCAACGGATACGAACATCCCGCGACGCTGGGGTCGGACCGGATCTGCAACGCGGTGGCGACGCTGAACCTTTACGGCGGGCCCGCCATCACGATCGATTTCGGCACAGCGACGAATTTCATCGTGCTTTCCAAAGACGCGCGCTTTATCGGCGGGGTGATCTGCCCGGGATTCCAGATCTCGACGGACGCACTGATCGAGCACGCCGAGATGCTCCATAAGGTGGAATACATCAAGCCGCCGAAGCTTATCTGCACCAATACGGAGCGCTCGATCCAGGCGGGCATCATCTACGGGTATGTCGGCCAGATCGAATACCTGATCAAGCGCTTAAAGCGCGAGATCGGAGCGCCCTGCCGGGTGATCGCGACCGGCGGAATGAGTTCGCTCATCGCCTCGGAGACGGACAGCATCGACGTGCTGAACCGCACTTTGACGCTCGAAGGCCTGAGGATGATATACGATATGAACAAGGGTTAAGGGGATTTTATAGGATGAAAAAACTCAGGATCGGCATACTCGGATTCGGCACGGTGGGCGCGGGCGTTTATCGCATCGCGATGGAAAACCACACGCAGATTATGGAGCGGCACCGGCTCGATATCGAGGTCGCGCGCATTTTGATCAAAGATTTTGAGACTGAGCCGAACCTTCACATGGCGCCGCGCGAACTCTTTGCCACGGATATGTCCGAAATCGCGTCGGACGGGACGATCGACGTCGTCGTCGAATGCATGGGCGGAGTTGAGCCCGCCCGCACCTATATACTCGAGGCGCTCAATGCGAAAAAGACGGTGGTCACCTCCAATAAAGAGGTGTTTTCCAAGAATTGGCTGTCGTTTGAGACCGCGGCCAAGCAAAACGGCGTGGGCCTTTATCACGAGGCTACGGTGGGCGGCGGCATCCCCGTGATCCGCACGCTGATCGACGCGATGCAGGCCAACGACATCAGCGAGGTCATGGGCATCATCAACGGTACGACGAACTTCATCCTCACCAAGATGACCGAGGAAAAGATGCCTTTTGGGGAAGTTCTCAAGGAAGCGCAGCGCCTTGGCTACGCCGAGGCGAATCCCGCGGCGGACGTCGAGGGCTGGGACGCGACCTACAAGCTTTCGATCCTTTCCTCGATGGCGTTTCACGCGCACATCCCGATCGACTGCATCTATCGCGAGGGGATCACCCGGATCACGCCGGAGGATATCCAGATCGCCAACCAGCTCGGCTATGAGATCAAGCTGCTCGCGATCGGCAAGAAGTGCGGCAACCGCGTGCAGGTGCGCGTGCATCCTACCATGATCAAAAATACGCATCCGCTCGCTTCGGTGCGCGGTTCGTTCAACGCGGTGTTCCTCAAGGGACACGCGGTCGGCGATGTGATGCTCTACGGCCGCGGCGCGGGGCAGATGCCCACGGCGAGCGCCGTGATGAGTGACGTGATCTATGCCGGCCTGACCAGCGAACACAAGTATTCGACGTTTGAGAACGTGGAAGGGCTGTCCGCGAACGTCGAGCTCGACCGCGATTGGGAGAGCGTCTATTGCATCCGCCTGAATGTGCTGGACCGCACGGGCGTGCTTTCGGCCATCGCCGGGGTGTTTGCCAAGCACGACGTTTCGCTCAAAAACGTCCTTCAGGTCGCGGAGCCCTGCGGGCAGGTGCCCATCACGTTCATCACGCACAGCGCCCGCGAGCTGGCCGTGCAGGCCGCTTTGAGGGAGATCGCGCGGCTGAACGTCGTTAAGAATGTGGAAAACCTGATCCGCGTCGAGGAGAATTGATCCGCAATCCGGGTTGTAAAACAGGGGAAAGGGATATGTCCCTCGAATTTAGGCACTTTGTTGATTAAGGCAGAGCGGCAAAGGAATATGGAAGGCTGCAGCGAAAGCGAACAGCCTTTTTTTTATAATATCGATACAGGCGCGGATGCTGCGGCAGATCGTTTTTGAGGCTCTTACTTGGGAGCGTCTGAAGCATTTCGCTTTTCTCGCGCTCCGATCCGAAAAAGCAGTACGGTTCAGGCTGAATCGACATCCGGCCACCGCTGTGATACAATAATTTATTACAGAAATCCCGCTTAAATACTTGATCCGACCGGGAGACTTATGAAGCATCTTTCCTTTCGTATCAAAGTAATCAGTATCTTTTTGATCGCGGCGGTTACGCTCGGCGCGATTATCGGCCTTATTTCCTATTCCCACAGCAAGCGGATCGTGGTGGAAAATAAAAAAAAGGAAATGGCCGATACCGTCAACCGCATCGATATCAACATCAACCTCAGGGTAAGATATATCATGGATGCCGCGGAAAACGGCGCGGGTTCGCATGTGGTGCAGGATTTGTTTCCAAGGAACGGCAACGGCGGGACGCCCGACAACAAGGCGTATCTGGATGAATATCTCCAAAACGTGCTGCGCTCCTTTAACGCGGTCAACAATATCTTCGTTCTGGACGACAAGGGGATCCTCTATGCCCGGTATGCGTTACAGGGGCAGGTGCCGTCGGCCGAACGCCTGGCGGGATATGTGGATCTTGCGGCGCAGAATCCTCAGAAATCCATTTGGACGGGCGTTACGGAATCGTTGCCCCGGGCAGATCAAACCGAGACGGAACCGGTGCTTTACGTGATCCGGGCCATCGCGGGGCCGGAGGGGAAACCGGTACGGGGCGCCCTGGTCATCGAACTTGAGCAGGACACCTTCAGCAACCTCATCTTCGACAACAACGGAATCTGGGAACGGCAATACAGCGTCATCGTGGACAAGCAGGCCGAAGTGATCTGCAGCAACATCAAGATGGACACAAGCTGGCTCAACGCGATCGAGCAGCGCTTTGAAAAGGGCGAGCGGGGATTCACGCTCAACTGGATGGGCAGGCCGTACTATGTTCGCGGCCAGTACAACGGCGTAACGGGCTGGCGAACCTATTCGCTCATCGCCGAGAAGGATATCTTCCGCGAATCCGGGGAGCTCAAGCAGGAGATCCTGCTGTCGGTCGCGATCATCACGCTTTGCATCTCCACGGCGATCGCTTTTGTCGCATACGCCATCACCCAGCCCATCAACCGCCTTTCCGAAGCCATGCGAAGCGCCCAGGAACACAACTTCGACATCCGGCTCCCCAACCGGAGGAAGGACGAGATCGGCAAACTGACGGATTCCTTCAATTACATGATCGGCAGGATCAACACCCTGGTAAACACGGTGTATCAGGAAAAGCTTGCGCAGAAAAACGCCGAGATCAAAGCCTTACAGGCGCAGATCAACCCGCATTTCCTGTACAACACGCTCGATTCGATCAACTGGATGCTGCTGGACAGGGGCGCAAAGGACATCAGCGACATCGTGCTCTCCCTCGGGAGCCTGATGCGCTACTGCACCGATACGAAGACCCCGCTGGTGCGCCTTGAAGAAGAATTTGAATACGCGGCCTGCTATCTTCGCATACAGAAAAACAGGCTGGAGGAGCGCCTTCGCTATGAAATGGAGCTGCCCGACCCCATAAGGAACGTGCAGGTGCCGAAGTTCATCCTCCAGCCGCTGGTGGAAAACGCCATTCTCCACGGCATTGAACCGTGTAAAAGGCAGGGGCTGATCCGCATCGTCGCCGAGGACGCCGGGGCGATGGTCGCCATAACCATTGAGGACAACGGGGTCGGTATCCCCGACGAGATCCTCGCGGCGCTCAACGCCTGCTTGGATACGCAGCACAGGCAGGGAGGGATCGGCCTGTTCAATGTGGACAAACGGCTCAGGCTGTACTATGGCGAAGAACACCGTCTAAAGGTGTACAATACGCGGCAGGGCGCCAGGATCATGCTCACAATCCCTAAGGCGCATCCGGAGGAAGACCCATGAACATCGTGATTGTGGACGACGAGCCCAAGATCGCGCGCGGATTGCTCAAGCTGATCAGCGCACGGGAGGAATACAAGGCGGCTGGCATATTCTGCGACGCCGCGGAAGCCCTTGCGTTCATCGAACGCAATCCGGTGGACGCCGTGATCACGGATATCCGCATGCCCGGCATTTCCGGCCTGGAGCTGATCCGGCGCATCCGCGCCGTTAAAGCGGGTGTGCCCATCATCATACTGAGCGGCTACGGGGATTTTGCCTATGCACAAAAGGCGATCGAGATGGGCGTCATACGGTACCTCCTTAAGCCCACAGTTCCCACGGAGCTGATAGGCGCTCTCGAGGCCATCCGCGCCGAGCTTGCATGCGTTCCCGAAAAAGAAACGGAGCAGTCCGCCAAGATCCGAAACCTTTTGGTGAGAAAGGCCGTTGAGTACATAGAGAAGAACTATTCGGGAACCGTTACGCTCCGCAAGATGGCCGAGGCGCTCTACGTTTCCCCGAACTATCTGTGCGAGCTGTTCAAGCGTCATACGGGCAGGAACATCAAGGAATACCTGGCGGATTACCGGCTGCATCTGGCCAAGACCTATTTGGGGCAGGTCGCCTGCAAGGTATCGGACGTCTCCAAGCTCGTAGGGTATACGGACGCAAAGTATTTCAGCACCGCATTCAAGAAGAAATACGGCATGACGCCGCTCGAATACCGGAACCAAATCTGCCCCGGCGACAGCGAGGACGCCTGATTTTCGGCACAATCCGCCTTCCTGCTTATCAAGAGCATAATATATTGGACAAAATCGTAACGGACCGTCCTTTTTTTAGTAAAACCCCAATTCTATAATAAACATAAAGAACGCGTTCTTCCCCTACGGTGCCTGCGGTGATCTTCCGCCAGGCACGCCTAAAGCTACAATCAGATCGGTTCGTTCGGACAATGCTAAAAGTTCAATCAATGGATTCGGGAAAAGTTCAATCAATGGATTCGGGCAATAAGAGAGGGAGGTACTCTATATGAAAAAAAATAGAATCCTTGCATGTCTGCTCGTTGCAGTGCTTGCTTTTTCGTGCTTCGCGTTTGCCGGGTGCGGTCCTTCCCAAGGCGCGCCCGACCAGTCCGGCGACGGGGAAAAGAAAGCGTCGGATTATAAAATGGTGCTTATCCTGCCCGGTCCCATCAACGACCAGAGCTGGAACGCCACCAACTATGCGGGCCTTCTGGCGTGCAACAGCAAGCTCGGCACCAACATCGAGTATGTGGAAAACGTACAGGCCGCGGATTTTGAATCCACCTTCCGGGAATATGCCGAGCGCAAGTACGACCTGATCATGGCCGCGGGCTCCCAGTTTGACGAGGCCGCCGCAGCCGTGGCGGGCAGCTATCCCGATACCACGTTCTGCGTTGTGAACGGCTCCAAAGCGGACGGCGCCAACATCGCGCCCATATTCCCCAAGGAGTACGAGGCCAGTTACATCGCCTCCATCATCGCGGGATACGTAACCGAAAACGGAAACTTCGCCACCATCGGCGGCTTCCCCAACGAGCCCATGGAGCACCTGCTGGACGTTTATGAGAAGAATTCCGTCGCCATCGCAAAGGAGGGCGGCATCTCCGGCGCAAAAGCCACCCGCGCCTATGCCAACAGCTGGGACGATGTCGCCCTCGGCAAGCAGATGGCCGAGCAGATGATCGACAACGGCGCGGACACGCTGTTTGTATACGCCAACCAGGTGGGCCTGGGCGCGATCGAAGCGGCCAAGGCCAAGGGCATCAAGTTCATCGGCTTCTCCAGCGACCAGAACAGCATCGACCCGAACACGGTCGTGGCTTCCGTCAAGTTCGATTTTGAAACCTTCTATGTTTGGGCAGTACAGCAGTTCATCGCAGGACAGCTCAGCGGCAACATGGTCCACGAGGCCGGTATTAAGGAGAACATCTTCGTGCCCGTCTACACGGACAACATCTCCCAGGAGATCAAGGACGCCGTCGACGCGGGAATCAAGGATTTCAACGACGGCAAGGTTGACCTCAAGGCAATGTTCGCAAAATAAAATCGTGCCCGCGTCTCATATGAAATGGCGCCCCTTCGGGGGCTCCATTTCATAATGAGGGGCGCAAAAGGAGGGTTGGCGGCAATGACCCCGTTTTTTGAGCTGCGAAACGTCACAAAGTGCTTTGCAAGGGTAATTGCAAACAAGGACGTTTCGTTTTCCATTCAGCGCGGCGAGGTGCTGGCCCTGCTCGGCGAAAACGGAGCGGGCAAAAGCACGATCATGAAGATCCTGTACGGCCTGTACCGCGCGGATTCGAGCCAGATCTTCATGGACGGCAAGGAGCAGCACATCCATTCGCCAAAGGACGCCATGGGGCTCGGCATATCCATGATCCAGCAGCACTTTGCGCTGGTTCCGGCCCACACGGTCACCGAGAACATCATTTTGGGCAACGTGCGCGGCAGGATCGATTACGCGAAATGCCGCGAGGAAGTGCTGCGCCTGAGCAGGCAATACGGATTCGACCTGCCCGCGGACGAAAAGGTGGGCGGCCTCGCCGTCGGCGTGCAGCAAAAGGTGGAAATCGTGAAGGCTCTGTATCTCAAGGCCAGCCTTTTGATCATGGACGAGCCGACGGCCGTTCTGACCCCGCAGGAAGCCGACAAGCTCATGGAGTTCGTAAAGGAGTATACCGGCAAGGGCAACTCCGTCATCTTCATCACCCATAAGCTCAAGGAGGTCATGGCCGTGGCCGACCGGATCGTGGTCATGCGCAACGGGGCTGTGGCGGGCGATATCCGCGCGGACGAAACCAACGAGCTGGAGCTTTCGCGCCTTATGATCGGCAAAGACATCGTAAAGGCGGAGCGCTCGGGCGCGTCCACCGCTGTACAAGAGGATATCCGCCTGGAGCTGAGGGATGTTTCCGTGCAGCACAAAAGCCGGACGCCGCTGCTCAAAAACATCAGGTTCCAAATCGTCCGGGGCGAGATCTTCGGCATAGCCGGCGTCAGCGGAAACGGCCAGGAAGAGCTTTGCGGCGCGATCTGCGGCGCCCTTCCCGTTACCCACGGCAGCATACTGCTCAACGGCGCGGACATTACCCGCAAGAGCGTGCGCGAACGCATTGCCCTGGGTATCGGCTACGTTCCGGTGGACCGGTACCGGGACGCGATGGTCATGGACATGACGCTCGCGGAAAACATGATGCTCAAAACCAGCTATCAGCCGAAATGGCGCAAAGGCGTTCTGATCAACGAAAAACTGCGCAATGCCGAAACCGAGGCGGCGATCCGCGACTTTTCCGTTAAAGCGCCGGGGCCGGACGCCCTCGCGGGGGAACTTTCCGGCGGCAACCAACAAAAGGTGGTGCTTGCAAGGGAAGTCGCCTGCGGCACCCAGCTGCTGATTATGAACCAGCCCACCCGGGGGCTCGACCTCGAGGCGGTCAACAACATCCATTCGAACATCCTCCAGGAGAGCAAAAAGGGGAAGAGCATCCTTCTGGTTTCCACCGAGCTTTCCGAGATTTTTGCCCTGTGCGACCGGATCGCCGTTATTTATAAGGGCGGCTTCACGGGCATCTACCGCCGGGAAGAGCTTTCCACCGAGAAGATCGGCCTATTGATGGCGGGATATCTGGACAAAGAGGAGGCGGAGCTTTGAACGCTAAATTCAGAGACATGGTCGTTACCATCTTTATGGCAGTCACGGCGGGGCTGGTGCTCAGCGGGCTGATGATGACCCTTTTGAACATCGATCCCCTCGGCGCGTTCGGGTATTCCCTTAGGGCCATGTTTTCGGATACCTATACGCTCGGGGAAGTGTTTTTAAAGGCGACGCCCCTGATCTTTACCGCGCTGGCGTTTGCCTTCACCTACAAGGCAAGCCTGTTCAACATCGGCGCTCAGGGGCAGTTTTACATGGGCTCGGTTGTAGCCGTCGCCGTTTCCCTGTATCTGGACGGCAAGGTTCCCACGATCGTCCTGCTGCTGTGCGCAATGCTGTGCTCGGCCGTGGCGGGCGGCCTGGTGGGCGGACTGATCGGCTACCTGAAGGCGCGGCACGGCGCAAACGAGTTCCTCGTGAGCATGATGTCCACCTATGTGGTGCTGGCCCTGATGAACTATTTGCTGCGCACCTTCCTGAAGGAAAGCAAGGGCGAGTATCCCCAGACCGACGCCCTTTCCCGGGCCGCGTGGCTTCCGTCCTTCGTGCCCGGAACCCGCCTGCATATCGGCTTTCTGCTGGCGCTGGCCGTCGCCGTTTTCATATGGATACTGCTGTTTAAAACGCCCCTCGGATACCGCATCCGCGTGGTCGGGAGCAATGCTTCCGCCGCCAAACTGGCGGGCATCCGCTCCGACGTCGTGTGCATCGTAACCTTCTTTATCAGCGGCGCCCTGGCGGGTCTCGCAGGGTTCACGGAGGTGAACGGCGTGCAGCATATGCTGATACAGGATTTTAACCCCTCCATCGGCGCGTCGGGCTTGGGCATCGCCATCCTCGCCAATGCAAATCCGATCGGTATCATTTTCGCTTCCATGCTTTTCGGCATGATCAACGTGATGGGCAACCTCATGGGGAGAATGCCCGGCGTCAGTGTTCCGCCGAGCGCCATCGATCTGATGCAGGGCTTCGTTATGATCTTTGTCATCGCTTCCTACTATCTTAGGAGCCACTGGCAGAACAAGCGCGAAAAGCTGCGCATTCAAAGGGGGCACACGATATGATCGTCAACCTGTTAAAGCGCGCTTTGATGATGAGCACGCCCTTGCTCTTCGGCTCCATCGCCGAAGTGATCGCCGAGCGCTCTGGCATGATGGTCACGGCCATCGAGGGCATATTCCTCGTGGGCGCCTGGGGCGGTTTTATCGGCACCTTTCTTACGGGGAACGTCTTCGTCGGTATGCTGGCGGCCATGGCCGCGGGCCTTTTGACGGCGGCGGTATACGGCGTGATCACCATCCATTTGAAGCAGCATCAGGTCGTTACCGGCACCGCCATCAACATCCTTGCGGCGGGGCTGTGCACCTTTTTGGACAGGGTGCTTTTCGGCGTGCCCACCTCGCCCCTCAAGATCAACCCGCTGCAGGAGATCCCCATCCCCCTGCTTTCCAAGATCCCGGTCGTCGGGCCCATCCTCTTTGAGCAGAATATCCTCACGTATCTGGTGTATCTGCTCATCCCCGCCGCCTTTTTCCTGCTGTATCGGACTTCCACGGGGCTTACCATCCGCTCCACGGGAGAAAACCCGCAGGCGGTGGATGTTGCGGGCATTCCCGTAAACACCGTCCGCTTTTTGGTGGTGCTTCTCGCGGGCGTTTTGGGCGGAATCGCCGGAGCGTTCTACTCGGTGGGGTACCTGGGCATGTTCACGTCCAACATCATCGGCGGCCGCGGCTGGATCGCGTTTGCCATCTGCTTCCTGGGGAATTGGAAGCCGATCGGGGCGGCGATCGGCACGCTGGTGTTCGGCCTTGCCGAGGCGGTGGCAATTTATATGCAGTCCATCGGCGGGGGCGGCTATTTCCCCAACGAGCTTTTTATCGCCCTGCCCTATATTCTCACCATCGTGCTGACCGTGTCCCGCAAAAGCTTCAACGTGCCCGCCAAGCTGGGCATCCCTTATAAGAAGGAGAGCTAGAGTTCCAATCCGTGAGTGTGCGAAAGAGACCGCTTCGCTGTGTTCTGAAGCGGCCTTTTTTGTGGCGGTATATTTAGCAGACCAATGTCCGGCGCGATATCAGTGCGTTCTGAGCCAGCCGACGATATAGCCGATGCTTAAGAGCAGCTGCAGCACGAACAGGCCGATGCAGATGTTCTTTTTGACGCGGTCCTTGCGGCGCTTAAAGATCTCCACCCCAAAGAGCGGAACGACCGGTATGATCCCGGCACACAGGATAAAAGCGATGGTCATACTTCCCTCCAAACTGAAACCTACACGAACTGAAACCTATATAAATACAGGGTAACAGCTATTCTGCAACCGCTGCAATCGGAGAACGGTGGAACGCGATACAGGATTGCCCATGGATAATTATAATTGCACATTTCAATTTGCGTCCCGATTTGATAAAATATCAGAATAGGGTAGCAGATGCTGTTGAATTTGGAGGAAACACGCAATGGTCAAGCACGTCGTGTGCATGAAGTTCAGGGAGCGCGAGGAAGCGCCCAAGGTCGCTCAAATGCTGCATTCGCTGGTAGGCAAGGTTCCCACGCTCCTTTCGATGGAGGTGGGTCTTGATTACATGCAGTCCCAAAGATCGTACGACCTGGTGCTGATTGCGACCTACACGAGCCGTGAGGCACTCGATGCATATACCGTCCATCCCGAGCACAAAAAGGTGCAGGAGTATATCCACGGCGTGCGCGAAGCGGTCGTTGCCGTGGATTTTGAGTATTGAGAGCGCGCCGTGAATCGATTTGAGGTCGTATCGTCATACCGCCCGCAGGGCGATCAGCCGCAGGCGATCAACAGCCTTTCCGAGGGTGTGCTCGCCGGGGAGCGGCTCCAGGTGCTCATGGGCGTCACCGGGTCGGGCAAGACGTTCACCATGGCCAATGTGATCGAGCGCGTTCAGAAGCCGACGCTTGTGATCGCGCACAATAAAACCTTGGCCGCGCAGCTCTGTTCGGAATTCAAGGAGCTTTTTCCGGACAGCGCGGTTGAATATTTCGTAAGTTACTACGATTATTATCAGCCGGAGGCGTATATTCCGTCTTCGGATACTTATATCGAGAAGGTATCCACCGTCAACGACGAGATCGATAAGCTCCGCCACAGCGCGACCTGCGCGCTCAACGAGCGGAGGGATGTCATCATCGTCGCCTCGGTTTCCTGCATCTACGCTCTGGGCGATCCCGAAGAGTACATGCGCCTGTCCATCTCGCTCCGAAAGGGCGGGAGGATGGAGCGGGACGATGTGATGCGCAAGCTGGTGGACATCCAGTACCAGCGGAACGATTTCGACTTTGCGCGCGGCACGTTCCGCGCGCGCGGCGACGTGCTCGAGATCTTCCCGATGAACTGGTCGGACAAGGCGCTGCGCGTCGAGTTCTTCGGCGATGAGATCGAGCGCATCAGCGAGATCAACGTCTTGACGGGGGAACTGCTGGTCGACCGCGCGCACGTCGCGGTGTTTCCCGCGTCGCATTACGCGACCGGGCGGGAGAAATTAAACGCCGCCCTGGAGCAGATCGAGCAGGATCTTTACGCGCGCGTCGCCGAGCTTAAGGCGGAGGACAAACTCGTTGAGGCGCAGCGGCTCGAGCAGCGCACGCGCTACGATATGGAGATGATGCGCGAGCTTGGATACTGCCAGGGCATCGAAAACTACTCGCGTTATTTCGACGGACGCGCGCCCGGGCAGCCGCCTTTTACGCTGCTTGACTATTTCCCCAAGGATTTTTTGATGATCATCGACGAATCGCACGTGACGCTCCCGCAGATCCGCGCGATGTACCGCGGCGATCTTTCGCGCAAGCAGGCGCTGGTCGAGTACGGCTTCCGCATCCCGAGCTCCTACGACAACAGGCCGCTCATGTTCGACGAGTTTCAAAAGCGCCTCAATCAGCTCATCTGCGTGAGCGCGACGCCGGCCGACTACGAGCTCGAGCGAGCGTCTCGCGTGGTGGAGCAGATCATAAGGCCCACGGGGCTTGTCGATCCAGAGGTCACGGTGCTGCCGGTCAAAGGGCAGGTGGACGATCTGCTCGGCCAGATTCGCGGCGTGACGGCGAAGGGGATGCGCACGCTCGTGACAACGCTCACAAAGCGCATGGCGGAAAACCTCACCGAGTATTTCGACGGCATGGGCGTGCGCGTGCGCTATATGCATTCGGATATCGAGACCATCGAGCGGATGGCGATCATACGCGATTTCCGCCTGGGCGAGTTCGACGTGCTCATAGGCATCAACCTTTTGCGCGAGGGCCTCGACCTTCCCGAGGTCGGCCTCGTCGCGATACTCGACGCGGATAAGGAGGGCTTTTTGCGCTCCACCACGTCGATGATACAAACCATCGGACGCGCGGCGAGAAACGTCGAGGGCAGGGTTGTGATGTACGCAGACCGGATCACGGAATCCATGCGCCGTGCGATCGATGAGACCAACCGCAGACGGAGCATGCAGACGGCCTATAACCTCGAGCACGGCATTACGCCCGAGAGCATTAAGAAAAACGTGCACTCGGTCCTGGAGAGCACCACCGCCGCGCGATTTGAGCCCGAAAAGCTCAGCGAACGCGAAAAAGAGGCGCGGATTGAAATTTTGCAGCAGCAGATGCGCCAGGCGGCGATGGAGCTCGAATTCGAGCTTGCGGCCAAGCTTCGCGATGAGATCATCGCGCTTCAGGGCGGACAGATCGACCGCAAAAAGGCGGCGCCGGGCACGGTGGGAAGCAGGCGCGCGGCGCGCGGCCGGACGAGAAAATAACCGGAGAAAACGGAATCCGGCGTCCCGGCAAGCATCTCCCTCGGGTCGGGCGTACGGGAAAATAATTTAGGAAAACGGAATCGGAACACATGAAGGAATTCATTACGATAAAAGGCGCGCGCGAGCACAATCTCAAGGGGATCGACCTTACGCTCCCGCGCAACGAGCTGATCGTATTTACCGGGCTTTCGGGCTCCGGCAAATCCTCGCTCGCTTTTGATACGATCTACGCGGAAGGCCAGCGGCGGTATGTCGAATCGCTCTCGGCGTACGCCCGGCAGTTTCTCGGCCAGATGGAAAAGCCGGACGTGGAGTATATCGAAGGGTTGTCCCCCGCGATCTCGATCGACCAGAAGAGCACCTCCAACAACCCGCGCTCCACGGTGGGCACTGTAACGGAGATCAACGATTACATGAGGCTCCTCTTCGCGCGCGTCGGCCAGCCGCACTGCCATAAATGCGGCAGGCTCATCGAGCGGCAGACCGTCGATCAAGTCGTGGATCAGATCAAGGCCCTCGGCGACGGCAAGCGCATCCAACTGCTTGCGCCGGTGGTGCGGCAGCGCAAGGGTGAGCACGGCAAGCTCTTCGAGCAGATCCGCAAGGACGGGTATGTGCGCGTGCGCGTGGACGGCGTGGTCTACGATGTCACGGAAGCGCCGGCGCTCGATAAGAAGTTTAAGCATTCCATCGAGGTCGTGGTGGACAGGCTCGTCATCAAGCCCCAGATGGACAGCCGCCTGAGCGATTCATTGGAAAACGCGTTCGCTCTGGGCGCCGGGCTTGCGCTCGTTGCGGTCGAGGGGGAGCAGGAACTGCTCTTTTCGCAGAACTACGCCTGCCCGGACTGCGGCGTGAGCATTGAGGAACTCTCGCCGCGCATGTTCTCGTTCAACAGCCCGTTCGGCGCGTGCCCAACGTGCACCGGCCTCGGGATGCAGCTCAAGGTCGATCCGCTGCTGCTGGTGCCGAACCCCAAGCTTTCGCTCCGGCAGGGTGCGATCAGCGTTTCGGGCTGGCAGAGCGCCAGCCCCGATACCATCGCGGGCATGTACTTCCAGAGCATGGCTGAAAAATACGGTTTTTCGCTGGATACGCCGTACGAACAGCTCGACGAGCGCATCAGAAATATGCTGATGTACGGCACGGGGAAGGATAAGCTCCATATCGCGTATCAGCGCGAATACGGCTCCGGCGTGTTCGACGCGAGCTTTGAGGGCGTGGCGTCGAACCTTGAGCGCCGCTACCGCGAGACGCAGTCGGACGCGATGAAGCAGGAGATCGAGGAATACATGACCAACACTCCCTGCCCGGATTGCGGCGGCAAGCGTTTGCGGCCGGAGGTGCTTGCGGTCACGGTCGGCGAAAAATCGATCTCCGAAGTCAGCGATATGACGGTTTCTCAGGTTCGGGACTTTTTTAAGGAACTCAGGCTTTCCTCGACGCAGATGATCATCGCCGAGCAGATCCTCAAGGAGATCAACGCCCGTCTCGGATTTTTGATGGACGTGGGGCTCGACTACCTGACCCTGTCGCGCTCGTCGAGCTCGCTTTCGGGCGGGGAGGCGCAGCGCATCCGGCTCGCGACGCAGATCGGTTCCGGCCTGGTCGGTGTGCTCTACATCCTCGACGAGCCGAGCATCGGCCTGCACCAGCGGGACAATCAGCGCCTTTTGGATACGCTTCGGGGCCTGCGGGATCTTGGCAACACGCTCATCGTGGTGGAGCACGACGAGGATACGATCCTCAGCGCCGATCATATCGTGGATATCGGTCCCGGCGCGGGCGAGCACGGCGGCCGGTTGGTGGCGCAGGGGACGCCCGCGGACATCATGGCCTGCGAAAGCTCGATCACGGGCCAGTATTTGAGCAAAAAGCGCGAGATCGCCGTGCCTAAGACTCGGCGCGAGCCCAACGGCAAGTGGCTATCCATAAAGGGGGCGCGCGCAAACAACCTCAAGAACATCGACGTTTCGATCCCGCTTGGCGTGTTCACCTGCGTGACGGGCGTTTCCGGTTCCGGAAAGTCGAGCCTCGTCAACGAGGTGATCAAAAAGACACTACTGCGGGACCTCAACCGCGCGCACACGCGCCCGGGCGACTGCGACGGCATCGACGGCATTGACTACCTCGACAAGATCATCGATATCGACCAGTCGCCGATCGGCAGGACGCCCCGGAGCAACCCGGCGACATACACGGGCCTGTTCGATCTGATCCGCGAGGTGTTCGCCATGACGCCGGACGCGAAAATGCGCGGCTATACCAACGGAAGGTTCAGCTTCAACGTCAAGGGCGGCCGCTGCGAGGCCTGCCGGGGCGACGGCATCATCAAGATCGAGATGCACTTCCTGCCGGACGTCTACGTGCCCTGCGAGGTCTGCAAGGGCAAGCGGTACAACCGGGAAACGCTGGAGGTGCGCTACAAGGGCAAAAACATCTCGGATGTGCTCGACATGACCGTGGAGGAGGCGTACCGCTTCTTCGAGCATCTGCCCCGGCTGCAGCGCAAGCTGCAAACGCTCTTTGACGTGGGGCTCGGGTACATGCGCCTCGGTCAGCCCTCGACGACGCTTTCGGGCGGCGAGGCGCAGCGCGTCAAGCTCGCGACGGAGCTTTCGCGGCGCGATACGGGGCGCACGCTCTATGTGCTCGACGAGCCGACGACCGGATTGCACGTCGCGGACGTCGACCGCCTGCTCGGTATCCTGCAGCGCCTGTGCGACGGCGGAAGCAGCGTGCTCGTGATCGAACACAACCTCGATGTCATTAAGACCGCGGACTATATCATCGACCTTGGGCCGGAGGGCGGCGCGCGCGGCGGCGAGGTTGTGGCCTCCGGCACGCCGGAGCAATTGGCCAGGGATAAGAGGAGTTATACGGCCGGTTTCCTGAAGCGTATGCTTTAACATCGCCATCGGGCATAATCACTTACATGCGGGAGGAGCCTATGGATTTTAACATGGAGCGTTGGTACGCATCGGTCGGGCAGCGTTTCTCGATGCGCAAGTACGGGGGGAACCCGCCCAAGGAAGACCTCGACTCCCTGCGTGAGACGGCCGCGATGCTCAGCGTCCGGAACCTTCGCATCGCGATCGGAGTTGGGGAATACGTGTTTTCCTCGCAGTTCCTCGGTGTGGGCAAGGTGCATGGGACGAAATGCTTCGCCGCGTTTCTTTCAAAAAATGCGGATCCGTACTCCGTCGGATACCTTGGGGAAGCGTTTATCCTCGAGTGTACGGCGTTGGGTCTGGGCACCTGCTGGCTGGGCGCGTCCTTCAGCCGCGGCGGCGTGGGGAAGGCGATCAAAATCGAGTCCGGCGAGCGCATCGTGTGCATCACGCCGATCGGCCAGCCAGGGGAACCGCTCACGACGCGCCCGAGGAAATCCCTGCAGCGTTTGACCGGTCTTTCCAAGGAGGAGCTTACCGATCTTCCGGAATGGCAGCAGCGGGCGCTGGAGTGCGCAAGGCGCGCTCCTTCGGCGGTAAACGGCCAGCCGTGGGAATTCGAAGTCGATCAAGATTCGATAACGATCGTAAACACCGGGCCGAACTTCGGCTACGGAAAAGTGGACTGCGGGATCGCGATGCTGCACCTCGAACTGGGAGCGGCCCATGCGGGCGTCGCCGGCAAATATCAGATCGACGGCGACCGCGCAAAATTTTCCCCGGTCGCTTTTGGACGATAAAACTTGAAAATAATTGCAGGATGCAATAGAATAGTTTCAATAACACGATATTAATGCAATATTTACATTGCATTAATGCGGCATGGAGGGTTGGATCAATGAAATCGCAGAGGATCTCCGAGGCAGTGATTCGTCGTTTGCCACGCTATTATAGGCATCTAATGCTGTTGGACGAGCAGGGAATCGAGCGGATTTCATCGAGCGAGCTTTCCGAGCGCATGTCGCTCAATGCATCGCAGATCCGTCAGGATTTCAATTGCTTCGGCGGGTTCGGTCAGCAAGGCTATGGTTATCATGTCAAATCGCTCCTCGGGGAGATCACGAATATCCTGACGCTCAACACCACGCATTCGATGGTTGTGGCAGGCGCGGGCAACATCGGTCAGGCGCTGAGCAACTTCGACGGTTTTGTTCAAAGCGGGTTCCTGATCAAGGCGCTTTTTGACGTCAAGCCCGAGCGGATCGGCACAAGCATCAACGGCAAGCCGGTATTGAACCTTGATACCATGGAAAGCTTTATCATGGAGAACAACATCGAGATCGGCATCATTGCCGCTCGAAAGAGCGTAGCCCAGGGACTGGTGGACCGTATGCTCAGCGCGGGCGTCAAGGCGATCTGGAATTTTGCGCCGGTCGACGTCAAGGCGGATGTGCCCATCGAGAACGTCCATCTGACGGATAGCCTCGCGGTGCTTGCCTTCAAACTGAACAATTGGGAATAAGCAAAAGAGGGACGCTTGTTTAACGCTCCACCCGGTTCCGGTCGGAACAGGCCGCCGGCATGGATCGGAGCGGCCCTAAAATCTTGATTTTCCAAGCGCTTGCGCACAGCGAATAAAAACATATGCAAGGGAGGCCGCAAGGCCTCTTTTTTCTGTGTTCAGACAGGGCATGTTTCAAGGTGCAATGTCATATATATCTATCGTATTCTTACGGAAAATTGCCGATCGGCTACGTGTATGAAGGAGGAGCCCAATGGATAGGATGGATCTGTACCGGGATATTGCGCAAAGGACGCAGGGCGACATTTACATTGGGGTCGTTGGCCCTGTCAGGACAGGCAAGTCCACATTTATCAAGCGGTTTCTGGATCTGTTGATCCTGCCGGGAATAGAGAATCCGTATGAAAAGGAGAGACTTGTCGACGAACTGCCCCAAAGCGGGAGCGGTAAGACCATCATGACCACGCAGCCGAAATTCATTCCGAACGAGGCGCTTAAGCTCGAACTTGACGAGACGACGTCGATCAACGTTCGGATGGTGGACTGCGTCGGATACATGGTGCCGGGAGCGATCGGGCATACGGAGAACGATGTGCCGCGCATGGTGCGCACGCCGTGGTTCGATTACGACATCCCGTTCGAGGATGCCGCCGAGATCGGCACGCGCAAGGTGATGACGGACCACTCGACGATCGGTGTGGTGATGACGACGGACGGAAGCATCACGCAGATTCCGCGCTCGGCGTACATCGAGGCGGAGGATCGCGTGATTTCCGAACTCAAGACGCTCGGTAAGCCGTTCGTGATCGTGCTCAACAGCGTGCATCCCGAGGCCGCGGAGACGCAGAACCTGCGCGACGCGCTGCAGATCAAGCACGGCGGAACGGTCGTTTGCGCCGATGTGATGAACATGAGCGCGGTGGACGCAAGCGTGCTGCTCGAGCAGGCGCTGATGGAGTTCCCGATCCGCATGCTGCACCTGAACCTGCCCAGCTGGATGCAGGCGCTCGATCCGGAGCACTGGCTCATCAAGAGGCTCACGCAGCCGTTGGCGGAGACGCTGCCGAACGTCGGGAAGATGCGCGATTATTCCAATATCGTCGACATGTACCAGGAAGTCGAAGGATTCATGCCGGCCAAACTCGAAAAAGTGGAGCTTGGAAACGGCAATGTCCAGATCGATATCAACCCGCAGGAGAACATGTTCTATATGGTTCTCGGAGAGGAATGCGGATGCGACATCAAGGATGATTTCCACCTCATCACCATGATGAAGGATTTCGTAGGCGCAAAGCGCGAGTACGACAGGATCTCCGACGCGCTCAATTCCATGCGCAGCACGGGCTATGGGGTCGTGCCGCCCAATATGGACGAGATGGAGTTGATGGAGCCCGAGATCGTGCAGCAGGGCAATCGCTTCGGCGTAAGGCTCAAGGCGAAGGCGTCGGGGATGCATCTGATCCGCGTGGATATCGATTCGGAGGTGGCTCCGCTGGTTGGTACCGAGGCGCAGTCCGAGGAGTTCGCCGCATATCTGATGGATACGTTCGAGAACAATCCGGGCCAGATCTGGGATACGAACATCTTCGGCAAACCGCTTTACGACCTTGTGCGCGAAGGCATGAACAACAAGATCGGCCGCATGCCGGACAACGTGCAGCACAAGCTGCAAAACACGCTTCAGAAGATCGTCAACCAGGGCTGCAACAACCTGATCTGCATCATGCTGTAGCGCCAAACAAAAAGGCGGCGGGCGAATTTTCCTGAACCTGTCAATGAAAAGTAGAGAAGGAAAAAGGAATTAAGAGAAGCCCTGTTCGATCTTGAATTGAATAGGGCTTTTGTAATCCAAAGCGGCGGCCAAGCGATCATGATTGAAGTAGG
>JBCFAY010000036.1:0-4054 GCA_038562375.1 Bacillota bacterium | reverse complement strand
ATCTGGGGTTCCAGTGTTTTGATCTTTGTCCATTTCCCTTTCATATAAACACCTCCTGTTGCAGCTATCCTACAACAGGAGGCGTTTTTCACTCAATGTCCATTTTCCCGGGTGCTGTCCATCGTCCGGAGGGCGCGTTTGTTTTCGAACTGGTTTATAGTTGCGAGGCCATCTCCATCACGAGCGCGCATAGCTCGGGAATCGCCTCGCGCGCAATGCCTTCATAGTGGATGCCGCAGGTTGCGCTGACGATGACTTCATGCCGCTTTGCGACGTCCTCCGCAACGCTGCGCGCAAGGTCCCCTTCCTTATGGCCGGGGACGCACAGGGTGGACGTGCTTACGCTGAGCCGTTCGCCCTTACGGTAGGGAACGGCAACCGCCACGGCGCCGATATGTGGCCCATCCCCGCCATAGATCGTTATGGCGATGTCGCGCCCAAGCCGCTCGGCGGTGAGGGTGACGGAGGCGTTCAGAAAACTCCTTGAAATCTCCAACATAGCCGTTCCCATCTTTAGGAGCGCTTCCCGATGCTCGAGAGGTCGTACGGGGTCTCCTGGTAGACGAAGTAGTTCAGCCAATTGCCGAAGAGGATGTTGGCGTGCGCGCGCCAGGTCACCTTCGGCGGGAGCGACGGGTCGTCGTTGGGATAATAGTTGACCGGCAAGGCGATGGACATGCCTTTGCCGACATCGCGCAGATATTCATGGGACAACGTATCTGCGTCATACTCGCTGTGGCCGGTGGCGAACACCTGCCGTCCGTCGCGGCTTGCGATCAGGTATGCGCCGGCCACGTCCGAGGTGGCGAGAAGCTCCAACTGGGGCACCTTGAGGATGTCTTCGATCTCCACGGTGGTGTGCCTCGAGTGCGGAGCGAAAAAGCAATCGTCAAAGCCGCGCATGAGCTTGCTCTTTTGGTTTAGGACGCGATGCTCGAAAACGCCGAAGATCTTTTCAGGCAGCGGGTATTTGTCGATTCCATAGAAATGATGCAGCGCCGCCTGCGCCGCCCAGCAGATATAAAACGTCGAGAAGACGTTGTTGTCCGCCCATTCCATCACGCGGGTGAGTTCCTCCCAGTACGCGACGTCCTGGAATTCCATCCTTTCCACAGGAGCGCCCGTGATGACCAGCCCGTCGAAGCGCTCATCCTTCACCTCGTCGAACGTGCGGTAAAACGCGTCCAGGTGCTCCTTCCCGGCGTTGCGGGATTCGTAGCTGGCGGTCCTAAGGAGCGTAATCTCCACCTGAAGGGAGGTATTGCCCAAAATGCGCAGCAGCTGCGTTTCCGTCGCTTCCTTGGTGGGCATAAGGTTCAATATCGCGATATGCAGGGGCCGGATATCCTGTGCGACCGCGCGCTGCGTCGTCATCACGAAGATGTTTTCCGCTGTGAGCGCAGCGACGGCTGGAAGGCCATCGGGAATTTTAACAGGCATATTCATCAACCTCCTTGCGATGCGTTCAGCGCCTGATCGAGATCATACAGGATATCGCCGATGTCCTCGATGCCGATAGACAGGCGGATCATATCCGCGCTCACGCCAGCGGCCTTGAGCTCGTCGTCGCTGAGCTGGGAATGCGTGGTGCTCGCGGGATGAACGACGAGGCTTTTCGCATCCGCGACGTTGGCGACGTTGGAGAAAAGCTCCAGCGCGTCGATAAATCTGCGGCCCGCGTCGCGCCCGCCTTTAATGCCGAACGTCAGGATCGCGCCCGCGCCGCGCGGGAAGTACTTCTTGCAGCGCTCGCTGTAGGGATCGCCGTCAAGACCCGGATAGCTGACCCAGGTTACGCTTTTGTGCGCCAAAAGATGCTCCGCGACCGCAAGCGCGTTGTCGGAATGTTTCTGGACGCGCAGGCTGAGCGTTTCAAGTCCGAGCAGCAGCAGGTACGCGTTGAAAGGACTCAGACATCCGCCGGTATCGCGTAGCACGCACGCGCGAAGGCGGGTAAGGAAGCCCGCTTTGCCGAGATCGGCGTAAACGATGCCGTGATATGAGGCGTCCGGGGTATTGAACGCGGCAAAACGCGGATTTCCTTTAAAATCAAACGTGCCGAGGTCGGTTACCGAGCCGCCCATGCTGTTGCCGTGGCCGCCGATGTATTTGGTGAGCGAATGCACGGTAAAGTCGATGCCGTTCGCCTTAGCGTCGAACAGGTAGGGCGTACCGAACGTATTGTCCGCGATCAGCGGCAGGCCGTGGCGTTTGGAGATGCCGGCGATCGCGTCGAAATCCGGGATGTTGATGTTCGGATTGCCGATGGTCTCGATGTAGATAAAACGGGTCTTATCGTTGATCGCGCCCTCAAGGCCCGATAGATCCTCCGGCTCCACGAGCCTGACCTTGATCCCCAGCGTACGCTCGAGCCTGCTCGCAAAGAGCGTATAGGTTCCGCCGTAGAGCGTCGAAAGGGTGATGATCTCGCTGCCGGATTCCGCAAGCGCCATCGTCAGCGCCAGTATCGCCGCCATGCCGGAGGAAAAGCATAACGAACCGACGCCGCCCTCGAGCGCCGCAAGCCGTTTTTCGAGCACCTCTGTGGTTGGGTTTGCAAGCCGGGTATAAATATATCCGGGCTTGGAGAGCGAAAACTGATCCGCCGCGTCCTGCGTGTTCTCGAACAGGTACGCGGTGGTCTGATAGATGGGCACGGCGCGCGCCCCCGTCAATGGGTCCGCCGTTTGACCGGCGTGTACCTGCAAGGTGTCAAACCCGAACTGTCTGGACATAAGATCCCTCCTAAGCAAATCTTTCATAATACTGTCGGCCAAAAAAAACGCTCCGCATGTTGCGGAGCGGTGAAATCACCCATGATGACGCTCATGCGTCCATGCCCGGCAACGTGCGAAATAGGGTGGAACGAAGCATCATTCCACCGCCTTGCATCATCATGGACTCGTTGACAAAATACCGCAGCTTCATGAGCTCGATCTCCTTTCCTCGTTCGTTCCCAAGCGTCCGATTTTTATCAATAGTATATGAAAGTTGTGCGCTTGTCAATCCAAAATATCACTTCTGAATTTATCGGCTTGTTCATATAGTTAGTTGAGAAAGAGCAGGGGAGGCGTTACTTTTGCGTGTATGGATTATCTCGAAGCGCACGCTTATCATTGCGGCGGCGATTCTGGTGGTCGTTGCGGCGGCAGTATTACTTGTGGCGCTGTGGCCGGCGGAGGACAATTTGGCGAAGGCGACAGGTTCGTCAGCGGTTGTGGAGATGTATGAGCTTGATGTTCCTGCGGGAAGGCAGCGCCAGGTCCCCGTATACAGCGTACAGCGCGAAGACAAAAAGATCGCCCTTACGATCGACGCCGCTTGGGAGGACGACAAAACGCCCTTCATTTTGGAGGAGCTCGATCGGCAGGGCATTAAAGCGACGTTTTATCTGTGCGGGTTTTGGGCGGAGAAGTATCCCGATAACGTCAAGGCAATCGCCGCTGCCGGACATGAAATCGGCAACCACACGGCAACCCATCCGCACATGAACAGCCTTTCGGCCGATCAGATCAAAAAAGAATTGAATTCTTTCGACGATTTACTCGAGTCGATCATCGGCGTCCGCTCTAAGACGTTCCGCGCGCCTTTTGGAGAATACAACGATCAGGTGATCAACACCGTCTCCAAGATGGGATATACGGTCGTGCAGTGGTCGATTGATACCGTGGATTGGCGTGAGGAGCGCAGCGCTCAGACCATACTCGACACGGTGCTTCCGCATCTTGCTCCGGGCTGTATCATCCTGTGCCACAACAACGGATTTAAGATCAAGGAATACCTTCCGACGCTGATCACGACCGCAAAGGAGCAAGGATACGAGTTTGTACCCGTAAGCGAGCTGCTCCTTGAAAGCCCCACGATCATCGATGTGAACGGCGTCCAGAAGCCGGCATAAGAAGCCTTCATAATAGGAATATAGAAACGCGTCGGCTGCTTGGACAGCACCCGGGAAAATGGACATTGAGTGAAAAACGCCTCCTGTTGTAGGATAGCTGCAACAGGAGGTGTTTATATGAAAGGGAAATGGACAAAGATCAAAACACTGGAACCC
>JBCFAY010000025.1:213-49399 GCA_038562375.1 Bacillota bacterium | reverse complement strand
AATATGCCATGGATATTTTGAACAGTAGACCAAGAAAATGTCTTGATTGGGCAACACCTGCCGAAATACTTGCCATCTCCACTTCTTGATACTGTTGCTCTTGTATTGACAATTCACCGACGGTTAGGGCAATTTGTCCTAAAATTTTCATGAGGTGAATTCGATGGCGGACTATAAGTTGATGTATCAACTGCTTTTCAATGCGGTGACCGACGCGATCCAACTTCTGTCGGAGGCTCAGCAGCAAACCGAGGATATCTATATCGAGGAGGAGGACGGGCCCGCGGTTGCGGCCCTTAAGGCGTTGAAGAGTTCAAAACAGCAAGCCGGGGATATTTATATCGAGGAGGAGGACGGGCCTGCGGTTGCGGCCCTTAAGGCGTTGGCGGAGGGTTCAAAATCGAAGAAATAGCAGGACGGGCCGGGGAGCGCGCCCCTATTCCGCTCCTTCCCCCCGTGGCCGGTTGATCTCCCGCCGCAAAAAAAAGCGCTGTTGAAGCGTTGCGCCGCGCCTGCGTTCTGCTATAATAATAAGGTAAATTCTTACATCGATCAGATCGCCCGAATATAAGGCAAATCCCAAGGCCTGCCCAATCACGCCGGACACCCGGATATAAGGAGAGAATCCCATGAAAAAGGCCTTCGTCTGCATACTGTGCCTGCTGCTTTTGATCCCGCTGAGCGCCTGCGTCACCGTGGTTTTGCCGCAGGAGCAAGCAACGGCGACACCAGCGCCCACCATGGTATCCCCTGCGGACACCTTGCCGCCCGTGCCCGTGTCCACCGCGACGCCCGCGGACACCGGATCGCCCGCGCCCTCGCCCACTCCGGAGGGCCCCAAGATGTATTCGAGCTACGCGCATCTGGTCTCCTTCGACCCGGACACCGGCGTCGCGCAGTTCGACTACTTCGACATCCTGCGCGGCGACAAGGCGGTGGAGTACCTCGTCGAGAACGAGGGATATACGCAAGCCGAAGCGCAGGCGCGCGTCGACGATTTTGCCGATTCGGAATTCGTGGAGAAAAACACGAGCAGCGCGCTGCGGGCGATCGATATCGACGACGTATCGCTGAAACTGATGTGGCAGCCGAGCGGCAAGCATGTGCCGGACGTGGAATCCGTGCCGTCGAGCGCCGGCGATTTCCGCAAAATCTATAAGCTCGAATCCGCCCTGCTGCTGGATTCGTACTTCTTTTACATCCATGTGGAGAGCGACGGGCACGTATCGCTCGTGGAGCAGATCTACTGGGCGTAAGCGCCAGCCGCTATGCCCGCGCGGCAGGCGCGATACCGGCAACAGCAAAACGCCCGGAAGGGGATGCGCCGCAGCAACCGTTGGTGCATCCCCTTTTTTTTGATATGCTTAAAAGAGAAACAGAATCCGCGGAGAGTTGCGAATGAAAATCAAAACATCCTATATCAAGTATTTGGCCGCGCTGCTGATGTTCGGCCTGAACGGCATCGTGGCGAGCCGTATCGCCCTGAGCAGCTATGAAATCGTGTTTACCAGAACGCTGATCGGCAGCCTGCTGCTGATTGCGATATTCGCTTTATCGCGGCAGAAAGTCCAGATTTTTAAAGCGAAAGGGCATATGCTCCGCCTGATCGTTTCGGGGATCGCCATGGGCGCGAGCTGGATGTTTTTATACGAGGCCTATAAGCAGATCGGCGTCGGTATCGCGAGCCTGGCGTACTATTGCGGCCCTGTGATCGTGATGATTTTTGCGCCCGTCCTGTTTAAGGAAAAGCTGACATGGGCAAAGGCGGCGGGCTTTCTCGCGGTTATTGCCGGTATGCTCTTTGTAAACGCGCAGGCGCTCAACGAAGGCAAAACAGCCTGGGGGCTGTTCTGCGGCGTTATGTCCGCCCTCATGTACGCATGCATGGTGATCTTCAACAAAAAAGCGGGCCTTGCGGGGCTTGAAAATTCCATGTGGCAGCTGTTGACGGCCTTTTTGACAGTTGCGGTTTTCGTCGGCATCAAGCAGGGATTCGCGATGCGCATCGAATCGGGAAGCTGGCTTCCCATCCTGATCCTCGGCATTTTCAACACGGGCATCGGGTGCTATTTTTACTTTTCCTCCATCGGGAATCTGCCGGTTCAGACGGTCGCCGTCTGCGGCTATCTGGAGCCGCTGTCGGCCGTGATGTTCTCCGCGCTGCTCCTTCATGAAAGGATGACGATCGTCCAGGTCGTCGGCGCTGCGCTGATCCTCGGCGGAGCCGCCTTTGGGGAACTGTTCCGCCCGCGCGGCAAAATGAAGTCGGTATGACGGATGTTCTATCCGCAAAGCGCGATGCGAAGCCGGATCCCGGTTCGCCGCCGCGCATCCGAGGCGCAGCCTTGTGAACTACAAAAGCGCCAGAAACCGGAAAGCCTCAGGCTTTCGGCTTCGGGCGCGAGAACTCTTGCTTTTATTTAAAACGCCTCTGTTTTAAGGCGCTCCGCTTGAGCGGATTGCGGGAGCCCGCTATCCCTTTACTGCGTTTTTGATCTCATCGATCAGCTCATCCACCTTTGCGCGGTAGTCCTCCAGCGTCCGCAGCCAGTTTCCAAGGCACTGCAGGCCCTCGGGTGTGATCATATAGACTTTTTTTGCGGGACCCGGATCCTCCATGTCCCATTCCGAGCGGATCAGATTTCTCGATTCCATGCTCTTGAGCGTGCGGTAAACGCCCGCATTGTCGAGCGTATTGCCGCAGAACAGGCTCTTTTTCTCCAGCTCCTGTATGAGCAGATACCCGTGCAGCTTTCCCCTAGTGAGTTCGAGGAGAATATTGGGCTGGACAAACTTATCGAGATTGTCGCCCTTGCACGAGCATTTGCGCTTCAACTGCATTTTAAGTTCCGTCTTCTCCGCCATATGCTCCGCCCTCGCAATCAAATTTTGGAATCCCGCGCGTCAAAAGAGCACCGCTTTGCCCGCGTCGAACTCAACCTCGGCAAAATCGCCCGCGCTCAAGCCGTGAAGCTCGGGGACCTGGGCGCTGAGCCTCAATGCGCGATCCCTGCTCTCCAGCGTCAGTTCGTACCTGTCCCCCTGGTAGCTGACCGAAACCACCCGGAACGCCCCTTCGCCCTTCACAACGCTTTTGATGGATGAGGGGCGCAACATCGCCCGGTAAGCTCCGTCCGGCTTTTTTGCGTCAAAGTCGATATATTCGCTTTTAAAAACACCGTCCCGCACCGTTCCGCCGATATAGAACGTATCGCCGAAATAATCCGCCACCTGCGGGCTGTTCGGGCGCTCGAAGATCCTCTCCGGCGTGTCCGCCTGCAGCACCCTGCCCTCTGAGATCAGCACGATGCCGTCCGACATCGAAAGGGCCTCCGCGCGGTCGTGCGTTACGAGCACGGTGGTGATCCCGTATTCGCGCTGCAGCCCGAGCACCAGCGCGCGCATCTCCTTGCGGAGGTTTTCGTCGAGGTTGGAGAAAGGTTCGTCCAGCAGCAGCACGCCCGGGTCCGCCGCGAGCGAGCGGGCCAGCGCGACCCGCTGGATCTGCCCGCCCGACATTTCGTGCGGTTTGCGGCCCTCGAACCCTTCAAGCTGCACTTTCCCCAGCAGCTGCGACGCCCTTTTTAAGCATTCCTTTTGGGGAACGCCCTTCATCCGGAGCGGAAAGCCGATGTTTTCCGCGACGGACATGTGCGGGAACAGCCTGTAATCCTGGAACACGATCACGGTGCCCCGCTTATGCGCGGGCACTTTATCCGCGCACCGGCCGCCGATCATCACGGATCCGGCCGACTGCGGCAAAAGCCCCGCGATGATTTTAAGAAGCGTGCTCTTGCCGGAACCCGAAACGCCGAGGATCGAAACGAACCGGCCCTCCGGCACGCAAAAGCTCACGTCGTCCAGTATTTTGTTTCCGCCCAGCGAGACGGATATGTTCTCTAGCTCAAGTTTCATTATACTCCCCTCTGTTTCGCGCTGCTACTGCCGAATACCAATCTTTTGACGCCCGCCTCAAAGAGCGCGAACACCAATAGCGAAGAGAGCACGAACAGCAGCGCGTAGACCGATGCGAGGCTCCTGTCCCCGCCCTGTATGATCGGCACCATGAGCACCGAGAGCGTGATCACCTTGCCGCCGCCCACCATCAGCGTCAAAAAATATTGGCTGAACGAGATGATGTAGCCCATGCCCACCGCGGAGAGCATCCCCGGCAAAAGCTGCGGCAGCGTCACGAACAAAAACGCCCGCCACGGCTTTGCGCCGAGCACGCGCGCCTGCATCTCGAGGCCGTCGCCGACCGCGCGCGTCATATCGAGCATGATATTGACCGTGTACGGCAGCGCGTATATGGTATGCACGAGGAAAACGCCCGCAAGGGTATTCGCAAGGCCCAGCCGGATCAACACGACGTTGATGCCCATCGCGAACGCGGTCGCGGGGACGAGTATGGGCAGCATGCTGCTAAAAAGGATCAAATTCCTGCCTTTGAAGTCGAAAAACACGAGCGCGCGTGCGCTCATCGTTCCGACCGCCGTCGCTGCGAGCGCCACGCAGAGGGAAAGGACGACGCTCGAGAGCAGCACCCGGGGCGCGTTTGAATAGGGCGCAAACACCTCGCCGAGGGCGCGGAGCGAAAGCCCGACCGGAACGAGGTTCGGCCATGCCCAGCGGTCGGCAAAGCTCCAGACGGCCAGTATCAGCATCGGCAGGACGATGCACAGGGCCGTGAGTGCGAGCACAAGCGTTAGGAACGGGCGGCGCCTGTTACCCATCCTTATCCCCCCTCACTCCGCCGACGCTCCCGTTCATCAGCCGGTAATACAAGAGCGCGGCGCCGAGCGTCAGAAGCAGCATCACGCCGTTCATCGCCATCGCGTAAGGCCGGTGCTGCAGATCGGGATTGAGATATTCTACATACGCCTCTACAGGCAATGCCCGGGGCAGCGTCGCCCCGAGCAGATAAGGAAGTTCGTATGCGCCGAATGAAAATGCGAATATGATGATGAAGGCCTTGAATACCGCTGGCATACTCAGCGGCAGCGTAACGTGCAGAAAGGTCTTGAATTTGTTGACGCCGAGGTTCTCCGAAGCTTCGCCCAAAGTCGCGCTGACCGAGGACATCAGCGCCAGCACGAAATAGGCGACGAATGGGATCTCCTTCCAAAGATAGGCGACGATGATGCCGATGCCGCCGGCGTTGAATAGAAGCGGCGGAAAGCTCTCCTGCGCGCCGATGAGCCCCGCCGCGAACAGCGCGCGGGAGAGAAGCCCGCTCTGGGAGAATATCATGATGACGAACAGCGCCGCCACGGTATGCGGAACAAGGATCGGAAGCCGCACCAGCTGGCCGACGCTCCTCCCGGCGCCTTTTTTAAGCGCGAGCGCCGCGCATACGAGCACGCCGAAAACACAGGCCGTCACGGATGAAACAAGAGCGATCCAAACGCTCAGCAGCACGGATTGAAGAAACTGCGGTCGGGTGAAGATCTCCAAGTAATACTTCACCGTAAAATCCTCTAGGCCCAGCGCGGGGATATAGCCGAGGCTCTGCACCAGCGCGTTGACCACGCCCGAGAGAAACAGAACGTCCAGCAATATCCCCGGCAGCAGCAGCGCATACGCCGCCCATCGTTTCATCCGCGATTCCCCTCTTTGTTATTTCCCGACGACTTCTTCCGCCCAGATCTGTTCGATCAGGGGCACGAGCTTCGCGGGCGTTTCCGGCAAGCGCTTCGCGAGAAGTTCATCCTGCGCGAGCGTGCCCGCGCCCATCTGTACCTCGTCAAAAAGCGCTTTCTCGGCGTTAGTGAGCTTATCGTAATCCACAACCGGGAGCGTCTTGAGCTGTGAGTACTGGCTCGCCTGCATCTGGGCCGAGATGATCTCGTTGATCGCAACCATCGCCCCCGCCTTGTTGGGCGCATTGGCCGCGATCGCGATATAGTTCGTGTTGCCGATCATGCCGCTGTCGAACAGGAACGCCTGCGCCGTGGTCGGATAGATGCCCTTTTCGATGTTGATCCCCACGGAGAACGGGCTGTAGCTCATGCTCAGCAGGATTTCGCCGTCCGCGAACATGTTGTCCGCCTCGGTGGACGTGGCCGGGAACGTCTTGCCCTGGTTCCAGAGGTACGGGTTGAGCTGCTTTAAGTAATCCATCGCGGGCTTTACGGCGGCGCGCACCGTCTCGGGATCGGCCTCCATGTCCGCGAACTGCTCCCAGCCGACGATGTCGTAGATGACGTTGCGCACGAACGCGCTGCCCGTGAAGTCCGGCGGAGCGGGATAGGTCACTTTGCCCGGATTGGCTTTGACGAACTCGAGAAACTCCGCCGTGCTGTGCGGGAGGGTCGGCGTCCTGCCGGTATCAGCGATCAGCACCAGCTGCGCTTTGCCGTACGGCGCTTCGTATCCTTGGATCGGATAGCCGAAATCCTTCATATTCTCTTCGGCCGCCGCGTCGATGTACTGTTTATAGTTGGGAAGATACTCCGCGAACGGCCCGAACAGCAGACCGTTTTCCTTGGCGGAATAGAAGTTTTCGCCGTTGATCCAGATCATATCGATCGCGCCTTTGTCCTCTTTGGCTTCCTTATCGCTCACTAGCTTCGAGAGGATCTGGTCGATGTCCATGGGCACGCGCTCGAGCGTGATATCGTACTTTTCCTTGAGCGCGGCAGCGACCTCGGTATCGAGCCACGCGTTGCGCTGCTCGTCGCCACCCCATCCGTAGAACGTCACCGTCGTTCCCTTCGCCTGCTCGATGATCGTGCTAAAATCGGCGTCCGCGCGGAACTCGGCCGCCGTACCTCCTTGGGCGCACCCCGCGAGCAGGCCGACCGCCGTCAAAAGAACCAACAGAACCGCAATGCTTTTTTTCATGAATCCTTTTCCTTTCGCTGATATGCTTTTTTAGATCCAGGAATCGGTTTTCAGCAAATAATCATAATCCAGCGGGATTTTGCTTTCGTCCCCCCTGCGGATGTTGGCGAATCCGCACTCGTAGAGCATCCTCCTGCAGGCCGCCATGTCCATGCCGCGATTTTTGGACGTGTCGCCCTCGCAGTCGCGCGGATTGGCGCCCGATTCCGCCGTGATGATGTTTGCGCCCGCCGCGTAGCTCAGCGGATTGGGCTCGTGCACGCCCATATACGCCATCGTGGGCACCGTCGTCGAGCAAAGCGCGATTGCCGCCACGATCTGCGCGAGGCGCAGCTCGCTGATCTGGCCGTACTTCGCTAGCGGCGCGCCCTTGACCGCCACCCGGCGCATCGCCGCGTGCTGCGTGATGCCCATCTCGATGCCGATGAAGATGTTGTCGACGAGCTGATCCACCGTATGCTCCGGACCGATGGGCTCGCAGCAGGTATAGAGCTCCAGCCCCGCGTCCAAAGCGTTGCGCATCGTTTGTTTGCGGTCCTCCGGCTTGAGGTTCGTATCCGCGCCCTCCCCGATGCGGCACACGTGATACACGCCCGTGACCCCCGCTTTGCGCATTTCCTGGAACGCCTCCAGCGGCGAGTCGCCCACATTGGCCCAGATCTGCGTGGTCCGGGGCGCCATCCCTTTGGCGAGCGCAATGATCTTTAAATAGTGCTCAAGGTCGTATTCGTGCATGGTCATCAGATAGAGGCCGTAGAGATCGTCGTACTTGCAGAACTGCGCCATCTTTTCGGAGAGTTCCTCCTCGCCTAGGCGGCTCGGGGTGAACTTCGTATGCCCGTCCCCGAACGTGCAGAATTTGCATCCGCCGGGGCAGGGCAGGATGTCCACGCCGATCTGCCCGAGTATGATGGCGGAATTGTCGTTTTTGCCGCGGATGACGCCCATGGCCGCCGCGCGCAGCAGCCCGGCCTCAAAGCCGGTTTCATCGAGGCAGAGGAGATATTTGCACTCCTCGCGGTTCAAGGGGATATCGCTCCATGCTTTGTCCAGAATCCTGTTCAGCTCGCGGTCGATTTTCATGCGGTTTACCACCCTACATTTGGAATTGGAAATAGGTCCGGTACACGTGCTCTTCAAACGCGGCCGGGTCTTTGATCCTCGGAAGATCGACGAGCAGGGGCTCGCCCATACCGATAAGGCTTCCCGTCCGCAGCGAATCCAGCGACGGGGAGATGCGCGCCGGGTTCCTGTCGAACAGGTCTTCTTCCAGCAGTTGCGCCGCCGCCGTCACATCCCAGACGACGATCCCGTCCGGCATGTAATCCTTCATGCAATCGTACCAGTACGCGGCTTTTCGGTAGATATAGCGCGCGACGGGCAGCGCGGAGCCGCCGAGCCGCCGTTCAAACCCCTCGCGCGAAAAATGCGAGTCCAGGCAGTGGTTGCCGGTGGCGATCGAAATATTGCGCGCATTCTCAAACACGCAGAGCGAAGCCTGCGCGTCGATCGAAAAGTTCAGCTCGTCCATCGTTTTCCCGTTGATGCGCAAAGGCGCGGTGATGCCGCCCATGAGGGATATTTTGTTGATCTTCGTGAAGAAAAGGTTATCCTTCCTATACGCGCCGTAGAGGTTCGTAAGGCTGCCGGTAGCGAGCAGACTCACGTTCCCGGCGTGTTCGTTTACCGTTTGGACCAGGAAATCGACGGCCTCGCTCTCCGTTTTGCCGGGCTTTTCGCACCCCCGAAAAAAAGGGATTCCGGAACGCCCGATGTCTTGGAGCATCGATTTTGTCGTTTGGTAGACCGTGTTTAGGTCGCTGTTGCCGAACGTGCAGGTGATACCGAGCAGATTCGCCTTTTCGCTGCCCAGCAGATACAAAAGCGCCAGCCCGTCGTCGACGTCGCAGCCCGGAACACCGAACGTATTGTCGCAATCGAAGATGATGTTTTTCATGAAAACTCCGTCGTGATTACATCATATAGTAGACTATGTCTGATAATAGTAAAAGTGTAATTCAAACACAGGGACTCTGTAAAGTAAAATCCGACGATTTATTGTACTTTTTTGCTGAAAAGAGCATCCATGTATATGAAGCGTCCCTGCGATATCAGGTTTTGATGCGGTTTAATCCACGATATTTATTATTTTTATCCCTTTTCTCCTCGCGTACCGCATCGTTTGATCCGTTCCGCTGAAAGGGCATAGCCGGGCGCAGATACAGTAGGCCGAATGGTCGACCCTATAGCGGTTGCGTTTCTTCATGCAGCCGTCGTGGTATTCCTCCGACACATAGATCGCCTCGTCGGCTTCCGCCAGCAGGTTATGATACAGCTCCTTTTGCTCTACACTCCAAAGCTCATCTTGATTTGCGCACGGCAGAGCGAAGATCAGGCGGATTTCCTTTCCCATCTCTTTTTTGGCGATGATAAGCGATGCGGCTACCTGATCGAACCCCGGCGCTCCGCCTGAAATAAATGTGGTTACGCCTTGCTGGATGAGGTTTTCCACCTCACGGTCAAGGCGTATTATGATGTGCTCAAGCTTTTCTTCGGGCAGCTTTCGGTGGCCGGTAAAACAACAAGTCTCTTTTCTATTTATCATATTTGCACCTCCAAATTACGGATTCGTTATAACTCCGTTTCGGCTCTATTCTCGTATTATAACAGAATATAAGTCTAAAATGAAGTCGATATGACTTCATCGGAGGTGTTCGATACGGATAAGCTAAATGAAAAACATTTCGGACTTAGAGTGGATGGTGAAATACTGGCAAAATTTCGATATGTATGCGGTTATGTCGGGCGTTCTGCAAACAGCCAAATTATTCAGCTCATGCTGAAATTTATAGCAGATTACGAAAAAGAACACGGCAAAATCGAACTGCCTGCCGAAAAAAACTAAAGGCACGTCGTACGGCGTGCCTTTAGAATCGGAAAATTAGTGAAGCAAATGATAACAAGTGTGTTTTAAGTGATTGGAGCAGATTGAATTGAAGAAGAACAAGCATATCAGCATCCGAATCGACGAGGATGTTTTGCAGAAATTTCATTCTGTAGCCAGATATGAAGATCGCTCCGCCAGCGGCCAAATCATGTTCCTGATCAATAATTGTATAAGGGAATTTGAAGAAAAACACGGCAAAATCGACTTGGCTGACAAAGGTAAGAACTAAAGGCCCGCCGTATGGCGAGCCTTTTGAATTGGTGATTTACCTGATATAATTACTGCAACTTGAAAAACCGTCAGACTTCCTGTGTATCGTCCGGTTTATCCGGGCGCACGGGATTGTGCAAATACGAAGGCATATTGACAAATTCCTTTTCCCCTAGCGGAGCATAAGCGCGTCGTTTGCTCGTATGCAAATCGCATCCAACCAGCGCTTCAGCTACCCTAACACCGGCGGCGACGCCGTCGATGACGGGTACGCCCAGTTTTTGTGTCATTTGTTCAGCAAGTCCCACCATTCCGGCACAACCAAGACTTATAACCTCCGCACCGTCGTCTTCGATCGCTTTCCTGGCCTCTTCCAAGATCAGTTCGCGAACATCCATTTTTCGCTCGCCCTCTAATGCAAGTACCGGAGTATGCGTTGAACGCACGGACGCGCACTGAGATTCGAGTCCCAGGGCTCTTACCCCGCGCCAAAACATGGTGACGGCTCGGTCGCCTGAGGTGATGATGCTGAAACTATGTCCAACCATACAGGCAAGATGGAGGGATGCTTCCATAATGCCTACGACGGGCTGCCTGAGAATCTCCCTGGCCGCGGGAATAACGGGATGGTTTCCGTAACAGGCGATTACGAGGGCATCGAAATCAGCTTGCCGCGGGATAATCACATCAAGACAAGGGGCGACGCTCAACAGCTCGTCATAATCGCTTTCAATCGAGCGGGGGCCTGCAAGAGGGTTCAGGCAAATGATATCCGTGCCGGACGATTTCGCCTGCACGGCCGTCGATCCGATCGCTTCGGTGAAAGCTTGAGTTGTGTTCGGGTTTAATACCAATATCCTCATCTTGTCCTCCAACTGCGCATCACGCGATTGCCGATCAGGTAAGCCGGTCCGCCTTGAAGCTGAAGAACCAAAAGCTTAACGATCGTCCCTATCGCGTCAGATATCCCGCTGATCGTACGGTGCGCCCCATGTCTTCGGGACGCGGGAGCGTTTAACCATAATCGTCAGCGCAATCACCGTGATCAGGTAGGGCAGCATCTGCAAAAACTGATAAGGAACCACCGAACCCATTGCCTGAAGGCGAAGCTGAGCGGCATCGGCAGCTCCGAATACCAAACAGGCCAAAGCCGTTCTGATGGGATCCCAACCGCCGACAACGACGGCCGCCAATACGATAAAGCCTCGTCCGGCCGTCATACCGCCGGAAGCAAAATAGCCGACTTCACCCAAGGTCAATACGCAACCGCCGAGAGCGGCAAAGATACCGCTGAGAATGACCGTCTGATACTTTATCTTGAGGACGGATATGCCCGCCGTCGCCGCCGATTGCGGATTGTCGCCAATCGCCCGGACATTGAGGCCCCAGTTTGTTTTATATAGGACGATTCCGGCGAAAATCGGCAGAATCAGAGCAATCCAGGTACTTACCGGCTGTTGAAACAATATCGGGCCGATGATCGGCACCTCATGCAGGCTCTCCGCAAACAGGACGGGGAACGTAGCGACACGCGTATGCCGGGATCCCGACAACATGGCGAACAATAAATTTGTGCCGCCCGTTGCAAGCAGGTTGATCATTAAACCCGTCACAACTTGATTCGTTCGGCGAGACACCGTAAGGAAGGCCACAAGCATTCCCATAACTGCGCCAAGCAGCATTGTAACCAGTACCGATGCGAGCACATTGCCCGTGAAAAAACTGATTGCGATGCCGCACAGAGCGCCTGAGAGCATGATCCCCTCAATACCCATGTTGATGATGCCCGAGCGTTCGGAAAACACCTCGCCGATAGAAACCAAAATCAATGGAGTCGACCATCGTAAAGTGGCCTGGATCCAATCAATGATCATATCAAATGACATTTTCGTCCTCCTTTGTCTCGGGAGCGTCTATCGCCTCGGTTTTTTCGTTATCATGGGCTTTTTTCAAGCGGCGGCGTTCGCTGACGCCGACGCCGATAACGAAAATCACGCACAGCGCAATAATCACATCGGTCATAGGCGCGCCGATACCTGTCTGGATCGACATCGTCGCTCCCCCAACTTTCAAAAATGCGAAAAACAAAGTGGCGGCAATAACGCCGAGAGGATTTCCGCCGGCCAGCAGCGCTACGGCGACGCTTTCATAACCCACGCCGGTGACAAATTCCATATAAACCCGGCGTTTCAATCCCATAACTTCGATTGCTCCGGCCAAAGCTCCGAGCATAGCGCCAATCATCATAATGAGCAAAATTTGCCGCTTCGTATTTACGCCCGAGTAGCGCGCGGCGTTCGGGTTGGACCCGAGCATCCGGGTACGAAAGCCGAACGGTGTATAGCGCAGCACAAAATGGAACAGTACACACACCGCAAGGCCTATGAAAACCCCCGGGTGCAGACTCGTTCCGTTCATCAGAATCGGCAATTGCGCGCTTTCCTGGAACAGTAGGGACATCGGAAAAAACGATCCGATTTCGGCGAGAGGCTGCGGTTCTGTCACCAGCCAGCTGGTAAGGTAAATGGCGACATAATTGAGCATGATCGTCGATGTGACCTCGTTCACGCCCCTCCAAGCCCGTAGATAGCCCGGGACCAGGCCCCAAACGGCCCCAAAAACCATCGCAACAATCAGCGTGAGAATAATATGGACGAGCGGCGGCAAATTAAGCGCCGGAATGCCCACCACGGCGGCGCCGATCGCGCCCAAATACATATACCCTTCAATGCCGGTATTCCAGACGCCGGCTTTAATGCCTAAAGCAACGCCTATCCCTCCGAGCAGCAGCGGTGAAGAACGCACGAGAACGTTGCTGAACGCTTGCAGGCTTGCAAATGCGCCTTGCAGCATAGACCAATAAGCCGTAAACGGGTTGACGCCGGAAATAGCGATCAGGACCCCGCCTGCGAGCAAACCCAACGCGATCCCCACAATGGATCGGGCCCCGGACAACGCAAGCTCTCCTATGAATGGCACCTTGATAAATTTGGGTTCTTTTTTAGCGTTCATACTTCGACCTCCGGAGTTTGACCCAGCATCATTTGGCCGATCGTGGACACATCCGCCGTCTCGCCGTCGATATCCCCCATGATTTCGCCGCGGAACAATACGATGATGCGGTCGCTCAAGGCCATAACTTCCTGCAGCTCCGCCGAAATGAACAGAACTGCCGCGCCGCGGTTACGCTCGCTCAGCAAGGTATCGTGAACATTGGATACGGCCCCCATGTCGAGGCCGCGCGTCGGCTGCGACGCGATATCCAAAACCGGCTCGGGGTTCAGCTCACGGGCGATGATGACTTTTTGTTGGTTGCCTCCGGACAGGTTCCTTGCCTTAACATCTTCGGAGGGCGTCTTGATGTTGTATTTCTCAATCATGGATCGCGCATGTTTATTGATGACCGGATATCTTAATAAACCGTTTTTCACATACGGTTGTTTGTCGCAATCCTTTATAATCATGTTCTCGGAAACGCTGAAATCCAGCACGAGTCCCGTTTTATGGCGATCTTCCGGAATGAAGCCGATGAAGGACGGATCCGCAATAACATCGGTGACCTGCCGGTCCCGAACGCTGATCGTACCGCTCGTCGGTTTTCTCAGGCCGACAATGCACTCCGCGAGCTCACGCTGGCCGTTGCCGTCCACCCCCGCAACGCCGAGGATTTCTCCCGCATTGACGGTCAGGTTGAAGTTCTTTAGCGCCGGCACGCCGCGGTCGTCGCTGACATTGACGTCTTTCATGACCAGGATCGGCTTTTTTTCTTCAATAACAGGGCGCGGTTTTCTAACGATGGAAACCGGGCGCCCAACCATCATTTGCGCCAGTTTCAACTGTGTGGCTTCCTTCGTCGGAATCGTACCGATGAGCTTGCCGTCGCGGATGATGGTGACCCGATCCGTAATCTCCATCACTTCACGCAGTTTATGGCTGATGAAGACAACCGCTCGGCCTTCATTGGTGAGTCGGCGTATCGCCCGGCAAAGCTGGTCGCTTTCGGAGGGAGTCAAAACGGATGTCGGCTCATCAAGCACCAGGACTTTGGCGTTTCTATATAATGCTTTTAGAATCTCCACCCACTGCTGTTGACCTACCGGCAAACGCCATACTTCCGTATCCGGATCAACAAATAATTCATACTCTTCACAAAGCTTCAGCAGGCGCTCCCGTGCGGGCGCGAGATCCAACAGCGGCTTTTTCGACGGTATGCCGAGGATGATATTCTCCAAGGCGGTCAGCGTATCAACCAGCTTAAAATGCTGGTGCACCATGCCTATGCCGTAATGGATGGCCTTGGCAGGCGACGTAATCTGCACCTCTTCCCCGTCGACAAAGATCTTGCCGCCGTCCGGTTGATGCAGACCATACAAAATATTCATGAGCGTTGTTTTGCCCGCGCCGTTTTCTCCAAGCAGGCCGAGAACTTCACCCTTTTTGCATTCCAGGCTAATCCGATCGTTTGCAAGAACACCGGGGAATCGTTTCGTGATGTCCTGCATTTTTAATGCGAATTCATTTCCGTCCATATAAAAACCCAACTTCCTTCCACAACGCCGTGCAAGCGCAAGAATTTCATCAGCTTCGCCCACCGGGAATTCTCCCGGTGAGCGAAGCCGCGATTCTCAAACAGAGTTATGGTTTGATGTCGATCGTTCCCGCCTTGAGATCTTCGATCGCTTTTTCGACGGCCATTTTCCCTTCGGCAGAGAGGTTATCTCCCACCACCGGGATAATGCCGTTTTCAGCCATGCCTAAAATGTGGCTTTTGCCATCCGTCAATTTGCCGGAGGCCTCCTGATAGCCGAGCTCTTCCCAGTTGAACACAACGCTGCCGACCGTCACTTCCGGCGCTACCTTCGCCATATCGACAACGGCGCCCACAATAAAGACATCCTTCGAGTCTTGCGCGGCGGCCAGCACGCCTACAAACGCGGCGTCAAGGCAGGGGAACAACACATCGTAACCGTCCGCAATCAACGCGAGCGATGCTTCACGCGCTTTATTCACATCCGACCAGGAGCCCGTTGTCACCGATGTAACTTCAATATCCGGATTAACGGATGCGATCGCTGCCTTAAAGCTTGCTTCCATTTGGCGATGGGGGTCATACCATTCCCCCAAAATCATTGCAACTTTATTGTTTTTTGTCGTGTGTGCAGCCATGATGCCGCCGAGATAACCGGCATGGCTATAGCTGACCGTAGCGGCCGTCAGGTTCGGGATGTTGCCTGTGTCGGTGGCTACGCTGAAAACAAATTGTTTGTCGGGGAATTCTTTGGCGACGGTCTGCAAAGCCTCACCGAATTGGCCGCCCTGGCCGATGATGATATCATAGCCCTGCTGGGCAAATTGACGAATAACCTCAAGCTGTTCGTCCTGTGTGACTTCTTCTCTGAAGGCAGTTTCAATTCCGAGTTCGTCTTTGGCTCGTAACATACCCTCATACGTATACTGGTTAAACGCTTCATCTGTTTTCAGTCCGGGCAAAACCATCGCGACTTTTAATTTATCGCCCGCGTCATCGGTCGGCGTACCATTGGATGCGCATCCCGTCATGGCAAATGCAAACACCATCATCAACGCCAAAGCTGCTACGAATAACTTTTTTTTCATGAATACTTTCTCCTCCTGGTTTTATTCTTCTAGGGAAACGAAACTCATTATTTTGCGAACTCGCATGGGTTGGCGGCACCCCCCCTATCTTTCCAGTTTTCTAAATACCCGCCGGCCGTGACCAGGGCTGCCTACCAGTTCGAAATCGCGCAGGACAACTTCGCCACGACACAACAGCGTTTTAGCCTTACCTGTAACTCGCTTCCCTTCAAACGCGCAAAAATCCGTGTTCATATGAAGCGTTGAAGCAGACATCGTCCACTCTACGTTAGGATCGAAAAGGACGATGTCAGCATCCGAACCAGGCTCTAAACTCCCCTTATGCGGACTCAAACCGAACAATCTAGCCGGATTCGCAGAGGTCAATTCGACCAGTTTGGGCAAGTCAATGCGGTTCTTTTTCACGCCTTCCGAATAGAGCAGCGTCAAGCGCGGCTCAACACCCGGCATTCCGCTTGGGACCTTATCAAAGCGGCCTTGAGCAAGCTCTTTGCGCATTGCGCTGGGCAAACCGGCATCGTCCGACGAAACGACTTCGATCGGTCCAAGGTGAACGGCGTTCCACAAATGCTCGATATCATGCTCTGTTCTCAGCGGAGGACTGCAGATATACAGATACCCATTCTCGCCTTTCAACATCTCTTCGGTGAGCATCAGATAGTGGGTGCAGGTTTCAGCGCGAATCGGTAAACCACTTGCCTGAGCATCGGCAATAATGCGAACGCTGTCGGCCGTCGACGCATGTACGATATAGACGGGCGCCGATACGGTTTTAAGCAGATCCACAACCCGTTGAATTGCCATATCCTCCGCCATGGCGGGCCGCGTTCTCGCATGATAAATCCAGTCCGTACAACCTTCGGTTATGGCTTTTTTCGTCAAATACTCACAAGTAGCATCATGCTCACAGTGCACCATCAGCATGCCGCCGCTCTCTGCAGTAGCCTGTAGTACAAGGAGCATACTGTCGTCATCCATTAAACGTCCGGAGTGGCGATAGGTAGTGAAACACTTGTAGGTGGGGACGCCCAGCTTGACCAGCTCCGGAATGTCGCCTAAAGTTTGTTCACCGGCATCATATACCAAGCTGTGCATGCTCCAATCAACATATGCCCGTCCACGGTTTTTTTCATCCCACTCCCTCACATTTTCAACCAATGACGCCCCTTTGGGCTGATTTGAAAAACTGATTACGGATGTTATGCCTCCATAGGCACATGCTTTTGTCCCCGTCAGCATATCGTGATCCGTTGTTCCTCCCATAAACGGGGCATCAAAGTGCACATGAGGTTCCACCAATCCCGGCATAACGATGAGGCCGTTTGCGTCGATCGTTTCATCGAAATCATTGGGTGAAAACCCACCTGCAATCCCCAATGAGTGAATCCGTTCGCCTGCGACGGCGATGTCATATTGAGCGACATGATTCCCGGTAACAACAAGCCCTCCATGAATGAGTATTCTTTTCATGTCCATTCCTTTCTGTAATCAGTTACCGTTGAATAAGCATAATAGCTATAAAATAAAAATAAAATAGATCTGCCGCTGTGAACATCGGCACGATCAGCAGCGATACCATTCCAATGCTTTGAATTGTATATTCTCCTGCTTGTATATTGTTCGCAAACCAGAATTACGGTTCTGGCGAACATCCTCCGTTATCCCCACAAGCCACGTGATAATGGCCTTGTACAGTTGAAAAGGCGTCGAGCCTCCTTGCGAGAATAGTCTCATCTAAAGAGTGACGCCGCAGCTTTACGGTTGGATTCATATGTGTTGGACGGAAACCTGTCCCGAATCTCCAACAAGGTAGAATTCCCGCAAAGACTCGTGGAACCTTACTGTAACTTTTATTGAAAGTATGCCCAAAACAAACTCCGGGGATGCGGCCTTGAACACATAAAAAGTTGCACTTGCCGGGGAGTTACGCCCCATTTTCCGCAGCTTCTTATGATGTCATTCCATTCGTTTTAGGCCTTTCAATTCAGGAAGGAATTGTATTTATTATATCTTAGAAGAAAAATATATACAACCTAAAAAAGATTTTTTAGCCGGCACACGGAATCTACAAAGCCAAAGCCTGTAAAGGCTGAAAGTGAGTTTTCAGCCGGTTTTGACAGTCACCGTCGGCCTGCAAAAACGGTTGACAAGGCAACGATCCTATCCTGTGCCTGTCCGCTGATAAATCATTTGGGGTGGTCGGCCTCTCTCAAAAAAGAAATAGGCGGAAGCCATTTCAGGCTTTCCCGCCTTGATCACCCAATATGCAAAAACAGCAGGCCAGTCGACAACAAGCAAACGCGCTGTGTCCATCGATGATAACAGTCCCACCTTTTTTCTATCCGTAAAACGCGAAAAAAATTATAATTTATCGTTTCTGCAAAATGATTTCTTCTGCTTTTTTTCGCGGCCGAGCGGCGGGTTCCTCTGCCGGATATCCAACTGCGATTCCAGATACCAACTGCAGCTTTGAATAGCCGGCGTAATCGCATATCTCTTGTTCGGTGTAAACAGTATCTCTAATCCATACGGAACCTAAGTTCAAGTTCACCGCTTCCAAACATATATGTTCTATTGCGGCTCCGATGGATAATAAATCTCCCGTTGTCCAATTGTCATCTTTATCTTTATCTTTTTCTTTAAATACAAGTATCAAAAGTGGAGCTTTTTTAATTGCGTCGGCAGATGATTTGGAACTATTAACATAGCCAGGCAAGTCTATGTTTTTTCGTTCGAATAAAGCCAACATAATTTCCGCAATCTTATCTTTTTCGTTGCCCTGTAGCACCATAAATTTCCATGGTTGCCTGTTCTTGGCGGACTGGCATAGGCGGGCGGCTTCGATCAGTTTGTTGATTTTTTCCTCTTCTACCATTCTATTCTCAAATCTTCTAACACTTCTTCTATCGTTCACTACTTTTTCAAAGTCCATGTTTATTCTCCTCAATTATTTTTGAGGCTATGAGATTCCGGGCTGCGTTTCTTACTCCCACTCTATCGTTCCCGGGGGCTTTGAGGTGATGTCGTACACCACGCGGTTGACGTGGGCGACCTCGCCGATGATGCGCTCGCTGATGCGGCGCAGCACCGTATACGGCAGTTCGGAAAACTCGACGGTCATCGCGTCGGTCGAGCTGACGGCGCGCACGCCGATCACGTAGTCATAGGTGCGCGCATCGCCCATCACGCCGACGCTCTGCAGCCCCGTAAACACCGTAAAGTACTGCCAGACGTCCCGCTGCAGCCCGGCGTTTTTGATCTCCTCGCGGAGGATAAAATCGCTGTGGCGGAGGATCTTGAGCTTATCCTCCGTGACCGCGCCGATCACGCGGATCGCGAGACCCGGGCCGGGGAACGGCTGCCGCCACACGAGCTCATGGTCTATGCCGAGCGATTCGCCGAGCGCGCGCACCTCGTCCTTAAAGAGCATCCGCAGCGGCTCCACAAGCTCCTTAAAATCGATATCCTTGGGGAGCCCGCCGACGTTGTGATGGCTTTTGATGACCGCCGCGGCGTCCGTACCGCTCTCGATCACGTCGGGATAGATCGTCCCCTGCACGAGATACGGCGCGCCGCCTAATTTCTTGGCCTCCTCCTCGAACACGCGGATAAACTCGGAGCCGATGATCTTGCGCTTTTGTTCCGGCTCCACCACGCCCTCGAGCTTGGTTAAAAACCGCTCGCGCGCGTCCACCGCGATCACGTCGAGGCCGAGCTTGTCCCGATAGCAGGCGATGACCTCTTCGCGCTCGTTGTGGCGCAGCAGGCCGTGATCGACGAAGATGCACTTCAACTGCTTGCCGACCGCCCTGTGCACCAGTGTGCACGCGACCGAGGAATCGACGCCGCCCGAGAGCGCGCCGATGACCGGGGACGAACCCACCTGGCGGCGCACCTTGTCGATGAGCTGATCCGCGAGGTTCTCGACCCGGTAATCGCACTTTAATTTACAGATGTTGCACAGGAAATTGGCGATGAGGATATACCCTTGGGCGGTATGCTTGACCTCCGGATGGAACTGCACGCCGTAGAGCTGGGCCTCGTCGTTCGCGAACGCGGCGACCGCGCACGCGTCCGTGCGGGCGATCACGTCAAAGCCCTCGGGCGGCTCGAGCACGGCGTCGTTGTGGTTCATCCACACGATGGTATCGGTCATCCCTTCGAAGAGCGGATGATCGAAGAATTCGACCTGCGTGCGCCCGTACTCGCGCACGGCCGCGCGGTCGATCTTGCCGCCGAAGACCTTGGCCATGTACTGCATCCCGTAGCAGATGCCCAAAACCGGTACGCCGAGGCGAAAGACCTCGTCGAGGCAGGTTTTGCTCTCGTTGTCGTACACGCTGTCCGGCCCGCCCGTGAGGATCACGCCGCTGAGGACATCTCCCCGAATGCTCTCCAAGGAGCTTTTATGCGAGAGCAATTCCGAATACACGCCCGCCTCGCGCACGCGGCGCGCGATGAGCTGATTGTACTGTCCGCCAAAGTCCAAAACTACGATGCGTTCGTTCATGGTACCTCCTGTTGCCTGACGCGGCAAGTTTTTCGGGATGCGGGGCGAAAGTGCCCGCCTTAGCAGCGGCGATTGTCGAGCGCGGCGCGCACCAGGCCGCAGAACAGCGGATGCGGCGCGTCCGGGCGCGAGCAAAACTCGGGATGGAACTGTACGCCCACGAAATACGGGTGACTGGGCAGCTCCACGATCTCGGCGAGGCCGCGCTCCGGGTTCCAGCCGGTAAAGCGCATCCCGCCCTGCTCGAACGAATCGACAAACGCGTTGTTGAATTCATAGCGGTGCCTGTGGCGCTCGCGGATCATCTCGGCTTTGTAGAGCCTTTGGGCGATGGAACCGGGGCTGAGCCTGCACGCATAGCCGCCCAGGCGCAGCGTGCCCCCGATATGCTCGAGGTTGTTGACCTGATCGCTCATCAGGTCGATCACGGGATACGGCGTCGCGCGGTCGACCTCGGTCGAGTGCGCGCCCTTCATATTGAGGACGTTTCGGGCGAACTCCACGCACGCCATCTGCATCCCGAGGCAGATTCCAAAAAAGGGAAGTCCGTTTTCGCGGGCGTGGCGGATCGCGGCGATCTTGCCCTCCAGCCCGCGTTCCCCGAAGCCGCCGGGCACCAAAAGCGCGTCGGCGCCCGCGAGGGTTTCCTTCACGTTGTCGCAAGAGACGCTCTGTGCATCGATCCAGCGGATCTTTACGCGCGTGCCGTACTCGATCCCGGCGTGATGCAAGGATTCCGCGATGGAAAGGTACGCGTCGTGCAGTTGGACATACTTCCCGACCAGCGCTACGGTGCACTCGCCGCGGGCATTGCGTTCGCGGTCGACCATCGCGCGCCAGCCGGAGAGATCGGCGGGACGGTCCTCCATGTGCAGCGTGCGGAGCACCGCCGTGCAAAGGCCGTTTTCCTCGAGCTTGAGCGGCACCTGGTACAGCGTCGGCGCGTCGAGATTCTCCACCACGCTCTCGGGCGAAACGTTGCAGAACAGCGCGATCTTTCTGCGGATATCCGCGCCGATCGGCCGGTCGCTGCGGCAAACGAGGATGTCCGGCTGGATGCCGATCCCCAACAGCTCCTTGACCGAGTGCTGCGTCGGCTTGGATTTTAATTCGCCCGCCGCCGCGATGTAGGGGACGAGCGTCACGTGGATGCACGCGCAGTCCCCGGGGCCGTACTCCCACTTGAGCTGGCGGATCGTTTCAAGGTAGGGGAGCGACTCGATATCGCCCACGGTGCCGCCGATCTCGACGATCAAAACGTCGGGTCTCTGGATCTCCGCTACGTTTAGTATACGGTTTTTGATCTCGTTTGTCACGTGCGGGATGACCTGAACCGTGCCGCCGTTGTAGCGACCCTGGCGCTCGTTCTCGAGCACCGTGTGGTAGATCTGACCGGTCGTGCTCGAGTTGGCGCGCGTGAGCTGCACGTCGATGAAACGCTCGTAATGCCCGACGTCGAGGTCGGTCTCCGCGCCGTCGTCCGTCACATAGACCTCCCCGTGCTGGTACGGGTTCATCGTGCCGGGATCGACGTTCAGGTACGGGTCGAGCTTTGTGATCGACACCGAATATCCCCTGCTCTTGAGGAGCCGTCCCAGCCCCGCCGCCGTAATGCCCTTGCCAAGGCTCGATACCACGCCGCCCGTAACAAATACCAGTTTCGTCTTCATCCCGATCCTCCCCCTCAATCGATTTTAAATTGGCGTATAAAAAAAATAAAAGCGAGCGCCTGTTAAGGCGCTCGTCGTTCGACAATTTTTGGGAGCCCTTACGATTATAGCACCGCGGGGCGCCGCTTTGCAAGAGCGAATTCGGTCATTTCGGCGCGCGAACGCCCACCACGTGAAGGGCGCGGACCTGCGTGTAGCGGTAGGTGGAGAGCGGGCGGTAATCCGCGTCGTAGGTATGCGCCGCGACGAAAATGTTGTCCGGCGTGGCGGGATCCCTGACGTCCACGACCACGGGCGTATGCCCGAAGAACGGGCCCGCGAACTTTAGCTGCACCACGTCGCCCGGCATGAGCTCGTATAGGGGAACCTCGCGCACGAACGGCCCGACGCCGGTGTTGTTGACCATGAAATTATAGAAATACTCCACTCCCGTCCACGACGGCGTGCGGTTGTTCAAGTCGATATAGAACCAGCCGAATACCGGGGTATAATTCATGATGCCCGCGCCCGCGTACACGCACTGCGACGCGAAGTTCGTGCAGTCCCCGCCCAGCTCGTCAAAATCATAAAAGCGCGGGTTGCGGCGATACGCCCATTCCCTTGCGTATGCGACCGCTTTTTCGCGGTCGTACCGAAGCTCCAGCATAAAACCCCTCCCGTGAATGCAAGTCAATCCAATATATGCGCCCAAGGCTTGGCCTGTTCTATTTTACGGGCTATAATAACAGAAAAGAGATTCGAGGAGGAAATGAGTATGGGCGCTCCGACTCCGCACAACAGCGCGAAACCGGGCGACATCGCCAAGACCGTGCTGATGCCGGGCGATCCGCTGCGCGCGCAGTACATCGCCGCAAACTATCTTCAAAACGCAGTCCTCGTGAACAACGTGCGCGGGATACAGGGCTACACGGGCGAATACCGCGGCAAGCGCGTGAGCGTGATGGCCAGCGGCATGGGCATCCCCTCCATGAGCATCTATTCGTACGAGCTGTTCTATTTCTACGATGTGGACAACATCATCCGCATCGGGTCGGCGGGCGCGCTGCAGGACGGCGTCGAACTGCGCTCGATCGTTCTTGGCATGGGCGCGTGCACGGATTCAAACGCCGCCGCGCATTTTAAGCTGCCCGGCACGTTCGCTCCCATCGCGAGCTACGGGCTGCTCCATAAAGCCGTGGAGGCGGCAAAGGACCTCGGCATCCCCGTGCGCGTCGGGAACCTCTTTTCCGCCGACATCTTCTACGACGATCTCGAGAATCTCCGCGCCTGGGGGCGCATGGGCGTGCTCGCGGTGGAGATGGAGACCGCCGGGCTCTACCTGAACGCCGCGGAAGCCGGCAAGAACGCGCTGAGCATCGTAACGGTTTCCGACCGCCCGCTCACGGGCGAGGCGTGCACGGTCGAGGAGCGGCAGACCGGGTTTACCCGCATGATGGAGCTCGCGCTCGCGATCGCGTGAGCGCAAACGCAGAAGCAGAATAGGAAGCCGAACCCGCGCGTTAAAAAGCCGCAGGTTCGGATTGTTACTTAGCGATGAAAGGAATCCGAGCCCGCGCACGGGAAAGCCGCGCGGGCCCGGATTGTTTTTGTCTTAAGCGCCGCGCGGGAAGAGGAATCGGGCGCGGTCGCGAGCGCTCAATCCCAGGGGATCGGGAGGGTAAACTCATCCCTCCAGCTTTCGGCGTCGTAATAGTTGAAGTCCCCGAGCACCGGCGAGTAGGTGAACATGCGTATGACGCCCGCGCCGCGGTCCACGCGCATCAGGCGGAGGTACCCCCTTCCGCCCTCGCGCAGGAGCGATTGGTAGTTCGCGATGATCTGGTAGACCGTGCGCTCGAATACGCCGTCGCCGTCGTCGTCAAAGCTCGCCTCGGTCCAGTCCGACGTGTACCGGTGCCCGCACAGCACCAAAAAGACGTTGGAATTGGGCTCCACGACGCGCTTTTGGAGCGTTTTACCGATATTCGTGAGCGTGGAGTCCGTGTCGAGATACTCGTGCACGCACAACACGCCCACGCGCTCGGGGTATGAGGAGAACGCCTTGTTCGCAAAGCCGATGCTCTCCTCGTCGGGCGAGAAGCCCAAATATACGAAGATATACTGCATCCCGTCCAGCTCGATCAAATCGCAATGGCTGCGGTTGTCGCGCTCCCCGCCCCCGTACCACGGCCCGTTTTCATAGCGGTCCTCGCCGAAGAAGCGGGAAAAATACGAATAGTCCTGCTTGGAGCCGTCCACGTCGTGATTGCCCGCGAGCACGCCCGAGGGGATGCCGTCGAGCAATCGCATCGCGTCGTCCGCCGCGCGCCACTGATCCTCGTCGTCATAATCCTGCACGATGTCGCCCGTGTGGATCACATAGCCGAGGTTCATCTTCTCCGCATTGCCGCTTAAAAAGCGCGTCATCGTCAGGAAGGTATCCGGATAGATTTTGCTGTAATACTGGGTGTCCGACAGCCACGCGATGGTGCTTTCGCCTTTCGGGGCGACCAGGAGCGCCGGAAGCGGCGCGACGGCGACGGGCGTCGGGAGCGGCTCGTCCGAACCGCTCCGGTTTCCGGCGCAGCCCGCCAAAAACGCGAGCGCGCACAGCGCTAGGATGAGTTTTATAATCTTCGTGCCCATCTAGTGCTACTCTATGGCTCGTACGGATCAAAAAAGAACCGCCGCCACAGGGATTTTTCCGCGCGTAAAAGGGCCGCCCCGGAAGCGAAAATCCGAAGCGGCCCCTCTGTCCGCCGAAATGCTCTATGCCGCGCCGGTCAAGGGCGCGCTCTAGGAAAGATCGTTCGTCGCGTCCCCGTTGCCGCTCACCGGGATCGCCTCGCCGAGGTAGGTCGGCGGCGGCTGAACCAGGGCGTAGAAGAAATCCTTGACGCGGGCGAGCGCTTCGCGCGCCTCGTTGCGCGCCTGCCCGGCGTACGGGCGCAGATCCGCCGCGACGCCGTATGCGTCGAGCCCCAGCGCGTTGGCAAGATAGATCGCGCGCGGGAGATGGAAGCCCTGCGTCACGATCACGACCTTTCGCGCCAAAAACACCTTTTTGGCGCGGGCCATGCTTTCGTACGTCGAAAATCCCGCGTGATCCATGAACACGCATTCGGAGGGCACGCCCTGCTCGACGGCGTAGCGCTTCATCGCGTTGACCTCGTCGTACTCCACGCGGCCGTGATCGCCGCTCATGAGCATACGGTTCGACGCGCCGCCCTCGAAAAGCTCGACGCCGCGCTTCAGCCTGTCCGCCAGCATCGCACTCAGGCGGCCTTCCCGCACGCCCGCGCCGAGCACCAGCACGCAGTCCGCGTCAAGCCCCGCAGCCTGTTCCGGCGTGAGGATACGATCCTGCACGGACAAGAGCATGAGCGCGTTGATCCCGAGCGACAGCGCGAGCGCCGCCGCGGCGATTGCAAGCGCCGCGCGCCGAATGCGGCGCGTTTTATTCCGTTTATCCTTCAAGCGTTTTCCTCCGCGAGATCCGGCGCAAGGCTTCGGATTTTGCCCAAATCGCCGCTGCAAAGCACACAAAGATGTTTCGTGATCCGTTCGGGCGGCCAGTCCCACCACTTGAGCCGGAGCAACAGCTCGATCAGCCCGTCGTCGAAGCGTTTTTTAAGGATCCGGGCCGGGTTCCCGCCCGCGACGCAATAGGCGGGCACGTCGCGCGTCACGACGGCCCGGGCCGCGATGATCGCTCCGTCGCGGATGTGCACGCCGGGCAATAGCGTCGCATCCTGGCCGATCCACACGTCGTTTCCGACCACCGTGTCCCCCTTATACGGAAGCTCCGCGAGGGACGGGGTGGAGCTCTCCCAGCCGTTGCCCAGGATATTGAACGGATAGGTCGTGACCGAATTCATCCGGTGGTTCGCGCCGTTCATCACGAATTCGACGCCGCGCGCGATCGCGCAGAACTTGCCGATGATAAGCTTATCCCCGAGGAATTCGTAATGGTGCGTGACATGTTTTTCAAATTCCTCCGCGCCGCCCTCGTCCGAGTAATAGGTATATTCCCCGACGATGATGTTCGGGCGGGTGATCGTATTCTTGATAAAGCAGACGCTCCGGATCCGCTCGTTCGGATAAACGGCGTCCGGATCCGGGCCGAACGGCGTCATTTTTGCCCTCTTTCCTGCAAGGCCGCCCCCTCGCCGTTTTGCCTTCCGTCCCCGTACCCGATCGCCAGATGCATCATGTCGCAGAAGGGTTTATCCTTGGACGCGCCGCACCGGCAAAGCACGACGCGGTTTCGCACCTCGTAGGTCGTGCCGTCCGAGGACTGGATCGGGATCCCGCCCTTGACGAACAGGCCGCAGCTCACGCCCTCCTCGGGATCCTGCAAAACGTCGATCCCCGGCTCGTAATAGGGCTCGATCGGCCGACCGGTCTGTTTATCGATCGGAACAAGCCTGCCCGCCGGGCACTCGACGGCCGCGAGTATCGCCTCCTCCTTGTCGCCGGGGTTGGGGCTATTTTCCGCCAGCTCCCACGCGTCGCCGCCCGCGCGGTGGCAGAACCGCGCGAACGCGCAGCGATGATCGTCCATCAGATCGATTTTATCGCCGCGCAGGTATTCCGCCCGCTCCGCAAACGGCAGCCGCTCCGCGGTCTCCGTCCCGTCGAAGCCCTGGTGCTGCCCGTCGCAGAACGGCGGATTCTTGGACTTGCCGCAGCGGCACAGCGTATAAGTCTCGGCCTGCGGGAAAACCGCGCCGTCGCGATAGATGTACCCCGCACCCTGCGGCGTGATGATCTTCTCCTTGAGCGGGATGCCGCCCGTGACCAGATACGGCCCATCCTTGAGTATCCGGATCAATCCGGCGCCGTCTTTCATGCGCTCACCCTCCATCGTCCCGCGCGCCAAGCGCGTTTTCTATTATTGTAGCGTTCAAAACCGCGTTTGTATAGCGCGGCGGTTTTCGATATGCCGTGCCGCACCGCCGTATTCGATTCGGCATTGCCATAATAGGCATCGCAATCCGGCGGCTTTATGCTATAATAGAATAACAACCTTGCAGGAGGCGCGCGATGAGAATCTCAACCAAGGGCCGTTACGCTTTGCGCTTGATGCTGGATCTCGCGTTGAATCAGGCGAATGAACATGCGCCGATCAAGGATATCGCCACGCGGCAGGAAATCTCCGCCAAATACCTTGAACAGATCATCCCGCTGCTCGCAAAAGCGGGCTATGTGCGCAGCATCCGCGGCTCCTTCGGCGGCTATGTGCTGTGTAAGCCCCCGGAGGAATACACCGTCGGTATGATCCTGCGCACGACCGAAGGCAGTCTCGCTCCCGTTCCATGCGTGGACAATTCTTCCTCTTGCCACAGGGCAGCGAAATGCGTGACCATAGACGTATACAGGGAAATCCAGCAGGCCATCGAAAACGTGGTCGACCACATTACGCTTGCCGACCTTGTGGAACGCTATCATCAAAAAGTGCCGATCGATTATTTTATTTAAGGGTATTTCAAGGGACCGATCGAACATTTTATTAAGAATTTCAAAACAACGATTGACAAAGCGCGGAAAGGTGATTATCATATCTATAAATCATATTAAGTATATATGATTTATATACAAAGGGGTGATCCTTATGACCGTGGTTTGGAGCCGGCGCCGATGCCGCCGCAGAGGGACGCGCGCCCGAATGTGACGCGGCTTGCGCGGCATACGCTTCCGGCGGGCCGGTTCGATACCGGCGGATATCGGGCCGTTTTGAGCCGCTTCGGCAACGGTCCGGTATGAGGACGAAAGGGCGCGGCTCGAAGCGGGTATGCGCCGAAGAAAACCGGACGCGCCGATGGAGAACGCCCGGGCGGCCTTTCGCCCGAAACACGGCAAACGATAGAAGAATAAATAATTTTTATAAATAGGAGAATGAAAATGAGCGAGCAGAAGAACAAGCAACTGAGATTTGAAACCCTCCAGATCCACGCGGGGCAGGAGCAGCCCGACAGCGCTACCGACGCGCGCGCGGTCCCCATCTACCAGACCTCGTCCTTCGTGTTCCCGAACTGCGCAAGCGCCGCGGCCCGCTTCGGCCTGACCGAAAGCGGCAACATCTACAGCCGCATCATCAACCCCACCAACTCGATTTTTGAAACGCGCATCAACGCGCTCGAGGGCGGCGTGGGCGCGCTCGCGCTCGCTTCCGGCGCGGCCGCCGCGACCTACGCGATACAGAATATCGCGAACGCGGGGGATCACATCATCTCCGAAAAGACCATCTACGGCGGCACGTACAACCTGTTCCTGCACACGCTGCCCCGCTTCGGGATCACGACGACGTTCGTGGAGCCGCAGGATCTCAAGGGCTATGAAGACGCCATCCGGCCCAACACCAAGGCGATTTTCATCGAGAGCCTCGGCAACCCCAACTCCGACGTCGTCGACATCTCCGCCATCGCGGACATCGCGCACCGGCACGGCATCGCCCTGATCGTCGACAACACGTTCGCGACGCCGTACCTGCTCCGCCCGTTCAAGCTCGGCGCGGACATCGTCATCCATTCCGCCACTAAGTTCATCGGCGGCCACGGCACGTCCATCGGCGGCGTGATCGTCGATTCCGGCAAGTTCGACTGGGAGGCCTCGGGCAGGTACCCCGGCCTGACCGAGCCGGACGCGAGCTACCACGGCGTGCAGTACACCAAGGCCGTGGGCCCCGCCGCCTACATCATCAAGGCGCGCGTCACGCTGCTTCGCGATACCGGCGCGGCGCTGAGCCCGTTCCATTCCTTCCTGTTCCTGCAGGGGCTTGAGACGCTCTCGCTGCGCGTGGAGCGGCATGTGAGCAATACGCTCAAGATCATCGACTTCCTGCGCTCGCACCCCAGGGTTGAGCGCGTCAACCACCCGTCCCTGCCCGAGAGCCCCTCCCACGCGCTGTACCAAAAATACTTCAAGGACGGCGCGGGCTCGATCTTCACCTTTGAGATCAAGGGCGGCGCGAAGGAGGCTACGGAGTTTATCGACAAGCTCGAGATCTTCTCGCTGCTCGCGAACGTCGCCGACGTCAAATCGCTGGTGATCCATCCGGCGAGCACCACGCACTCCCAGCTGACGGAAGAACAACTGCAGGGCAGCAGGATCAAGCCCAACACCGTACGGCTCTCCATAGGCACAGAGCATGTCGACGATCTGATCGAGGACCTTACCCAGGCGCTGAAGTAGGATTTGCGCCGAGGTCCGGCGCGGCCGGGAGGACAACGGCAAACGCCAAAGAAAAAGCGACGCACAAAAAGCCGAACGCGGCGGCCACGCATGGCAACCGCGCCGGCTTTTCTCTATGCAAATGGATCTATGCCCGCGTCCATACAGGCAGCAAGATAGGCAATCAATTCCTCCGGCGTCGGCACGCCGCCCTTACAAGGGATTCTCCGATTGTTGCTCCTTGCCTTATCGCAATATGCCGAATTGCTTTTTCAGCGTCGAACTTTTTCATAGTTCCCACTCCGTTACCCTGAAACACCTTTGTGTGACATTCAGCGAATGTCACCTCTTTTTAAAATCTAACATATAATCTTTTGAATGACAATCAGTAAATGTCACCGGGAGGCGGGATGACATGTATAAGAATAAGGCGGCGGACGGCTCGAACAACATTTGCGGCCGCAAGATAAAGGAATACCGGGAGGCTTTACCGGCCGGCCCATCCCAAAAAGCCTTTTCCGATATGCTCCAAATCGAAGGGCTGGATCTTGATAAAAACGCTGTCCAGCGCATAGAAAGCGGGAAGCGTTTCGTGACGGATATCGAGCTTTTAACCATCGCAAAAGTCTTAAAGGTAACATACGAGGACCTGCTCGGCAAATAGAGCCTATGCGGGCGTTTCCGGTTTGTTTTCCCTCGCGCAAAGGATTTATAGGCGCACAGATATGCATGTGAATGCCGATTATAATACAAAGGAGCATCTCTTTCATGGAATTTAAGGATAAAGTCGCCGTCGTGACCGGCGCAACCTCCGGCATCGGCGAGACGACCGCGCGCATGCTGCTGAAAAAGGGCGCGCGGGTGCTCGGGCTCGGCCGCAACCGGGAAAAGGGCCGCGAGCTGGAGAAGATCGCAGGATTCTCTTTTTATGCCGTGGATTTCCGCGACAGCACGCAGATCGAGAGCGCCTGCGGGCAAATCCTCAGCGAGCACCCCAGGATCGATATCCTGGTGAACAGCGCGGGCATCGCCACGGAAGGCACGGTGGAATCCCTCGGCTTATCCGAGTGGGAAGAAAGCTTTCAAGTCAATGTGACGGGCACTTTCCTCATGTGCAAACACCTGATCCCCGCCATGCGGCGAAACGGATACGGCCGCATCGTCAATATCGCGTCCACCGCCGGCACGGTCGGCGCGCCCACGCTGCACGTGTATTCCTCCACCAAGGGGGCCGTCATCCAGCTCAGCAAAAGCATGGCCGCCACGTACGCAAAGGAGAACATCCTGGTCAACTGCGTCTGCCCCGGCGGCACGCTCACGCCCATGCTGCTGAACATGGACCGGCAGGACGCCGACGCGTTCGCGCAGTTGTTCCCGATCAAGCGGCTGGCCCAGCCGGAGGAGGTCGCCAACGTCATCCTGTTTCTCGCGAGCGACGAGGCCTCTTTCATGGTGGGCGGCACCGTTCTCGTGGACGGCGGATTTACCTGCGTTTAAGGGAAAGGGAGTCGAACCCCTGTGGTTTAAAGCACAGGACAAAGCAATCTGAGCAGCCGATAATATGAACGCGAATTCAACATGAAAACATGCGAAACGGACGCCGCGCGGCGTCCGTTTTTGTCCGTCGGGCTTGGATGCTTAATCCGACGCCTTCATCGATTCCATTCTTCCAATGCCTATGACGCCCGGTCGTTTTTCAGGCATTCCTTCCGACCAGCTCGACGGCTTCTTTTCCGGTCATATGTTCGATCGCGAGCTCCACAAGGCAGACCTTCTTGAACTGTTGGTCGATTTCCCGCAGGCATCCCTGCTCGAGGCCGAGCGAATACCTTGCGGCCAAAGCTTCGAGGGCATCCCGCTTTTCGTCTTCGTCCTCCAAAACCCGCGCTGTTCCAAACGCGATCACGCTGCGAAAATAGGTGGTGTGTTCCTCGGGCACCACATCGTCCCGGTCGATCACGCAAAAGGAAACCTTCGGATTCCTTGCAACGGCGTCCAGCTTGTGCCCCGATTTTGCACAGTGGAAAAAGATTTTGGAATCGCGGTATACATAGCTTAGCGGGACCGCATAGGGATAACCGTCGTCGCCGGATACGGCCAGCACGCCGGATGTTCCATTCTTCAATACAGAAATGCTCTCCTCCAAGGACAGAGCCTGTTTTTTGCGGCGCATCTGACGAAACATACCCGCACCCCTTCCTCCGTAAATAATATAAAACGCCGGTCACCCTACATGAAAACGCGAGGAGCAAACGGCGTTTCGGCGCGATCCGCTCCCCGGACGACAATGCTTCTTTTATGAGAATATCGGGGTCAGCGCTCCTGCTCCTCGGCGTCCTTCGAAGCGGGCGCGGCGTTGTGCCCGTGCTGGTAGAGCTGGCGGTTGTCGAGCGCCCAGATGCGCTCGGAGAAGCCGCCCTTCTCCACGCCGTCGAGCGCGGCGAACATCTCAAAGAGCTTGGAGTCGAGCACGTCGAGCTGATGGAGCACCTCCGCCTCCGGGAACATCGGCGGCCTGGGGCTGCCGAATTCCGGCGTGCCGTGGTGCGAAAGCAGCATGTGCGAGAGCAGCGTCGCAAGCTCGCCCTCCATCTGCAGCTCGCTCGCGGCCTTTTCCACCATCGCCACGCCCATCGCGATATGCCCGATCAGCTGCCCGGCGACGGAGTACCCGCTCGCGATGCCCAAGGGGCCCGCGACGAGCTCGTTGATCTTTTCGATATCGTGCAGGATCACTCCCGCGAACACGAGATCGCCGTCGAGCGCAGGATAGATATCGATCAGCGCCTTGGCCGCTCGCAGCATCGTGAGCGTATGGTACAGCAGGCCGCCGTGCTGCGCGTGATGGAGCTTGAGCGCGGCGGGCTGTTTTAGGAGCGCGGTCTTATTCTGCTTGAGGATATACTGCACAAGGCGCGTCAGGTCGTGATCCACAAACCCGGCCGCGCATTCCATCAGCTGGTCGAACATCCACTCGCTGTCAAAAGGCGCGCAGGGCACGAGCGCGGACATATCCACCCCATCCTCCGGCGTCGTGGCGCGGATGCGGTCGACCCTGAGCTGCTCGGAGTCCTTCCACACGGTGATCGTGCCGCGCACCTTGACGATCATCTCCGGATAGAACACGCCGTTTGTCACCGGATCGTAATCCCAAAGCTTCGCGGCGATTTCGCCGTCCGCGTCGGCGAGTACAAGGTCGAGATAATCGCTGCCCTTGCTGTTGCTGCGCACCGCCGCGCTTTTGACGAGGCAGACGCCTTCCGCGACGTTGTTCACGGCGCCCTTGATCAAACGCATTTTTGCCATAGTGGATCTCCTTAAGCCGAGTCTTTCTTCATTATAGCAGATGTATGCGTATCGCGCACCAATCCGAACAGGGTTTGAAGTGACTCCCAACGGCGCAGGGCTTCGCGCCGGTGCAAACCCGGCCTTGAAAACGGCGCGCCTCGGCTTTGCGGCGTGCCGTAATTAAAATGCGCGTTGTTTCCCAAAAAAAAGGCGGGAGCCGCGGACAAAAACGTCCCGGCTCCCATGAATCGATCGAACGCGCCGAGGAGGTGCCTCGAGGCCCGCCCGCCGATGGACGCTAACCCTCCTGAGCGAGCATGAGCGCGTAGGAAAAGAGCGTTTCCTTGTCCGCGCCCCCCTTGATAAGGAGCAGCGTGTCCTCGCCGTTATAGAGATAGTAGAGCGAAAGGTCGCTTCCGTCCCGTGCGCATACGGCGGCCTCGCCGGGCAAAAGCGCCACGGGCGAGCTTACGCCGTATTCGACGGTTACGCCTTGATCCTTAAGGCTCTCTGCCCCCGCGTCGGGCGAGGCTTCCCCGATCAGCCGAATCTCATAGCTGACGATCTCGCCGGAAGCCGACGAACCGGCGGAGCGTTCATTCCCGGCGGACGGGATCAGGGCGTTGTCCTGTATCGCCATCTCCGGCGCGCTCGCATCCGAGGGCGCGGCGGCAAAGAGCGGGCTGTCCATGGGCTGTTCCATGATCGCTTCCGGCGCAATATCTCCAAGACCGTTCATCCCGGCGGACGAATCGGCCGCCGACATCTGCATGGGGGCCTGCTCGGTCTTGGGCGCATACTGCGCCCGATAATAAAACACGCCTGCCGCGGCGATCACCAGACACGCGGCGACCGCGCCGAGAGAACGCACCAGGCGCGCCCGGCGCACGCTTTTGCGGGCGCGCGCCTGCTTTAAGAATTCCCAGGAATTCGGGAACACCAAAGCGGCGTTTTCCTGTACCGCAGCCTCGCGGAGGAGCGAATCCAGTTCGCTCTCCTTCCGGCGGGAAAGCAGCCTCTTGATCCCAAGGGCGGGAGAGGCGTTTTGGGGAACATTCAGCGCGCGGACGCCCGCGGTTTTTTTGCTCAGGATCGAGCGCGCGATTTCCTTTGCGCTCAAACGGTTCTCAATAGATCTCTTCAAGAGCCTCACCCTCCCTTCCTAAAGTATCGTAGAGCATTTTCCGCGCACGCGACATGCGCGATTTAAGGGTACCTTCATTGACATCCAAAACCTCGGCGATCTGCCGGTAGTCAAGTTCCGAAAAATAATACAGCAGGATCGGCTCGCGATAGATTTCCGGCAGGCGGCTCACGCACGCCTTCACCCGCTCGCGCCCTTCCTTGGAAAGCAGCAGGCTCTCGGGAAGCTCCGCTTCGCTCACGCCCATCGTCAGGCCCACATCCTCCGACGGGATCAGCCGCCGCTCCTTGCGCAAAAGGTCCTTCGCGGCATTCACGCTCACCCGGTACAGCCATGCCCGAAGCTGTCCGTCGTCCATATCCCCCAATTTTGAGAGATGCTTAAATACGCGCAGAAAAACCGTCTGCGCGACGTCGAGCGCATGATTGTGTTCGCGCGTCACGCCGTAGGCCGCCCAATAGACCAGCCGCGCGTGCGCCGAATAGATGGACTCGAAATCCCTATATGGCAACCGATTACCCCCATCCGGGCAAGAATACCGGAAACGGCGGCCGCCGCGCCGAACATCCTCCTCTGCGGCAACCCGCACCCAATCCGGTCTTCTGCCAATATAACGATTTTGTTTCCTCCGAGGTTGCAGATATTACAGATCCAGTTTCAACCGTTTCTTGAGCGCCCTGCCGGTCGGCGTCGCCGCGAGCCCGCCGCGCGCGGTCTCGCGAAGGTCGGAGCTCATCGAGCGGCCGATGCTGCGCATCGCGCCGACCACCTCGTCGAACGGGATGATGCTCTCGATCCCGGCGAGCGCCATATCCGCCGAAAGCATCGCGTTGGCCGCGCCCAGCGCGTTCCGCTTGATGCAGGGGCATTCGACGAGCCCCGCCACGGGGTCGCACACCAGCCCCAAAACGTTCTTTAACGCGATGGCCGACGCGTGCAGCGCGGCAAGCGGAGTGCCGCCCGCGCATTCGACCAGCGCCGCCGCCGCCATCGCCGCGGCGGAGCCCGTCTCGGCCTGGCAGCCGCCCTCGGCGCCGGATATGCTCGCGTTGCGCGCGATGACCATGCCCACCGCCGCCGCGGTATAAAGGCCCATGATCAGCATCTCGTCGCTCCAGCCGCGCTCGCGCCCGCATTCGATGAGCGCCCCGGGCAGTATGCCGGACGCCCCCGCCGTCGGCGCGGCGACGATACGGCCCATCGACGCGTTGACCTCGACCACGGCCATCGCGCTTGCGACCGCGCGGCATACCCGCGCGCCGCAGAAGGATTCCCCTTCGGAATATTCAAGGAGCGCCTCCGCGTCGCCTCCGGTCAGGCCGCTCACGGAGCTCTGCTTTTCGCCGAGGCCCTTTTGGACGCTCGCGCGCATGGTCTCAAGGTTCCTGTGCATTTTTTCGATCAGCGCCTCGCGCGGGGCATCCTCCCGCGCCATCTCCCGGCGCAGCATGATCTCGCCGATGCCGAGTTCCTCCGTTTGCGTCAGAAGCAGCAGTTCGTCGCCGCTCGTAAACTCGTATGTCATACGCTCACACCACCCTTACCTGCCGGATGTCCGGGCAAAGCCTCAGGATATCCTCCTGGATCTCAGAGGAAACCTTCTGGTCGGTCTCGATGACCATATAGGCGTCCTCGCCGCGGCTGTGGCGGAATACCTGCATGAACGCGACATTGATGCTGTTGCCCGCCAGGATCCGCGTGACCTCCATGATCACGCCCGGCACGTCGTGATGGCGCACGAGCAGCGTCGGATACTCGCCGGTCAACTCGACCGCCAGCCCGTCGATCTCGGTGATGAGGATGTTTCCGCCGCCCACGGAAGCGCCCACGACCTCCACGGTGCCGCCGTCCGCGCAGGTTAGCTCGATGCGCGCGGTGTTCGGGCGTTCCACCTCGTCGGTGGAGAAGATCACCTTGATGTCGATCCCCTTCTCGCGCGCGATCTCGGGCGCGCGGGAAAGCCGCTCGTCGTCCGGCATCATGCCGAGCACGCCCGCGATGAGCGCCTTGTCGGTGCCGTGGCCCCTGCCGGTGTCCGCGAACGAGCCGTAGAGCGTAAGCCGTGCAGCCGTGATTTCCTGCCCCGCGATCTTGCGCGCGACGTCGGCAAGCCGCGCCGCGCCCGCCGTATGCGAGCTGGACGGCCCGATCATCCTCGGGCCGATGATGTCGAAAGCGCTGAATTCTTCCATGAAAAAACCGCCTTATAGAGTGTGCCCGCGCCGAACGCGCGGACGCCGGACGTCAGACGTGCAGCCTGCGGATGATCGCCTCCTGCAGCTCCACCTTGCGCGCGATGATCGTGAAGATCAGCGCAATGACGAAACAGGGGATCGCCACGAAGAACGACCAGTCGAAACTGCATACGCCGAACAGAAACCGGTCGAGTATGCACTCGAGCGTGAGCACGAACGTGCCCAGAAGGCCCGCCACCCACGCGATCGCCGAAAACACCCTGAGCTTTTGCGCCCGGATCACGATGATCCCGATCGCGGCGAGCACGCCGATTGAAAGCACGACGGGCAGCGCCAGCGGCGTAAACCAATCCTCGACGGAGGTGAGCCGGTTGAGTCCGTACAAAAAACCGATGAGCGCCGCCATATCCATCCCGACGAACCAAAGCGGGCCGAGGCGGTCGAATACGAACGGAGTGACGAAGAGCATCCAGCCGAGCCCGAGCGATATCGCCACGAGCAGCGACCAGTCCGCGCCCGCGGAGTACGCCATGTCCGCCACGATGCAGATGCCCGCGACGAACGCGATCGTCACGCTCGCGATCACGCCGTCGAACCGTCTCTCCACGCGCCGGTTGATGCGCGCGATGTGGCTCGAGTACGGCTTTAAAACGCCCGCGTCGTAAGGCTTCGCGGGGTTGCAGACCTCCACCGCGCACAGCGGGCAGGATTTTTGACTTTCTTCGAGCTCGACGCCGCAGTTTACGCAATAGGACATTTCATCCCTCCATGTTGCTCTCGATCCTGACCTTCAGCCCCGCGCGCACCAGCATCTGAAAGAACAGCCGTTCGACGTGCGGCTGCCGTATCGTGCGCGTGAACGTGACCGACAGCGTATCGCCGTAGCTTGCTACCGCGCACTCGATCGCGTTCTTGCGCGCGGTGCGCAGCATCATGTCAAAGCGGGTGAAGTATTCGCGCATGCTCTCGGGGAGCTCCACCGGCCCGATGTTCGAGAGCGCGGTCGTGAACGTATTTTCGCCCGTCCTTAAATACACCGCCATGATCGCGCGGTTCTTGATCCAAAGCGGGACGAGCCGGAGCGCGAGCACCTTTTCCTCGCTCACGTTCTTGCTCATGCGCGCGTTGAGGTTCTTCTCGGTGAGCATGTACCTTAAAAAATGGTGCACCTGCGCGAGCGTTTCCTCGAACGTGAATTCGCCGTAGTTCGGGTCTATCCCGGGGTTGACGTACTGCGAGAAGTTCCTTAAGGTCTTCGTCTTATAGTAGCGGCGAAGGTCCACCGGCACGCTCACCTTGACGGGGTATTTGCGCCTGGTGGGCTGCGCGCGCTGCACCAGGTACAGCGCGTACAGGTAGGTTGCCGCGAGGTATTCCGTGATCGATACGCGGAGTGCCCTGGCCTTAGTTTTTACCGCGTCCACGCTCAATAATCCGGTCGTGAGCGCGATGCAGCCAGGCTCGAGCGGCGTGCCGGAAAGCTTGTACGCCCGGCTCTCCGCGCGGCTCGGCAAAACCGACATGCGGCTGTAGCGCAAAAAACTGTCCTCAAGCTCCTCGCCGCCGGGCGGCTCGTCTACGTCGAGCACCCCGTGCGTGGCGGGCACCTGTACGCCGAGCAGGCGGATATACTGCGCGAGGATGGTCTTAAAGAACACCAACGCCCCGCCCCCGTCCGCGATCGCGTGGAACACCTCGAGGCTCACGCGGTTGCGGTAGTACGTCAGCCGGAATAGCTCCTTCCCGCGCGCGATGGGCGTGCAGGGGTTGTTGACGTCCGGCTCCACCAAAATGGGCTTTGTGTACTGCTCGAGATAATACCAGAAAATGCCGCGCCGGAGCCGCACGCGGTTCCCCGGGAAGCGCTCGAGCGCGCGCTCGAGCGCGCGCTGCAAAAGCGCCGCGTCCACATCCCGCGTCAGATGCGCCGTAAAGCGGAACATCGACATCCAGCGGTCGTTCATGATCACGGGATAGATCTTCGCCGCGTTGTCGAGCTTATACCAATCCTTCTTCGGGGCCTTCATCCAACGCCCCCGCATTTTAAGCGCCCGAGGATGTACGAAGCGATGCGCTGCATCGCGTCGCGGGTCTCCGGGATGTCGAACGCGTGCCAGACGTGCCACAGCCCTTCCCATACGTCGAGCTCCACCTCGACGCCTGCGCACAGCATCGCTTTTTCAAGGGCGCGGGCGTCGTCCAAGAGCATCTCGTCGCTGCCGACGTGGATGAGTGTCGGCGGGCAGCCGGTAAAGTCCCCGAACGCCGGGGATACGTAAGGATGCGTCAAAAGCTCTTCCGGCGCGTAATACTCCCGCGCGCGCTCAAGCTTTGAAAGCGCGAGCAGCGGATCGATCTTCTCCTTCGCCCGGTAGCTTTCGCCGCAGAGCGTCAGATCCGTCCACGGCGAGATGGCGACGCAGACGCCCGGGAGAGGGAGTCCCTCGTCCCTAAGCTTCAGCATGAGCGCACAGGCCATGCCCCCGCCCGCCGAATCGCCGATGAACGCGACGCCCGAGGAGCACACGCCGAGCTTTAAAAGGTCCAAATAGACGGTCTTCGCGTCCTCGATGCCCGCCGGATACGGGTGCTCCGGCGAGAGCCGGTATTCGAAGGAAAGGGTATTGAGCCCCGTCGCCTGCGCGAAATCCACCGCGAGCACGCGGCTGCTCGTCAGAGAGCCCGCCATGTACGCGCCGCCGTGGAAATAGAGCACCGCAAACTCCTGCGGCGCTCCCGAGGGGAGGAACCACTCCGCCGGGATATCCGTGCCGTCCTCCCTTAAAACGTCCGCGCGCAGCACGCAGAGATTCTCGGGCAGACGCCGCAATTCGCCGCGCGCCAAAACGTCCTGCCCCGCGCGCTCCATCTCGAGGCTCAGGTTGTTGATAAGGGGCTTGATCCCATACATCGCGGTCTCGATAAACTTCGCGAGCTTGCTCGGCACAAACGCTCCCTCCAATCCGCGGCCGCGCCGCATAAGATTACGACTGAACGAGAAACGCGTTGATGAACTCGTCGAGCGCGCCGTCCATCACGGCCTGGATATTGCCGTTTTCTACGCCGGTGCGGTGATCCTTGACCATCGTATAGGGCTGGAAGACATAGCTTCGGATCTGACTGCCCCATTCGATCTTCTTCATCTCGCCCTTGATCGACGCCATCTGCTCCATCCTCTCGCGCTCCGCGAGCTCGAGGAGCTTGCCTTTGAGCATGCGCATCGCCGTCTCCTTGTTCTGGAGCTGGCTGCGCTCGTTCTGGCACTGCACGACGATGTTCGTCGGGAGGTGCGTGATGCGGATCGCCGACGACGTCTTGTTCACGTGCTGGCCGCCCGCGCCGCTCGAGCGGTAGGTGTCGATCCTAAGGTCGTCCGAATCGATCTCGAGCGCGTCGTCGTCCTCGAGGATCGGCGTTACGTCCAGCGACGCGAACGAGGTATGCCGCCTGCCCGAAGCGTCGAAGGGCGAGATGCGCACCAAACGGTGCACGCCCTTTTCCGCCTTGAGATAGCCGTAGGCGTTTTCGCCCTGTACCTCGAAGGTAACGCTCTTGATGCCCGCCTCTTCGCCGTCGAGCAGGTCCAAGACCTTGACGCTATAGCCGCGGCGCTCGCAGAAGCGGGTGTACATCCGATAGAGGAGCGATACCCAGTCCTGCGCCTCCGTGCCGCCCGCGCCCGCGTGCAGCGAGAGCACCGCGTCCGACGCGTCGTACGGCCCCTTGAGCAGCGTCTCAAGGCGCAGCCGCTCCACGGCTTCGACGAGCGACTCATACTCCGCCTGGATCTCGGGGAGGAGCGACGCGTCGTCCTCCTCAGAACACATCTGCATCAGTGTCACCAGATCGTCCGCCTGCGCATTGAGGCGCTGCACCCGGTTGAGCTTATTCGTCAGCGTTTTCATGCGCTGGTTTACTTTGTTGGCGTTCTCCACATCGTCCCAGAAGCCCGATTCCGCCATCTTGTGCTCGAGCTCCTCCTTTTCCTTGCCGAGGGCGGCAAGGTCAAAGGGACTCACCTGCCTCTTTTAAAGTCTGCAACGTGGATGCGAGCTGCTGCCGGTATTCGTCCAGTTGGATCACTTTCCCACTTCCTTTTCGCTAAAATCTATAAAAGAACCCCTGCGCCTTACTGCTTGCCGCAGCAGTTCTTGTATTTCTTGCCGCTCCCGCACGGGCACGGATCGTTCCTGCCGACCTGCCTCCCGGAGCGCGTGGGCGTGTTGCCCTCGTCCCCCGAGGTCTGGATCGGGTTGGCGATCTGCTCGCGCTCCTTGGGAGCGCTCTTGACGCCGACGCTGTAGAGCATACGGACGGTTTGACGGCGGATGTTCTGCACCATCTCGTCGAACATGTCGAAGCCCTCCGTCCGATATTCTATGACCGGATCCTTCTGGCCATACGCCCTCAGGCCGATGCCCTGCTTGAGCTGATCCATCGCGTCGATGTGCTCCATCCAGTGCTCGTCGACCGCGCGCAGAAGGACCACGCGCTCGACCTCGCGCATATCCGCTCCGGCTTCGGAAAGCTCCGCTTCCTTGGCGGCGTACTGCTTCTCAAGCGCGTCGGTAAGCTCTTTTTCGACCGCCTCGCGGCCGGGCTTTTCGAGCAGCGCTTTGCCGGGCTTGGGCGCGGGGCGCAGGCCGAAGAATTCCGAGACCGCCGCGTAAAGCCCCGGCACATCCCAGTCCTCCGCCTTGATGTGCGCGGGCGCGTGCTGCCCCATCAGCTCCTCGACCGACTGCGTGATCATCTCGCGGATCGAGGCGTGGATATCGTCCCCCATCAGCACGCGGCGGCGCTGGCCGTAGATGAGCTCGCGCTGCTTGTTCATCACGTCGTCGTACTGCAAAACGTGCTTGCGGATATCGAAGTTGTGCAGCTCGACGCGCTTTTGCGCGTTCTCGATCTGCTTGGTGATCATGCCGATCTCGATGGGGATATCGTCGTTGGGCGAGAGCTTCTCCATCAGCCCTTTGACGCGGTCCGCGCCGAAGCGCTGCATCAATTCGTCCGCGAGGGATACGTAAAAGCGCGTGGAGCCCGGGTCGCCCTGGCGGCCCGCGCGGCCGCGCAGCTGGTTGTCGATGCGGCGGGACTCATGGCGCTCGGTGCCGATGATGTGCAGGCCGCCCAGCCCTACGACGCGGTCGTGCTCCTCGTCGGTGATCTTCTTATAGCGGGCAAACGCTTCCTTGTACGCGGCGCGCGCGGCGAGGACCTCCTCGTCGTCCGTTTCCGCGTGGCTGGTCGCTTCCTCGATGATCACCTCGTCGACGCCGTTCTGGCGGAGCTCCCTGCGCGCGAGGAATTCCGGGTTGCCCCCGAGGAGAATGTCCGTGCCGCGGCCGGCCATGTTGGTCGCGATCGTCACTGTGCCGAGCTTACCGGCCTGGGCGACGATCTCGGCCTCCCTCGCGTGCATCTTCGCGTTCAATACGACGTGGTTGACGCCGCGGCGCGTGAGCAGATCGCTCAGCCGCTCGCTCTTTTCCACCGAGATCGTGCCGACCAGCAGCGGCTGCCCGGTCTTGTGCAGGGCGATGATCTCCTCCACCACCGCGCGGAACTTGCCTTCCTCGGTGGTGTAGACAATATCGTTATGGTCCGTGCGGCACAGCGGTTTGTTCGTCGGGATCTCCACGACGTCCAGATCGTAGATGGACTGGAATTCCGCCTCCTCCGTCTTTGCGGTACCGGTCATGCCCGCGAGCTTTTTGAACATGCGGAAGTAGTTCTGGAACGTGATGGTCGCGAGCGTCTTGTTCTCGCGCTCGACCTTCACGCCCTCCTTGGCCTCGAGCGCCTGGTGCAGGCCTTCGGAGTAGCGGCGGCCCAGCATCAGGCGGCCGGTGAACTCGTCCACGATGATGACCTGGCCGTCCTGCACCACGTAATCCTTATCCCGCGCCATCGTCGCGTGCGCCTTGAGCGCCTGGATGATATGGTGGTTGACCTCGGAGTTCGCGGCGTCGGCGATATCGTCGATCTGAAAATACTGCTCGGCCTTCTTCATGCCCTCCTGCGTGAGCTGCGCGGTCTTGGCCTTGATATCGACCTGATAGTCGCCGCTCTCCGGGGGCATCGAGCCCTCGAGCATCTCCATGCGCGAGGCCTTCTCGATGTTCGCGCCGCGCGTGAGCTTCCTGACGAAACGGTCGGCCTTGGTGTACAGATCCGTGGATTTTTCCCCGTGGCCGGAGATGATCAAAGGCGTTCGCGCCTCGTCGATGAGGATGGAGTCCACCTCGTCGACGATCGCGTAATGAAGCTCTTTTTGCACCATCTGCTCGCGGTAGACGACCATGTTGTCCCTGAGGTAGTCGAAGCCGAACTCGTTGTTGGTGCCGTAGGTGATGTCCGAATTATAGGCGTCCCGTCGCTGATCGTTGTCGAGCTCGTGCACGATGCAGCCCACGGAAAGGCCGAGAAAACGATAGATCTTGCCCATCCACTGCGCGTCGCGCTTGGCGAGATAATCGTTGACCGTAACGATGTGCACGCCGTTCCCCGGCAGGGCGTTTAAGTACGCCGGAAGCGTGGCGACGAGCGTTTTGCCCTCGCCCGTCTTCATCTCGGCGATGCGGCCCTGATGCAGCGCGATACCGCCCAGGAGCTGTACGTCAAAATGGCGCATCCCGACCGTACGCACGGCGGCCTCGCGCACCGCGGCGAACGCCTCGGGCAAAAGGTCGTCGAGCGCGGCGCCCTGCTCGAGGCGCGCCTTGAATTCCCCGGTTTTGGCGCAGAGCTCGGCGTCGGACAGTTTCTGCATCGCCGGTTCGAGAGCGTTGATCTTCGCCACCATGGGACGGAGCTTTCTAACCTGGCTTTCGCTGCTGCTGCCGAGGATACTATCTAAAAAACCCATGTGAACTTGCATACCTCTCCATTTTAATAACTTCTATTCTAACATGTGTACCCCGCCTTTACAATGCGGGCGCAAATGCTTAATAAAATAGTCACCTTTCGTGCACAATCGCCGCCGTTCGCGGCATGCCGATCCGGAGGCAAAAAAGGAAACCGGCACGCTCCTTGCAAGGCGCAAACTCTTGCGCAACAGCAGGCATTCAATCCGTCATTTGCGGCGACCTGCGGGCGCAAAACGGCGCCCCTGCAAAATGGAGTCTCCCGCTTTAATAAAACTAAAAAAGGCGGGAAGTTCTCGCCTTCCCGCCCCAATATTATGCCGTGGCCTTGCCGCCTAATTATGCGCCGGTTCGATCAGGCCGTAATTCCCGTCCTTTCGCGCGTAGATCACATTGGTTTCTCCCGTCTCGGCGTTCAGGAACACGAAGAACGAGTGCCCGAGCAGCTCGAGCTGCAGCATCGCCTCCTCCTCGGTCATGGGCTTGAGCGAGAAGCGTTTGACGCGGACGATGCGCGGTCCTTCCTCATCCACATCGTCGTAGCTGCCGCCGAAGAGCGGTTCGTCGTAGCGGAAGGCTTCCTCCCGAAGGGTTTTCCCAAGGCGCGTTTTGTGGCGGATGATCTGTTTTTCCAGTTTATCGAGCACGTTGTCGATGGATGCGTACATATCGCCGGTGACCTCTTCGCCGCGGATGATGCCGCCCGAATACGGGATCGTCACCTCCACGATGTGCCGGTTGCGCTCGACGGCCATGGTCACCTGCGCTTCGGTATCTTTGGGAAAATACCGGTCGAGCTTGGAGACTTTTTTGACCGCAAGCTCATGCAGGTACTCGGATACCTCGATGTTTTTGCCCGTGATCGAAATACGCATACGTCCAACTCCTTTCCCTCGGCCGAGTCCTCGACCGATTTATATGCATATTCTACGCAGCTAAGGCAAATCCCTTCCCTGCTTTTGGGCGCAATTAAAAACATTTCCGGTCGAATGGGGCGCGTTCTAAGAGGAATTATGTCGATGGTTTTGCCCGCACGCCGCGCGCCTATTCGATGCTCTTGAGCGAGCTGACCATGTCGATGCGCTTGATATGCCTGAGCATGATCAGGTTCACGAACACGGCGAATACGCCCGTCAGCCCCGCGGAATAGACGTAGCTGGTCCACAGAAGATCGCGGCTGAACATCAGCATGTCGATCTCCATCGTCACGACCACGTAGCGCTGCAGCGCGATGCCCAGCAGCAATCCCGCCGCGATGCCGAGCACCGTGAGCGCGATGTTTTCCCTGTAGAGATAGGCCGCCAGCTCGCGGTCGTAAAACCCGAGGAGCTTGATCGTCGCGAGCTCGCGCTCGCGCTCCTCGAGGTTGATGGAGTTGAGGCTGAAGAGCACGACGAACACCAGCGCCCCGGCCGAAACGATCAGCACGAGCACGACGTAGCGGAGCGCTTCGGTCATATCCTCCGCCCTGCCCATGGTATCGCCCGAGAACGTCACCGCGCTCACCGCCGGTTCGTCGAGCAGGCTCTTTGAGAGCGCCTCATCGCCCGCGGCCGCCGCGGAGGCGAGCTTGCAGAGGATCTGGTTCCCCCTGGGAGCCTCTCCGAACGAGTCAAGGAAATGCTTGGGCGCCATATAAACGTAATGATACAGGTAGTTTTCCGTGATGCCGCCCACGCGTACCTCGGCGCGCTTCGCGTCGCCGTCGACGAGCTCGACAGTATCCCCGACCTTTACGTTCAACAGGACCGCGAGCTTTTCCGTTATGATGACGGAATCCTCAGACAATGAGAGCGTGTTTTCCGTCCTCCTCTCCGCGAGGCGGATATATTCCGAAAACTCCGCCGCATCCTCCGGCACGACCAGAAAAACAGATTTTTCACGGTCGCCGTGGGAAGCGTCCACCGATTCGTGCATGAGGACCGTACTCGAAAGGATGTCCCCGCTGCCCTTTACGGTATCCTCCAGCGATTTCCGGTCCTCCTCCGAGGCGTCCTGCTGGAAATCGATCCTCAAATCGTAGGTCTGGATCTTGCCGAACTGCTTGCCGATGATGGTCGAAATCGCGTCCCTGAGCCCAAAGCCGGTGAACATCAGCGCCGTGCAGCCCGCCACGCCGACGAGCGTCATGATAAGGCGCTTCCGATAGCGGAACAGGTTGCGGATCGCGACTTTCTGCGAGAAATGCAGCCTTTTCCAAAGGAAAGGGATGTATTCCAGCGGCGTCCGCCTGCCCATGCGCGGCGCGACGGGGCGCATGAGCTGCGCGGGCGCTTCCCGGGCGGAGCGCATGCACACGAGCGCGGCGGGGACGGCAGCGCAGACGACCGCCGCGCCGATGGAAACAAGCGCGTACGGCACATTGAACTCGACGTGCAGCGGCGGCAGCGTGTACAGCATCGAATACGCGTTGAATATCACGCGCGGCAGCACGTTGAAGCCGACCATCACGCCGATGACGCTCCCGACCAGCGACGCCGCCGTCGCGTACACGAGATATCTCAGCACGATCGCCCGGTCCGAATACCCAAGCGCCTTGAGCGTGCCGATCGACAAGCGGTCGCTGTCGACGAGGCGGGTCATCGCCGTCATCGTGACGAGCACCGCCACAAGGAAGAACAGCACAGGCATCACCAGGCTGATCGCCTCGAGGCGGCTCGTGTCCTGCTTATAGCCGTTAAAGCCGGCGTTCATATCGTGATCGAGCACGTACCACTGCGGATCCTTGAGCTCCGAAAGCTCCTTTTCGCCGTCGTCAATCTTCGCCTCTGCGTCCGAAAGCTCCTTCTCCGCCTTTGCTTTCTCTTGCGCAAACTCCTGCTCGGCATCCGAAAGCTTCTTCTCCGCCTCCTCGATGTCCTTCGCCGCCTCGGCAAGCTTTGAACGGCCCTCCCTGCGGCCCTTGTCGAGCTCGGCGCTCTTTTCGTCCAGCGTCGCCTTGCTCTCGTCGAGCTTCTTTTCGGCATCGTCAAGCTCGCTCTGCCCCTTAGCAAGCTCGTTGAGCGCTTCCGAGCGCGCCTGCCCGAACGCGGCGGTTTGCGCGTCGAGCTCCGCCTTGCCCGCCTCGAGCTGCAGGCGGCTCTGCTCGAGCTCGGCGCCGAACGCGCCGAGCGCCCCTTGCGCGATCGCCAGCTTCATGGGGTCGGCGGGGTTGTTCGCGTAATCGAGCAGGGCGCTTTTCAGCCCCGCCGCGCTGTCGGGCAGGGCGGCGGCGAGCATCTGTATCGCGCCGAGCGCCTCCGGCGTGTTGCCCGCGGCGAGCGCGCCGGAGAGTCCGTCGTACAGGCTCTTCGCCTGGTCGTAGGCGTTCTTTCCGGCGTAATACTGCTCCCGCGCCGCATCGAGCTGCGCCTGCCCCGCGTCGAGCTGCGCCAAAGCGTCCCGCTTGGAAGTCTCGTATTCCGCGAGCCCTGCCTCGTAATCGGCAAGACCCTGCTCGTATTGCTTATATCCGTCGTCGAGCGCCTTTTGGGCGTCCGCGATCCGCTTTTCAAACTTCCTTTTATTCTTTTCATATTCGAGCCTGCCGTCCTCGAGCTCGGCGGCAGCGTCGTCGAGCTCCTTTTGGGCGTCGTCGATCTTTTTGCGCGCGTCGGCGACCTCTTCCTTCGCGTCGTCCAGCTTCTCCTGCGCCTCGCCCACGATATCGTCATAGCGAAGCTTTGCGCGGACCTCGCCCGTTTGCTCGAGCGCGTCCTTCGCGCCCTCGAGCAGATCCCCGTAGGCGCCCTCAAAGCGCGAAATGCCCGCGCCGTTCTCAACCGTCAGATAGATGTCCGTATAGGCGGGCAGGTCGAAATCCTCCGGAAGGATCAGCAGATAGCCTTCGGATTTCCCGCTGCCGACGCTGCTTGAACCGCGCTCGTAGGAGATATACAGCGGGTTGTCGGCGATGCCGACGATCCTGAACGCGTCGGTTTTGAGGTCGTCCCCGACCGGCGTGCTCGTGCCGGAGATCAGATGCACGGTATCGCCGATCCCGTAGCCCGTCGTTTCGATAAACCTCGGATCCGCAAGGCATTCCCCGCTTTTTTGCGGCATTTGCCCCGCCGTCAGTTCGGATAGGTTGACCCCCGGCAGGCCGGGTTCATCCCGATTGATCGACTGGATCTGTATGGTAAGGTTTCGTTCCGGCAGCTCGGCCAGCGCGTCGTACGAGTACGCGGGCATGACGTCCTGAACGCCTTGCACCGCCCGAACCGCGGCGACGTCGCCGTCGTCGAAGCCGACGGTCGAAACCAGCCGGATATCCATAAAATTGCTCCGGTCAAAATACTCCGCCGCGGTAGAGCGCATATCCGGCCCCGTCGCGCGCAGCCCGGAAAAAAAAGCGACGCCCAGCGCCGAAATCACCAGAATCGCCAGAAAGCGGTTTTTGGTCGCGAGCGCCTGCCTGAAGCAATCCTTGAGATACGCGTTCTTCATTGTTACCACTCGATCTCTTCCACCGGGGTCGGGTTCGGATTGACGTGCAGGTCGTCCACCCTGCCGTTTCTGATGTGAATGATCCGGTCCGCCATCGGCGCGATCGCCTGGTTGTGCGTGATGATGACCATCGTCATGCCCGCCATGCGGCAGGTGTTCTGCAGAAGCGACAATATGACCTTGCCGGTCGAATCGTCGAGCGCGCCGGTCGGTTCGTCGCATAAGAGGAGCTTGGGCGCTTTGGCGAGCGCCCGCGCGATCGCCACGCGCTGCTGTTCGCCGCCCGAAAGCTGGGACGGAAAATGATCCATCCGCTCCTTTAGCCCGACCTGCGCGAGCATCTCGGCGGCATCCATCGCGTGGCCGCAGATCTGGGACGCGAGCTCCACATTCTCGAGCGCGGTCAGGTTCTGTATCAGATTGTAGAACTGGAATACGAACCCGATTTGGTTGCGCCGGTACGCGGTAAGCTGCCTGATGTTGAAGTCGCTTATTAGCACCCCGTCCACGCGAATGATCCCGCCGTCGACGGCATCCATGCCGCCGAGCAGGTTCAGCACCGTCGTCTTGCCCGCGCCGCTCGGGCCCGTGACGATCGCCAGTTCTCCTTTTTCTACCTGAAAGCTGATCCCGTTCGCGGCGCGAACGACAACTTCGCCCGTCTTATACTGTTTTACAACGTTTTCAAGCTCGATATAGCTTGCGCTCATAAACTCCCTCAGTAAAATAACATATGTTGATTTTCAGTCACATGTTTATTATGATGAAGATGAAAGCAGAATTCAAGCGACAGTTCCGCACCGATTGTCGAGTATCGCTCAAACGGAAAAGCTATTGTCGTTTTGGAGGGGAGAACTTTTATGGAGCAAAAAAAATCGGATCGCCGTGTGCGAAAGACCAAGGAGGTGCTCCGGAAAGCGCTTACGCAGCTTCTTGGAAAGATGGAGCTCAAGGATATTACGGTAAGTATGCTCACCGAGATGGCGGACATCAACCGCAGCACGTTCTATCTCCATTACAAAGATGCATACGACCTGTTCGAGCATGTGGAAAATGAGGCGCTGAACGATTTTCGGGAGATCATCACGAAACATACGCAGCAAAAATCGCTGGTTTGGCGCTCGATCATGCTGGACATGTTCCGTTATCTTTCCACGAACGCGCAAACCGTGACGGCGCTGCTCGGCGCAAAGGAGTCCTCGCTTTTGACCAAAATCGTCGACATGAACCGGCCCGCGAGCAACGCCGAGTGGCAAAGGCTGTTCGGCACGGAAAAAACCGAGCTGTATGAGTATTACTACGCGTTCATCACCTCGGGCTGCATCGCGCTCGCGCGCGCGTGGTTTAACAAGGGAATGCCGGAGTCCGCCGAGGAGATGGCGGCCCTTGCGGAAAAGCTCATGAGCAACAGCATTTTGCATTTGATGTGATGAAAGGGCCGGTACACCGTATAATCATTGGATGTCAACGCAAGCAGAGCACTTGATTTTCAAAGAAGCATAGGCTTTGAATAAAAACGCAACCAAGCTATCTTATTCATCGGCAAACTCCAAATAGCCCCGCTGTTCATGTCTAAGGGGGCACTCCCGCGTTTCTTTTGGAATAGAATAAAGCTCATTGTTTTTAGCCGACCTGTATATATCAAAGGCCGTCAAATCACATTTATTGTAAGTGAATTTATGAACATAAGCGCCGACTATCAAGAGATCTCCGTCGCTTTTCTCATCTTTTTGATTTCCTGGGGCTATTAATTCAAGAATAGGCCGGCCTATTCTTGAATCACTTGGTACCAATTGTATAAAGTAGTTGCCGGAAGCATTGTAAGCATAGAACTCTGCTGCATCAAAAATCAATGTAAAATCTTTTAATTGATCACCTTTTGATTGTAAAGAGCATCCCGATAATATAATTGTAATTATTATGCCGTATAGCTTGCCTGATAAATTGGATTTCATAGATAACCTCCCGGGGTCCAATTATCATATCGTTCGATTTTAATTATCTTTCTCCAAACAGCAAGGCTCTAACCATGAATGAGGAATACTTTTTATACAAAACATGTCTGTAACAAGTTCTACAAATAAGGTATCCGGCAGCTACCACCTATTCTCACAAGGAAGTTCGGGCGTGGGAGACGTGCCCGAACCTCCCGCCTGCGGGCGGTCACAGCTTAGTGCACTGCGTGCACGGAGCCATACCAGCTTAGAAAATAAACAACTGTTGTATTTCAAAAGAAAAAAGACCATGTTACACATGATCTCTTTTCTTTTGGTATCCGGCAGCTACCTATCTTTCCTTCACGCTGCGGCAAGGTCGC
>JBCFAY010000025.1:0-203 GCA_038562375.1 Bacillota bacterium | reverse complement strand
CAGCGCGTCGTGCCGGGGCACTTCCTTCTGCTCCCTGCCTTGCGCAGCTCCGCTTCGCTTCATCGCCCACTGGGCGCGCTCAGCTCCGCTGTGTCGCCAGCTCAGTGCGCGGAGCGCACGGAGTGGTGAGGCTTGGAAAGATCAGCAAACGTCTCATACCAAACACAAGAGGCCATGCTTGCATGGCCTCTTGTGTTTGGTAT
>JBCFAY010000024.1:0-50912 GCA_038562375.1 Bacillota bacterium | reverse complement strand
GGTAAAATACCCGCCTCATTTTTCGAAGTAAGAGAACCCGATCATATTCCGCTCGAAAATCACCCTTAAAATGCCGAAAAGCCCGATAAAATCGGACTTTTCAGACAAAATGTGGCGGAGAGGGCGGGATTCGAACCCGCGGTACGGTTGCCCGTACACGTGATTTCCAGTCACGCTCCTTCGGCCAGCTCAGACACCTCTCCAAGTAATTAATTCTTACATAAGCCTTTATAAGTCTTTATATCTCTTTATAAGTTCACATATCGTTCCTTTTACGATTTCCAGTCGTGCGCCTTAGACCAGCTCAGCCATCTCTCCAATGCTGTTGTTCGCCTGCCTCAAAAAGCCCTGCGGCGGACAACGCTTTTATATTCTACAATATCGGTTCAGAAAATGCAAGCCGGGCCCGAGCATTTTTATATCGCCCTGCGGCCGCCGTTCCGGCGCCGTTTTATCGCCTGAAATTCCGGCGATGCTCACAGAACTCGGCCGATAAAAAATTCTATCCCCCAAGATAAATGAGATGCCCTACGAATGCAAAAGCTAACTTAAAAGGAGGGGAAACGATGCCGAAGGACAGCCAGGTCGACAACAAAAGCGCGCGCGCAGAAAAGGCCAAAGGCCAAACGCCGTTGACGCGCGAAAACCAGAACCAGAACAGGAATACGAAAAAACAATCCGCCCCAGAAAACGACGTTTAAGGAGAAGAATCAAAATGGAGAGGGAAGAGAAAAAGAAGATCGATCCACGCCAGCCGGAGGCAAAGGTGGACGGCTGGATCAACGACGAAAAGGGAACGCCGTCCCCTTCCCCCGGGATACAAGGGCCGAACACCACCGGGAACCGCCGGGGCGGGCCGCCGGTCATAAACCCGAGCTGAGGCCGGGCGGGCAGGAAGCGGGGAAGGCGCAAACGCAGCCTTTCTATTGGGCATACGCAATAAAACCACTCGCTGAAGGAGGAAACAAAAACACGAACATTTAATTCGAATTTCCCTTAGAAAATTTGTTTTTCTACGAAATCCTTTGAAAAAGCACGTCTTTATCCAGGCGTGTTTTTTCTTATTTTATCGAGGGAACCCTCTGATACTGTGCGGTTTGCGGGCCTTTTACGGTACATAAGGCATTTCGGCACAATAATAAAAAAACGTACATTATTTAGTATTACATTGATAATGTTCAGATTATAATGTATTATTAACGGGTAATCCTCGGAATTGATGAGAAATATACAAAAAACACGAACATGACGATGGAGGCACACAATGAAGAAAATCGCGCTTGTCATGGGGAGCGACAGCGATTTGCCGGTTCTGGAGGCCGCGATCGGCGTATTTCAGGAGCTTGAGCTGCCGTTCGAAGCGCGCGTGATAAGCGCCCACAGGACGCCCGCGCAGGCGGCGGAATTTGCAAGCTCGGCCGAACAAAACGGGTTCGGCGTGATCATCGCGGCGGCGGGCAAGGCCGCGCATCTCGCGGGCGCGATGGCCGCGCACACGAATCTGCCGGTGATCGGCATCCCGATCAAATCCTCGGCGCTCGACGGGCTGGACGCGCTTCTTTCCACGGTGCAGATGCCCGAGGGCGTCCCGGTCGCGACGGTCGCGATCAACGGCGCGGGCAACGCCGCGATATTGGCGGCACAGATCCTCGCGCTCGGCGACGCCAGCCTTGCGGGCAGGCTCAAAAAGCGTCGCGGCGCCATGGAGCGGGCGGTGCTCGAAAAGGATCAAAGCGTAAGGAAACGGTATCAATAAGGCGCTTAAGGCGCGTTTTGCAGATTAATTTTAAATTTAAGGAGAATTCACATGGAAAAGACGGTTCAAATCTACGAGGGCAAGGCCAAGAAGGTCTATGCGACGACGGACGAAAACCTCTGCATCGTATCCTACAAGGACGACGCGACCGCCTTCAACGGCGTCAAGCGCGGCACGATCGCGGGCAAGGGCGTGATCAACAACCGCGTGACCAATCACCTGATGCGCCTGCTCGAAAAGGAAGGCATCCCCACCCATTTCGTGGAGGAGCTTTCGGAGCGGGACACGCTCGTAAAGCGGGTGAAGATCGTTCCGATCGAGGTCATCGTGCGCAACATCGCCGCGGGCTCGCTCGCAAAGCGCCTGGGGCTTGAGGAGGGTACTTTGCTCAAGAGCACAGTGCTCGAGTACTGCTATAAGAACGACGAACTCGGCGACCCGATGATCAACGATTATCACATCTTCGCGATGGATCTCGCGACGGCGGACGAACTTAGGACCATCGCGGACTATTCCTTCAGGATCAACAAATTCCTTACAGCTTATCTCAAGGCGGTCGGCATCGAGCTTATAGACTTCAAGCTCGAATTCGGCAAGACGGCGGACGGAACGATCGTCCTGGCCGACGAGATCTCGCCGGATACCTGCCGCTTCTGGGACAGCGCGACCAAGGAAAAGCTCGACAAGGACCGCTTCCGCAGGGATCTGGGCGGCGTCGAGGACGCGTATATCGAGATCCGCAGGCGTTTGATGGGCGAGTGATACCATTGCGAATGAAAACGTGGACAAGTATTTGTCCACAGTTAAGAAAGACAGTATTTACCGATCCGCTCCAAGGGAACGAACGGAATGCGGATTCGTTTTGAAAGGGCAGTCATGTTCAATCATTTGCACGAAGAGTGCGGGGTGTTCGGCGTATTTAGCGCAAACCGACAAACCGACGTGGTGTCGGATACCTATTACGCGCTGTACGCGCTGCAGCACCGCGGACAGGAAAGCTGCGGCATCGCGGTCAACGACGGCGGCCTGATCAGCGTGCACCGCGACAGGGGCCTCGTCAACGAGGTGTTCGACGCGGACGCGCTCGCAAAGCTCGGCAAGGGCACACACGCGATCGGCCATGTGCGCTACGGCACAACCGGGAACGACCCGCGCCTGAACGCGCAGCCGCTGGTGGTCAACCACGTCAAGGGCTGCATGGCGCTCGCGCACAACGGCAATTTGACCAACGACGCGGAGCTTCGGGAACAGCTCGAGCTGAGCGGCTCGATCTTCCACACGACGAGCGATACCGAGGTCATCGCCTACGTCGTGACCAAGGAGCGCCTCTCTGCGCCCTCGATCGAGGAGGCCGTCGCGCGCGCGATGGAGAAGCTTCAGGGCGCGTATTCGCTCGTGATCCTCTCGCCGAGCAAGCTCATCGCGGTGCGCGATCCGTCGGGCTTTCGGCCGCTGTGCATCGGCGTAAAGGACGGCGCGTTTATGTTCGCGTCCGAGAGCTGCGCGCTCTCGAGCGTGGGCGCGCAGTTTTTAAGGGACGTGGAGCCGGGCGAGATCGTTGTCGCGGACAAAAACGGCATGCGCAGCATCACCGAGCACTGCAAGAGCCGGCGCACGTCGCTGTGCGTGTTCGAGATGATCTACTTCGCGCGGCCGGACAGCGTGATCGACGGCAGCAGCGTGCACGTGGCGCGGCAGCGCGCGGGCGCGTTTTTGGCGCTCGAACACCCGGTGCAGGCGGACGTGGTCATCGGCGTGCCGGATTCCGGGATCGACGCGGCCATCGGCTACTCGCGCCAGTCGGGCATCCCCTACGGGCTCGGGTTTATCAAGAACAAGTACATCGGCAGGACGTTCATACAGCCCACGCAGGCGGGCCGCGAGGATCAGGTGCGCATCAAGCTCAACACCATCGCGTCCACGGTCTCGGGCAAGCGAGTGGTGCTCATCGACGATTCGATCGTGCGCGGCACGACCTGCGCGCGCATCGTACAGCTTCTAAGGGACGCGGGCGCGACCGAGGTGCATATGCGCTCCTCCGCGCCGAAGTTCCTCTACCCGTGCTATTACGGGACGGACATCGACTCGCAGGAGAAGCTCATCGCCTGGAACCATACCGACGAGGAGATGATGGAGATGCTCAACATCGACTCGATCGGTTTTTTGAGCACCTCAAATGTGACCAAACTGGCGGATCATACGAGCCTTGGATTCTGCACGGCGTGCTTTACCGGCGAATACCCGGCAGAAACGCCTCGCAAGCCGGGCAAGAACAAATACGCGACGAGGATCGGAGAGCTGGATCCGGAGAAGGGCGGCCAATGAAAAGCTACAGCGAGAGCTACAAAAACGCGGGCGTGGACATCACGGCCGGATACCGCGCGGTGGAGCTGATGCAAGAGCATGTCAAGAGCACTTTCATCCCCGGCGCGCTTTCGCCCATCGGCGGGTTCGGCGGTCTGTTCGAGCCGGATCTGACGGGGATACAGCAGCCCGTGCTCGTGAGCGGGACGGACGGGGTGGGGACGAAGCTCCGCCTTGCGATGCTGCTGGACCGCCACGATACCGTGGGCGTCGACTGCGTGGCTATGTGCGTCAACGATATCGTCTGCTGCGGGGCGAAGCCCTTGTTTTTCCTCGACTACGTGGCGGTGGGCAAAAACGTGCCCGAGCGCGTCGCCTCGATCGTCTCGGGCGTGGCGCGCGGGTGCGTCGAATCCGGCTGCGCGCTCATCGGCGGCGAAACGGCGGAGATGCCCGGCTTTTACGCGCCGGACGAGTACGACCTCGCGGGGTTCGCGGTCGGCATCGTCGACAAGGGGCGCATCCTCGATCCCGCACGCGTACGGGAGGGCGACGCGATCGTCGCGCTCGCGTCCTCCGGCGTGCACTCGAACGGCTTCTCGCTGGTAAGAAAGGTCTTCGGGATCGATAAGGACCGCGCGCCGCTCGACGTGTTTGTCGACGAGCTTCATACCACGCTCGGGCTCGCGCTTCTTGAGCCGACGCGCATCTATGTCGGACCGGTGCTGGAGCTTTTAAAGGGCGTGGACGTGCATTCGCTCGCGCATATCACCGGAGGCGGCTTTTACGAGAATATACCGCGCAGCCTGCCCTCCGGCTTGCAGGCGCGCATAGAAAGGCAAGCGCTTACGATCCCGCCGCTGTTTGAGTATATCCGGCGCGCGGGCAAAATCCCCGAGCGCGACCTGTTCAACACCTTCAACATGGGCGTGGGCATGAGCGCCGTCGTGCCCAAAGACCAGGCGGACCGGGCGGTATCGATCCTGTGCGGCTGCGGCGTCGACGCGAAGGTCATCGGCGAGGTCGCGCGCGGGGAAGAGGGTGTCGCGATATGCTGAAGGCGAACGTCGCGGTGCTCGTGTCCGGCGGCGGCACGAACCTCCAGGCGCTTCTCTGCGCAGAGGCGGAAGGCAAGCTCCCAAGCGGCGGGATCCGCGTTGTGATCTCCAACCGTCCGGACGCGTTTGCGCTTGCGCGCGCGCAGCAGGCGGGGGTGGAAGCCGTTGCGATCGACGAGCGCGCCTGCGAAAGCCACGCGCAATTCGAGGAGTTGCTCCTCGACGCGCTGCGGCGGAGGGAGATCGACCTCGTCGTGCTCGCGGGCTTTCTGTCCATTCTAAGCAAAGACTTTGTCTCGCGGTATCCCGAGCGCATCCTCAACGTGCACCCGTCCCTGCTCCCGTCGTTCTGCGGTAGGGGCTGTTACGGGCTCAAGGTGCATGAGGCGGCGCTTCGCTACGGCGTGAAGATCACCGGCGCGACGGTGCATTTTGTGGACGAGAAGGTCGACGGCGGGAGGATCCTCCTGCAAAAAGCGGTAGAGGTCCACGAGCGCGACACGCCGGAGGCGCTGCAGCGCCGCGTGATGGAGCAGGCGGAATGGGAGCTTCTCCCGCAGGCGGTGGAGACGGTCTGCGGGCGGATCGCAAAGGAGAAGCAAGCATGAACGTGTTGATTGTGGGCGGCGGCGGGCGCGAGCACGCGCTGGCGCTGCGCCTTAGGGAGAATAAAGAGATCGATACGATCTACGCCCTGCCCGGCAACGGCGGCATCGCCGGGATCGCCGAGTGCGTTCCCATCGGCGCCAAGGAGATCGATAGGATCGTCGAATTCGCAAGGGCGCACAATGTCGGCTTCGCGGTGGTGGCGCAGGACGATCCGCTGGTCTTGGGCGCGGTCGACGCGCTGCACGCGGCGGGCATCCCCTGCTTCGGCCCGGACAAAAAGGCCGCGATCATCGAGGGCAGCAAGGCGTTTTCAAAGCGCCTCATGCACAAATACGGCATCCCAACGGCGTCCTGCGCCCTGTTTACCGACGAGGCGGAGGCCGTCGCCTATTTAAAGAAGGCAAGCTACCCGATCGTCGTCAAGGCGGACGGACCGGCCCTCGGCAAGGGCGTGATCATCGCCGGGGATTTTGAAGAGGCAATGCAGGCAGTGCGCGCGATGCTCTCCGAGAAGCGCTTCGGCAGCAGCGGGGACACGGTGGTGATCGAGGAATACTTGACCGGCCCCGAGGTTTCGGTATTGGCGCTGACGGACGGGCATAGCATCGCGCCGCTTGTGTCCTGCATGGATCACAAGCGCGTTTTCGACGGGGATATTGGGCCGAACACGGGCGGCATGGGCGCGATCGCGCCGAATCCGTACTATACCGAGCGGATCGCCAAGGAGTGCATGGAGCGCATCTACCTCCCAACGGTCCGCGCGATGAGGGAGGAGGGCCGCGTGTTCAAGGGCTGTCTGTACTTCGGCCTGATGCTCACGAAGAAGGGGCCGATGGTCATCGAATACAACTGCCGCTTCGGCGATCCCGAGACGCAGGCGGTTCTTCCATTGTTAAAAACGGATCTGTTTACGCTGCTAAACGCGGTGGAGGAAGAAAGGCTCTCCGAGGTTGCTGTGGAGCTTCATCCGGGCGCGTCCTGCTGCGTCGTGGCCGCGTCGGGCGGGTATCCGGGCAGCTATGAAAAAGGTCTGCCGATTTCGATCGGCGAGGGCGCGCTTGCCGGGGATATCATCGTCTATCACGCGGGCACCGCGCTCCGCGAGGGCGGGCTTGTGACCGCGGGCGGGCGCGTGCTCGGGATCACGGCAACGGCAAAGACGCTTGAAAAGGCCGTCGCGCGCGCGTATGAGGCGGTGGACGCGGTCCGTTTCGAGGGGATGCAGTACCGCCGCGATATCGGGAAACGGGCGCTTATGGCGCCGGGGGGATCATAAAGATGGTATTTCGCGTTTATGTGGAGAGAAAACCGGCGTTTGCGGTGCAGGCGCAGGCGCTTTTCAAGGATATCCGCTCGTTTTTGGGCATCAGGGGCTTACAGGGCGTGCGCGTCGTCAACCGCTACGACGTGGAGCACATCGATCGCGGGCTTTTTGACCAATGCAGGAAGACGGTGTTTTCCGAGCCGCAGACCGACGAGGTTTTTTCTGAGCTTCCTGTGCAAAGCGATGAGCGCGCACGATTCGCGGTCGAGTACCTGCCCGGGCAGTTCGACCAGCGCGCGGATTCCGCCGCGCAGTGCATCGAGCTGATCGGCATGGGCAAACGCCCCGCCGTGCGCACGGCGACGGTGTATCTCCTTTACGGCGCGCTCTCGGAAGAGGATATCGCCGCGATCAAGAAGCACCTTGTCAACCCGGTCGAGAGCCGCGAGGCGTCGATGGAGGAATACGATTCGCTCGACCTCGCGTGCAGTTTGCCCGAGGCCGTGCCGATCGTCGAAGGCTTCCGCGAGCTGGACGATACGGGCGTAAAAGCGTTGATCGGGGAATACGGCCTCGCGATGGACGAACAGGACGTGTTCTTCTGCATCGATTACTTCAAGCGGGAACGGCGCGACCCGACGCTGACCGAGCTGCGCGTGATCGACACCTACTGGTCGGATCACTGCCGCCACACGACGTTTCTGACTGCGCTCGACTCGGTGAAGATCGATCATCCGGCGGCAAAAAAAGCGTACGAACGCTATCTTGAAATCCGCGAGGAGCTTGGGATCAAAAAGCCGGTCACGCTGATGGACGTCGGCACCATCGCGGCCAAGGCGCTCAAGAAGCGCGGACTGCTCACGGGCGTCGACGAGTCGGAGGAGATCAACGCCTGCACCGTGAACGTCAAGGCGGACGTGGACGGCCGGGAGGAAGACTATCTGCTGCTCTTTAAGAACGAGACGCACAACCATCCGACCGAGATCGAGCCGTTCGGCGGCGCGGCCACCTGCATCGGCGGCGCGATCCGCGACCCGCTTTCGGGGCGCGCTTACGTGTATCAGGCGATGCGCGTCACGGGCGCGGCGGACCCGCTGGCCCCGGTCGAAAAAACCTTGCCTGGCAAGCTCCCGCAGCGAAGGATCGTCACCGCGGCGGCGGCGGGCTACAGCTCCTACGGCAACCAGATCGGGCTTGCGACGGGGCTGGTCGACGAGATCTATCATCCCGGCTACGCCGCAAAGCATATGGAGGTCGGCGCGGTCGTGGGCGCGGCGCCGAAGAAGAACGTAAGGCGCGAGGAACCGGCTCCGGGCGACGCGATCGTGCTTCTGGGCGGGCGCACAGGGCGGGACGGCTGCGGCGGTGCGACCGGCTCCTCAAAATCGCACTGCGCGGACTCGCTCGAAAGCTGCGGGGCCGAGGTGCAAAAGGGCAACGCGCCGGAGGAGCGAAAGCTCCAGAGGCTGTTCCGCAACCCCGAAGCGGCGCGCCTGATCAAGCGCTGCAACGACTTCGGAGCGGGCGGCGTGGCGGTCGCCGTGGGCGAGCTGGCGGGCAGCCTTACGATCGACCTCGACGCCATCCCAAAGAAATACGAGGGACTTTCGGGCACGGAGCTCGCGATCAGCGAATCGCAGGAGCGCATGGCCGTCGTGCTCGACGAAAAAGATGTGGAGAAATTCATCGCGCTCGCGCGGGAGGAAAATCTCGAGGCGACATCGATCGCGCGCGTCGTGGAAGAGCAGAGGCTAAAGATGCGCTTTGCGGGACAGGAGATCGTCGACCTGTCCAGGGAATTCTTAAACACCAACGGCGCGCAAAAGCACGCGTCGGCGCATATTGTAGCGCCGCGGGCCGCAAAACGGCAGGCGGATGCGGGCGGGGTCGGCGCGCGCCTCCTGGCGCTCGCGCAGGATCTGAACGCCTGCTCGAAGCGCGCCCTCTCGGAGCGCTTCGACTCCACGATCGGCGGCGGCTCGGTGCTCATGCCGTTCGGCGGGGCGCGCCGGCGTACCCCGGCGCAGGCGATGGTAGCGAAGCTTCCCGTGCTCGGGGCGGATACGACGACCTGCTCGGCCATGGCGTACGGATACGACCCGTATCTAAGTGAGGCGGACGCGTATTCGGGCGCGTATCTCGCGGTGGCGGAGTCTTTGGCAAAGCTTGCCGCCACGGGCGTAGACTATAAAAAATGCTATCTTTCGTTCCAGGAATATTTCGCCCGAGTGGGCAATGTGCCCGAACGGTGGGGCGTGCCGCTTTGCGCGCTCCTGGGCGCGCTCTGCGCGCAGATGGACCTCGGCGTCGCGGCGATCGGCGGCAAGGATTCGATGAGCGGCAGCTTTGAAAACCTCGACGTGCCGCCTACGCTCCTGTCGTTCGCCGTGGGCGTATTGAGCGAAAAGGACGTGATCTCGCCGGAGTTCAAGCGTACGGGTTCCCGCGTCGTATTGCTTTGCCCTGAAAAGACGGCCGACGGCCTTCCCGATGCCCAAAGCATGCGCGCGCTTTTGGAGCGCGTCCACGCGCTCGTCCGAAACGGGCGCATACTCGCCGCGCAGGCGGTCGGGGCGCGCGGCGTCGCGCACGCGCTGCTGCGCATGGGCCTCGGCAACCGCATCGGCGTGGACTTCGAGGCGGACATCGACGCACAGGGGCTGTTCTCGCCCGGCATCGGCAGCTTCGTGCTGGAGCTTGCAGCGGGCGAGCCGATCGGCCGGACGCTTGGGTATACGAGCGCGCGCTACGCGTGGACGGGCCTCGGCGAGGTGATCGAGCTGGACGAAATCGAGGACGCGTACGAGCGCGCGCTTGAGGCGGTCTATCCTTCCTGCGCAGAAGAGCAGAAGACGCTTCTGCTGCCGGATATGCCCATCGCCAAAGCGCAGAGGACATGCCGAAGGGGCAGCCCGATCGCCCGGCCCCGCGTGCTGATCCCGGTGTTCCCGGGCACGAACTGCGAATACGATACCGCGCGCGCCTTCGAGCGCGACGGCGCAATAGCAAGGATACTGGTGCTGAGGAACCTCTCGGCGAAGGACATCTCGGATTCGGTCGACGCGTTCCTCACAGCGCTCGATCAAAGCCAGATCCTGTTCCTGCCCGGCGGGTTCTCCGCGGGCGACGAGCCGGACGGCTCGGGCAAATTCATTACGGCGTTCCTGCGCAATCCCCGCATCGGCGACGGGCTTTCCCAGCTGCTCGACGAGAGGGACGGCCTGATCGGCGGCATCTGCAACGGCTTTCAGGCGCTCGTAAAGCTCGGGCTCCTGCCGTTCGGACGCATCCGGGAAATGGACGAAAATTGCCCGACGCTGACCTACAACACCATCGGCCGCCATCAGTCAAGGCTTGTGTACACGCGCGTGATCTCCAACGGATCCCCGTGGCTGATGCACGCGCGGGTCGGGGATATCCATCTCGCGCCCGTCTCGCACGGAGAGGGGCGGTTCGTCTGTCCCGACGCGCTTCTGAAGGGCCTCGCGCGCAGCGGCCGGATCGCGACGCAGTACTGCGACGCGAAAGGGACGGTCGACATGTCCGTCGACGTCAACCCGAACGGCTCGGTCGCGGCGGTGGAGGGGATCACCTCGCCGGACGGCAGGATATTCGGGAAGATGGCGCACAGCGAGCGCACGGGCAAAGGCCTGTACAAGAACGTTCCGGGCGATCAGTCGATGCCGATGTTCGAGGGCGCGGTGGATTATTTTAAGCTTTGATCAATTAGCGGCGGGCCGCCCGAACACATGAAACCTAAGGCGTTCCAGCGGCGAGGACGATGCTTTATCGGCGGCCCGGCGATGAAGCCTTGCCGGGCGGAATACGGCGCGATTCGCCGCCGGGATACCATAAGCGTTTTAAGATTCGAAATCAAGAAAAGGCGGGCGGCGCTATAAGCGGGCGGCGCTATAAGCGCCGCCCGCTTTCTTTTGCTTGGGGATTACCGCCCCGGAAACACGCCTCCGTGGCAGATCGCGCAATCGCCCAGCTCCTCCTCGATGCGAAGGAGCTGGTTGTATTTTGCGACGCGGTCGGTGCGCGAGGGAGCGCCGGTCTTGATCTGCCCGGCGTTGACGGCGACCGCGATGTCCGCGATCGTGGCGTCCTCGGTCTCGCCGGAGCGGTGGCTGATGACGCTCGTGTATCCCGCGCGGTGCGCCATGCTGATCGCGTCCAGCGTTTCGGTCAGCGTGCCGATCTGATTGACCTTTATGAGGATGCTGTTGGCTACGCCGAGCGATATGCCCTTTTCGAGGCGCTCGGTGTTGGTGACGAACAAATCGTCGCCCACGAGCTGGATCTTATCCCCGAGGCGGTCGGTGAGCATCTTCCAGCCCTCCCAGTCCTCTTCGGAGACGCCGTCCTCGAGGGAGGCGATCGGGTATTTTTCGGCGAGTGCAGCCCAGAAGCCGATCATCTCCTCCTTGCTCTTGCGGATGCCGGACTTCCAGAACAGGTAGCTTCCATCCTCCTGGTACATCTCGGTCGCGGCGGCGTCGATCGCGATCCTGAAGTCCTCGCCGGGCTGGTAGCCCGCCTCGGATACGGCCTCGAGGATCAGCTCGACGGCCTCCTCGTCCGATTTCAGGTTCGGCGCGAACCCGCCCTCGTCGCCCACGGAAGTGGCGTAGCCCTTGCCCGAGAGCACCTTCTTGAGCGTGTGGAACACCTCCGCGCACATCCTGAGCGCCTCGCGGAAGTTCGTTGCGCTCACGGGCATGATCATGAATTCCTGGATGTTGACGCTGTTGTCCGCGTGCTTGCCGCCGTTTAGGATGTTCATCATCGGCATGGGCAACTGCTTTGCGTTGCTGCCGCCGATGTAGCGGTACAGGGGAATGCCGGACTGCTGCGCCGCGGCCTTGGCGACGGCGAGCGATACGCCGAGGATCGCGTTCGCGCCGAGCTTGCCCTTGTTGGCCGTGCCGTCGAGCTCGATGAGCGCGCGGTCGACGGCGACCTGGTCGCGCGCATCGCGCCCGAGCAGCTCTTTGGCGATGACGCCGTTGACGTTGGCGACGGCCTTGGTGACGCCCTTGCCGAAATAGCGCTTCTTATTGCCGTCCCGAAGCTCCACCGCCTCGAAGGAACCGGTGGATGCGCCCGAGGGCACGGCCGCCCTGCCCGTCGCGCCGCCGCTTAGCTCAACGTCGACCTCGACGGTGGGGTTGCCTCTTGAATCCAGGATTTCTCTTGCTTTTATTTCGGTGATGGAAAACATGGGGTACTCCTTTCTGATCTCCGGTGACGGTATTCTTGGTTCCATATTAAACCAAATTCGATAAAAACAATAGGGAAAATGCGAAGACAATTTGAAAATGTTGGAAATACAACAGCCTGCCTCCTCCGGGCATACTATAATCTGTGTAGAAGGAGCGGGGACGATCCCCAAACGCCGAATCATTCTTAAAGGAGAGATCATTATGCCGCAATACATCAAAAACATCGCGCACGAAGAGGTGCAGCCGATCGCGGGCCTTGTGCAGGTGGCTCCGGGCCAGGTGGTCAGCCGCACGCTCGCGCAGAACAAGGCGGTGAGCGTCACGCTCTTCGCGTTCGATGCGGGCGAGGAGATCGGGGAGCACGACTCGAGCGGCGACGCGATGGTGACCGTGCTCGAGGGCAGGGGCGAATTCACCGTCGACGGGAAGAAGCATTCGGTCGGCGCCGGGGAGACGCTCATCATGCCCGCCAAGAAGCCGCACGCGGTGTTCGCGCCGGAGGCGTTCAAGATGCTGCTTCTGGTGGTGTTCCCGAAGGAGTAGGGCATTTTTTGAAACAACAATGATCCCCCGGCTTTGCCGGGGGATCATTGTTATCGAGCGAACGGTATCGTATTGGGATGTGCGGAAAATTATTGAATAAATGGAAGCCGGTTGATATAAAAGCAACAAACATGTATACTGTTGGAAAACAGGGGGGTCGAGAACATGAGAAAACGGTGTATAGCGTTTACGGCCGCATTGCTGGCGTTTTTCATTCTGTTCGCGGGTACGGCGCAGGCATTGACCGTAAACGAGTTGCTGCAATCGGCGACGGAGAAAATGGAGACTGCGACCGGGTTTACAGCGAAATCAACCGTGGATTTGAACATGAGCGTGCAGGATGAAAAACTGGCGATAAGAATCGTCTCCGACATCAAATTTGTGCGCGACCCGCTTCTGCTGAAAATGAAGAACACCGTCACTGTGGACAACGAGAGGCAAAAATCAGAGATTTATGCGCAGCTCGAAGAAAATGAGCTTGCGATCTATACGGTCATGGGTAAAGCTGTAAGCAGGGCGGCCCTGCCCATGACGGAGGACGCGCTTGCGCAATCGACCGCCGCCGCGTTGTCTGAGCAATATCTCGACAGCTATAAAGAATTAAAGTATTTCGGCAAGGATAAGATCAACGGCAAGCATGTCTATGTGCTGACCGCCCGGCTGGATGCAACGGCCGTGCGGGATCAGGTTGAAAGCTCGATGACGGGCGATATACTCGATGCGATTGGTACGCAATACCTTGATGCGATTTTGAGCAGTATGGACGACGTGCCTGTGACGCTGTATATTCAGCAGAGCACGCGCCAGTTTGTCCGCATAGAAATCGACATGTCCGAACTGATGAATACCGTATTTGAAAAAATCGGCACTCTGGCGGAGGAAACATCGGGCATGAAGGTGGATCGGTATTTCATAACGGTGGATATGAGCAATATCAACAAGGTGAAGCCGTTCAAAATACCTGCTTCCGTGATGAAAGCCGCCCAGGATGCGGCATAAGCGCTTCATATAAAAGGGGCTGTCGTACCGTATACCGCGCGACAGCCCCTTTTACAGCCTGAAGGCCGCATGATTTCATGCGGCCTTCGTTGTTCGTTTTTTTACAGGCCGAGGCGGCTTTCGAGCGCTTCGAGCTGCTTGCTAAGCTCCGCGGGGAGCTTCTTGCCGTACGTCTCGTAGTGCGCCCGGATGGAGGCGACTTCCTTCTTCCATTCTTCCTTGTTCACCGACAGCAGCGTTTCGACCTGAGCCGGGGTGATATTGAGGCCCGCTGTGTCGAGCGCGTCCGGGGTGGGCATATAGCCGATCGCGGTCTTTTGCGCCTTGCCGGCGCCGTTTACGCGCTCGAATACCCACTTGAGCACGCGGCTGTTCTCGCCGTAGCCCGGCCAGATGAACTTGCCGTTTTCGTCCTTGCGGAACCAGTTGACGTAGAAGAGCTTGGGAAGCTTGCTCTCGTCGCCCTTCGCGCCGATGTCGAGCCAATGCTGCAGATAATCGCAGACGTTGTATCCGATGAACGGGAGCATCGCGAACGGGTCGCGGCGAACCTGGCCGATCTGGTCGGAGATCGCGGCCGCGGTGATCTCGGAGCCCATGATGGAGCCGAGGAACACGCCGTGGTTCCAATCGAAGCTCTCGTGCACGAGCGGGATGGTGCTCGGGCGGCGTCCGCCGACGAGGATCGCGGAGATGGGTACCCCCTTGGGATCTTCCCATTCGGGCGCGATCACCGGGCACTGGCTCGCGGGGGCGGTAAAGCGCGCGTTCGGATGCGCTGCGTTCTCCTTGGAACCGGGCTCCCAATCCCTGCCCTTCCAGTCGATCAGATGGCCGGGAGCGTCGTAGCCGATGCCTTCCCACCACACGTCCTTGTCGTCGGTGAGGGCGACGTTGGTGAAGATGGTGTTCTTCTGGATCGAGTGCATCGCGTTGGGGTTGGAATGCTCGCTCGTGCCGGGCGCGACGCCGAAGAAGCCCGCTTCGGGGTTGATCGCGTACAGGCGGCCGTCCGCGCCGAACTTCATCCAGGCGATATCGTCGCCGATGGTCTCAACCTTCCAGCCGGGGATGGTCGGGATGAGCATGGCGAGGTTGGTCTTTCCGCAGGCGCTCGGGAAAGCGCCGGTGATGTATTTTACATTGCCCTTCGGGTCGGTGATGCGAAGGATCAGCATGTGCTCGGCCAGCCAGCCCTCGTCGCGCGCCTGAACGGACGCGATGCGAAGCGCGAAGCACTTTTTGCCGAGCAGGGCGTTTCCGCCGTAACCGGAGCCGTAGGACCAGATCAGGCGCTCTTCGGGGAAGTGGCTGATGTATTTCTGCTCGATGGGCGCGCAGGGCCAGGAGGAATCCTTTTGACCCGGTTCGAGCGGCGCGCCGACGGAGTGCAGGCACGGCACGAACTCGCCGTTTTCGCCCAGCGTCTCAAGAACTTTCGCGCCGATGCGCGTCATGATGCGCATGTTCGTAACAACGTAGGCGCTGTCGGTCAGCTCGACGCCGATCTTGGAGATGGGGGAGCCGATCGGGCCCATGGAATACGGGATCACGTACATCGTGCGGCCCTTCATGCAGCCGTCGTACAGAGAGCTCATTGTCTTTTTGAGCTCAACGGGATCGATCCAGTTGTTGGTGGGGCCGGCGTCTTCCTCGGTGCGGGAGGCGATGTACGTGCGGTTTTCCACGCGCGCCACGTCGGAAGGATCGCTGCGGAAGAGAACACAGCCCGGGCGCTTTTCCGGGTCCAAAGGCGTCGCCATGCCGCTGTCCACCATTTCTTTGAGCAGGCGGTCGTATTCCTCCTGCGAGCCGTCGCACCAGTAGACGTTTTCGGGCTTGCAGAGCTTAACGCACTCCGCGACCCAATCCAATAGCTTCTTGTTGTTCGTCATAAACTACACCTTTCTGCATTTATTCTAAAGTTTTCGCTAGGCGAATCCTTTGATTCATTATCAGCGGTTATATCTTTGCGCAATGCATAACAAAATGATGATTCCTGCAAAAAATACACACCGATTGTTGATATTGTAACCTAAACCGCCCCAGGATGCAATGAAAAGTTGATATTTTCTCAATATTCTATATGGTATGCTATCCGTCCACGGGCGTGACGGCGGGCCCGCGCGAGAGCCCGAATAAAAATCCCCCGTGCTTTGGTCATCGCGTGCGGCGGCTTTAAAGCCCCGGGCGCGGTCCCTTGCGCGAGGGAAACCCTACAGCTATTCTATGGCATCACAGCGGAATCAGATCGGTCTGCGCCGGGCCGTCGATCAGCTTGCCCGTATGGTCGAAACGCGAGCCGTGGCAGGGGCAGTCCCAGCTTTTCTCGTCCGGGTTCCATTCGGTCTGGCAGCCGACATGGGGGCAGCGGGCGTGCACAGCGAACGTCTGCCCAAACTGGTCCTTGTATACGCCTGCTTTTTCCCCGTCCGCGCTGACGATGCCGCCGTGGCCGAGGGGCAGGTTTTCGAGCGTGCCCGAGGGGAGCACAAGGTTCTGCCGCGCGAGGCCCTTGACCGCCTGGACCCCCAGGTTCAAAAGCGAGGCAGCGCTCGCCAGCGGCGTGCTGCGCTGGGGCGAAAACACCTCGGCGAAGGGATTGTCCTTCTTGAGGATGATATCGGTGATGATGTTGGCCGCGACCATAGAGGTCGTCATGCCCCATTTCATGAAGCCGGTCGCGACATACCAGTGGGGCGTGTCGGCGGAGAACCTTCCGATGAAGGGGACGCCGTCGAGCGTGACGCAGTCCTGCGCGGACCATTGCGCGACCTGCCTGCTCTTGGGGAAGATCGATTTGGCCGTGCGCTCGAGCGCTTCGTACCGGCCGCCCTTGGAATTTTCGCCGGTCCGGTGCCCTTCCCCGCCGAAGAGGATCAGGTCGCCTTCGCTCCTTAGGGAGATCCCGTCCTCGTCGACGCCGAGGTACATGCCGTCGAGCTCGCCCGCATGCCTGAGCGCGAGCACATACGAGCGCTCCTGATGCATCCTGAGGAAATAGTAGCCCGGCACGTTGATGAACGGGAAATGCGTGGCGAACACGATATGGTTCGCGCTCACGGTCTGCCCGTTTACCCTTAGCGACTGCCCATCCACCTGCGTGACGCGGCTTTTTTCATAGACGCGCAGCTTCTGTGAAAGCGCGTAGAGGAAGCGCAGGGGATGGAACCTCGCCTGGTCTTCCATGCGGACGGCGCCCGTGACCTCGAAGGGGAGGGCGGTGTCGGTGGTGAAGCGTACGGGCTGGCCGAGGCTTTCGAGGGCCTCCGCTTCTTCCCGGAGCGCCTCCGGGTCGCGCGTGGTATATAGATAGGAAGGGCATTTTGTAAAATTGCAGTCGATGCCCTCGCGCCCGATGATCTCCTCGAACCGATCGATTGCGGACCGGTTCATCAGCACGTAGGCGTGGGCGCCGTCGCGGCCGAACTGCTCGATCATCTTGGCATAGCGTGCGTCGTGCTGCGCGGTGATTTTCGCCGTCGTGTTTTTTGTCTGCCCGCCGCCCACGGCGTCGGCCTCGAGCACGACGACGTCGAGCCCCTGGGACTTGAGCAGGTATCCGATCAAAATGCCGGCCATTCCCGCCCCGATCACGGCGACATCCGCGCGGATGTCGCTTTGAAGCTGTTCGCGCGGCACAGCTTCGGCCGTCTGACTCCAAATCGATTGCATAGTATCCTCCATATGCCCTTAATCTGTCCCGTTTTGAGCGGGATATCCGCGGGCCCCTCCCGGAAGATATTTTTTTCATAACGCTGAAGAAAAACAGGAATCGTTCGATTTATAGTGAAAGAGCAATATCATCGGCTGTTATGCGCGCGCCTTGATACGGCCGGGATTTTGATATCCGCGTATACTTGCTTTTTCATATAAAGGGAGTATACTGAATTCTCATAGGATAATGCACAAGGATGATGCATGATGATAGGTGTTTTTCTTGGGGTGATCGGCGGGGCGCTGGAGCTTTTTTTGCTCACGCGGATGGTGAAAAGCGTTACGAATGGAACGGTGGGCAAAACGGCGCTGCTGCTGCTCTTAAAGTTCCTTGTTCTGGCGGCGTCGTTTACCGCCGTTATCCTAATCAGGCGTTCCGAACTGCTCTGGTGCGCGGTCGGCATGACCGGAGTGCTCATCGTCGGTTCGATTCTCCTCTTTTTAATGAGGCAATCCCGTTCTAAAGGAGGAAAATGAACCCGATGCACGACGTTAGCTTATTCCGCCTTGCCGTCATCGCCGTACTTGTGCTGCTCGGCGTCGTCGCGCTTGTTCGGCGCAGCCGCAGCAAGCCCGCGTCCGACGGGGAGGAGCCCGATCCCAGGAAGGTCGAGCGGCGGCGTACGCGCTTGTCCTTGACGGGCTATGTGCTGCTCTTTATCGGGCTGAGGATGATACTCGCCCTGTTTACGGAGGGCGGCGCTCTCCTTGCGCCCCGGGCGATGCTGTTTGGGCTCGATCTTAGCACCGGGGTCGTGATCGCGTGGATACTGTTGGCGGCGCTCGCCGCGGCTGCCCTGCTGGTCCGCTTCGTTTCGTTCCCAAAATTCAAGGATCAGCCCAAGGGCGTTCAGAGCGCCGTTGAGGCGATGGTGGAAAGCGTGTCGAGATTTCCTTTGTTCCGGCGCCGTAAACAAAAACCCGACAAGGATTCGCCGGAATATCAGTTGAAGATGGCCAAGAGGAAGCGCAGACGCCTGATCATGGCGGGCTTTCTGGCTCTGGTCATCGTTTTCGGGGTGATATTCAGCCTGATCGCCCCGCCGGAAGCCGAGGAGATCCGCTTCGAGATCTCGGCGCCCCGCACGACGCTGTTCGGGTTTGATATCAGCACCACGGTCATCACGACCTGGATCGCGATGGCGATCCTCACCGTGGCCGCGCTTTTGATCCGCTTCGTCGCGATCCCGAAGTTCAAGGACGAGCCCAAGGGGTTCCAGAACGTGCTCGAGCTTCTGATCGAAACCACCTCCAAGTACGCCTCCAACACGGGCGGACATCTTGGAGAGAACCTGAGCGCGTACATCTTTTCGGTCGGAGCGCTGCTTGTCACGAGCGCCGCGCTGGAGTTTTTCAGCCTCCGCGCCCCGACGGCGGACCTTATGCTTACCGCCGCGCTCGCGATCTGCACCTTCATACTGATCAATTATTACGGGATCCGGCGCAAGGGCGCTTGGGGAAGGATCGCATCCTTCGCGCAGCCCAAGGCCATCGTTTTCCCGTTTAAGCTCCTCTCGGAGCTTGCGATTCCCATTTCGCTCGCATGCCGGTTGTTCGGCAACATGGTCGGCGGCATGATCGTAATGGAGCTGCTGTACATGGCTCTCGGCTCGTTCGTCGTCGGCATCCCGGCGCTGTTCGGCCTCTATTTCAATGTGTTTCATCCGCTGATTCAAGCGTTTATCTTCATCACGCTGAGCCTGACGTTTATGCGGGACGCGGTTGAATAGCAACAATACAGAGATTACTTTGGAGGGATCGTTACTATGGAAATTGGACTCATCGCGATCGGCGCGGGCATTGCAGTGCTTACGGGACTTGGTGCCGGCCTCGGCATGGGCATCGCTACTGGCAAGGCGGCGGAAGCTACCGCGCGTCAACCCGAGGCTTCCGGGAAAATCAACTCTGTGTTGCTGCTCGGCCTCGCATTGACCGAATCCACCGCCATCTACGGATTTGTTACGGCGCTGCTGATCATGTTCACAATGGGCGCATAGGAGTTAGGAGAGAGCCGATGAACATCAATCCGCTTGACATTTTAGAGCACGTCCTCAACCTGATTTTGATCTTCCTGATCCTCCGCTTCCTGGTGTATAAGCCGGTGCGTAAATTCATGCTCGATCGCGAAGAGAGGCTGGCGGCCCAGCGCGAGCAGGCGAAGGGGGAAATGGAGCAGGCGTCGTCGCTCAAGGCCGAATACGAGCAATCCGTCAAGGAGGCCAAGGTGCGCGCCGAGGGCATTCTCAAGGAAGGCGCAGACCGCGCCGACGACGTCGCAAAGCAGATCATCGCGGACGCCGAGCAAAAGGCCAAGCTCGTGGTCGCTTCCGCGCAGCAGGAAGCCCGGCGCACGCGCGAGGACGCCTTGTCGAGCCTTCGGGACGAGGTCGCCGCCATCTCGGTCGAGGTGGCCCAAAAGATCCTCGAGCGCGAAGTTTCCGCCGACGACAACCGCAAGATCATCGAAGAATACTTCAGCAAGGTGGGCTGAGCATGGCAATCTCGGGTGAACTCTACATCGCAGGGCCCTTCGGCGACAGGGAGATACAGGGCATAACGGAGCATTTTGAAAGGCTCTTCGGCGAACCCGTCGCATTGGACGTGCAGCGCGACGACAGCCTGATCGGCGGCTTCCTGGCGCTCATCGGCGGCAAGGTCTACGATTCGAGCCTGCGCGCCCGCGTTCAGGAAATGAAGCGCCATATGCTTGAGAAGGAGCGTCCAATCTCATGAGCATTGAGGTCAACGCGAGGGATATCGGCACACAGATCCGCCGCATGCTCGAGGATTACGCCAGCGGGCCGATCGTATACGAGTACGGCACGGTGGTTTACGCGGGCGACGGCGTCGTGAAGATCGAAGGCCTGAGCAACAGCCATTACGGCGAGATGATCGCCTTTGAGAACGATGTGTTCGGCATGGCGATGGACCTGGAGCTCGGCGGCGTGGGCGCGGTGCTGCTCAACGACATCGATAAGGTGCGCGTTGGGTCGCGCGTAAAGGGCACCGGGCACGTCGTGGAGATCCCCGTCGGGAAATCGCTGCTCGGGCGCGTCGTGACCCCGCTCGGTCTCCCTTTGGACGGGAGGCCGCTGTGGGCCGAGGAATATCTGCCCGTCGAGCGCAAGGCGCCCAGCATCATCGACCGCCAGAAGGTCAACGAATCGCTGCAGACGGGCCTTCTCTCGATCGATAGCATGATCCCGATCGGCAAGGGGCAGCGCGAGCTCATCATCGGCGACCGCCAGACGGGCAAGACCACCATCGCGACGGACTGCATCATCAACCAGAAGGACAAGGACGTCTATTGCGTCTATATCGCGATCGGGCAGAAGAGCTCCTCGGTATCGCAGCTTTACAACTCGCTCTTAAAGGCGGGCGCGATGGAGTATACCGTGATCGTGAGCGCCACCGCGAGCGATTGCGCCGCGATGCAGTATCTCGCCCCCTACGCGGGCTGCTCGATCGCGGAGCGGTTCATGCAGGACGGCAAGGATGTGCTGATCGTCTATGACGATCTTAGCAAGCACGCCGTCGCGTACCGCGCGATGTCGCTGCTGTTGAAGCGTCCCCCGGGACGCGAGGCGTACCCCGGCGACGTTTTTTATCTGCACAGCAGGCTGCTCGAGCGCGCCGCGCACATGAGCGACGAGCTCGGGGGCGGCTCCATCACGGCGCTGCCCATCGTGGAGACGATGGCGAGCGATATCTCCGCGTATATTCCCACGAACGTGATCTCGATCACGGACGGGCAGATTTACCTCGAGACGGAGCTTTTCCACTCGGGCGTGCGCCCCGCCGTCAACGTGGGCCTCTCGGTATCGCGCGTCGGCCGGGCCGCGCAGAGAAACGCGATGAAGAAGGTTTCGGGCAAGCTCCGGCTGACGCTTGCGCAATACCGCGAGCTGATGGTGTTCTCGCAGTTCGGCGCGGACATCGATCCGACCACCAAACAGCTGCTCGATTACGGCGACAGGCTGACCGAAACGCTGAAACAGTCTCAGCACAGCCCATATTCTTTACCGGAACAGATTTGCCTGTTACTGGCGGTGACGGGTGGGTATTTAAGAAGTATACCGATTGCGGGCGTTAGGGAGTTTAACGCCGGACTCGTGGAATATCTCGGAAGGGCGAACGCTGCGCAGTTAAAGCAGATCGAGGATACGGGAGACTTGACCGACGAGGCCGAGAAGGAACTCAACGAAGCGATCGAAGACTATGCAAATACCTATAGGTAAGGAAGTGTAACTATGCCCAGTATGAACGATATCCGTTTCCATATCAGGAGCATTAAGCAGACGCGGCAGATCACCAACGCGATGTATCTTGTGTCCGCTTCCCGGATGCGCAAGGCGTTAAGGCGCATCGAGCAGAACCGCGAGTATTTCTATCGCGCGCTCGATACGATGAAGGACATCCGCGTGCATACGCACGTTACCTCGCACCCGTACCTGGTCCACAGGCCGGGCGGGGACAAGGTCGCCTACGTCGTGATCGCGGGCGACAAGGGGCTTGCGGGCAGCTACAACCACGACGTTCTCGCGCTCGCGGAGCAATCCATGCGCGGCAAAAACGTCGCGCGCGTATTCCCCGTGGGCAATATGGCGGCGGCGCATTTCTTGCGCACGGGCCTGCATGTGAACACCAACTTCACGCACATCGTCGAGGAGCCTTCGGTCAATACCGCGCGCAGGATGGTGACCATACTGATGAGCCTGTACGACGAGGGAATCATCGACGAACTGCACGTGATCTACACGCGCTTTGACAATTCCCTCCATCAGAAGCCTGTGGACGTCAAACTCCTTCCGGTCGAGCTTTCCGATTTCCAGACGGACAGGGATGAGCATGGATTTCCGGGGGAAATGCTCTACCTGCCGACGGCAAAGGATCTGTTCGACGCCCTTGTTCCGCAGTTCATCATCGGGTATACCTACGGCGCGATCGTCCACGCCTATGCGAGCGAAAACCGTATGCGCATGACGGCGATGGAGAATGCGACCCGCAGCGCGGATGAAATGACCGATAAACTGACGCTCCGGTACAATACGATGCGTCAGCTCTCCATCACGAACGAATTGGCCGAGATCGTCGGCGCCGCAAATGCGTTTGAATTAAAAGGATAAAGCAACATGGTCAAGACACGAGACAGGGGCACTTTGATTAAAATCGCCGGACCGGTGCTGGACATAAGGTTTGACGAGGGACACGAACCCAAGCTCCACGACCTTCTTTATACCGTTGGGGAGCACGAGGTTCATATGGAGGTCGCGCAATACCGTTCGACCGGCGTCGTGCGCGCGATCGCGCTTGAGGCGACGGACGGCCTCAGCTGCGGCGCGACGATAGAGAATACCGGCGAAGGCATCACCGTCCCCGTTGGCGAAAAAGTGCTCGGCCGCGTGATCGATTCGCTCGGCCGCCCGATCGACGGCCTCGGCCCGATCGACGCGCCGCGCCTCGCGGTGCATCGCCCCGCTCCGGCGTTTGTCGAGCAGCGCCCCTCGATCGAGCTGTTTGAAACCGGCATCAAGGTCATCGACCTTCTGGCGCCGTACCCTGTCGGCGGCAAGATCGGACTCTTCGGCGGCGCGGGCGTCGGCAAGACGGTCCTGATTATGGAGCTGATCCATAACATCGTCTCCAAGCACGGCGGCTATTCCGTATTCACCGGCGTCGGCGAAAGAAGCCGCGAGGGCGCGGAGCTGATCGCGGACATGCGCGAGTCCGGAGTCATCGCGAGGACCGCCCTCGCGTTCGGCCAGATGAACGAACCGCCGGGATCGCGTATGCGCGTGACGCTCGCGGGGCTTACGATGGCCGAATATCTGCGCGACGAGATGAACCAGAACGTTCTGCTGTTCATCGACAACATCTTCCGCTATGTGCAGGCGGGCAACGAGGTTTCGGCGCTTTTGGGGCGCATGCCCTCGGCAGTCGGCTATCAGCCGACGCTCGCGACGGAGCTCGGCGAGCTGCAGGAGCGCATCACGAGCACCAGCAAGGGCTCGATCACCTCGGTGCAGGCGATCTACGTGCCCGCGGACGATCTGACCGACCCCGCGCCCGCCGCGATATTCGCGCACCTGGACGCGACGACGGTGCTTTCCCGCGCGATCGCGGAGATCGGCATCTATCCGGCGGTCAGCCCGCTCGACTCCTCCTCGCGCATCCTTGAGCCCGCGATCGTGGGCGAGCGGCATTATAAGGTCGCTCGGCGCGTGCAGGAATGTCTGCAGCGGTATCACGAGCTTCAGGACATCATCGCCATCCTCGGCATGGATGAGCTCTCCGCGGAGGATAAGCTGACGGTCTACCGCGCGCGCAAGATGCAGAACTTCTTTTCCCAGCCGCTGCATGTGGCGGAGGCGTTCACGGGCATACAGGGGCGTTACGTCACGCTCGAGGAGACCATTTCGGGCTTCGAGGCGATCGCCGGCGGCGACGCGGACGATATCCCGGAAACGGCGTTTATGATGGCCGGCAACCTGGACGAGGTGCGCAGTCGCTGCGCGGGAGAAAACGAATATGGCGAAGAAATTTAACCTGATCGTACTTACTCCGGAGCGGGAGTTCTACAACGGGCCCGCCGAAGAGCTGATCGTCGAATCCCTCGACGGGCAGATCGGCGTACTGGCCGATCATACGCCGATGGCTACCGCGCTGGGCGTCGGGATGATCCGGATCAAGAACGACGACCGGCTTTTTGAGGCCGCGCACTCGGAAGGGTTCATGGAGGTGCGCAAGGACGCCACCGTCGTGCTCGCCCAGGCCTGCGAGTGGCCGTACGAGATCGACCTCGGCCGCGCGAGGGAGGCCAAGGAGCGCGCCGAGCGCAGGATGGAGGAGCATAAGACGGCGGAATCCATCGCCAAGAGCAGGCTCGCTCTTACGCGGGCGCTCACGCGCATCAAGCTCAAAGCCTACGAAAACTCGAGCAACGATTAGTGAAACGCAGAACGCCCCGCCAAACGGCGGGGCATTTTTTATGCCCGAATCCCTTGTGCCGCCGAGGGATTCGGCTCCGCTGATTCATAAACCGGCGGAGCCGAACGGCAATTATCTGAATAAACAATGGGCAAGCTCCTGCACGCCATGTCTGATGGCGGCAGGCGTTTGCGCCGCGCGGGGCGGACCGGCGACAAGCGCGATTCCGTCAGGCTTGGTCGGATTCGATGCCGGCGAGCCTCTTCGCGAGGTCCTTCTTCGCGCCGATGTCGCTCTGGCGCGCGATCATGATGCGCTGCGCCTCGGGCGAGCCCGCGCCGTGCATGGATTCCGTGCGGTAGCCTACCGCGGCGGTCCCGAGAGTGATGTTTTCGATGAGGCGCAATACGCGCATCCGGTCCTGGGCGCACACGCCGTTCGCGCCGCGAAGGTATTTTTCGATATACGGCCGGAGCTCGGGCATGTTGAGGTCGCGCTCCGACGGCATCGTGACCATCAGCCCGCCCGCGATATCCTCCGCGAGCCGCGCGATCTCATAGGGGAAGCGCGTGACGTTCTGCTTGCAGACGTTCGCGAGCAAAAGATCGATGATGTAATTGCCCGCTGCCGTAGGCTTGCCCTCGGTGGAGCACGCGAGGCCGCAGCTGTAGAGCGTCTCGTTGAGATGGATCATCTCGATGAGTTTATTCTTGATGTGGGAAGCGCCCTCCACGCCGTTATACTGCGCGGCGAGCGCCGCCGCGCCGATGAGCACGTCGCCCACGCCGACCTTGCAGCCGCCGTAGCTCTGCCGGTGATAGCCGGAGAAGCGCTCGACGAGCATGCCCGAGAACTGCGTTTCGCCGTTTAGGAAGATCCTCTCGCCGGGCACGAACACCCGGTCGAAGATCACCAGCGCCTCGTGCCCGCCGAAATTGCGGTTGCCGAGATCGATGTCCGCGCCCGGCTCGAGCTTGCGCGTATCCGAGGACTGGCGGCCGTAGATGATCGTGATGCCCGGCGCGTCGACCGGGACGGCAAAGCATACGGCGTAGTCCGCATCCGAAGGCTTTAGCGAGAGCGTCGGCATCACGAGGATCTCGTGGGAGTTGACGACGCCGGTCTGGTGCGCTTTCGCGCCGGTGACGACGATGCCGTCCGCCCGGCGCTCTACGACGCGCAGATAGCTGTCCGGGTCGGGCTGGTCCGAAGGGCTGCGCGAGCGGTCGCCCTTGGGGTCGGTCATCGCGCCGTCGATTGTCAGGTCCTCGCGCTGCACGCGCGTCCAGTAGTCGCGGAACCGCGCGTGGTAATCGGCGCCCAGCGCGCGGTCGATCTCATAGGTGGTCGAAAACACCGCGTTCGCGGCGTCCAGCCCGACGCAGCGCTGGAAGCACGCGCCGGTCTTCTGCCCGAGCAGCCGCTGCATCTTGATCTTGTCAATAAGATCCTCGCGGGAGCGGTGCAGGTGCGTAAACCGGTTGACGCGCTCGCCCGTCAGCGCGGAAACGGCCGTCATCAGCGGAACATACTCCTCCTGCTGCGCAAGCTCGTAGGTCAAAGCGACGGAATTGAGCGAGGGCGCGATCATCGGATGTCCGAGCGGGTCCCCGATTTTTTCGCCGAGCAGGTAGAGGTTCAGGTTCCTGCTTCGGAGGCTTTTGATGTATTGTTCGCGCGTCATCATGCGGGGGAGCCTCCTTTCATGAAAGACAAAGGGAATCGGATCGCATGGGTTAGGCGTTGAGCAGTATTTTCCACGCGCCCGAGAGCACGGTTTCGCCGTTCTGGTTCAGCATGTCCACGCCAAACTCGACGATGCCGCTGTTGCCCTTGGAACTCAGGCGCTTGTTTGCAACGGTGGCGCTGATGTGCAGCGTGTCGCCTGCGCGCACGGCGCGCGTGAGCTTAAACTGCGCGTCGAGCAGCGCGACGGCGGTTCCGTCGACATAGCGGTTGAGCATACCCGCCGCGATGCCGGCCGTGAGCATGCCGTGGGCGATGCGCCCGCCGTGGACGGTGTTCCTGGCGAACTCCTCGTCCGTATGCAGCGGGTTAAAATCGCCCGAAAGCCCGGCGTAAGCCGCGATATGCGCCTCCGTGATCGTCCGGCCGGGCGAGACGAGCGTCTCCCCGACCTCGAAGCCGTGAAAATCGCGGCCGGTATAAAGCTTTTCCATAGGTGCCTCCGGTGAATTGTTGGATCGGCGTTTGAAGCGTCCTAACGCGGCGAAGCCGAGCGCCGGGCAAACGCAAGGCCGCCGAACCGGGCGCGGACCGATAAAAGCCGTCGGTTCAGGACAGGTGCATCGACACGCGCGGCTTGACGAAGGTCTTCGCGCTCGCGAGGGAGTGCAGGCGCAGCTCGCAGCAGTGATGCTCTTCGACGATCCGCTTGAGGAGCGCGTCGTCCCCGCGCACCCACAGGCTGATGATGCGCTTAGATTTCGCGTCCGCCATCCGCTCGCGCATGACCGCCGGGTCGTTGCACAAGAGCGCGACCGGCGCGCTGCTCCAGCCCCAGAGGATATCCTCCTCGGCGACGCCGCTTTCAAGCAGCGTATGAACCGCGTCTGGTACGGCGCGGGCTGCGCCGAGGGCGGCCGCCAAAAGGCTCGTCTCGGACGCGGCAACGATGTTGCCCGCCTCGCGCACATCCGATCGTTTATCGCAGATCTTCACGCCGAGCGCGTACTCTTCGCCGTTTGTTACGCCGATCATGCCGCCCTTTTGGGAGAACGCCGCGCGGCAGGCCGCCACCGGCGCGTCCAGGAGCATCTCGACCGTCGGGAGTTGGTGCCCGCCGTAGAACTGCCGCCCGAAATGGACGATGCCGCGCCCGCCGATGAGCCCCTCAAGCAGGGCCTGTATGCTCGTCCAGCCGCCGGGCTCGGCGATTCCCGCGTCCACGACGCGGGCGTTCGGCGCGACCTGCAGAGCGCAGTTGTTCGCCGGGATCGAGGCTATGATTTCTTCGAACTTTTTCAATGCGAAAGCAGTGTAATCCATCGTGATTTCCTTTCGATTCCGCTTATTTGAAAACGTGCGGTTGAAGGCCCGAAAGCCCGCGCTTGTTCTGCCGTTTCCCTCCGGTCAGTCGATCCTTCCCCAGAAGGAGCGCTCGAGAACGCCGTAGTGGATCATCCCGGTCTGGAAGAAGCGCCCGGTGCGCAGGTTGATGAAGTTGACCTTGCAGGGCGCGTCCCATTCGCGGCGGACCTTCGCCCAGTCGTATTCGCTCTGTGCGAACAGCTCCTCGAAGGAGGTGCCGAACACGTCGTTGTTCTTGGCGAACGGGAGCTCCTCGAGGAACCTTGTGATGTCCACGTCTTCGCAGTCCATGTAGAGGTTGCTCTCCTGCCCGTAGATCAGGCAGTCGTTGACGCGGCCGTAGGCGATGTTCTCATCGTCCACGATGGAGATGACCGGCGAATACCCCGAGGCGTGCACGATCGCGCCGATATTGAAGTCGCGGTCGCCGATGGTGGCGAAGGTCTGCTCGATATTGCGCGCGCACACCTGCACCGCGCCCACGAGCGTGCCGGTCCGCGCGGCGAGAAGGTAAAGGTTCTCCGGGGCGATGCCCACCGTGTCCGCGATGATCCCGGCGAGCTCGGCGGTGGGGAATTCCTCCGTCTGCAGGTGGCCGACGGCTTTTTTTGCCCCGGTGTCGCGGTAGTCGATCTTCCGCGCCCAGGGATCCGCGCCGTTTAAAGAGCGCAGCGGGCCGGAAACGCCCTGCCGCCTGCCGCGGTAGGGGACGTACAGCCCCGCGTCGTGCGACCCAAGCTGCGCGACGCAGGGCCTGTCCACATAGATGGCGACGGAGGGCGCGAGCACGGTGCCGATGCGCATCGCGTCGTAGGTCATCTCGCCCATCGCGCCGACGCAGGTGTCGGTGAAGAGCTTCGCGGCGCGCCAGCCGCCTTTGGTGCGGATGCCCATGTCGACGACCGTCGCGCCGTTTTCAAGGCGCACGGCATCGCATTGCAGCGAATCAAGATCCGGGAGGATCTGCTCCTCTACGATCTTGGCGGCCATATTGTTCATGGAAAAGCTCAATGGTTCAATCTCCTTGAACGGTATTCATTCTTTAAGGTAAGGAGAGTCGAACCCCTGTGCCTCAAAACTACTGGTTTGGCGCACTTCATTGTCATCGTCAGTCGCCGTAGACACCGCTACGGCTCCTTCCTCTTCCTCGAATTGCATCCAAACCAGCAATTTTGAGATCGAAGAGTTTAGGTGGCCGAAAAGCATGTCAGCGCAAGGCGGCGGCGCGAAGGTGTAGTGGCGCTACGGCTAGCGCCGGCAACACAGCGATGGCGTGCTTTCCGGTCGCCTAAACCATAGGGGTTCGACTCTCCTTACCTTAAGGATACCACAGTCGATCCGCGATAGAAAGAGGCAGGAATTCATGCCCGGCTATATCTTTGGGATATAGCCTTTGCTATAGATTCCCGGACAAAGCCCGCATAACACATTGTTATAAAACCGTTTGATCCGATCCGGTTGACAACGATTCCCCGATGCGCCAAAATAAGCTCATATAGGGATACCGCCTCCGGCTTTTTGTAGCGGTTGCTTGAAATAGTTCCGCTCCGGGCTTTTTGAGCCTTAAGGGCGGCGCGGTCCTATCGGCAAAGCACAAGGATATCCAGGAGGAGCGCCTTGCATCTCCCGGGCATCCTTTCTTAATGTGGCGGCGGGATATTTTGAAAACACGCGCTCCGCGCGCGGGAGCGATAGAGCATAGCAGAACAGGTCAAACGGAGGAACACGATGGCAATCGACGTTATCATGCCCAAGTTCGGGCTTTCCATGGAAGAGGGAACCATCGGCGAATGGCTCGTCCGCGAGGGCGACGCCGTGAAAAAGGGCGACAGGCTCGCAAGCGTCAACTCCGAGAAGCTGACGAACGACGCGCTCTCGCCGGAGGATGGGATTCTTGTAAAAATCCTCGCGGCACAGGGGGAGACCCTCGCCTGCGGCGAGAGGATCGCGATCCTCTCGCAGCCCGGGGAACAATGGACCGGGGATGCCGCCAAGCCGAAGGGCGAGATAAAAAGCGCCGCGCCCGCAGCGGCGTCCGCTCCCGCGGCGGTTCCCGCTGCCGGCGCGCCTCAGGCCTCCAAGATCACGCCGCGCGCGAGGAAGATCGCCGGGGAAAAAGGGCTCTCCTATGATCATATCGAGGGGACCGGCATCAACGGCATGATCACCGTCGAGGACCTGCTGCGCTTTGGAAAACCCAAGGCCGCTCCCGCGGAGGGGAAGGCGGCAGCAGAATCCGCTGTGCCCGCGGCGTCCGTGACGCCGATTGCCGCCGAGACGGCGCCTTCCGCGCAGCCTGTTTATGCTTTTGCAGGCAATGATCCGATCGTCAAAATGAGTCCGATGCAGAGCGCGATTTCCCGCTCGATGGCCGGGAGTATGGCGAGCGCGGCGCAGACCACGCTTACTTCCGAGGTGGAGGTATCCGGACTCGTCGCGACCTACCGCTCGATCAAGGAGCGCTATGCGGCCGCGGGCGTCAAGCTTTCCTACACGGCCATGATCGTCAAAGCCGTGGCGCACGCGCTCGAAGATCATCCCGATGCGCGCACGATGACGGTGGACGGCAAGACCTGCTGGACGATGAGCCGCATGAACATCGGCGTGGCGGTGGACGTGCCGGACGGCCTGATCGTGCCCGTGATCCGCGACGCGAACCTCAAGAGCCTCAGGGCCGTGTGCGACGAGCTTTTGGACCTGTCCGAGCGCGCGCGCAAGAACCGCCTCGTGGAGTCCGAGCTCGGCAACGCGGCGATCACGGTGACGAACCTCGGCATGTACGGCGTCACGTTCTTTACGCCGATCCTGAACCTGCCCGAGAGCACGATTTTAGGCGTCGGCGCGATCGTCGACAAACCCGTCGCGCGAAACGGCGGCTTTGCGATCGCCCCCATGCTTTCGCTGAGCCTGACGCACGACCACCGCGTCAACAACGGCGCGCCGGTCGCGCGGTTCCTTCAAGAGATCGTTGTGTCGCTCAACGACTTCAAATGGATTTAAATCCGCTTGACGCGGACGAATTAAATTAGGAGGCAATTGCACTGTGGCAAAAGGAGACTTGCTCTTAGCAAAAGGGATGCAGTTCTGGGGAACCCATGGACATAACCCGGAAGAGAACGTTTACGGGCAGAAATTCGTCGTCGACGTGGAAGCGTCCTACGACATGGATAAGATCTGCCGGTCCGATAATATCGAGGACGGGTTCAGCTACGCGACGCTGTACGAGATCACCAGAAAGGTGATCACCGGCGAGCAGCACAAGCTCCTGCAGAAGCTCGCGCAGCGCGTCGCGGACGAGATCAACGCCGCATACCCGCTCGATTTTGTGAAGGTCACGGTCAAAAAGCCGTTCGTTTCCATCGGCGGCGTGATCGATTATACCGGGGTCACGATCGTGCGCAAGGGAACGGCGGCGGGCTAAAGCCGTGTTCGGCCGTTTTGCGGCCCGCAGGGATTCACAATGGATAAAAGCGAGGAACTCTCGATGGATTTTAAGGGGATGTCGGCGCTCGTCACCGGCGCCGGAAGGGGCGTGGGCGCAAAGATCGCGCGGGAGTTCGCCCTTCGCGGCGCGCGCGTGGGGCTTGTTTCGCGCACGATGGGCGAGCTGATCAAGGTGCGCGACGAAATCCTTCATCTGGGCGGCGAGGCGATCGCGCTCTGCTGCGACATCGCCGAGGAGGATCAGGTGGAGCTCGCGGTCGCGTCCATGCACGAAAAGTTCGGCAGGGTGGACGTGCTCGTAAACAACGCCGCGGTTTTCCGCGGGGGCCTGGTCGAAGAGCTTTCGCTCGAGGACTGGCGGTTCGTGACACGCGTGATACTCGACGGCACGTTCCTTTGCACGAAGCATGTTTTGCCGGGCATGAAGGAGCGCGGCTTCGGCCGCATCGTCAACATCTCTTCGGCGGCGGTGACGCATCCTTTCGTGACCTACAGCGCCTACGCGGCCGCCAAGGCGGGGCTTCTCGGCTTTTCAAGGACGCTGATGGAGGAGGTCCGGCCCTACGGCATCACGGTGAACACGATACTCTTGGGCCTTACGAATACCGACGAGGTGAAGAAGCGGGCAAACATCCCGCCCGAAAAGATGCTTCAGCCGGTCGATGTGGCGAACACCGTACTGTTTCTTGCTTCCGACGCGGGCTGCGGGTACAAGGGAGCCACGCTGGAGCTTTTCGGCGATTATCAATAAACGAGGGAGGATGGATCGAGTGCTTTCAACGGAGCAATTAAAGCAAATGTATTTCGATATGGTGCAGATCCGGCGCTTTGAGGAAAAGGTGGAGGAATACTCCAAATCGGGAGAAATCCCCGGGTTTGTGCATCTTGGCATCGGGCAGGAGGCCGTGCAGGTGGGAAGCGTCGCCGCGCTGCGGCCCACGGACTATAAGTTCCCAGACCATCGCTGCCACGGCGCGATCTTTCTGTTCGGGACGGACAAGAAGGCCGTCATGGCCGAGATCTTCGGCAAGGCGACCGGGATCAACGGCGGCAGGGGCGGCAGCATGCACATCGCCGACCTCTCCGTGCGCAACATGGGCAACAACGGCATACAGGGTTCGAACGTTTTGACGGCTTTGGGGCCCGCGTTCTACTCCCAATATAAGAAGCAGGACGACGTGACCGCCGTCTTCATGGGCGACGGAACGCTCGGCGAGGGAGCCTGCCACGAGAGCCTGAACCTCGCGGCGATCTGGAAGCTTCCGCTCGTCTATATCCTCGTCAACAACGAGTACGCGATCGCGACGCATTATTCCGAGGCCTACAACGTCAAGCAGCTCGCGACCTGGGCGGACGGGTACAACGTGCCCAATGAGGTCGTTGACGGCAACGACGTCGTCGCCGTGTACGGCGCGGTTTCCCGCGCGGCGGAGCACGCGAGGAGCGGGAAAGGCCCGTATCTGCTCGAGCTGATGACCTACCGCTGGCAGGGACATTTCGCGGGAGATCCCGCGGCCTACCGCGATCCCGCGGAAGTCGAGGACTGGAAGAACAACCGCTGCCCCATCCGGAAGCTGCGCGAGAATCTTGTCGGGATGGGCGTAGCCGAGGAAGAACTCGCCCGGCTCGAGGAGAAGGCGCGCGAGGAGGTCCTCGAGATGGTCGAATACGCGCGCAGCAGCCCCCTGCCCAAGCCGGAGGATGCGATGCTCTACGTCTACGCCGGCAGAAAAGTGGAGGTGCACAATGTCTAGGAAGATATCCTTCAGCAAGGCGCTCAACGAGGCGCTGCATCAGTCGATGGAGCGGGATGAGAACGTATTCGTGATCGGCGAGGATATCGCCAAGATGGGCGGCGATTTCGGCATCACGCAGGGGCTGTGGCAGCGCTGGCCGGACCGTGCGAAGGACACCCCGCTTTCCGAGCAGGCGATCGTCGGCCTTTGCTGCGGCTCGTCGGTGCTCGGGCTGCGCCCCGTCGCGGAGATCATGTTCGCGGACTTTTTGACCTGCTGCTTCGACCAGATCGTCAACAACGCCGCGAAGCTGCATTTTATGTATGACGGCAAGGCGAGCGCGCCGCTGGTGATCCGCGCGTCTACGGGCGGCGGCATCCGCTGCGCGTACCATCATTCGCAGTGCGTGGAGCCGTGGATGATGAACGTTCCCGGGCTCGTGATCGTCGCCCCCTCTTCGCCGTACGAGGCGAAGGGTCTTTTAAACGCCTCGATCCGCGACGACAATCCCGTCGTCTTCCTCGAGCATAAGGCCCTTTACAACGTTAAGGGCGAGGTGCCGGAGGAATATTACGAGATCGAGCTCTACAAGGCCGCCGTCAAACGCGAGGGCGGCGACGTGACGGTCGTCGCCACGATGAAGATGGTGGACCTCGCGCTCCAGGCGGCCGAGCTCCTCGCTAAGGAGGGCGTCGGCGTCGAGGTGATCGACCCGAGGACGCTTTTCCCGCTCGACAAGAAGACCATCGCGGAATCCGTCGCCAAGACGGGAAGGCTCGTTGTAATACAAGAAGGCCCGAAGACCATGGGCTTCGGCGCGGAGCTCGGCGCGATGATGGCGGAGGAATTGTTCGATTACCTCAGCGCCCCGGTATTGCGCATTACGTCCCAGGACGTGCCGACCGCGTTCGCGCCCGTTATGGAGGACTATATCATGCCGACGCTCGAACGCGCGGTCGAAGGGATCCGCAGAACCGCCCGCTACGGGATGTAACGCGATTGTGTTCAAGGCCTGCGCCGGATGGGCGGCGCTCCGTCCGGCGCAGGCAAAGAGGGTCGAATCCCGCGCATGGGTTCGGCTCCTTTCAATTCAATTACAAGGATAAAATATTATCTATTCGGAAGATAAATTATTATCTATCAAAAAGATCGAAAAACAGGGATTTTTGAAAATATAGTGAATTTTACTAAACCTTACACTGGACAAATCACCGGCTATGAAGTAGAATATCGGAGTACGAATTGTATATAGTAACACAATGAACGAATTGGGCGAAGATGAATATTGGGTTATTCCGATGCAGCCCGGGGATGCGACAGCATGTGGGAGGTGGGAGATTCGAAAAAATGAAATCGGTTACACCACGAAATAAACCAATGCCTTTTTTAAATGCACTTATAAATCCTGCTATTATCCGACAAAGATAAGTCTAAAGCATTGATCCGTTGGGAGAATCGCTTGCTTACCGTTTGTTAAAACGACGGCGTCCTGTGGACGCCGAACACCAAACAAAAGGAGCCAGAAGATGAATGTAGTGGAAATGCGCAATATTTACAAGCACTTCGGTAATTTCTGCGCGAACAATGACGTTTGTTTTTCCGTGGAGCAAGGTGAAATCCACGCGCTGCTTGGTGAGAACGGCGCCGGAAAATCGACGTTGATGAACATCCTGTATGGCTTATATGGAAACGACAAGGGCGAGATCTGTATCAATGGCGAGCAAGTCAAGATGTCCGATCCCAGCGTGGCCATATCCAAAGGCATCGGCATGGTGCACCAGCACTTCATGCTGATCCCGCAGCTGAGCGTAACGCAGAACGTCTTCCTCGGGATGAAGGAAGCCGGTTTTGTTTTGAACATGAAGGACCTTCAAAAAAAGGTGGAGGATCTGAACAAGCAGTTCGGCTTCAACGTCAAGCCGGACGCGCTGATTTGGCAGATCCCCGTCGGCGTGCAGCAAAAGGTGGAGATCATCAAGGTGCTCATGCGCAGGGCGAAGATCCTGATATTGGACGAGCCCACCGCGGTTTTGACGCCGGGCGAGGTTTCCGACCTGTTCGACTCCATCAAGAGGCTCAAGCGGGACGGGTATTCGATCATACTGATCACCCACAAAATGAAAGAGGTTCTCGAACACGCCGACCGCGTGACCGTCATGCGCCAGGGCTGCGTGGTCGATACGCTCGAGGTAAAGAAGACCGATGCGGACGAGCTCGCCAGGATGATGGTCGGGCGCGACGTTTGCCTGACCCGCCAGATCACGCCCCAGGAAAAGGGCGAAACGAGGCTGAAGATTAAGTCGCTGCGCGTCAAGAACAGCAAGCTGCTCGAAGCGGTCAAATCCGTGAGCCTCGACGTCGCGGCCGGGGAGATCGTCGGCATCGCGGGCGTGGACGGCAACGGCCAGATGGAGCTCGGCGAGGCGATCGTCGGCCTGCGCAAGGTCGAGAGCGGTTCGGTCGTCATCAATGGCGAGGATGTCACGAACAAGAACGTCCGCCATTTGCTCGATTTGGGGCTTGCGCATATCCCGGACGACCGGCAGGGCAAGGGCCTTGTGATGCAGTTTTCCGTCAAGGAGAACCTTATCATGGGGCTGCACCGCGAAAAGAAGTACGCTTCCGGGATCGTTACCAAGGAGAAGAGCATACAGGAGCACGCGCGGTATCTGGTCAAGGAGTTCGACGTGCGCCCCGCGGAGATCGAATACATCGCCGGGAGCCTTTCGGGCGGCAACCAGCAAAAGGTCATACTCGCGCGCGAGGTGGACAGGGATCCTTCCGTGCTCATCGCGATACAGCCCACGCGCGGACTCGATATCGGCGCGATCGAATTCGTCCGCAAAAAGCTTGTGGAGGAGCGCGCCAAAGGAACGGCCATACTTCTGATCTCGACCGATTTGGACGAGATCATCACCCTGAGCGACAGGATACTGGTCATGTACGACGGCTGCATCGCGGGCGAGGTCTCCTACGATACGCCGCTGCAGCAGATCGGCCTGATGATGGCCGGCAACCAACGCGATGGAGCGATTCCCTGCGAAAGTGAGGTGGCGGGAGCATGAAACTAAGAGGCATTGTTCAGCGGTTCTGGAAACCCGCGCTCGCTGTTCTCGGGGCGGTCGTGGCGAGCTATCTCCTGCTTTTATTGGCGGGATACGACGCTCCGGTCGCTTTTGAAGCGCTCTACAACGCGACGTTTAAGACCATGCGCACGATGGGCAACACTTTAAACCGCGCGTGCCCGCTGCTCTTTACCGGCATCGCGGTGGCGTTTTCGTTCCGGTGCAATGTGTTCAACATCGGGACGGAGGGTCAGTTCCTGCTCGGCGCGATCGCGGCGACCATCGTGGGCATCACTTTCACCGGGCTTCCCGGCATCGTGCTGATCGTGCTGATGCTGGCGGCGGGCGCCGTGGCGGGTATGGCGTGGGGCCTGATCCCGGGCTATCTCAAGGCGAAGCGCGGCGTAAGCGAGGTCATCACCACGATCATGTTCAACTATATCGCGCTGCAGCTGGTCGGCTATCTCGTGCGCGGCCCGATCAAGGATACCGCGCAGGCGGAGCCGCAGTCCTTCGTGATCGCGCAGCAGGGATTCCTTTCGTACCTGCTGCCGGATACCCGGCTGCACATCGGGTTCTTCCTCGGCTGCATCTTCGCGCTGATCCTGTACTTCCTGCTCTTTAAGACGTATTTCGGCTACGAGGTGCGCGCGGTCGGCTTTAACGGCACCGCGGCCAAGTGCGGGGGAATCAACGTGCCGCGGACCATGGTCTTGACCATGCTCATCAGCGGAGGGCTCGCGGGCCTCGGCGGCGCGATCGAGCTTGCCGGGAACTCACACTACCTGCTTGAAAACATCTCGCCGGGCTATGGGTATACCGCCATCGCGGTCTCCATACTGGCGTCGAACAATCCCGTAGGCATCATCTTCAGTTCCCTGCTCTTCGGCTTCCTGAGCGCGGGCTCGACGGCGATGCAGCGGGCGGCGGACGTATCCGCGTCCTTTGTGAATATCTTCCAGGGGATCATCATCATCTTCATCGCGATCGCCGCGGTGAGCCAGAGAAAAGGCAAGCGCCTTGCGATCGGAGGAGGGAAAGACAAATGAGCGAAATTGCCAATTTCCTGGCTGCGGCCGTACGCATGGCAACGCCGCTGCTGATCGCGGGCCTTGGATTGTGCATCGCGGAGCGCGCGGGCATGATCAACATCGGCGGCGAGGGCATCATGCTCATCGGCGCATTCGCGGGGTACACCGCGACGAGGCTGCTCGGCAGTTACTGGATCGGCGCACTCTTCGCGATGCTCGCCGGCGTCATCATGATCGCGGTCTTCGGCTTTGCGACCATCCGGTTGAAAGCTCAGCAGGTGGTTATCGGCGCTGCGATGAATATGCTCTGCGCCGGGCTGACGAGTGTGATTTACCGAAAATTGTTTTATAATACTACCGAGGGCGTAACGGGCACCCTGGTGCAGAGCTTCCCCGCGGCCCCGATCCCGTTCCTCTCCAAGATCCCGGTGCTCGGGCAGATGCTCTTCTCGCACAACGTGATCGTCTATTTCGGCTTTGTCATGATGCTCGTGCTCTGGTGGGTGATCAAGAAAACCTCGCTCGGCATCAAGATCATCGCGACGGGCGAGCACCCCAAGGCGGCCGACAGCCTCGGGATAAGGGTAAACTTAACGCGGTGGCTCACAACGCTGTTCAGCGGGCTGATGCTCGGCTTGGCGGGCGCGTACCTTTCCATCGCGCAGACCAATTCGTTCGCCGAAAGCATGACCGGAGGCAAGGGCTTCATCGCGCTCGCGGTCGTCATCCTCGGCAAGTGGAACCCGATCGGCATCCTCTGGGGGGCTTTGATCTTCGGCGGCGCGAACGCGCTGCAGATGTCGCTCCAGAATCTCGGACTGAACATCCCCAACAACATCATCATGATGATGCCGTATATCGTGACGGTCATCGCGGTGGTGACGGTGAGCAAGAACCGTGTCTCGGCGCCGAGCGCCCAGGGTGTGCCGTACGAGAAATCCTAAGGTAAAGGGAGTAGACTCTCTTTACAGCAAACGGTATGATACGCAAACGCGTGATCATAGAAAAACAATAGGAGGAACAAACATGAAAAAACGTATCGCTCTGCTTTTGGCCATTCTGATGCTGGCCAGCGTTGCAGTTGCCTGCGCTTCCACCACGGAGCCCGAGGCAAGCCCGACCGTTGCGCCGGAACAGACCCAGGCGGTTACCCCGACCGAAGCTCCGGCAGCCGCCGATCCTTCCACATGGAAGGTTGCGGTTCTGATCCCGGGTTCCGCGACGGACGGCGGTTTCTGCCAGCTGGGCGCCGAAGCCGGCAAGGCTCTTGAAGCGAAGTACGGCTGCAAGGTCTCCGTCATCGAAGCCGCTACCTCCGACCTGATGAAGAGCGAAGCCGAATCCCTCGCTGAGGAAGGCTACAACATCATCTACGGCCATGGCGGACAGTATGCCGCTCCCTTCGCCGAGATCAGCCCGAACTATCCGGACACCTTCTTCCCGACTCTGGGCGGCGAAGTTGTGACGGCGAACCAGTTCCCCGTCAACATCACGCTTGAGCAGGCGACCTACGTCGGCGGCGTTATCGCGGGCATGATCACCAAGACCAACAAGATCGGCATGGTCGTCGGCGGCGATTTCCCCGCCTACACCAAGACCACCCGCGCTATGGAGCTCGGCGCGAAGTCCGTCAACCCGGATATCGAGGCCATGTTCGCGGTTCTGACCAACACCGACATGAACGAAGCGTATGAGACCACGATGAACCAGATCCAGTCCGGTGCGGACGTGATCTTCTCCAACGCCAACCAGGGCACCCTCGGTTCCCTCAAGGCCGCAGGCGAGAAGAACGTCATGACGCTGGGCGCTCTGACCGACTACACCAGCGAGTACGGCAACATCATCTTCGCGTCCGCCATGTGCGACTACAATGCCGCTTATGTCGCCGCGTTTGAGCGCTGCGTCGCCGGTATCACCGAGCCGAGCATCCTCTTCACCGGTATCTCCGACGGCACGGTCACCTTCCTCTGGAACGACGCCGTGAAGGCGACGCTTCCGGCCGAAGTCGTCCAGGCTGCCGAGGACGCGATCGCGAAGATCAAGTCCGGCGAGATCAAGGTTCCCAACGAGTACGAGTAAGCAGTACCGGATCAACTAAGATCATTCCTTCGGCAACGGGGGAAAACGACGGGCCGGCGCCCAATGGCGCCGGCCCGTCCTTTTTGCTTTGCCGTGGTTTATCGGCAAATACGCACGCCCGCGGCGTCCGTTGATTCTCTTCGATTATAACGGGCGCCCGGGAAACGGGCGGATGTTCTCGCACAGATAGTCGATAAAGCGGCGGCAGGCGCTCGACATATACCGATCCTTGCGCGAGATGATCACGATGTTCCATCCGGCGATGCCGCCGTGCTCGATGCGGATCATGCGGATGTTCGGCTGGTGGTATTTTATGAGGATCGGACGGGGCAGGATCGAGATGCCGTAGTTCTGGGAGACGAGCTCGACAAGGAAATCCCATTGCGAGCTCGTGACGGCGATGTTCGGCTCAAACCCCGCATCCCTGCAGCCCGAGAGGATCTTGTGATAGAGCGTGAAGTCCTCGTTGAATATGACGAAGCGTTCGTCCCTGAGCTCGTCGAGCGTCACGGATTTGCGCGCTGCGAGCGGATGATCGCGGTGCACTAAAAGCACGGATTCGTCGTCCACCAGCGAGGCGATATCGAACTGGTCGGAGTAGACCGGCGCGAGCACGCAGCCGATGTCCAAAAGCCCGAGGAACACCTCCTGCTGCAGCAGGTGCGCGCCTTTTTCCACCAGGTTGATGTCGATGTTCGGGTAGAGCTTCTGGAACGCCATCACGGCGTCCACGAGGAAGCATGAGCCGAGTATCGGCGGGATGCCCATCGCGACGTGCCCGGCCTCCATCATGCTGTTGTTGCCGGCCATGCTGAGGATCTCGTTGAAGTCCTCGACGAGCTTCTTGGATTTTTCAAACAGCAGGCTCCCGTCGTCGGTCAGCTTCGTCTTCCTCCCGGAGAAGTAAAACAGCTTGACCCCGAGCTCCTGCTCGAGGTTTTTGACGACCTTGCTGAGCGCGGGCTGCGAGATATACAGCTTCTTGGCCGCGACCGAATAGCTCTGATCAATCGCGATCTGGATGAAATAGGTCAGCTGCTTGATATCCATGGTTCGCTCCTTTCCATCATGCTTCCGGCGGTTCGGGCGGCTGCGCCGCCGCCGTAGGGACAGAATCGTATGCTCCTTTTCTTACCCCTTTGAGCGGTTCAAAAAAGCGAGCGTTCTTCGCTTTTGCTCCTCGGTATCGTGGCAGGCCCCGGAGAGTTTGCATTCAAGCTCGAGCGCGTCGTCGAACGGGAGCGTTAAGCCCTCGTCGATCGCGCGCTTCGCGGTGGCGATCGAGAACGGGGAGGCTTCGCAGATCTTTCGCGCCATGTCCATCGCGGCGGGCATCAGCTCGTCCGGGGGCACGACGCGGTTGACGAGCCCGATGCGCAGCGCCTCGAAGGCGTCGATTTTCCGGCAGGTGAATATCATCTCCTTCGCAAGGCCGATCCCCACGAGGCGCGGCAGCCTCTGTGTTCCGCCGAATCCGGGGCTTTGGCCGAGCCCCGCTTCCGGGGAGGCAAAGACCGCGTTTTCGGAGGCGATGCGGATGTCCGCGGCGAGCGCGAGCTCGAGGCCCCCGCCGAGCGCGTAGCCGTTCACGGCGGCGATGACGGGCTTGGGCATCCGTTCAAGCCTGCGGAATATTTTGCTTCCGCGGCCGTTGAATCCGATCGCCCGGGAAGAGTCCATGGCGTAGAGCTCCGCGATGTCCGCGCCGGCGATGAATGCGCGCCCGGTTCCCGTGAGTATCACGGCACGTACAGCGTCGTCCTTTTCAAGCTCCGCGATCGCGCCGTCGAAAAGCTCGAGCGTGCGCGCGTTAAGAGCGTTCAGCCGCTCGGGCCGGTTGAACGTGACGATGCCGACGCCCTCTTGCTTTGTAAGAAGTAAATCGCCCATTTCTACGATCCCCTTTCCAAATGTATCTTACCATGGATTCCCCCGAAATTCAAAGCGGCTTGAACCGAAACGGGCCAAGCGGGCGTTTCGCGGTATTCCGCTTTTTTATCGGCGGCCTTGTCAAAATGGCATACGAGATTTGCGCCCAAACGGTAGGATTGGCCTTTGAACCATGGTAGAATGAATTCATGCGAGGCGGACGGCGGCCCGCCGCATCGTATATGCGCGGCCGCGATCCCAGCCTTTATGCAAGCCGACAATCGGCCCCGGAGGTAACGGAACATGGATTTTACGCTCTCGAAAGAACAGTCGATGGTGCGCGACGTCGTCCGCCGGTTCGCGGAAAACGAGGTGAAGCCACTCGCCGCAGATGTGGACGAGCAGGAGCGCTTCCCCCGCGAAACGGTGCAAAAAATGGCGCGGCTCGAGCTTATGGGCCTGCCGTATCCGGTAGAATACGGCGGCGCGGGCGGGGATTATGTGAGCTACGCGATCGCGGTGGAGGAGCTTTCGCGCGTCTGCGCGACCACGGGCGTGATACTTTCCACGCACATCTCGCTCGGATGCGCGCCGATCTACGAGTTCGGCTCCGATGAACAGAAGAAAAAATATCTTGAGCCGATGCTGCGCGGGGAGCTGCTGGGCGCTTTTGGACTGACCGAGCCCAACGCGGGCACGGATTCCGCCGCACAGCAGACCACTGCGGTACCGGACGGGGACGGCTACATCGTCAACGGCTCCAAGGTATTCATCACCAACGGCGGCGAGGCGGACGTTTACATCCTATTCGCCATGACCGATAAGGCGCTCGGCAACAAGGGCATCAGCGCGTTCATCGTGGAGAAGGACTTCCCCGGGTTTTTGATCGGCAAAAAGGAAAATAAGCTCGGCATCCGCGGCAGTTCGACGCGCGAGCTCATTTTCGAGGACATGCGCGTGCCAAAGGAAAACCTTTTGGGCCTTCACAACAAGGGCTTTACGATCGCGATGCAGACGCTCGACGGCGGGCGCATCGGCATCGGGGCGCAGGCTCTGGGCATCGCCGAGGGCGCGATGCACGAAACTCTTCGCTATATGAAGGAGCGCGTGCAGTTTGGCAAGCCCATCGGAACGTTCCAGGGCCTGCAGTGGATGGTCGCCGATATGCACACGCGGATCGAGGCGGCGCGCCTTCTGGTCTATCAGGCCGCGGCGATGAAGGAGCGCGGCGAAAAGATCACGCAGGCCGCCGCGATGGCAAAACTCTTCGCTTCCGAAACCGCGATGGACGTGACGACCAAATGCGTCCAGCTCCACGGCGGATACGGCTACACCAGGGATTATCCCCTCGAACGCATGATGCGCGACGCGAAGATCACCGAGATCTACGAGGGAACTTCTCAGGTGCAGCGCATGGTCATCGCCGGGGCGCTCCTGCGCTAGGACGGTTGGGAGGAAGATAGAAGCATGAAAATCGTTGTATGCATCAAACAGGTGCCGGACACCAACGAGGTCCGGATCGATCCGAAGACCGGCACGCTCATCCGCGACGGTGTGCCGAGCATCATCAATCCCGACGATAAAAACGCCCTGGAAGAGGCGATAAAGCTAAAGGAACAGCGCGGCAACGTCTCGGTTTCGGCCCTCTGCATGGGCCCGCCCCAGGCGGATACCGCTTTGCGCGAGGCGCTCGCGATGGGCGTCGACGAGGCGATACTGCTCTCGGACCGCGCATTTTCGGGCTCGGACACCTATGCGACCAGCGAGGCGCTCGCGGCCGCGATCAAAAAGCTCGGCGAGGTTTCGCTCATACTGTGCGGCAGGCAGGCCATCGACGGCGATACGGCCCAGGTCGGGCCGCAGCTCGCCCAAAAGCTCGGCATACCGCAGATCACCTGCGCGGCGTCGCTCGAACTGGACGGCGATATCGTGCGCTGCCGCCAGGAGCGCGAGGGCGGCTGCGAGATCGTACAGGCGCAGCTTCCCTGCATGGTCGGCGTGACGGGCGCGATCAATACCCCGCGCTATCCCTCGATGGCCGGGATTTTCGCGGCCTACGCCAAGCCCGTCGCCGTGTGGACGATCCGGAACATCGACGTTCCCGCCGACCGCGTCGGCCTTGCCGCGTCGCCGACCAACGTTTTAAGGACGTTCACGCCCGAGACCAAGAGGGAGGGCAAAATGCTCGAGGGTTCGGCCGCGACGGTCGCGGCGCAGCTCGTAGGCGAGCTTGAACGCAGGAGCGTCATCAAAAGGAGAGCCGCGCGATGAGAATTTTGAAGGACCTGTGCACGGGCTGCGGCCTATGCGTGAATAGCTGCCCCGTCGGGGCGATCGACATGCCGGGAGGCAGGGCGAACATCGATGCGAAGAGCTGCATCGACTGCGGCGCGTGCCTGGACGCGTGCAATTTCGGCGCGATCGAATCCGAATCCGAGCGCGGGGAAGCTGTCGATCCGCTGGATTCGTACCGGGGCGTGTGCGTGTTTATCGAGGGGGCGGGCGGCGCAGCGACCCGCACCTCGCTCGAGCTTCTGTCCAAGGGCAGGGAGCTTGCGGATGCCCGCGGCGCGGCGCTGTGCGCGCTGCTGCCCGGGGACGGCGTGGAGCGCCTTGCCGGAGAGCTTGCCGCCTACGGCGCGGATCGCGTCGTACTCCTCGAGCACCCGCTGCTCAAAGAGTATTCGACGGACGGCTACGCCGCCGCGCTGGAAACGGCGGTGCGCGCGCTCAAGCCGGAGATCCTGCTGATCGGGGCGACGTTTATCGGCCGCGACGTGGGGCCGCGCCTCGCCGCGCGCCTTCATACCGGACTGACCGCGGACTGCACGGGCCTTGCGATCGACCCGGAAACCGGGCGGCTGCTGCAGACGCGCCCGGCGTTCGGCGGGAACCTGATGGCGACGATCATCACGCCGAACCACCGCCCGCAGATGGCGACCGTGCGGCCCGGCGTCATGGAGCTTGGGAAAAAGGACGATTCGCGTGCAGCGAAGATAGAGCGGCTGGAAATATCCCTGTCGGAGGGGGAGATCAAAACGCGCTCGGTCGGGTCTATGCAGGCGCTGCTCCACTGCAGCGGCCTTGCGGGCGCGGAGGTGATCGTTTCGGGCGGGCGCGGCATGAAGGGCGCCGAGGGGTTTGCGCTGCTTCGCGAGCTCGCGGACGCGCTGGGCGGGACCGTCGGCGCGTCCCGCGCGGCGGTGGAGAGCGGCTGGATCGACAAGCGGTTCCAGGTCGGCCAGACCGGCACGACCGTGCGGCCGAAGCTGTACATCGCCTGCGGCATATCGGGCGCGATACAGCATCTCGCGGGGATGCAGTCCGCCGGATGCATCGTGGCGATCAACAAGAACCGGGAAGCGCCGATCTTCCGCGTCGCGGATTACGGGATCGTCGGCGACGTGTTTCAGGTCGTGCCGCAGCTTATCAGGGAGCTCAAAGGCGCGGCAACCGAGAACCCGCAACAATAGCGGCCCTATAACAACAACAGCGGGGCGCGTCCTAACGCGCCCCGCTGTTGTTGCCGAACACACTTCGGGGTTCGGGGACCGATATCCCCGGTTTGCAATAATCGTATTGCTCCAAGAGCGGCATCGTCGCTTTTGCAAAACTACACCCGATACGGCTCCAATGCCCGCTCGATCGTGCCCTCAAAGCTTTTGGAAGCGCCCCAGTCGAAACGGAACAGCCCTTCGCCGCCTCCGCCCCCGATGCAGTGTATGCGCGTGACGCCGGCGAAGTCGTCCCCGACGATCGTGAGCGTCAGCCGGTTCCCGGCGCGGTAGAAGTGCTTTTCATAGACGGCCACGGCGCATCTGCCGCCATTTGGCGCGTCGATCACATATTGATCGATGCGTTCCCCGGTCAGGCTCCCGCAGACGATCGCGTCGTCGCAAACGCGCATGGCGTCGGGGAGCGCAAGCGAAACCATTATTGTCTGTTGCATGTTCGCGGCCCTCTTTTCCTGTTGTTGACTTCATCATAGCGCATCGGCGCACGCCGGGCAAGCGCGGGAAACGATAAGCATAGGTCGGTTATAAAACTTAACAAATTCTCTTTACGATGGAGGCTTTCAATCCGTCATTTGGGGTTCGGGGCGGTATCCACAGTTCGCAATAGTCGTATTGCTCCTGAAGTCGCAATATTCCCTTGCGACGTTCCACAGGACCAGCGCCCGAGGCGCCTCCCGCCAAGAGCCCACTGGCGGCGCTTCGGGAGGCTTTATTCGTGAGCGGCGACATGCGCGGCGCGAGCGGAAGCCTGCTTTGCAAGGCTTTCCTCTCAGGAACCGCCGACCGTACCGAAGGTACAGGCGGTTTCCTGCAAAAATCAAAAAAATGACGCAAGGCATTTTTTTGAAGTAGCAAAGACGCCTGTGCGCACGACACAGGCGTCTTTGCTCTCGCTGTTTGCCAACAGGCTTCCCGCACCCGCGGAACTTGATGAAGAAGGAGGGATTGGTTACACCTTGAGTATAGCATAGGCGTGACAAAAAAATGTGACCACAATGTAACGAAACAGGTCAGCGAATATGAACAATTGGAAACACAAGCGGATATGGAAAGAACGATCGGGACATTGCCGGAAAAGCCCCCGGCGGGTTACAGCGCAAACGGGGCGGAACAGGAAAAAGCTTTGCCGTCGAGGTACCTTAAGGCCGAATCGCCGGGGAACGAAAGCTCCAGCCGCACGGCCCAGAGCGCCTGCTGCGTTATGGAATATGCCTTGTTGAGCGCCCAGTCGCCGTAGCGTTCGTCGCCGAGGAGCGGGTACCCCGCGAACGCCAGATGCGCGCGGATCTGGTGCGTGCGCCCGGTCACGGGCTCGACCTCCAAAAGGCTCAGCCGCCCGTCGCTTTTGAGCACGCGGTAGCGGGTGACGATCGTCTTCGCGCCCGGCGCGGGCGAGGGGAAGACCGCTACGCGCGCGTTTTCGGCGTCCTTTTTCTGGTAAGCGGTCAGCGTCGCCTCGGGAGAGGCGGGCGTGCCGCGCACGATGCATCGATAGGTTTTCTTGACGGCATGCGCCTCGATCGCAGCGTCGAGCGCCTCCCTTGCGGCAGGGTTGCGCGCGAAGAGAACAAGGCCTCCGGTGTTCGCGTCCAGCCTGTGCACGGGGTATATTTCCCCGTATTGCCCGCAGAGCGCGTCCTCGAGCGTCTTTTCTCCGCCGTCGGCCGCGGCGGTCGTCATGCCCCGGGGCTTGTTGACCACGAGGATGTTCTCATCTTGGTAGACCGTTCGTGGTTCGCCGGAAAGGCTCTCGAGCGCGCCGGAAAAAGCGCGCCAGACGCCGCCTTCGGGGAGCGCACAAAAGCGGAGCTGTTGCTTGGTCGTCGGATGCGAGAGTGTTAGCGCGTAGCCAAACAGAGCGATCTGTTCTCCGGGTCTGGAATCCGGGTTGTAGCGCGCGTCGCCGTGGATCGGCAGCCCCGCGTTTTTAAGCTGCACCCGTATCTGATGGGGCCGCCCGGTGTTTAGGGAAACGTTTAAAAGCGAAAGCCCGTTTTCGCGGGCGGCGAGCCGAAAGCTCAGCGAGGCCGCTTTCGCGCCGGGCGTTTGTGCATCCACCACGGATACGGTATTTGTTTTTTCATCCTTGAGAAGATAGTCGCTGAGCTTTGCGAACACGGGCGCCGCTTCACGGGTGAGAGCGGCGTATTGCTTTTTCGCCGCGTGCGAGCGAAACTGCTCCGTAAGGCGCGCAGCCGCCTTGCTGGTGCGGGCGAACACCATCACGCCGCCGACGGGCCGGTCGAGGCGATGAACAAGGCCGAGATACACGTCCCCCGGCTTTTGATATTTTTCCTTGATATAGCTTTTAAGCAGGGACAACAGATCCTCGTCCCCGGAAGAGTCCGCCTGCACCGGAAGATTCGCGGGCTTTACGACCGCGATCAGGTGATTGTCCTCGTAGAGGATCGGAAAATCGAGCTCCATAGAAGTTCCTCAGCCGCGCATCCAGCGCCCGGTCGCGCCGCAGGGCAGTATCAGCCCATCACGCTCGATCGGCAGCGCCACCTCGTCGGATTCGACGATCCCGGGCGGGAGCGCGGTTTTAAGCACGTTTTTGAGGATGCTCGGCGCGAGCCCGGTCGTGTAGGAATTGATCAGGAAAAAGCGCGCGTCGCGGCTTAAGAGCTTCGCGCATTCGGCGACGAGCGGATACAGATCCTTTTCGAGCTTCCACATCTCGCCCGTAGGGCCGCGCCCATAGCTGGGCGGATCCATCAGTATGCCGTCGTAGCGGTTGCCGCGCCGGCCTTCGCGCAGCACGAACTTCATCGCGTCGTCGACGATATAGCGTACGGCGCCCGGGTCGATCCCCGAGGCTTCGGCGTTCTGCCGCGCCCAGGCTACGATGCCCTTCGCGGCGTCCACATGCACGACCTGCGCGCCCGCGCTCGCGAGCGCGACGCTCGCGCCGCCGGTGTAGGCAAAAAGATTGAGTACCTTGAACGGGCGCGGCGCGCCCTCGACAAGCGACGTCATCCAGTCCCAATTGACCGCCTGTTCCGGGAACAGGCCGGTATGTTTAAAGCCGGTTGGACGTACGATAAATTTTAGGCCGCGGTAGTTTACGGACCAGCTTTCGGGCAGCGCGCGGGCGTATTCCCAGTGCCCGCCCCCGGAAGAGGAGCGGATATAGGTCGCGTCGACGTCGCGTTTTTGCTGCATCGGCCATATCGCCTGCGGATCGGGGCGCAGAAGCGTGATGTCCCCCCAGCGTTCAAGCTTGTAGCCGTCGCCCGCGTCGAGGATCGCGTAGTCCTTCCAGCCGTCGGAGAGAAGCAATTAGTTCTCCTCCTCCCGGGTTTGGACGGCGGCGCCTGCGAGTTCGGGCGATGCGGCGTTTTGCCTCGAACGCTTCGGGCGCTTTGCCAGAAACCCGTCGATGACCACGGCGACCAGGCCGAGAATGAGGCTGGCGTAGTAGGTGAACACCCGCCAGATCAGCATCGCGGGGAATCGGGCGCCGATCGAGAAAAGGTCGGAAAAGACGAGGTAAAACCCGCCTTCGGAAGCGATGGACGCCCCTGGCAGCGGAATAAAAGATACGGCGATAAAGAGCATCGATTGAAGCAGCACCACATGGACGAGCGAGTATGCGGACAGGCCGAACGCCCGGTACACGCAATAGGTCACAGCCATATAGAAGAACGCTTCGGCAAAGCTTATCAGCCAAATCAGGAACATCGTTTTTGGATTTGCAAGGGTAAAGCGCGTGGCTTCCCGGTACTCGTTAACGGTGTTTTGCCAGCCCGCACGGTGGCGCTCAAGCGCTTCGTCGCTCTTGATGACATGGATCCGGCGGCCGAGATTCAGCGAGTTGATGCCCAGGGAGCTGATCCATTTAAACCTGAACATCGCGAGCGCTGATAAAAGCAAAACCCCACCGTTGATCAGGTAACCAAAGATGAGGATCGTCATGCTGCCTATGCTGCTGCCGAAGGCGGCGGTACCGTGCCAGAACAAACCCAAAATGCCCAGGATCACTACCGATATTTGCCAGGCAATGAACTTGACGATCATCACGCTGGTTGAGACGCCGACCGGTATCCCGCGCCCGCGCATCTGGATGACCTGAGCGGGCTGCCCTCCGCTCTGGAAGGGCGTAAGGGCGCTGTAAAAAAATCCCACCATCGTCGTGAGCATATTTTCGAACATGGACTGCGGATATCCCATGACCTTGATGGTAAAGTGCATCATGAGCCCGTCGAGGAAATAATAGAGCAGGATGCACAAAAAAGCCCCGGCAATCCAGCCAGGTTCGATATTTCTCAGCGCTTCGTCGATGTTTTTCACATCCGGGTCCATGAACCCAATCGCGAACAACACACCGAACGAGAGCAGCACCACTAAAACTTTCTTATAAAGATCCGAGTGCTTTTTCATACCCTAATATCCTACCATTAAAAGCGGTTCAGCGCAAGACCGGCGGGATATCCTATATTTTGTGAGGAGGTGACGATATGCCCAAAATCCTTTTGGAGAATGTCAGCGCCGGATACGGTGAGCTTAAAACACCGGTGCAAAGGATCAAGGAACTCGTGGTCAACGGCGGGCGCGGAAAACCCGAGAGGCTCAGCATCCAACGCGTGAGCCTGGAGCTGAACTCCGGGGAATCGCTCGCGGTGCTCGGCGACGCACAGAGCGGGAAACGGGCGCTCGTCGACGTGATCGCGGGCAGGCTTCGGCCTGCGGGCGGGCGGGGGCGGATCTACGGGCGCGCGGCCCTGGTGGAGCCGCCGGAGAGCATGCTGCATATGGGCTCGACCATCCGCGAAAACGCGATGCTGTACGGGCGCCTCCGCGGATATTCGCGCGAACAGATCGAGCGAAGGATGGACGGCGTGCTGTGGATGGCGGAGGCGGGCGAGCAGAAGAACCGGCTCATTCAGGATTGTGAGGCCGCCGTGCAGGCGCGGCTGTGCTTCGCGCTCGCGATGAGCTTCGAGCCGGATATCCTTCTTATTGACCTCACGCTCGAAGGGCTTGGTCTGTCGTTTGAAAAGCGCTGCCGCGCGCGGATGAAAACGCTGCTGAACAACGGCGCGATCATCGTGGATGCGGCCTGCACGCGCTCTGAGGCGCGCACGCTCTTCCAAAAAGCGCTCGTGCTCGAAAATGGGCGCGCCGTTTCCATAGGCCCGGCCCCAAGGATCGCGCCCGCCGCCTTTGGCGCGCGCGGGGACCGGATCCGCCTCGCGAAGGCCGAAACCGCGGGGGAGCTTTCCGCCGAACTGCCGGGCTTGGAAAAGCAGTTGGGCTACAGCAAAAACATCGCCGCGCTGCTCGCGGTGATCTACCGCCTTACGGGCGATCTGCACAGGCAAAAGGAACGGGAAGCTCGGATGAGGGAGGAACTCGCCCGCGCTTCCCGTTCCGGGTGGATTAGGCTCCATAAGGGTAAGAATGACCCGCGCGACAAGGAATAACGCTATTTCCTGCGGATGCGCAGCCAGTAGCCGCTCCCGTCGGACGCGCGCAGAAAGCGCGTGAAGCCTTTGCTCTTATTTGGCGGCACCGGCGCGTATTCGCCCGGGAGCGCGTGGATGGTAAAGCGGCCGTTTTCGTTTACAACTTCCCCTTCAAGATAATAGCGCGTGGTGCCCGGATAGCGGATCCTTACCCAGTTGGACTGCGGAAAAGCTTCCGGAAAAGGATTGCTCACGGACTCCTGACGCCGGAACGAGTCCGCCTCGTTTCCCTTTGCCGATGCGTTTGCGTCGAAGATCTCCCGAACCTCGCGCTCAACGCCCTTGCTCTGTTTCACGGGGGCGATCGGCGGCGATACGTCCGAGACGTTTGGATTTGGCGCGGCGTTGTCGGCCATGCCGCCGAGCGACTGTTCGTTTTGCTCCAGGGCCTCCGGAGCGAAGACGGGAAGGGGATCGCGTTCCCTGCCGTCCACGATCGGCGCGTCCGACGGAACCAAGGTGCGCAGCGTGCGCATTTCCCTTTGCCGCGTGACTTTGTCTTCCTGTCCGTATACTTCGGGCTCCGTTTCCGGTTCCGCCTCTTTGGCCCAGCGCATGACGGGTTCCTGCGCCGCATTCGTTTGCGCGTTGCTCTTTGCGGTTTCCTGCTGCGCCGACACCTTAGGAGGTTGAGCCTGCTCGGCGGAGACGTTCGTGGGCTTGGTTTGGGCGGCCTCGGCTTTGGCGGTCTCCGCTGCGGAGACTTTCGCGGGCTTGGTTTGCGTTGCTCCTGCCTTGGCGGGCGCCTGTGCAGCCGAAACCTTCTCGGGCTGGGTTTGTGCTTCGACCTTTGCCGGCTGGGTCTGCGCGGCTTCGACTTTTGCGGGCTCCTGCGCCGCCGACACCTTCGTCGGCTGGGTCTGCGCGGCGGAAACCTTTATGGGCTGGGTTTGGGTTGCCCCGGCCTTGGCGGTCTCTGTTGCTCCGGCCTTAGCTGTTTCTTGCGCCGCCGACACCTTCGTCGGCTGGGTCTGCGCGGCGGAGACCTTTATGGGCTGGGTCTGCGTTGCCCCGGCCTTGGCGGGCTCCTGTGCCGAAACTTTCATGGGCGGAGCCTGCGCCGCCGAAACCTTCATCGGCTGGGTCTGCGCGGCGGAGACCTTTATGGGCTGGGTCTGCGTTGCCCCGGCTTTTGCGGGCTCCTGTGCCGAGACTTTCATGGGCGGAGCCTGCGCCGCCGAAACCTTCATCGGTTGGGTCTGCGCGGCGGAAACCTTTATGGGCTGGGTCTGCGTTGCCCCGGCTTTTTTCG
>JBCFAY010000023.1:0-55714 GCA_038562375.1 Bacillota bacterium | reverse complement strand
TCCTCCTGTATCATTTCGGCGATCTTGCCGATGACGGTGTTCATGCCCGTGTCGGTCACGATGGCGCTGCCGCGGCCGTAGGTGACCAGCGTGCTCATGAAGCCGCAGTTGATCTGGTCCCCCAACCCGATATCGCCCGAAAGCTCGGCCTGCGCGTTCTTCTCCACCGGCACCGATTCGCCGGTGAGCGCGGCCTCCTCCACCTTGAGGTTGACCGCCGTGACCAACCGCACGTCGGCCGGCACGTAATCGCCGGTTTCAAGCACCACCAAATCCCCCGGCACCAGCTCACGCGCGGGGATGGTGATAGGCTCGCCGTCCCGAATGACCTTGGCGTTGGGGGCGGACATCTTCTTAAGCGCCTCGAGCGCCTTGCCCGCCCTGTATTCCTGGACCACGCCCAGCACTGCGTTCACGATCACGATGCCTATGATCACGATAGAATCCGCCACCTCGCCCACCAGTATGGACACAATGCTGGCTACGATCAGTATGATGACCATATAATCTTTGAGCTGCTCCAGGAACATCTGGAAAATGCTGGATCCCTTTTTGTGCTGCAGCTCATTGAGGCCGTACTGTTCCCGCCTCTGATTGGCCTCGTGCGAGCTGAGGCCCATTCCCGAATGGGTGTTCAACTCCTCGCTGACCTGTGCGATGCTTTTGTCATACCATGACGGTTTTTCCAATCGTTAGGCACCCTCTTTCAGATTATTTATTTACCGACGATGACTTGCAGTGGCTTCGGCTGCCTATCCTCACTGATCAGATGGATGCGCCACTTTATTTAAGAGGCATGACCACTATGCGATGATCGCAAAAAATATCATAAAAAACAGCAGGTCAATATCATCGGCACGAAATGTATCCAAACGCAGCTCACCCCATTTGCGCAGGACGTTGTTTCAAGTCAGCAGCATCACTCTCCAGCTCTCTGATTTGGAGAATCCTGTCTTTCGCTTTATGGACAAACAGCAGGCCGAGGGAAAACATTACTATGTTTACATGGTTGCCGGTACGGCAAAATTCCTCCGCATATACTATGCAAGTAAAAGAAAGCCTAAATGCGCCGGAAGCAAAAGAACCTGAGGTTGCATAAATACGAAGTCCTCCCAGAAGGAGAACCCTCCTGTTTGAATAACAGCCCTTGACTTGCAAACAAAGACATCCTTGCAGGTCAATTTATTGTACCATTTTTTAGCTGGCTATCCCTCTGCTCTTTTAATCTGCAATTTGCTCTTGGCATCCATTTGCGGGTTTGCCGGTTTTGTTTGCCACTTTTGTTTATTTCGTTCCTTGTTATACGGATACGAAAAAATATGATGAAATAGACATTACCAATATCCCTCTAAAAATTGAGCTTGTTTTGAAGTACTTCTTCTTTTAGGCCAGCCTTTTAGGCCGGATAATAATTAGCAACATCTATAACCTTCCCATTTTTTATATAAACTCGTGGAACCCGCTTGCTTATCCCACAAACTATTTCATGATTTATTGTATCCAATTTTTTAGCTATTTCATCAATAGTTATGAAGCTATCGCCCTGGGAGCCAAAAAGCACGGCCTCGTCACCGATTTTAACATCTTGGACATCCGTAACATCTAACATACATTGGTCCATGCATATCCTTCCGATTACCGGAACTTTAATACCATGTACCAATGCATTGGCTTGTCCTGATAGCTTCCTGCAGAAACCGTCAGCATATCCAATAGGCAAAGTTGCAACTATTGTTGATTTATCGGCAATAAAAGTTCTCCCATAGCTAACACTTTCTCCTGCATTTATGATTTTTACATCGCTTATTCTTGCTTTCAAAGTCATGACCTGCCTCAAATCTGTGGCTCTCAGCGCTTCAGGTAACGGTGTCAGAGCATATAGCATTATCCCAGCTCTCACCATATCCATATGCATCTCAGGCAAATCGATTATAGCGGCACTATTGGCAACATGCTTGATTGGAATTTCTAAATTGGCTTTTATCAATTCGTCGCATACCCATTGAAATTTTCTATATTGTTTTTCTGTAAAGCTTTTATCCTCTTCATCAGCTGATGCAAAGTGAGTAAATATTCCTTCTACTTTGATCGCCGGTAACTTACTTATGTTTATTATTGTTTCTATGGATTTTGCGTCCGGATAAAAACCGATTCTGCTCATGCCCGTATTGATTTTTATATGGACTTTCGCTTCCTTTTTGTTTTTAACAGCTTCGCTTGATAGGGCCGCTGCCGTTTCAAGGGAATATATCGTCTGTTCTATGTTGAACTTTATGACTTCGCTCGATTGCTCCGGATTGGTATATCCCAAAACAAGGACAGGCACCTTGTACCCTGCTTTTCTTAATTCAATTGCTTCATCGAGAACTGCTACCGCTAATCTATCGGCGCCATTCTCCAGTAAGGTTTGCGATATTTTTACTGCGCCATGCCCATATCCGTCTGCTTTCACTACAGCTGTTACTATGGCTGATGGATCTGTAATCCGCCTTACTTCTCTGATGTTATGAGCTAAATTATCCAAATCTATTTCCGCCCAAACAGGTCTCATTTTTTTCAAATTGCACATACGCTTTGCCTCTTAAAGAACCCGGTGCTGCTTGGTCAACAGCGCACAAGGCCCCTATATTTTCGTTTCCTTTGTTCTAAGGAATTATTGAAAGGCGGAAACAACATGTAAGTGACTGCCGCCTTTCAGTCAATGCATGATTCCGCTAACCTTGACGCCTTATTATCCGACCTGAGTTGATGCCAGTATATTGATTGTTGTGAAAAGCAATTTTACCATTTACGATAACGTATTGAATCCCTTCGTTTTCCGCATAGCAATTGACATAATCGGCTTTATCGATAATGGTTGCGGCATCAAACAGGACAAGGTCCGCGTCAAAGCCTTCTTTGATAAGCCCTTTGTTTTTCAACCTAAGCTTTTGCGCCGGGAGAGAAGTCATCTTCCTGATGGCGTCTTCCAGCCGCAATACTTTTTTCTCCCTTACATATCTGCCCAAGACACGGGGGAATGTGCCTTTCAAACGCGGATGCGTTATCGACCGGTTATGCGGTATCGGCATTCCGTCCGTTCCAATCATGGAATAGGGAGATTTCAATACTTCTTCCAGGTCTTCCTCTGCGATGCTGAAAAATACCGCCAGGACATTTAGCTTATTCTTAAGCAGGATATCCAGGGCAGTATCAAGCGGATCTTTGCCGATGGATTTTGCATAGTCGGATATGGTTTTTCCCACGGCATCGGGAGTGGCGTCCGACACGGTTATTAGAATATGATCCAGCCCGCAATAAAGGACCATATTGTCATAATTCTCTTTTTTATTTAGAATGCTCTTTTTTAAATCTTCCCTGTAATCGGCGTCCCGCAGCTGTTCCAATAATTTATTATTATCTCCCCCATGGCAGCTGGGAGGCAGTATGTACATCAGCCCGGTACCGTTTGCGTTATAGGGATAGACATCCAACCCGACCTCGATCCCCTCTTTATTGGCTTTTTCGATCATCCGCAAGGTGTTGCTGACCTTACCCCAGTTGTTTTTCCCCAACGTTTTATGGTGTGAAATGATAACGGGTACGCCTGTACGCCTGCCTACCTCGATTGCCTCCCCAACGGCGTCGACCAGGTTATCCCCCTCACTTCTGATATGGCTTGCGTAAAGCCCTCCTTTTTCTTTTACAACACCGGCAAGTTCATAGATTTCATCGTTTTTTGCAAAGCACGTTGGCGGATACGCCATACCTGTAGATAGGCCTATCGCTCCATTATCCAGGGCTTCCCTGAGATAATCCTTCATTTTCTCCATCTCTTCACGGCTGGGCTCGCGCATTTCCAGCCCCATGACGGCCATTCTGATGATATTATGTCCCGCAAAAAAACCCAGGTTGATTCCGGGCGCAAGAGAATCCACCTTGTCCATAAACCGGCCGAAGGTGGTCATCTCGGCTAAAAACGGGACGTTCAGCATACCCCCGGTGACCCGGTTGAATTCCCCAATGTATTTTTCGTTGATGGGGCCAAGCGATATGCCGCAGTTTCCCGAGATAGCGGTGGTGATCCCCTGGGAAAGCTTGACATAAAGAGAATTGTCGCTGAAAACATAGCCGTCGTCGTGGGCGTGCGTATCGATAAACCCGGGCGATAACGCGAGTCCTTCACCATCTATCATCTGATCCGACGCATAATTCTGGCGCCCAATATATTGTATTTCGCCTTCTTTGATACCGACGTTGGAGCGGAATACCGGATTCCCGGTACCGTCAATGATCGTTGCATCTTTAATAAACAAATCGAATTTGACCTGAGAATTCATTATATGGCCTCCTGTTATACCGGCTGTTTCTTGAATACCATGGGTTTATTACCCTACTTCTTCTTTTTCCACTTCCGCTTTTTTCGCTTTTTTATATTGCACGTATTTTGTCAGTACTGCAATTGCAAGAAAGATCGGCATCAGCAGCGGTAAATATCCTGAAACAAGAGCATAGCCTAGCACAAGCGTTGCAATTGCAGCGATCACAGACGGTACCCATGCCGTTTTTATTTCTTTGATAAAAAGCGGCACTGCTAACGCGCCTAGTAAGGCGGGCATGAAATTTGCAAATGCGGGCGCAATGGCCGGAGATTCAATCACGGGCAAAATAGCACTAATAAAAAGCATGCCGATCAATAAAATCAACATCGTTACAAGAGAAGAAACCGCAACGGCTATCATTGAAATGATTTCAGCCTCTTTGGATCCGTTCTTAAAACCGGATATCCCAACGCTGCTTACAGCCGCCGGCAATTTCATGTTGAGGATATTCCCTGTGGTAAAGGACAGGTATGTTCCTCCAGCCCCCAAAATAGGCGCATAGCTAAAGAACTCAACAATCCCGATGATGAACATCATGGTAAAAATCCCTATAAAACCTTTGACTGTTGCTCCTACATCAATTGCGATTCCCCAAATCAGATTCATGGCCAGCGGGACGGCTATCAACGCCAATATTAAAATAATAGTAGATATTCTGCCAAAACGATGGACCTTTTTATCATAATCACTCATAGCGATACTGTTTTTACGCATTGTTGTTTACCTCCTTAAAATAATCCGCTTATAAGAATGGAAGAACCCATCCCCAGAAGCATACTTAATGGGAAGGAAAATTCGCTTAATGATTTTTTTCCTGTTTTTTTGGCGAGGAAATTGAACAAAAGAGAGAATCCGCCGGCAACAATCGCAACAATAATGCCCACGGGATTCTTGAAATTAACCAAATAAGGAATAAACAAGATTGCCAATATGCCGATCAGCATAGCGCCGCTTGCAATAGCTAAAAAACCTCCCTTTGTTTTGAATGTTTGCAGTTTTTTATCGTATGATTTTAAGAAGAAAATACACAGGACTGAGCTGGTCAATACCCCCAAGGTCATAACCCAAATAATACTGACAAACACAGAAGGCGTTATTTCCGCTGAGCCTAGGCTGCCCAAACCAAAGGCTTTCATTGCCGTTTCTGCCGCAATGCTTTCATAAGTCGCAGAACCCATTACCGACAGCCGCAGCCACGGAATATACTTCCCTAAAATAGCCATCAAAACAGCAAGTGTTATAACGATAGGCAATGATGGAATAATGGAAACAAGAGCGCTGTTTACAACCACTTTTTTTATCGTGCCTTCCGGAAAATTCTGATTTTTTGCCTCTTTGCTGCCTAGTATCCAGTAATAAATTGCTTGAAACGCGCAAATCAATAAAGCTATGCCTGTGACTAGAAATAGAATTGGGGAATTTGCAATTTCTAAATAATTCATCTTTTTCTCCTTATTTGGGATCATTTAAAGGGATTATTTTATCAATTCGATTTTCATTTTTGAGAAAGTTTAGACTGGTAATCCATAGGCATCGGGCTCTCGTAGGCCATCCCGCCCAATCTTTCTTCCAATTCCTTTTTTGCAGTCTCGATAAGGGCAGGATTTTGCATTACTTCAATGGATGTGGCGGCGAGTATCTTTCCTGCGGTCAGCATCCCCTTGTGAGCGATAGATGTTTTCATCTGTGCCGTAAACTGCCATGAATGGCCCTGCGTGCCTATCGCCGCGCAAGCTACGAAACACTGTGCGGAAGGGACCACCCAGCTGACATCCCCGACATCCGAGGACGCGGCCAATACTTCGGAAATCTCATAGTAAGGATTGGTGGTATCTGCCAATAATTTTCCTTCCAACGCTTTATTTTGCCTGATATCACTGAGCTTTTCCTGCGCTGAAAGGGTAGCTTCAAATTCTTTTGCGATCATCTTGTCCTTTTCATCAAAAGGCGGAGGTCCAATGTTTTTGAGATGGTTATACAGGACCTGTGACAGCGCACTGTTGGGAATCAGATCGGAACAGCCTCCATCAAAAATAATTTCGACTTGCGTATCCGTCATTAACGCCGCGCCCTTGGCAATATTGGCGACTCTTTCATATATTTCTTTTGCCTGCGTCACTTTTGGTGCGCGTAGAAATAAAAAATTCTCCGCCTTTGACTGTACGACATTGGGATCCCGCCCGCCCGTATTGATAACGGCATAGTGAATCCTTGCCTTTTCGATGATATGTTCTCTCAAATAATTGACGCCTACATTCATCAACTCCACGGCATCCAAAGCGCTTCGGCCCAAATGGGGAATCAAAGCGGCATGAGCGCCTTTTCCGGTAAATCTGCAATACATTTTCAGAATGGCCATCAATGGAACCGAAATAATGCTGTTCATCGTTGCAGGGTGCCAAGCTAGGGCTAAATCAACGTTTTCAAACAAGCCTTCCTTTACCAGATAAGCTTTCCCGAAACCTGTTTCTTCGGCCGGACAACCATAATATAGAATTGTGCCGGGCAAGTTGTTTTCTTCAAGGTAATATCTTAAAGCGATCGCCCCCGCCAATGCTCCCACACCTAAAAGGTTATGGCCGCAACCGTGGCCGTTTCCTTCCCCAACTACCGGGCTTTTCTCAGCAATTCCCGCCTTCTGGCTCATTTCGGAAAGCGCGTCATATTCGCCTAACATGGCAATGACAGGCTTTCCACTTCCAAAGCTTCCAATAAAAGCGGTATCAATACCCGCGACTTTTTCTGAAACGGTGAACCCTTCCTGCCGTAATATACTGCACAGTAATTTTGACGACTCGAATTCTTCAAATCCTGTTTCCGCATATTCCCAGATTCTGTCGCTGGCATTGATGAGGATATCGCTTTTTCCCTCGATGATTTCAGAAATTCTATCAATATAACTCATGAATGTAATCCCCCAAAGCTCTATTGATACTAGTATCAATTGATACTAGTATCGTATAGCTTTTTGATTCATCTGTCAAGCTTCTCATCAATGAATTTGTACTTAAAAATACATAAATAAATCCCTTTGGGCATATCTGTGATAACCACAGATATACCTCGTAAAGGGATGTTTCATATATTATTAGATAAATAATTTAAGAAAAACGGAGTATCAAATGATTTATTAAAATATAGTTATCAGCAATATCCTAGTTATTAAAACAATCATAGGGGCAGCCCCGCTTCAAGATGCTTCAGGCCAGCGTCCAGCACCTGGTAGAATCGATTGATAAATCCTTCCGCCGTATCTTTTTCCGTACTGACCCATGCGGCAATCCATATCCCGCCAATCACGCCGGCGTAGTTCCATACTGCAAAGTCATCCGAACTGCGCCCATTGCGTTTTGCCACCATTTCGCCGATCAAACGGAATTTTCTGATATTATGGTTCATTATGGCAGTGCGCAGTTCAGGAATCGTACGCAATAAAAGGTAACGTTCTTTCAACACTTCTAATTCTTTGCTGGGGCTTTCCAGATATAATTTGGAAAACGCATTGCGCAGAGCCTGCGTCAGACTCAGTTCTGGAGGCTCGGAAAGTGTAGCCTCCATAATCTTATGATCAACAAAGTCAATATCATTAAGAACTACGTCGGCTTTCGTAGCAAAATATCGAAAAAAGGTCATGCGTGAAATTTCAGAAGCTTCCGCTATCTGTTCTATCGTTGTTTCATTATACCCTTGTTTTTTGAACAGTCTGAGTGCTTCACGCTGAATCACGGCTCTGGTTTTGGCCTTCTTCTTGTCATGCCAGCCTGAAGCGGCCTGATTGTTCTTACGCAAATCGCTTTTCATTCCGCATGTCCCTCATTTGGCAAGTTTTTTCTTAGTATATCATACTTTCCGAATGCTGTTGAGACATACGGTTGAATGGAGGCAATTCTCGTCTCTGCATTAAACAAGAATTGCCTCTATTGTATATTTAGGCCTGACGCGTGTTTCGTATTTCTGAAACTAGTCTTTAATAGTAAAGGGAACTTTGATAGGCAACAGTTTCCTTAGCTCTGGCGAACCTGTCTCAGATTCCGCAGCCATATCGAAATGCTGATGCATCATATGATGCTCCAGATCCTGTACCAAGAGCTTTTTCCAGGGGCGTTTGGTGATCTGGCTCGTCATGTAGCGGCATCCGCGCGGCCGTTTCATCATCTCTCTGGCCAGTTCCCACGCTCTGTCAAGCAATTGCTCCCTGGGCAGCACTTCATTCACCAAGCCGAGTTCCTTCGCCGTTTCAGCGTCGATGTTATCGCCCGTATACATATAGTACGCGGCCTTTTTGAGCCCGAGCAGTTCCTGCATGATCAAATACATCCCATCGCCGGGCGCAACGCCGAAAACGAAATGATTTTCGAAGAAATAGGCATCTGAGGCGCATAAAGTCAAGTCGCATGCCAGCATGAATTCCGTATGGGATCCGGGCCCGTTCACTACCGCGATCGTAGGGATGTCCATGTTAAAGATCAGATGCTCAAGATTCTTGTATGACTCCTTGTATTGGCGCATCATGTTGTTAGTCGACCATTCCCGGAAAGGAAGGTTCTCCCAATTCCCCTCGGCTTTACGCTTTTCAGGATTCTTTGAAAAGGGGATCGTGTAAAATTTATCCCCCGTGCCGGTAATGATCAGCACTTCGTTTTCCGGATCGTTGCCGATATCGAGCCAGGCTTGATTCCAGGCGGCATGACCCGCCCAGGTGTGCTGAAAAGGGCCGCCGTCCGTACACAGTCTTGCTTCAATGATTCCGTTTTCTCTTTTCATAACAAAGAATTCTTTGTACTTCTCCGAGTATTCCTCGAAGCTCAGGGGTTTTACTTCGCCTTTGAAATGATTCTGTTCAGACATGATGTTGCCCCTCCTGTATGATACTAAGTATCTATTGATACTTGATATCATTTTATAGTCTCTTTATTTCCCTGTCAAGCTGCAAATCAAAAGCTATTTGCGCGTTAAAAAAGTTATTGACAACCATTGATTATAAATTATACTTAGTATCATAATATACTCAGTATCATCTATTAAGCCGGGCATTCGCGAGAATTTATAAAAATCTGGAGGTGATGCTATTTCCCAACCAAAGCGGAAGTAACTTTGCATTTCCCTAGACACTAGTTTGGATAGCGCCGCAGTATCGTTAAACTTCTCTGTGCCCCCCTATAACAGCAAAACACCATCCGCAACTCATTGCTTTTCGAAACGGATAAGAAGAAAGGCCGTTCCACACTATTCTACTTATGAATCATGGAGGGTTTGAAGGTTATGAAGAAGCGTTTCAATTATGCATGGATCGTGGCCCTGATGTGCTTTTTGATGTTCTTTGTCGTCCCGGGCGCGGGAATGGCGTCGCTAAGCCTGTATGTACTGCCGATTTCTACCGCGCTGGGGATTGCAAACTCGGCGTTTTCCGTTATCATAAGCATAGCCGCAATTGGCATTTTTATCTTCAGCATGCTTTTTGGGTTTTTACAAAAAAAAATCGGCTTGAAGAAGATGATAACCATTGGGCTCAGCCTTTCTGTTGTGGCGATGCTGATGTTTGCCTTTTCCAAATCCCTGGTCATGTATTATATCGCCGCGCTGCTCACGGGCATCGGATATGTTGCCGGCACCGCGACCATGTGCTCCACGATCATTACTTCCTGGTTTGTGAAGCGACAAGGCTTGATTTTGGGCATTATCTTTACAGCCCCCAATTTCGGCGCGATGTTGTTTTATCCGCTGATCGGTAGCTGGATAGAGAAATTAGGTTACAGCAATTCTTTTTTGCTTTGTGCCGGAGCAATGTTGATTACAATGATTATCGTCAGTATTTTCATCAGGGTACATCCATCGGATATGGGACAGCTGCCCTATGGCGCAGAGGAAGCAAAAACTGAAGCAACAAAACAAGAAAAAGAATTATCTGGGCCTACATTTTCACAAGCGTTTAAAACAGCAAATTTCTGGCTACTGATTTTCACGGCTTTGCTTTTAGGTCTTGCCATGCCGGCCTTTCAATCGATCATGCCGGTTTTTTTGGGAGAAACAGGCTTTGATCTGATCTTTGTAGGTACCGTTTTGGGTGCCGCAGCTTTGTTTAGTTCCTTTTCCGACATCATTATGGGCCTTATCAATGACAAATTCGGAATATTGATCACAAATGCTTTCGGCTGCGGATGCTTTATATTGTCGGCTGTATTTTTGCTGTTTGGAAAATCGGAAATTTTTATCTGGATTTCAGCGGTTTTATTGGGAATAGGTTTGGCAGAAGTATCGTTGCCGATACCGCTGATGGTAGAAAAGATATTCGGCAAAAAGGCGTTTTCGACAATTATGGGCATTGTGTTCGGGCTGACATTCTTGGGCTTTGCGATTGGGACCCCCCTCGGAAATCTGATTAATGAAGCAACAGGTAAATTTGAATATGCGTTTATGATACAAATCACCATGACTGCTCTGGCATTTTTGTTCAGCACGATCGCCTTGAAAAAGAAATTGATAATAAAACGCATTCAACCTGTTCAACCCAATGCTTCTTCCTCTCAAGCCAGCAATGGGGATATAACAGCATAACGCTGCTCGTTGTTGACATGATGGAGAAGCATATTCACTAATGTTTGCAGTCGATGGAAGGAACCCCTTCGCCTGGCTTGAAGATGCGGTCGAATTAATTGAATATCTAAGGCCTGAATATGGAGAAATCTATTCTCCAGGACTAAATAAGGGCATAGGCTGCAAGGTTTCTCTTTGCAGCCTTCGCTATGCGGAGAAATATGAATTTTTATTACTATTTAGGGATTAATGCATGAATCCCTGTATTTCGTCTTCACCACTTCAATATATAGGGCAAGAGGAGGTCAAAGCCCTATGAATAAGAGTGTTGAAACTTATCAAGCGGTAGAGAAGGTGTTTTGTGCCTATATAAAAATTGTGCTCACACGTTCCGCGAAAGGATATTTCCGCGCCCAATACAAGTATTTCAACAGGAGCATTCCATTGCAGGAAGTACAAGAAATCAGTCTTTGCACCGAAGCCGATCTAAACATCAACATTCCTGTTTCCAATACGGACAAACTGGATGAATGCATAGAAAACGAAATCCTGTCTGCTATAGTCGGCACTTTAAATTCAAAGGACAAACAATTACTTTATCTGAAATATTTCGGAGACAAAACCGATTATCAGCTTTCCCTCATTTTCGGAGTGACGCAGCAGAGCATCACCGAACGGAAAAACCGGGTTTTAAAAAAGTTGAAAAGTCGGTTACAGATATAAAGCGGATATTTTCTCTCTGATCCGTGCCCCTCCTGTTCCATAAAAGCCAGTTACTTTTATGGAAGGAGGAAAAGACTATGCCGGAAATACTGGATTTAATCGAAGCCGCCCAGCAGGGTAATGAACGGGCAATGGAAAATCTCATCCGGCGCTTCGAACCGCTGATCATCAAAAAATCCTGCCCTTTTGGAAAGCTTGATGAAGATTGCAGGCAGCATTTAACGCTGGAATTCATATTGGCAGTACACAACTTTGACCTGAAACGGTTTGGCCGATAAGTGAAAAGGCTTGTAGAAATTTTTTCTGCAGGCCTCATTTTTGTCCTATATTTTACGAAGCTTTTTTTAATGTACGGGACCAGAGGGCAGAAACAAACTTCCACCTTATGCCCTTTGAAAACTGAATTATCGGCAGATCGGCGTCTCTCTCCCAAGGACTGCGGCGGCGCAGGCGGAGTATTGCGTGAATAACGGTTTGACCATAAGTGTGGGCGATCTTGCGTCCGGGGATCTTGTATTCTTTTCTCACGAGGCAAACGGCCGGTTTATGAACATCACCTATGTGCGATCTATGCCAGGAACAGGTATATCTTGGACGCATCGTCCATACGGGGGCAGATAGTGTATAGGAAGATGAATCGGTTCTCATCATTCTTAACTTTTCGTTGACAAAGAATTAAATACTTGATATGCTAATAAAGCATTAATCAATAGTGATCAATTGATGATCATAATATACCAATAAATGCTAACCTATAATCAATCCACACGTATTAATTGGGGGAAATAATGGAACAATTTGATAATTTGACGCTACTGAGCGAAATTAAGCAAGCGAGCGGCCCGGTAGGAGCTTCATATTTGAGCGAAGTTCTATCTGTGCCGCAAGCAACTATAGGCCGCCGACTCAAGTTAATGGAAGAGGAAGGTTATCTGGAGAAGGTGGATAATAAGGGCCGCAGACTGACGGTGCAAGGCATGTCCTATTACGAGGAAAAAGTGCAACTTGCAAATAAAAAAGTCTCCATCGACAAGCTATTTGGGCTTATGGAGAACGTTACAAAAAAGACGCTGCTAGAAATAATCGAAGTCCGAAGGACGCTTGAAGGATTGACCGTTGCCTTAGCGTGCGAAAAGATTACGGATAAACAGATGTCGGAACTTGATGCTATTATGCTTGCATATGCAATTGAGGCAAGGTATGGTGGCAGCGGCAGCGAGCTTGATTTGAAGTTTCATTTAAGTATTGCAGAATATTCGGGTAATTACACGCTTTATCAAATCCTCAAGATACTGCTCATGACCGACGACGTATATGTAAAGTTCTTTTCGATGGCGAAAGCATTGGAAAAGGGTCAAATCTGTGTCACGCAACACGACGAGATCATGCAAGCTATCAAGGAACGCGATCCTGTCAAGGCTAAGTTGGCGATGGAAAGACATTTAGACAAGGTAACAGTGGATATTGAGCAGTATTGCAATTTGTAAATCCCCATTAATAATCATCTCAAACAACTAAACGGAGGAATTAATATTGTTAGAATTCAATATCGACACCAATAACGTCGTTGGACGAATGAGCCACATGGTTTACGGGCAAATGGTCGAACACGCATATTGGAGTGTCCATTTAGGTCTTTGCGCGCAAATGCTTGATAACGGTGGATTTGAGCGTGCCGAGGATGTCTCGTTCTACGATGATCACAGCAATGTTGCGCAAGCATGGAAGCTTGTATCCAATAATACAAAAAACAGCTATTACGGCAGACTAGATAGTGAAAAGCCCCGGAACGGACATTATAGCCAAAAGATTGTAGTGGATGAGTATCGCGGAGGGCATGTACGTCTTCAGCAGACGGGCGTTTGTGCCAAAAAAGAAGTTACCTATAATGGCAGCGTTTTTTTGAAGGGTAATATGAAGAAGATACGCGCTTGCCTGCTTTCACTCGACAAACAGGTTATCGCAGAACAGGAATTCGTTCTTACAAAGGAATGGAGCAATTATAAAATAGCGCTTACTCCAACAGAGAGCTGCGAAGAGGCAATTTTCGCTTTTGTATTTCACGAGAGTGGCATTGTGTGGATAGACCAAGTAATGTTGTATCCCTCCGATGATTATTTGGGGCACGGTACACGTGCGGACATCGTTGAAAAGTATAAGGCACTACGGCCCGCGTTCCTACGCTGGCCCGGCGGAGCGTATTTGATCTGGAACAAATGGAAGAATGCGATTGGACCACGGGAAGAGCGCCTGTATGATCACGGTCGCAATCTAGGGAGAGATGACGGAATCACGCACTACCGAGAATGGGCGCCCAATGATTTCGGCGTGGATGAGTTCATTCAACTGTGCCGAGACGTGGATGCAGAACCAATGATTAACGTTGCTATGCTTTACCCACTGCAAGATACGCTTGACCTGATCGAATACTGCAATGGAAACGCGAAGACGACAGTCTGGGGGAAGAAGCGTGCAGAGAACGGTCACCCCGAGCCGTACGATGTAAAGTACTGGATCGTTGATAATGAACCCAAACGAGTGCCCGAACAAAAGGGCTTCACGCCAGACAGCTATGCGCGAGATTGCGGTGAATGGGCGTGCAAAATGCGCGAAAAGGATCCTCGTATCAGCGTTTCGGCGATGGGTGATTACGATCTAGAAAAGAACGTTGATTGCCACGCTATGCCCTTTTGCGAGGATGTAATTCGCAATTCCGGAAAGGATATCGACCGTTTCTGCCTGCACGCTTATCCCGACCAGGTGTACGGCGGCCCACTGCAAGGCCTGCCTTATAAGATGGGAGAATGTCTGAACATGCTTGGAGAGATGATCAAGCGGCACGAGGGCGGGCATGCGATTCCCATGGCGATTACCGAATGGAATATGCAATGCTTTGCGAGTAACGCGGGCAATCTTGCCCAAGCGATCGATTCGGCACAGCTTTACATGGTCATGGAGCGGCTTAGTGCGAAGGGAATAGTTGATCAGGCGTGCATGTGCCAAATGTGCGTAAACACTGATAAATACAGGGGTTCTTGGCTAAGGAGCGCCATGGTGCAAATCGATCATGTGACCAGTTGGGTATCGCCCATGTACCACGTCGTCAAATTATTTTCCAACGCGTTTGAACCCAACCTACTGGGGGTGAGCGGCGACGTATTACCTATGATGGAATCGATGGATATTGACGGATTTTCGTTTCCTGCAATCGATATTTTGCCCTCAAAGTCAGATGACGGTAAAAAAATTCTTCTAAAGTGTGTTAACAATACGGCAAGGTACGACTATCCGGCCGTAATCAGATTAGAGAACGTATTTAATATACACAGCGTCAGGGTTAAGGAGCTATCATCTGAGCGCATCACGGATATGAATACGCGCTACAACCCCGACGCGGTAAAACCGCATGCGTCGGATATTGACGTCATTGATAATAGCTTCTCGTTCAATTTTAAACGCAACTCTATATACGTATTCGAGATCGAAGTAGACGCTTAATGCAGAAATATTTGAATGATGATATGGAGATATGACCTTGAAAATCGGGATTTTAATGGAAACTAGTACGGCAATGAGGAACAAAGATGTGGTCGAGGCGCTAAAGAGCAGCGCACATGAGGTATATAACCTAGGTCTTACCGGAGACACATCTGAAACGCAGCTTACTACGGTGGAAACCGGCTTTATGTCTGCACTGATTCTAAACCTACGTTGTGTGGACATGGTTGTGGGCGGTTGCGGTACAGGCCAGGGGTACATGAACAGTGTGCTGCAGTATCCCGGCATCGTTTGTGGGCTGATTGACGACCCGCTTCATGCATGGCTGTTTTCGCAGATCAATGCGGGCAACTGCATTTCGCTGGCGCTCAATAAAGGCTACGGTTGGGCAGGAGAAGTCAACCTCAAGTTCATATTTGACCATCTCTTTGAAAAAACTCCTGGAATCGGCTATCCACCGTGCCGTATGCAGGCGCAAAAGTCCATCAGGGAAAGGCAAAAGGAAGTGTCTGTTGCCACTCATCTGCCATTTCAGGATATCTTGTCGCGTCTGGATCCGGAGATGGTCAGGCGTGCCCTAATGCACAGGGATTTCTACAAGTTCGTTTTAGAACATGCATACGTGGATTTGCCGCTATTTGACGTCTTTAAACGCTACTGCTCAAAGCTGATCGGCGTTTAACAGTAAATACAATTAATGGAGGTTGGCTATGAAAACCCGGTTTATTCTTATAATCTCAATATTACTGGCAGCGTTATTCCTCGTTACCGCATGCACATCAGTACCTGCCCAGCAGGAGCCATCGGACTCGTCGCCTGCTCAAACGTCTGATTCCGCCGTACAGCCGGACAGCACACAGGGAGGCGGCGATGAGTCGCAAGCCGCCACCGCGAAGATTGCGATCGTGTTCAATCAGTTAGGTGATCTGAGCATGAACGATATGGGATACGACGGGATCACTAGGGCCAAGGAAGAGCTTGGTATTGCGTTTGATTATGTGGAATGCCCGAGCGAAACCGAAGCCGAAACGCAGTTGCGCCTTTTTGCCAGCGATGGAACATATGACTTGATTATCATTATGGGAGCCAACAGGCTTGATGCGGTACAGACCGTTGCAAATGAATTTCCCGATCAACGCTTTTCGATTGTTGATTCTGCGGTGCCAGATGGCATAGCAAACCTTCGCGGAACGATGGCCAATTTCCCTGAGACGACGTTCCTGTCAGGTGTGTTAGCTGGCTTGGTGACACTTGATGACAGGATGCCCTTTGCCAATACGCAGAACTGCATCGGATTTGCCGGCGGCATGGATTCACCCACTTCCAAGGCAGGCGCCGCAGGCTTTTTCGCGGGGATCAAATACGTCAACCCCGATTGCGAGATATTGTATACAATCGTGGGCAGTTATAATGACCCTGGCAAGGCCAAGGAGATCGCGTTGACAAGTATCGGGCGTGGCGCCGATATCATGTCCGTCAATTGCGGCGCGTCTGCCACCGGCGTTTTGGAAGCGGTACAGGAGAAGAACGCGTATTTCATCGGCAGCAGTTACGGAGTCCTTGATAAAGAGCACAGCCTTGCCACGACATTTACTGCGTATGAGCAATTCGTATATCAGGAAGCAGAGGCGGTGGTTAATGGTACTTGGAAAAGTGGGACAGCCATCAAAGGGATTGCAGAAAACGTATGCGATTGCAGCTTCGAGGGCATCGGTTTCGACATTCCTAATGATATTAAACAGAAAATAGAGGCGGCGCGCAAGAACGTAATCGATGGAAAAATTACGATACCGGATAATCCCGACGCTGTCGATGAATGGGCAAAGGACAATAGACTCGTGGGTTAGCCTGCAGACAAACCCCATAACGGCATAAGTATGGCGGTCATTTCGAATCACGATGTAGGAGTAATTATGGCTTTACTGGAAATGCGTAACATCTCCAAAAGGTTTTCTGATACAATCGTCGCACTTGACGGCGTTGATTTCGAGTTGCAGCAAGGGGAAATTGTCTCTCTGCTGGGCGAAAACGGCGCCGGCAAGACGACGCTTATGAAAGTGCTTTACGGAATGGTAAAGCCAAACACGGGAGAAATCCTTTATCGGGGTGCTCCTATTCGGATAGACAAGCCATCTACAGCTATAAAAATGGGGATATACATGGTTCATCAGCATTTTATGCTCATCCCTGCAATGCCGGTTGTGGAGAATGTGATCGTGGGCGATGAGGAAGGAAAAGGAGCCCTATTGGATAGGCGCGGAGCCGAGACTATCGTAAGAGAGCTAATAAAACAGTTTAATTTCGATATAGATCCGAACATCTTGGTCGAGCGCCTTTCCGTAGGGCAATGCCAACGAGTTGAGCTTTTGAAGGCTCTCTATCGAAAAGCAGACGTGCTGATTCTGGACGAACCGACAGCGGTTCTCACCCCCAGTGAGGTGGATGAGTTGTTTGTATCACTTCGCAAGCTCAGAGAAATCGGCAAGAGCATTGTCATAATCACGCATAAGCTTAAAGAAACCTTGGCGATTGCTGACCGAATTTGCGTGCTACGCAATGGCCATATGGTGCAAAGTAACGTTCTGCCTGCGAACACTTCCACTGAGGAACTCTCAAGGCTGATGGTAGGGCGCAATATTGACCTTGATAAACGACGGCCGACGAAAAATATCGGCAAAGTTCGTTTTAGCGCCTCCGGCATAAACGTTGACCATGGAATGGGCTACAGGTTGGAAAACATTTCTCTTGATGTTAGAGGTGGTGAAATATTGGGCATTGCGGGCGTAGAAGGAAACGGCCAATCGCTTTTGCTCAAAGTCCTAGCAGGGCTGGAAACTTCCCCGACCGCCCACATTACGGTTGACGGAAAGGAAATAGGCGGATCCCCTAAATGTTTTATTGATGCGGGCATAGGACACGTTCCTGAAGACCGAACCATCATGGGGATCGTTGAGGATATGAGCATCAAAGATAATATTATTTTAGGATACCACAAAAGAAAAATGTTTTGTAAGCATGGGTTTAGAGATGAACCTGCGATCAATAAGCATGCGAAAAGCTGCAGAAAAAACTACGATATCAAGGCCGATAGTATCGATATGCTGACCAGGGCTCTTTCTGGTGGCAACCAGCAAAAAGTTCTAATTGCCAGAACTATGAGCCAGGAGCTAAAAGCTCTAATCATTGCTCAGCCGACGCGCGGAGTAGATGTAGGCGCGATGGAGTATATCCATGATCAGATCATTGGGTTGCGTGATCGAGGCATCGCCATTCTTCTTGTATCTGCCGATCTCGATGAAGTCTGTGCGCTTAGCGACCGAATTGCGGTGATCTATGAGGGAAAGATCGTTGTAGAATGTCAGCCCGGAGAACTCGACAAGGTGCAACTAGGGCTTCTAATGACGGGCAATAGTATAGCCTAGGCTCAAACGACAGTAATTTAGGAGAACTTCATGAAATTACCCTTTCAAAACCCGAAGGCTATTCAAGGATTAAGAACATTTTCTTTTTCCTGCGCAGCGCTACTTCTAGCGCTTTTGTGTGGAGCCGTGATCGTCGCGTTTAGCGGCTACTCGCCGATCGGTATATATAAGGTGATCTTCATCGATACACTAAGCAGCCAATCCGGCATTATGCTTTCGCTGGCACAGGCTACGCCGTTGATGTTCACAGGTATGGCGTTCGCCATTGCCTATAAAGTAAAGCTAATAAACCTTGGCGAAGAGGGGCAGCTTCACCTAGGAGCGATGGCCGCCGCACTGGTGGGAGCGTATGTAACGGGTCTGCCCCATATACCGCACGTTGCGCTCGCGCTCGCGGCTGGAATAATCGCCGGAGGCCTAGTCGGTCTGCTTTCGGGAATACTCCGTACTAAATTCGGCGCGAACGAAATCATAACGAGTATACTACTTAATTCCATCATTACTTATTTTACTTCCTATCTATGCAATGGCCCTCTACGGCCGGAGGACAGCATTTCACCAAAGACCGAGGCTGTTTTAGAATCGGCGCGGCTGACGCGTCTGGTACCTAAAACCCAAGTTACGACGGCGATACTGATCGCGGTGGTCATAGCCATATTGCTATACATTTTGATGAACAAGACAATGCTGGGTTATGAGATGAAGGTCACCGGTTTAAATGCCAACGCTGCAAAGGTACATGGGATTAACGTGCCGAAGATATATCTCTTCACGATTGCACTCAGCGGCGCGATAGCGGGCTTGTGCGGTGCTATTCTCGCGTTGGGCGTGAATGGCAGGTACGTCGAAGATATATCGCTTAATTATGGCTTCGCCGGCATATCGGTCGCTGCGCTCGCCTCTTATGAGCCGCTGGCGGTATTGCTTACCTCTACGATATTCGGAATTCTTAAAGCCGGCGCTTTAACGGTTGACAGGACAACCAACGTTCCTGTGGAGTTGGTGAGCGTTGTTCAGGCGTTTGTTGTGGTGTTTATAGCCGCTCCCAAGATGGTGAGTTCCATGTTCGACGGGCTAACAAGCCTTGCCTTTAATAAGAGAAAAAGGTCGCAGGGGGCTTGAAAGATGGACAATCTGCAAGTTATGAACCTGCTTAATGTAATACTGCTGGCTACGCTGCGAATGTCGACGCCGTTGATACTAACGACGATCGGAGCAACGTTTTCAGTGCGTGCGGGGATAAGTGAACTGGGCTGCGAGGGTATGATGATTGCAGGGGCTTTTTTTGGCGTGTTGGGCTCGTATATAACGGGAAACGCTTGGCTCGGTATGCTGTTCGGTGTGATCTTTGGTGTTGTTTTTTCCTTGATCCACGGCGTCCTGCACGTTATCTTTAAAGTAAACCAGACGATCAGCGGCATGGGCGTAAACCTGCTCTCGGCCGCAATCGCTCCATTATTGATCAAATTGGTCTGGCATACAAACAGCATCACTACAAATGTCGATTCGTTTAATTCGTTGGAAAATTCCTTTATTAAGGACATTCCCTTCATAGGCAATTTCCTGTCGCAACAAAACATCATATTCTACATGGCCATAATGATCATGGTGCTGTCCTGGCTATACCTATTTAGGACCAAGAGCGGCCTGCGCATGCGGGTGGTTGGAGAAAACCCCACGGCAGCCAGCACCATTGGCATAAATGTCGTTGCCTATAAGCTGGTTGGAACAATGATATGCGGCGCTTTAAGCGGGCTGGGCGGCGTCTTTTTGTCGCTGGGACAATTGAGCCAGTACGTCGATGGAATGACCGCCGGTCGCGGATATATCGCTATGGTTATTAATGCATTTGGTAGGTATAGTCCGATCGGTGCGACGGTAGGCAGCTTATTCTTCGGCTTTTTCGATGCATTGCAAATCATATTTCAGAGTTCCGCAATACCATCGCAGTTCCTGATGATGTTGCCATATGCGATAACTCTGGTTGTGCTCACAATCGGGCTGAAAAGGACGCGTCTTCCCGCAGGTGTGGGTAAGCATCATGATTTATAAGCGTAGCCTTGGCCATGTAGCGGTTTTTATGCGATTTCTATATTTCTTGGTTTGATATTGTCTGGAGGTAAAGGGAATGAGACTTACTCTCGAAAGAGAAGAAGCTCTTGACAAGCTTTGTAAAGAGTTTCGCATTACTCTGATTGAAAGACTGCATGCGGCAAAGACTGGCCATCCGGGCGGCTCTCTTTCGGTCTGTGAGATCCTTACGGCGCTTTATTTTGAAAAGGCGAACGTGGATCCCAAGAACCCCAAGTGGGAAGGACGCGACCGCATCCTGCTCACCAAGGGCCATGCCGCGCCCATGCTATATATCGTCCTTGCGGAGAAGGGTTTCTTCCCAAAGGAGGAATTGCCCACGCTGCGCCAGCTGAACACCAGGTTGCAAGGGCACCCAAGCTGCAAGCTGACCCCGGGCGTAGAGCTTTCCACCGGTCCGCTGGGCATCGGCCTTTCGGCTGCGGTGGGCATGGCGGTCAGCCTCAGGCTCAACGACAGCCCCGCCACTGTGTACGCCGTCATGGGCGATGGCGAACTCAACGAAGGCACTATCTGGGAAGCCTGCATGAGCGCCGTTAAATTTAAGCTGGACAATCTCATCGCCATCCTGGACTGCAATCATGTGCAGTTGGACGGCGCCAGCGACGATATCATGCCCATGCCCAACATGGAGGATCGCTTCAAGTCCTTTGGATTCGAAGTGGTCAACTGCGAGGGGCATGACATCTCTTCCATCTGTGACGCTATCGACTACTGCAAAACGGTAAAAGGCAAGCCGTCCATTATCATTGCCGAGACAGTCAAGGGCAAGGGCATTTCCTTCATGGAGGGCAAAAACACCTACCATGGGAAAATGATCACGAATGAAGAGTATGCCGCCGCGATGGCCGAGTTGCAGGGAGGGGAATAAGCATGGCAAAGGAAATCAGGGAAGCATTTGGAGAAGCCCTCGTCAAATACGGCAAGGACAACAAGGACATCGTGGTGCTGGACGCGGACGTTTCGAGCTCCACGAAATCCTGCCTTTTTGCCAAGGCATATCCGGATCGATTCTTTAACGTGGGCATCGCGGAGGCCAACATGGTCGCCATGGCCGCCGGCCTTTCGGCAGAAGGCAAGATTCCCTTCGCCAATACGTTTGCAGTATTTATTACTTCCATCGGTCTGATCGCCGCACGCACTTGCGGCTCCTATTCCAAGATGAACATCAAGTTGTGCGGCGCCTATGCCGGTCTGTCCGACGCGTATGACGGGCCGACCCATCACGCGCTTGAGGATATGGCCATCATGCGCGCGCTGCCAGGCTTCCAGGTATATGTTGCCAGCGATGAATATGTGACGGATTGGATGGTCAAACACGCCATTGAGGATCCTCATCCCATGTACCTGCGCCTCTCGCGTGACGCCATGCCCACCCTCTACAACGAGAACACCGTGTTTGAGGCGGGCAAGGGCTATGTGGTACGCGAAGGCTCCGACGTCACGATTATCGCCTGCGGCATGATGGTCAGCCAGTCGCTCAAAGCGGCCGAAGCGCTCAGCGCAGAAGGCATCAACGCGCGCGTGGTGGATATGTATTCCATCAAGCCTATCGATCGTGCACTCATTCTGGAGAGTGCGGCGTGCACGGGCTGTGTCGTCACGGTCGAAGAGCACAACATCATCGGCGGCTTGGGCGGCGCGGTGGCCGAGGCGCTTACCTCCGGCAACGCCAGGGTGCCGCAGGTGTTCGTTGGTATGCGGGATACGCATGCGGAATGCGGCCAGTATTCCAAGCTGCTTTCCAAGTATTGCATAGACGCCACCGCCATCCTGCGCGCCGCACAGGATGCGGTCGCACTAAAGACGGTCTAGGGTTATTGAAGGAGGTTATTTTTATGCGTGACTCTATTCATAAGTATTTTCAAGTGGGGCTTATTAGCTTTATGGCTTATCCTGCCAACATGCGCGGCACCGATGAAAACGTCCTCGATGCCCTCAGAAAGGTGGCTTACGACGATTATTTCAACGCCATCGAGGTAAACTGGATCAAGGACGATGCGCTGCGTGCAGAGGCAGCTAAGCTTTTGAAGACCTCCCACCTCAAGGTGTGCTACGGCGCGCAGCCCAGGCTTTTGACCACCGGGCTCAACACCTGCGATATAGACGAGAAGGGCCGAAAGGCTGCTGAGGCTACGCTGATGGAGGCCATCGATGAGGCTGAACAGCTCGGGGCGGGCGGCATTGCATTCCTGGCGGGCAAATGGGCGGAAGAAACCAAGGAGCAGGCCTATCGGCAGCTCTTAAAGACCACAAGAAACCTATGCGCTTACGCCAAGACCAAGAGCATTATCGTGGAGCTAGAGGTGTTCGATTACGACATCGCCAAAAAGTCGCTCATCGGCCCCGCGCCGCTCGCGGCCAAGTTCGCCGCGGATATGCGCACCACCTGCGACAACTTCGGCCTGATGATCGATCTGAGCCACATCCCCATGACTTATGAAGACCCCGAGTTTGTAGTACGCATGCTGCGCCCTTACATCACGCACTTCCATGTCGGCAATACCGTCTGCGGTGACCCGCAGGCGGAGGGCTATGGCGATGAGCACCAGCGCTTCGGATTTCCGGGCGGTAGCAACAATATCCCGGAGGTGCTCGATTATTTGCGTGTTCTTAAAAACGAAGGGTTCTTCAATGCTAAGAAGCCCTATGTGCTTTCCTTCGAGGTCAAGCCCTGGCAGGATGAGGATCCGGACGCGGTGGTTGCCAACGCCAAGCGCGTGCTGAATAGGGCCTGGGCTCTGCTCGAGGACTAAGAAAGATAAGGGAGTAAAACACAATGTGTAGGATTGTAGTATTGGACGGCTATACCCTGAACCCCGGCGACCTTACCTGGGACGGTCTTAAGGCGCTGGGCGAAGTCACTGTATATGACCGGACACCTGCGGATAAGATCACAGAGCGCATAGGAGACGCCGATATCGTATATACCAACAAGACCTCCATCACCCGCACCACGCTGGACGTCTGCAAGAACATCCGCTTTATCGGCATACTGGCCACGGGCTATAACGTTGTCGATGTTGCGGCCGCCAAGGAAAAGGGTATTCCCGTAACCAATATTCCCACCTACGGCACGGCGGCGGTCAGTCAGTTCGCTATTGCGCTGCTGCTGGAGATCTGCCACCATGTGGCGCATCACAGCAACGCTGTGTATGAAGGTCGTTGGGAAAACAATGCAGACTGGTGCTTCTGGGACTATTCGCTTATCGAACTCGCGTGCAAAACCATGGGCATCATCGGCTTTGGCCGCATCGGGCAGACGACGGGCGCGATTGCAAAGGCCATGGGTATGAGCATTCTTGCCGTTGACAGCCATCCCACCGATAGCGGCCATGCCATTGCGGAATACGTGGATCTGGATACATTGTTCAAGGCTTCCGACGTCATTGCGCTGCACTGCCCACTGTTTCCGGAGACCGAGGGGATTGTCAACAAGAACACCATCGCAAAGATGAAGGACGGCGTGATCATCCTCAACAACAGCCGCGGTCCTCTGGTCGTGGAACAAGACCTAGCTGATGCACTCAATTCAGGTAAGGTATACGCGGCTGGGTTGGATGTTGTATCCTCGGAACCGATTAATGGTGATAACCCACTGCTTAAGGCCAAGAATTGCATCATTACACCACACATCAGCTGGGCTCCCAAGGCAAGCCGTCAGCGCCTGATGGACATCGCGGTGAATAATCTTGCGCGGTATATAGAAGGTACCCCGGTGAACATTGTCAATAAATAAGAAATGTTCCTTTTGCAGCTATCTATCTCAGAATAAGTTGATGGTACATTATCTGAACAAATTGGCAAGGTAATCATTATGTACAAACATAATAAGATCGCTGTTCTGTGATCTGCACCACAACCTATCGAACAATCGACCTGGATTTTTTGATCTAGAAGGAAGTATGCCGATAATAGCGACTGCCTTGCAGGGCGGTTTCATCTAAGAAATAACCGAATATCTAAGGCTTAATATGGAGAGTTTATTCTCCGCGACTCATAAGAGCGTAAGCTGCTCCACCTGGCCGTGCATCTCGCATTCGTGTGTTCCCTGCGGGCGGGAGAAACAGCAGGCATCGATGCAAGGAAGATCGATTTTCACGACAGGAGCTTTTGGGTCACGCAGGAGGTACAGCGCGTCTCCGATATCGCTTTATCGGTAATCCCCCGCAACGAGATCATCCGCGTATTTCCCAAGACGGTACCCGGCGCGAAAAGCAGCCTGATCCTGAAAGGTCCCAAAACCGAGGGAAGCGTCCGTAAGCAGTACCTCACTACTCCGTTGCTGCTTGAAATCAGGGACAGGCTGGAGCAGATCAAAAGCAACAAGGAGTTTCTGGGCGAAGAGTACCATGACTACGGCCTTTTGATCTGCCAACCCGACGGGAAGCCGATCGATCCTAAATCCCTGAACAAGTCGTTCAAGCGTTGGCAGTCCGACAACAAGATCGAGGATCAGATCGAGTTTCAGGGCTTGCGGAAGTCGGGCCAGATGCATAAGGTACGGTTGTCGAAGAACAATTACCAGCTTGTAGCCGAAAACAGCGGTCAGTCGCCGGAGGTGCTGATGAGCAACTACAACGAGGCTTTGGATTCTGAGAAGAGAACGCTGTCGCACATGGTGGAGACCAGCTTCTATCCGCAGGCCGCTCCGGAAAGCGTCGGGGCTTCCACCATGGGAAACGAGCTGGACACTATGCTGCAGGCGATTCGGAACGATCCGGAGTTCTCCGGGAAGATTTTGCAGACATTGCTGCTCAATACAGTCCTTGCGCAACAGAACATTGTTCTAAATTGTTAGCAGGGCTATTAGCAGCAAAGCCGAAAAGGAAAGCGGCCTCCCATGCCCTAAAGGCCGAAAAGCCGCTGTCCACAAGGTTTTTTTGGAGCTGATGAGCAGATTCGAACTGCCTACCTCCTCATTACCAATGAGGTGCTCTACCGACTGAGCTACATCAGCAAAAAAGTGCTGCAACGAATAGTATTATAGTCAATCGCGCGCTCAAAAGCAAGCCATTTATTATGAGAGATCATATTTTCCATATATGACCCCTGGGCGATCGGCTTACGGGGCGCAAGGCGCGCAGCGATCCGGCCAAAAAACCTCGTCGCGCCGGACGAAAAGTTCGACCGAGCCGCTTCCGTCGCTTTGAACGTCTATGGGCAAAAAGCCAAACCGCCGATAAAAGCCCTCGGTTCCACGCCTTGCTCTTAGGAGTATCCGCTCGCCGGGGAGCTGCTGCGCCTTATAAAGCAGCATCCGAAGGCAGAGTTCTCCCAGCTGTTGGCGCCTAAACTGCGGCAGCACCGCGATCAGCCCGATGCGCGTATCGGCGCCGTCCGGCCAGATGCGGGCAGCCGCGAACGGCTCGCCTTCCCCGCTTCGCACCAGCAGGTGCACGGCGATGGCATCCGCCCGATCGAAGACCTCTTTTTCGGGCAGACCCAGCTCCTCAAGGAACACCCTTGTCCGGATCATGCGGACCGATTCAAACGCTTCGGTCCCAAATTCCCACGTCGCGCAAAACATCGCATTCCTCCCCTGCCGTCCCTGACCAGTGTAATGCGGATCGGCTATACTGTAAAGGGTCTGCCAAAAGAACAAGGCTCTGTTCGCTATTGCTATGCTTGAGGATTTGAGATACAATAGGGAAGGATTCTAGTCAGAATGCAGGAAAGGTGGTGCCTATTATGGACGAAGAACGTGATGTTGTCGTATTTTCGGATGATGAAGGCAATGAATTTGAACTTGACGTAATCGATTATTTCGAGTATGAAGGACAGGAGTACGCGATCCTGATGGACCTGAGCACTTCCGCTGAAGACGAATGCGAGTGCGACGATGAAGAAAACGAAGATGCCGGCCAGCAGGATGTCTATATCATGAAGGTCGTCGTAAAGGGAGACGTGGAAGAATTCCTCCCCGCCGACGAAGAATTGATGGATGTGCTTTCCGAGATCGTTGAAAAGCGGCTGAGCGAGGACGGCGAATGCGGCTGCAGCTGCGATTGCGACGGCGGCGAGTGCGGCTGCGACTGAGCAAGCTGTTTCGCTACCCCACCATCGAGCGGCATCACTAATAAGGCGGACATCGTCCGCCTTTTGTCGAACAGAGGCAATATGAATATCAATGCGGATTACCATACCCATACGAAATACAGCCACGGCCTGGGTACGCCGGAGCAGAATGTGCTGGCCGCGATGGAACGCGGGCTAAAGCGCATCACCATCACCGACCACGGCCCCAAATGCGTGTTTTTCGGCGTTACAATGGAAAAGCTGCGCGCGATCCGGCGCGAGATCGACACCCTGAACAAGCGCTTTGGAAACAGCATTACGGTGCTGATGGGAATCGAATGCAATCTCATCGGAGACGGGATCTGCGATCTGCCGGAAGACCCCTCTATCTTCGACATGGTGCTTCTCGGGTATCATCGCGCCGTCTGGCCGCGCGACGGCATGATGTGGCGCTTCGGCCTGGCGGCCCTGTTCTCCGCGCTGGCGGACAAGGTACGCGCGTCGTTGGCAATATTGAAGGCGCTCGAACGCTATCCGATCGATATCATATCTCATCCGGGCGAATACCTTCCGGTGGATATCAAAACCCTCGCCTCCGGGGCCGCCCAATTGGGCGTGGCGCTGGAAATCAACGAGAAGCACTCCACCATGGATGAAAGGCAGATTCACATCGCCGCGGAGCAGGGCGCGCGCTTCGTGGTCAGCAGCGACGCGCACGACCCCAGGAACGTCGGGCTCGTCGGCCGCGCGCTCGCGCTCGCGGAACGCAGCGGGGTTCTCGACCGCGTCGTCAACCTCGCCACGCCCTTGACGGGCAGCCGCCTGCGATTTGAGTTCTAAAGCCGCCGGCATCGCCGCGAACCATAAAGAAAAGGGGCTGCCGGACGCGATGTGAATCGCCGCACGGAAGCCCCTTCGAATTACCCGCAATCGATCAGATGCTGCGCTGAACCTTGTTGGAACGAAGGCAACGGGTACACACGTTCATCTTGCGCGGAGTGCCGTCGACCAAGACGCGGACACGCTGCACGTTGGGAGCCCATTCACGCTTGGTCTTGCGGTTGGAGTGGCTCACCAAATTGCCGGACATGATCCCCTTGTTGCAAACCTCGCAGAACTTACCCATCCAAAACACCTCCTTACCGACTGTAGTTCATGACATCGCTTCAATCAAACATTGCTATTCTATCACGGCAATTCGTGCTTGGCAAGAAAAAATCGGCGATCCGGAGCGAAAAGTACGCTCGGGCGGATCGGTACGTCCGCTTAAGGGAAGGCGGAGCGCGTTGATCCATCCGCTGTGGACGGCGCGGCATGGTAAATCCGTCCAAGCAAGACGGCCGCTTTCTTAAATCAGCCGATCACAGCATCAAAAGCCCTCGCCGCGCAATCTCCAATCCGCTGCGAACCTGCCTCGGGCGATGCAAGCGATTTTCCGCTGGCATCCGCACCCGGAATTGATTATAATTGGAACGTCCCGTCGATTCGTGCGATAAATATCGGCCGCAACGATCGGGACAGGAAAAGGATTTTTTAGGAGGGCTCCATGAAAATCGTAATTCTGGACGGTCACGCGGTGAACCCGGGCGACCTGTCCTTTGAGCCGCTCGCAAAGATCGGAGAACTGACGGTCTACGACAGCACGCCGGAAGAACTGGTCGTTCCCCGCATCGGCGACGCGGAAATCGTGTACATAAATAAAACCCCTTTAAACCGGGAGGCGATTTTCGCCTGTCCGAACATCCGTTTTATCGGCATACTGGCCACAGGCTATAATATCGTGGATATCGTCGCCGCGGGGGAGCGGGGCATCCCGGTCGCCAACGTTCCATCCTACGGCACGGCGGCCGTCGGGCAGTTCGCGATCGCCTTGCTTCTCGAGATCTGCCATCGGATCGGGCATCACAGCGCCGCCGTCGGCGCGGGGCGCTGGGAAAAAATTGAGGATTACTGCTTCTGGGATTATCCGCTCATCGAGCTATCGGGCAAGACCATGGGCATCATCGGCTTCGGGCGCATCGGCCAGTGCACCGGCCGCATCGCTCAGGCGCTCGGCATGAGCGTGCTCGCGGCGGACAGCGTTCAATATCCCGAGCTTGTCACGCCGACCTGCCGCTATGTCGATCTGGACACGCTTTTGAAAGAGTCCGACGTGATTTCCCTGCATTGCCCGCTTTTCCCGGAGACGCAGGGCATCATCAACCGCTCTGCCATCGCGAAGATGAAGGATGGCGCCATCCTTATCAATAACAGCCGCGGCGCGCTGATCGTGGAGCAGGATCTCGCGGACGCGCTCAACAGCGGCAAGGTGTACGCCGCAGGCTTGGATGTCGTGTCCGTGGAGCCGATAAAGAGCGACAACCCGCTCCTGAAGGCAAAGAACTGCATCATCACGCCGCACATCAGCTGGGCTCCCAGGGAAAGCCGCCAAAGGCTCCTGGACACCGCGATCGATAACCTCAGGAAATTCCTCGCGGGAGAAGCGCAGAACATCGTAAACCCATAACCCGGAAACGTTTATCCTGAACCGGAAAGGAAAGCAGAATGAAGATCGTCATCGCGCCCGACTCGTTTAAGGGCAGCGCATCCTCCATCGGGATCGCGGCTGCCATCCAAAAGGGGATACAAAAAGTATGCCCCCACGCGAAATTCGACCTCGTTCCCATCGCGGACGGCGGCGAGGGCACCTGCGAGGCCGTAATGGCGAGCGCCGCGGGCGAATGGATCGCGCGGCGCGTCACAGGTCCCTTGGGCGCTCCCGTGGACGCGCGCTATTGCATGTTGAAGGATCACACCGCCGTCATCGAGATGGCGGCGGCTTCCGGCCTGACGCTCGTCCCGCACGACGAACTCGACCCGATGCGCGCTACGAGCTTCGGCACCGGCGAACTGATCCGCGACGCGCTCGAGCGCGATACGAGAAGGCTGATCATCGGCATCGGCGGTTCCGCGACCAACGACGGCGGCGCGGGCATGCTCCAAGCGCTCGGCGGATCGCTCCGAGATGGAGAGGGCCGGGAGCTCGGTTTTGGCGGAGGCGAACTTTCCAAGCTATATGCATTGGATTTGAGCAAGCTCGACCCGCGCATAAAGGAGTGCGACATCACGATCGCCTGCGACGTGACCAACCCGCTCCTCGGCCCCAAGGGCGCGTCCGCCGTCTACGGCCCGCAAAAAGGCGCTGCGGCCGAACAGGTGCGCATCCTCGACCAAAACCTCGCGCACTTCGCGCGGATCGTCCGCGAGGCCACCGGGATCGACGCGGCGGACCGCGAGGGCGCGGGCGCTGCGGGCGGACTCGGCTACGGGCTGCTGGTCTTTTTGGGCGCTTCGCTCAAGCGGGGCATCGATACGATGCTCGATCTCGCCGGGTTCGACGGGAGGATCCGGGACGCGGATCTCGTCATCACCGGCGAGGGCAGGATCGACGCGCAGTCGGCCTTCGGCAAGGTTCCCGCAGGCGTCGCTGCGCGCGTCAAACGCGCGGGCGAGATCCCGGTCGTGGCATTTGCGGGCGGGATCGGCGAGGGCGCGGAAAAACTCCATGATCTGGGCGTGGACGCGATGGTCAGCATCGTCGACGGGGCGATGGAGCTTAAAACCGCGATGGAGCGCGCCTTGGAGCTGACCGAGCGCTGTGCCGAGCGCACCATGCGCCTGTTGCTCGCGGGTACAAAGCTCTCGCGATAGACGCTGCAAGCCCCTTGCGGCGCAACGCATGTTTTTTTGCAATCGATCACACCATAAGGGCCTCCCCTGTTGTTTCACAAAATGTGAACCAACAGGGGAGGCCATGCGTTATTTACACGTACGCGCCCTGTGGATGCCCCTTCGGCGCAAAATCAACGTGGAGGAACCCTTCTATGAAAAAGCTTATTGCCGCCCTTTTGACCTTACTGCTGCTCGCCGGTGTCGCCGCATGCCAGTCCCCGGCCGCCGGTTCCAACGCCGCCGTGCAGGGGAGCCTTGAAGAGATCATGGCAAAGATCTACGCCGGAGCAAAGGTAGAGATGCCGGAGCTCGTCAACACCGAGATCACCGGTGAAAACTCTAAATATTATCTCGGCGTGGAAAATATGGAGTTCAATGAAGCCCTCGCCTCCGAACCGCTGATGAACGCGAGCCCGCACTCGGTATGTCTTGTCCGCCTGAACGACGATCAGGATGTGGAAGCGGTCAAAAAGCAGATCAAAGAGAACGTCGACCCCTTTAAATGGGTTTGCGTGGGCGTACAGGAGGATGAAATCGTTGTCGACAACATCGGCGACCTGGTTGTCCTGATCATGTCCGCCGACGCCGACGCGCTCCATGAGAGCTTTCTAACCCTCAAGAACTAGGAATGCTCTTTTCAAGCGTCGGCTTCCCGTACTTTTTTCTGCCGGTTACGCTCGCGGCCTATTATTTAGCGCCGCGGGCGTACAAAAACGGCGCGCTCTTCGCCGCGAGCCTTGTGTTTTATCTTTCCGCGGGCATCGGGCCGCTGCTGCTTCTGCTCTGCATCGGCCTGCTCACCTACCTCGCGGGGCGCGTCATAGGCGCTCACCTCGGGCAGGGGGCCGCGAAGGCGGTTCTTTGCGCTCTTGTCGTGCTCGACCTTATCGCGCTCGGCGTTTTTAAATACGCCGATTTTTTCATCCAGGGACTGAACGCGGTTTCAGGGCTCGGCGCTCCGTTTCTCCGCCTTGCGCTGCCGCTTGGGATCAGTTTCTATACGTTCCATTCCATCAGCTATGCCGTCGACATCTACCGGGGCGATGCGCCCGCCCGGAAAAACATCTGGGAGTTCTCCGCCTATCTGCTGATGTTCGCCCGGCTGCCCGCCGGGCCGATCGCGCAGTACCGCTCGATCCAAGCCGAACTTAGCCTACGCGAGCACTCCTTCGGGGACTTCGCGGCCGGGGTCAGGCGTTTTGTCATCGGCCTCGCCAAAAAGGCGCTCCTAGCGGACACGCTCGCAACGCTTGCGGAAAACCTTTCAGGCCCGGGCGAACGCTCCGTGCTCGCCTGCTGGGTCACCGCGCTCGCGTTCGCCCTGCAGATCTACTTTGATTTTTCAGGCTACAGCGATATGGCCATCGGCCTTGGGCGCATATTCGGCTTTCATTTCCCGGAAAACTTCCGCTACCCCTTCCTCGCCGGATCGATCGCCGAATTCTGGCGGCGCTGGCATATTTCGCTCGGGGCGTGGTTCCGCGATTATTTATACATCCCTTTGGGCGGCAGCCGCACGGCGGCGCCGAGACACGCGCTGAACCTGCTGATCGTATGGACAATCACGGGCCTCTGGCACGGCGCCAGCTTAAACTACCTGCTCTGGGGCCTGTATTTCGGGCTGCTGCTCGTCGGAGAAAAATTTATATGGGCACACGCGCTTCAAAAGCGGCCCGCATTGGCCCTGTGCGCCACGCAGCTATCGGTGCTGCTGGGCTTCGTGATATTCTCCTCGGCTACGCCGTCGGCGGCCATAGCGCAGTTTTCCGGCATGTTCGGTTTGAGCGGGCTGCCCTTCGTCGACCGGACGACGCTCTACTATTTTAAGAGCAACCTTCCGCTTTTGCTCGTTGCCGCCGTCGGCGCGACTCCGCTGTGCGCGCGCGCCGCAAATGCCCTGCTCTGCGGCAAGCGAGGGCGTCCGCTCGGTTGGGTGGAACCGGCATGGCTCCTTTTGCTGATGGTCGTTTCCACCGGCTATCTGGTCGACGGCTCGTTCCGCCCGTTCCTGTATTTTGGGTTTTAGCCTATGAAAAACAAAGCGATTGCAATCGGCTTCTCTGCCCTGCTGCTTCTGACGATGCTCTTTCACATCGTCCTTCCCGATCTCGCGCTCTCCATCGCAGAGCGAAGGACGCTCGCAGTTATGCCGCAGCTCGTCAAAAACGGCCGGATGAACGAAGATTTTTTTGAAGATTTTGAACGCTATGCGCTCGATCAGTTTCCTTTAAGGGACACGCTTAGGGGCGTGAAGGCGTTCGTTCAGCTTTATATCCTGCGCCAGACGGACAACAACGGCCTGTATTTTATGGGCGACAGCGTCGTGAAGATCGACGGCCCGCTCGACGAAAAATCGGTCGCAAAATTCGCGGATAAGATCAACGCGCTCTATGAAGAACATCTCGCCGGGATGCGCGTTTTCCTCGCGGTAATACCGGATAAAAACGCCTACGCGGGCGACATTGTCGGCGCGCCGGGTCTTTCCTATGAAGCGATGCTCGAATCGCTCCTGCCCAAACTAAACGATAAAATCGCGCCCATCGACCTTTACGACGCGCTAACGCTTGAGGATTACTATAAAACCGACCCGCATTGGCGGCAGGAGCGCCTCCAGAAGGTGATCGACCGGCTGAAGGAATCGATGGGATTTTCCGCCGATATCGATCTGGACGCCTTCGACGCCGTCCCGTTCGCCCCGTTCTACGGCGCGTATTACGGGCAGGCCGCGCTGCCGATGCCGCCGGAGACGCTCTTCTACCTCACGGACGAAAACACCGCCTCCGCGACGGTCGAAAATGTTCAGGATAAAAGCAGCGAGACGGTCTATGACCCCGGGAAGCTCGGCAAGCTCGACTCCTACGAGGTGTTCCTCTCCGGCGCGACGCCTTTCCAGGTGATAACGAACCCGCAAAGCCAAACCGAAAGGGATCTGATCCTCTTCCGCGATTCGTTCGGCTCGAGCCTCGCGCCGCTGCTGTTAAAGCAGTACCGGCGCATCACGCTGGTCGATCTAAGGTATATGTCGAGCGCGCTGCTCGAGGATAGGATCGAATTCAAGGATCAGGACGTGCTGTTCCTTTACAGCTCCCTGGTGGTCAACCAAAGCGACATGCTGCGATAAATTCAAAAAAGTGACTTGCGTCACTTTTTTGAGGTTTACAGGAACCGCCTATACCTTCGGTACGGCCGGCGGTTCCTGAGAAGAAAACCTTGCAGCGCAAGGCTTCCCGCTCGCGCCGCACATGTCGCCGCTCACGAATAAAGCCTCCGGAGACGGTATCCCCGAACCCCCTATACGAGAAAAGCGTTATTTGCCCGCTCCCGCCTTCATTTCACGGCTGCCGGGTTTTTCCACGGGGATGCGCCCTTCCTTGCAGATAGGGCAATCCTGGGGGTCGTACGCGTCGATCGTGAGCTTTTGCGCGCTATAGACCGGGAGTGTAAGCACGCAGTCCTCGGCGCGCCGGTCCACGATGCACGCGACGCCCACGACCTTCGCGCCCGCCGCTTCGAGCGCGCGCACGGTCTCCATCGTGGACTTGCCGGTCGTGACGACGTCCTCCGCGATGAGCACGCGATCCTCCGGGCCGACCGAAAAGCCGCGGCGAAGCTGCATTTCCCCGTCCTTGCGCTCGGTGAAGATGCTCTCCTTCTGTAGCTGCCGTCCCAGCTCGTAGCTGACGATGATGCCGCCCATCGCCGGGCCGCAGACCTTCGTGATATCGAGGGAACGCACCTGATCGGCGACGCTCTTTAGCACCTGCTCCGCCTTGTCGGGGAACCGCAGCAGCTTCGCGCACTGGCAATAGCCGCCGCTGTGCTTTCCGGAGGAGAGCAGAAAATGCCCCTCCAGCACCGCTTCCACTTCCTTGAGTATGCTGAGATTATCCTTCATATAAATAAAACCTCCTATAGGATTCCTCTGATTTGTCCGATGTTCTCCAAGCCGTTTTCCCCGACATAGTTTTCAAGCCCCTCGATGATCTTGAGCATCGCGTCCGGCTGCGCGAACGTGATCGTCCCTACCTGCACGGCCGTCGCTCCCGCCATCAAAAAGCTCAGCGCGTCCTCAATGCCCGCGATGCCGCCCATGCCCACGACCGGTATGCGCACGGCCTTTGAGACCTGGTGCACCATCCGAAGCGCGATCGGCTTTATCGCGGGGCCGGAAAGCCCGGCGTAGACGTTGTCGAACACCGGTTTTTTAAGCGCGACGTCCACCGCCATGCCGAGGAACGTGTTGACGAGGCTCACTCCGTCCGCGCCCGCCTGCTCGACCGCCTTCGCTACGGCTACGATGTCGCCCGCGTTGGGCGTGAGCTTTACTAAAAGCGGGAAGCGCGTCACGCGCTTTACCCTTTCGGTAATCCATGCCGCGCAGTCCGGATCGACGCCGAACGCCATGCCGCCGGAGGCGATGTTGGGACAGGAGATGTTGAGTTCCAGTATATCCATGTCCGCGTCGTTCAGCCTTCGCGCGCCCTCGAGATAATCCTCCTCGCTGTGGCCGCCGAGGTTCGCGATCACCGCCGCGCCCGTAGAGCGCATAAAGCCGCATTCCTCTTTGACAAAGCGGTCGACGCCGGGGTTTTCAAGCCCGATCGAGTTCAGGATCCCCGCCGGGGTCTCCCACACGCGGATGCCGGAATTCCCGCGGCTTCCGCCCAGCGTCAGGCCCTTGCCGCTGACCCCGCCGAGCCTTGAAACATCAAAAAGCTCCGCGTACTCATGTGAGAATCCGAACGTGCCGGAAGCCGCGATGACCGGGTTTTTCATCGTGACGCCCATGAGCGTCGTTTTGAGCGCGTCACTCATAAAAAACCTCCTGTGCCGGGAAGACGGGGCCGTCCTTGCAGGCGCGTTTGTTGCCGGATCTGGTCGCGCAGGTGCAGGCGTAGCACGCGCCCACGCCGCAGGCCATGCGCTTTTCGAGCGACACGTAAAGGCGTGCGCCCGTCCGCCGCGCAAGCCTAGCCGCGGCCTCCATCATGGGGGTCGGCCCGCAGGCGAAGTAGGTCGCGCTCTGGGAAAAGTCCACGCCGTCGGTCACATACCCGCCGACGTTCACGATGATCTCGTCCGCGATCTCCGCGAACGTCTCCTCGAGCACAGGCCGCTCGCGGAACCCGAGATGGATCGTGATCCTGCGCTGCGGCTCCCGCTCCCTTAGTTCCTTTGCGAGCAGGTACATCGGCGCGATGCCCACGCCGCCGCCGATGAGCACCGCGTCGTTCTCGGGAAGCGGGAAACCGTTTCCGTGCGGGCCCGTCACATCGATCTCTTGGTCCGGCTTCAGCGTCGAAAAGAGCTGTGTGCCATGGCCCACGACCTGATAAAGAAGCTTTGTAGCGCCCTCCCGGGCGTCGAAATCGAAGATGCTGATCGGCCGCCCAAGCAGCGGATCGAGCACGCCCGGCGCGCGAAGCATCAGGAATTGGCCCGGCGCTCCCCCGGGAACGCCGCTGAGCGAGAGCTCGTACCATCCTTCCTCGACGCGCCGGTTTTCAAGTATCACAGCCATTTAAGGATATCCTCTTTCATCTCTTGTGTCGCCTTGCGGACATACACGTCGAAATCGTCGCCCTCGCTGCGCTTTTTGTGCGCGCAGATCAGCCCGCGCGAGGAATTGACCACCCCGCAGATCCCGTCCTTGAAGACCTTGGCTAGATCCTCGCCGGTGCCGCCCTGCGCGCCGTAGCCGGGCACCAGGAAGAACGTATGGGGCATGAGTTGTTTGATGACCACGAACTCCTCCGGGTACGTCAGCCCCGTCACCGCGCCGATCGCGCTGTAGCCGCTCTCCCCGATGAATTTTTCGCCCCATTCGGAAACCTTTCTCGCCATGCGAAGGTACAAAGGCTCCCCGCCCGCGTCGACGTCCTGAATGTCTTTGCTCGAGGGGTTCGACGTCTTGACGAGCGCGAACATGCCCTTGCCCTTTTCGAGATATTCATAGTAGGGCGATACCGCGTCCTCGCCCATGTAGGCGTTGACGGTGATGAGGTCGGTCTCAAAATCGCCCGTAAAGTGGCCTTTCGCGTATTGCTGCGCGGTGGAGGAGATATCCCCCCGCTTTACGTCCGATATCGCGACGGCGCCCTTTTCGCGGATATAGCGCAGGGTTTTTGCAAAGCAGGCCATGCCCTCGAGCCCGAGCGCCTCGTAGCAGGCGATCTGGACCTTGTAGCAGCCGGCAGAGTCCAGCGTCGCGTCCACGATCCTGCGGTTGAATTCATAGATCTTCTCGCCGGCGCTCCAGTCGCGCTCCTTCAGGGCTCCGGGCAGGTAATCGTACACCGTGTCCAGCCCGACGCACACCGGTCCTTTTTTGTTAACGTCCCGTACGAGCCTGTCCATACTCATAGCGAAGTTCCCCTCCTACGATGGTTTTTAGCACGCGCCCCTGCACCTCTACCCCGTCGAAAGGGGTGTTGTTCGAGCGCGATATCATTGTATTGCGGCGGATAACATCCTTCATATCCGGATCGACGATGACGATGTCCGCCCGCATTCCGGGTTCGATCAGCCCCGCGTCCAGCCCTAAGATCTTCGCCGGGTTCGCGCTTAAAAGCTCCGAAAACCGCGTGAGCGGGATCGCGTTCTCCGAACAGACCTTTAGATAGACCTGCATCGCGTACTCGATGTTCGAGATGCCCGCCATGCCGTTCTGCTTGTCCTCCTGCGTGTGCGGCGCGTGATCGGTCGCAAAGCAGCCCACCGTGCCGTCGGCGACGGCGTCGATGAGCGCGCGCGTATCCGCATAGGTGCGCAGCGGCGGATTGACCTTGTAATCGCTGTCGCAGCCGATCAGGTGGTGCGGCGTCACCTCGCAGGTGAGCTTCAGCCCGGCCGCCTTCGCCTCGCGGATCATCCGCGCGGTCTCGGAACGGCTGATGTGCCCGACGTGCAGGTTGCCGCCCGCCTTTTTAAGCAGCGCGAGGTCCCTTGCGACGATCGCGCGCTCCGGCTGGCAGTGCGTGCTGATCACAAAGCCGTACTTTGTGGACGCGCGGAGAAGATTTTCCATAAACGCGTCCGAGAATATGGTCTTGCCGTCGTTGGTGATCACGCGCGTCACCTTTGAAAGCGCCTCGTAATCCGTGGGGGTTCCATCCCCGAGGCCGATCCCCGCCGCGGCCGCCTGAATAAGATTCGTAAGGCGCAATTCCTCGGCGCGCTTGTGGTTCCTTTCGACCAGCTCCGGCGTTTCGCATACGGGATCGGTATTGGCCATTGCGCAGAGCGTCGCGAAGCCGCCCTTGAGCGCCGCGCGCATGCCCGTTTCCATCGTTTCCTTCTTCGGAAAGCCCGGATCGCGCAAATGGCAGTGGCAGTCGATAAACGCGGGCATCAAAAGCATGCCCAAAACGTCGATTTCCTCGTCCGCAGGGATGCCAGCGCCGTCCGTCCCCGCGTGGAGGATACGCCCGTTGCGCACGTACACCTCGCCCCGGTATTCGCCCCGCGCATCCAGAACGCGGGCGTTTTTATACGCGGTTACCATCACAGGCTCGTGCGCGCTTCGCAGTATTCGCAGGCGTATTGCTTTTTCTGCGGATCGACCAGCTTAAAGCGCACGTCGTTGATTTTTTCCTGGTTGGTGATGCAGCGCGGATTCTTGCAGGTGAGTATCCCCGTGACCGTCTCGGGAAGGGCGAGCTTGATTTTCTTGGTCTGCTCGCCGTTGAGCACGTAGGTCACCGTGATGCCCGGATCGATCAGGCCGATCACGTCGAGGTCCAGTTCCAAATCCGTTTCGATCTTAATAAGGTCCTTTTTGCCGAGCTTGGTGCTCTGTACGTTTCGCATCAGCACCACGACGTCGTCGAGCTCGTCCAGCCCGAGCTGGCGGAATATCCTATACCCCTGCCCCTGCGTGATATGGTCGAGCACGATCCCCTTTTTGAGCTTGGATACGTTGATCATCGATTTTCTCCTTTCACGCCTCGAGCGAAAGCTCCAGCAGATTCATAATCAGCGCCATGCGCACGAACATGCCGAAGCGCACCTGCTTAAAGTACACCGCGCGCGGATCGTCGTCCACCTCGGTAGCGATCTCGTTGATCCTCGGGAGCGGGTGCATCACGATCATGTCCTTCTTCGCGTTGGTGAGCTTGTCCTTGGTCAGTATGAAGAAGTCGCGGAGCCTGAGGTAATCCTCCTCGCTGATAAAGCGCTCGCGCTGCACGCGCGACATGTACAGGATATCGAGATCCGGTATGGCGCCCTCCAGATCCGTCGTTTCGACGAACGGAATTCCGTAGGACAGCGCGGTCTGTTTTACATAGACCGGGATTTTCAGCTCTTCCGGGGAGATAAAGACGAATTTGATATTCTCAAAGCGCGACATGCAGGTTACGAGGGAGTGGATGGTCCTTCCGAATTTCAGGTCGCCGCATACGCCGACGGTCAGGTTGTTGACTTCGCCCTTGTAGTGGCGGATGGTCAGAAGATCGGTCAAGGTCTGCGTCGGATGCTGATGGCCGCCGTCCCCGGCGTTGATCACGGGGCAGTCCGCATATTTGCTCATGAGCTTCGCGGTGCCCTCGCGCGGGTGGCGGACGACGATGATGTCCGCGTACTGGGAGATTGTCTTTGCGCTGTCCGCGATGGTTTCGCCCTTGGCGGTGCTGGAGGTGTTCGGATCGGAAAACCCGAGGACCTCTCCGCCCAGCTTGTACATCGCCGCGTCAAACGAGAATTTGGTTCGTGTCGACGGCTCATAAAAAAGGCTTGCCAGCACTTTACCCTTACATATCCCCAAATATTTCGCGGGATCCCGGATAATGTGATCGGCAAGCTCTAGAAGCTCGTTGATCTCTTTGACGGTGAAGTCGCCCGGATCAATTAGGCTTTTGAATTGTCGCACAAACATTCCCCCTTATTCATATTTAAAACTTCTTGCACAGCATGGCAAATGAACTCGGCCTTCCCGTGCCCAATTTACGTTATCATACTTGAATTCTATTTGCCTGTCAATGGAAAGAGATATCCGCGAGCAAAAAGAATCTGTTATAATTTCGATAAGCAATATTAAGAATGGAGCCAGCATGAGCGCAATCGTAAAACGCGTCCGAACCGATCCCAGGAAGCGCCGGATTTTTATCAGCGATATCCACGGAAACCTCGCACTGCTCGAAAGGCTGCTCGGCGATATCCGCTACTGCGAGGACGACGAACTCTATTTGCTCGGCGATTACATCGAGCGCGGCGAACAAAGCCTTGCGACGCTGCGCGCCGTCGCGAAGCTCTGCGAAGGCGGCCGTGTGCACGCGATCAGCGGCAACTGGGACTGCCTGTGGCAGGATGTCCGGCCGGAAGGAAAGTTCCATGACGATCTGGTGCGCTTTGCCCTCAGGCGGCCGAATTCGCTCTTTCGGGACATGGCGGGCGAGATCGGCTTCCCCCTCGCGCCGGATACCCCGACCAAGGCCTTCTCCGCTGCGCTTCGCGCCTCCTTCTCCGCCGAGTTCGCGTTTTTATCCGACCTTGCGCACATCATCGAGACGGACGAGTTCGTGCTCGCCCACGCGGGTCTCGATTCGCTCGAGCTGGAAAAGCAGGATCCCGAACGCGTCATGAAGCGGGACGCGTTTTTGCGCACGGCGCCGCGCTTTACAAAGAACGTGATCGTCGGCCATTTCCCGGTGCAGAACTATTGCGACGGCGTCTGCAGCTGCAACCCGGTGTTCGATTTCCAAAAGCGCGTGATCAGCATCGACGGCGGCAACGCGGTCAAGCTCGAAGGCCAGCTGAACGCCCTGATCCTCAGGGACGGCGAATTCTCGTTCCACGGCGTGGACGCGCTGCCCACAGCTTCCGTGCGCCATGGCCAAAAAGCCGGCGCGCGCCCGCTCACGATCAATTGGGAAAGCCGCTTCGTGGAGCTTCTTGAGCGCAGGGAGCGCGATTCCCTGTGCCGCCACATCGCCTCCGGCCGGATTCTTTCCATCGAGCAGGAATTCCTCTTCTGCCAGCAAGGGCGGCTCTGCGCGGAATATACCGATTACGCGCTTGAGCTCGAACCGGGCGATCAGGTTTCCGTCGCGCGGCGGATGGACGGGCGAACGCTCGTCAAGCGCGGGGGCGTGATCGGCTGGGCGAACAACGACTGCATCGATTGGGATTCCCTGTCCCCAAATCGCTGACAATCCTGCGGCTTTCATGCGTTTATGCGGCAAACGGAGCCGGTACGCCGGCTCCGTTTCAGCTTGTCGATAAACCCCTCGGTAGAAGAATCCACTTTTCGGCATTCAAAAAGCGGAGCCGGTTTTCCGGCTCCGCCATTTGCTTAACTTCTCTCTTTCGGGATTAACCGAGTTTGAGCTCGGCGGGCAGATGCTCCGCGATGAACGCATTGGCATCGAGCTGGCCGTTCTTGAGCTTCTGGTACATATCCTCAACCGCGGCCTGACCCTCAGCGGACATGGTGGAGAACACCTTGTCGTTGGGTTCATAGGATACGCAGCCGGTGGAGGCGCCGAGGCTGTAGAACTGGGGCTTCAGGTTGCCTTCGGTGTAGTACTGCACAAGGGTCATCATGCCGGTCGCGACATCGCAGATACCGCTGAGGATGGTCAGATCCGGAGCGAGATCGTTTTGGTTCGCGATGGAGGGGATCAGCATGACGCCGCGCTCTTTGGCGGCTTCGACAACGCCGAGGCCGGCGGAGTCGGCATCGTACATGAGCACGTCCGCGCCCTTATCCATCATGGCGATGGCGGATTCCTTCGCAAGGGCGGCGTCCTCAAAGTCGCCGGTCATATGAAGGAGAACCGTGATGCTGGGATCGACCGAGAGAGCCGCCGCGCCAAACGCGTTGAGCGGATCGGTGATCGAGGGGATCGGCATACCGCCGATCGCGCCGACGACCTTGCTCTTGGTCATATAGCCCGCCGCCAAGCCCTGGATCAGGCCCATCTCGATGGGGAGGGTGTTCATGGAAGCGACGTTCGGCTCCTGATAGATGTTGGTGCTGGTTACGATGAACATCGTGTCGGGGAATTCCTTCGCTACGACCTTGGCCGCATCGCCGAACTCATAGCCGTGGCCGAATACGATGTTATAGCCGAGGGAAGCATAGTTGCGGAAAGCTTCCTCGTAGTCGGACTGAGGAATGGATTCGGTGTAGTTGATCTCAGCGCCGAACTTCTCCTCGATCTGGAGAAGGCCCGCGTAAGCGGACGCGCCCCAACCGCCGTCGTTCACGGGGCCGGAGACCAGAAGGCCGACCTTGAGGGGCTCGGTGGTTGCCGGAGCTTCCGTAGGCGACGTAACAGGGGCCTGTGTCGCTTCGGGGGCAGCGGATTGACCGGCATTGTCCGCGGCAGGCGCGCAGCCGACCAGCATAGCGGACGCCGCCATCATCAGTACCAGGGCAAGTGCAAGAAATCTCTTCTTTGTCATGTGAAATTCTCCTCCTATTTTCTTTGGATCCTTGAACAGAGTCGACCTCTGTCCATTTGGCGGGATGTCATACCCATCCAAATTTTATCTGCAGCATGTCCGGAGATTTTTCGGATAACGCGGCCTATCGACCGGCGTCGTCCCAACCGTGCGGGATGTCCGCATCGCCGGGCCGGCGGCCTCGTTGGGGCAAATAGACCGTATGATCCGTTCCCCGGGCAAATTGCATACTTGTTATATTACCAGAAATGTTAACCGATTACAATTCCAAACAATTAACACCTCTGGTCCGCATGACGGCTTCGATCCCATCATTTGGCCTGTTACGAGGGATGTTCGGCCGTATCCAGATCCTCGAAATGCGTGCCCGCCATCATCAGGCCGAGCTTGTGAATCTCGATATCGGGCGTCACAATGCCCATGATCTCGCCCTCGTAGATGACGGCGATGCGGTCGGAGAGGGAGAGTATTTCCTCAAGCTCCGTCGAGATCAAAAGCACCGCCGCGCCGCGGTCGCGCTCCTTGATGATGTTGCGCTGGACGTATTCGGTCGCGCCGACGTCGAGCCCGCGCGAGGGATGCATCGCGAGCAGCAGATCGGGCTCGCGCAGGATCTCGCGCCCAAGAACGACCTTTTGCTGGTTGCCGCCCGAGAGGTTGCTCATCATCTCGTAGGGGGAAGGCGTTTTCACCTGATACTGCTGGATCAGGTCGGCGGCGTAGCCGTTGATTTTGGGCCAATTGAGGAACGGGCCGCTCTGGAACTCATCCCGGTAGTAGTTCATCAAAAGAACGTTCTCGATCAGGTTCATGCCCAGCACGACGCCGCGCTTGTGTCGATCCTCCGGGATATGGGACACGCCGCTTTTGAGGACGTCGAGCGGCTTGGCGTTTGTAAGATCCTTGCCGTTGATGAGGACCTGGCCCGAAAAAACCTTCGTCAGCCCCGTGATGCAGTCCGCAAGCTCGCTCTGCCCGTTGCCGTCCACGCCGCAGATGCCGAGAATCTCGCCGGATTTCACCCGGAGGTCCACTTTTTTGAGCGCCATAAGCCCCTTGGTGTTCTTGCAGGATACGTCCCTGATCTCCAATACCGGGTTTTGCGTCGCGGGATCGACCGGCTCCTTATCGTATTCGAGGGAAATTTCCTTGCCGACCATGAACTTCGCGAGTTCCTGTTTGTTCGTCTCGCAGGTTTTCACCGTGCCCACGACCTCGCCGAGGCGCAATACCGTCAGCGTCGAGCAGATCGACATGACCTCGTTGAGCTTATGGCTGATGAAAATGACTGTTTTTCCCTGTTCGGTGAGCGTGCGGAGCATGTGGAAAAGCTCCTCGACCTCCTGCGGCGTAAGAACCGCGGTCGGCTCGTCGAGGATGAACAGGTTTGCGCCGCGGTAGAGGGCTTTGAGGATCTCCACGCGCTGCTGCTGGCCCACCGAGAGCTGCCAGATCTTGGCGTAAGGATCGATCGAAAGCTTATACTGATCCGCAAGCTGCTGAAGCTTCGCGGCGGCGGCGGAAAGGTCGAGCAGCGGCGACTTTGCGCCCCTCATGCCGAGTACGACGTTCTCCACGACCGAAAGCGCGGAAACGAGCATGAAATGCTGGTGCACCATGCCGATGCCGAGCTCGATCGCCTTTCTCGGGCTCGTGATATCGACCTTTTTGCCGTGCAGCCAGATTTCACCGGAGGTCGGCGCATACAGCCCGTAGAGCACGTTCATCAAAGTGCTCTTGCCCGCGCCGTTTTCGCCCAAAAGAGCGTGTACTTCGCCCTCGGCGACCGAGAAATCCACGTTATAGTTCGCCCTTACGCCCGCAAAGTACTTGCAGATTTTTTTCATCTCCAAAATATTTGCCATATCTCTACCTCGCCATTTTGGATTTTATAAACTCGATGCGTCCCTGGCATTCTTCGGCCAACGCCTTCTCGTCAACAAGCGTGGATTTTTTATTGCGCACGACGATCTGACCGTCCACGATCACGGTATCCACATCGTTCCCGTTCGCGTTGTACACGAGCGCGGAATCCGGCTTATGCACCGGAGCGATGTGCGGTTTTTGCCAATCGACCAATATCATATCCGCTTTTTTGCCTGCGGCGATCACGCCGATATCGTCCCTGCCGAGCACATAAGCGCCGTTGCGCGTCGCCATCGAGAGGATATCCCGCGTGGAGATCGCCTGGGCGTTGAGCGTGCTGATCTTATGCAGACACGCGGCGAATTTGAGCGTCGAGAGCATATCCTGGCTGTTGTTGCTTCCCGGGCCGTCCGTCGCGAGCGCGACGCGCGTGCCCTTTTGAAGCATCTCGGGAATCCTCGCGACGCCGGACGCAAGGTACATGTTGGCGACCGGGCAATGGACGACCAGCGGCTTTTTGCGCTCGATGATCTCCAGCTCGCCGTCGTCGAGCCACACGCTGTGCGCCATCTGGGTATCCTCGTCGAGGATGTCGAGCTTGTCGAAATACTCGACGTTCCGGAGTCCTCCGTTGAGCGCCGCGGTGCGCTCCACGACCGCCTTTGTCTCGGCGGTATGCACCTGATACTTGAGGCCGAGCTCCTTGGAGAGCGCCTTGGTGCGCACGAGCAGCTCCGCCGATACCGCCCACGGGTTGATCGGGCCGACGCTGACACAAAGCCTGCCATCGAATTGCCCGCCCCATTGTGAGTTGAGCCGCTTGATTTCGTCCACGATCACATCGTCGCTCTCGCGGAACGTCTTATGGTATTCGATGTTCGCAAAGCATCTGCAAAGGCTCCCGCGGATGCCCGAATCGCGCATCGCCTCGAGCACCCTGTCGCCGTTGTAGACGGAGGTATAGATATAGTGCTGGTCGAGAACGCCGGTCGCGCCGGTCTTGAGATTCTCGATGCAGCCGATGAGCGCCGCGTAATAAAAATCCTCCTCGCTCATGAGCGCGGAAAACGGCCAGATCTCCTCGCTGAGCCACTGGAACAGCGGTTTATCGTCGGCAAGGCCGCGCATGAACGTTTGGAACAGGTGCGTATGCGCGTTGACCATGCCTGGAAGCAGTATCTTATCCCCGGCCTCGATGATCTCGTCGGAGGTCACCCTGAGCGCGCGCAGCCGCTCGGGGCTGTTGCCGACCTCGACGATACGGTCGCCCTCGACGAGCGCATATCCGTTGCGGAGAATCGCGTTCTCCTCGTTCATCGTGATGATCCATGGGTTGGCAATCAAAAGACTCATCGGCTTACCCTTTCTTGAGTTCCTTGTCGAGCGCGACGCGCTCGAGGTTGGCGGGAAGATTTCGAATGCGCTTGCCCGTCGCGTGGGCGATCGCATTGATGATGGCGGGCGCGACGACCGAAGTGGCCGGCTCCCCGATGCCCTTGGCGCCAAGCGGGCCGTAAGAGCTCGGGATCTCCAGCGCGGTCACGTGGACATTCGGCATATCCATCGTCGTCGGGAGCAGATAGTTTTCAAAGTTGAGGTTTTGGACCTTCCCCTTTGAAATCTCGACATCCTCCATGACGGCGTATCCGACGCCCATGGAAACCCCGCCGCAGATCTGGCCGACGACCTCTTCCTTGTCGAACGCATGCCCGATATCGTGCACTGCGAAGAAATCGTCGACGGAGGTAACGCCTGTTCTTGTATCCACGCTCACACAGGCCGCCGTCGCGCCGTAGACGTAGGACATATAGGCGCGGCCGACGCCGGTCTTTTTATCGTATTCAAGCGGCGGGTTCGTAAAGAAGCCCAAGGCGTTCAGATGATCGCACGCCGCGAACGCGTCGCTCACCACGGCGCGGAGCTCGACGCACTCGCCGGGATCGTCCGCCGCGAAGATCTTATCGTCCTTAAAGACCAGTTCACGCTCGCCCAGCCGCTTCCTGGCGTACTTTTCCAGCTTCTCCTTGAGCGCGAGCGCCGCGTTGTAGATCGCGCCGCCCGAAAATACCGTGCCGCGCGAGGCCACGGTCGGCCCGGCGTCGGTCACTCCAGCCGTATCGATGCGGCTGGCGCGGATCCTATCGCGCGAAATCCCCAGCGTTTCATGCACGATGGAGATCATGGTCGTCGGCCCGGCCTGGCCGACGTCCGCGATGGAGGAATTCACGATCACGCTGCCGTCTTGCTGTATCGTAAGCATACCGCTCGCGGTATCCACGCCCTGGCCGGCCGCGCCGAACGCCTCGCCGCGGTGCAAAATCGCGATGCCGACGCCTTTTTTGATCTCGGGGCTCGTTTTATTGAACTCTTCCGCTTCTTTCTTCCGCTTTTTCAGCTCTGCGGACTGCTCGAGCGCGCTCAGGCACTCCTCGAGCGTCACGTCGCGCATGACCTCGCCGAAGGCGGACGTTTTCCCGTCCGCAAGCATGTTGAGCCTCCGGACCTCGATGGGGTCCTTGCCGAGGTACAGCGCGATCTCATCCATCATCGATTCGGAGCAGAAGTCGACCTGCGGGGAGCCGAACCCGCGCAGCGCATCCGAATAGACGTTGTTCGTATAGACGTTCGTTACGGTCGTATCCACGGCGGGCACGCTGTACGGGCCAGTCGCCTCGATCGCCATGCGGCTCGTGACCGGGTGCGATTTGCTGGTGTAGGCGCCGCCGTCGAGCAAAACGTCGATCTTGGCCGCGAGCAGGCGGCCGTCGTCGTCAAAGCCGACGCGATAGTTCGCCTGAATCGGATGCCGCTTGGTTCCCTCGAGTATGGATTCCTCGCGGGTAAGGACCACCTTGCAGGGGCGTCCCGTCGCGCGGCTTGCGATGCCCGCGCGGCTGCAGGCCACGGCGGTGTCGTAGTTCTTCCCGCCGAAGGTCCCGCCGATCGTCGCGACGAGTATCCGGACGTCCGCCTGCGGGCAGCCCATTGTCTCGGAGATCAGCTTGCGGATCGCAAACGGGCTGTTGATCGGGCACTGCACCGTCGTCTGCCCCGAGAGCGCGTCGTAATTTACGACGCAGACCTCCGTCTCCATGCTCGCATGCTGGACGCGCTGCGTCGTGTACTCGCGCTCGATCACATGCGGCGCATGCTCAAGCGCCGTGTCGACGTCGCCGCGGGTCGTTTTATAGCGGCAGAGCAGGTTCCCGCCCTCGTGGATCCGGGGAGCCCCTTCCTTGAGCGCCTCCCTGGGGTCGAGGAGCGCGGGAAGCTCCTCGTATTGCACGTTAACGAGTTTTGCGCCTTCCTCGGCGGCAGCGCGCGTATCGGCAACCACCAGCGCTACGCCGTCCCCGATGTAGCGCACCCTGTCCCCGCAGAGCACCGGGCGCTCCTTGGGCTGGTTGCCGATGCCCGGAATATCCTTCGCCGTAAGCACGGCGACCACTCCCGGCACCGCCGCCGCGGCATCGGTCTCTATGCTCAAAATATTTGCATGGCTGAGCGTGCTGCGCACAACCTTGACGTGCAGCATGCCCGGCAGGTTGATATCGTTCGCGTAAATCGCCCGCCCGGTTACCTTCGCGACCGCGTCCGCACGGAGATTTTTGGTATTACGCAATGGTGCCCCTCCTATTCTTTGATGTACGGCCGTCCGCTCGCGGCAGGTCCCTGCGATTTGCCCACAAGCCCGATCAGGGCGAGTATTGTGAGCACATAGGGGATCATCTGCGTGAACTGGAACGGGATGGAATTCTGCGCCGCCGCAAGCTTGAACTGAATCGCTTCGCCGGCGCCGAACACCAGCACCGCCATCAGTATGCCGAGCGGCTTCCACTTGCCGAACACGACCGCGGCCAGCGCGATGAACCCGCGGCCGGAGACCATGCCCTCGATGAAGAAGTTCAGCTGAGCAAGGGACATATATCCGCCCGCAAGCCCGCACATCGCACAGCTGTAGAGCACCGTGCCGTAGCGGATCCTGCTCACGCTGATGCCGAGGGTGTCGCACGCTTTGGGGTTCTCGCCCACGGCGCGGATGCGAAGCCCGAGCTCCGTCTTAAACAGTACAACATGTGCTACGATCAGTATGCCGATCGCGATATACACCCATACGTTATGGTTGAACAGGATATCGCCGAGCATCGGAATCTTGGACAAAACCGGCACGGGGACGTTGGAGTAGCTGTCCACGGGCGGTGGGCTCGCGTTGATTCCGAATATGATGCGGTTGAGCGTGATCGTCAGGCCCGATCCGAAGATGTTCAGCGCCATGCCGATAACGGTCTGGTTCGCCTTGACCGTGACCACGAGGAACGCGAACACAAGGCCGATCAAAAGGCCGCACAGCATGGCCACCGCCATGCCCGCCCACGCGTTGCCGAGAAAAAACGATCCCGCGAAGCTCGCGAGCGCCCCGATGAGCATGATTCCCTCAACGCCGATGTTGACCACGCCCGCGCGCTCGCTGTACACAAGGCCGAGGGCGGCGAGCAGAATGGGCATGGCGGTACGGACGTCGGAAGTTAAAAAGGTGGTGATAAAGTCCATACTATCGGTCTCCTTTTGCTTCGCGTTTGATTGCCCACTTCTTCTGCAGGTCGGTCATGAACCGGCTGCCCACCACGAATATGATCACCAGCGACTGGATGATGTAGATGCTCGCTGCCGGAACCTTCGCCGTCATCTGCATCAGGTTCGAGCCGGAGCGCAGCGCGCCGAACATCAGCGCGGAGAACAGTATGCCGACCGGCGAGTTCTGCCCGAGCAGCGCTACGGCGATGCCGTCGAATCCGTATCCCGGGGAGAAATTCTGGAACATTCTAAGCTGGATGCCGAGCAGCTCCATGGTGCCGGCGAGTCCGGCAAAGCCGCCCGCGAGGAACATCGCGAGCAGCGCCTTACGCTTGTTGTTGATGCCCGCATAGCTCGCGGCGTCGGGGTTGAGGCCGACCACGCGCGTCTCAAAGCCGCTTCTCATCTTCCAAAGGAAGACGTAGTAGATCAGGATGCAAAGTAGCGCGATCAGGATACCCGCATGGATGCGCGTGCCCTCCAAAAGGCGCGGAAGCTGCGCAGTCGCAAGGACCGGCGGCGTCTGCGGCATGGTTCCCGGCGGCTCCACCATGACGTTCATCACCATATAATTGGCAAAATAGGTGGCGACGTAGTTGAGCATGATCGTGGTGATCATCTCGTTCGCACCGAAGCGCACCTTAAAGAAGCCCGCGAGCATACCCCACAGCCCGCCGCCGATAAACCCGGCGGCCACCGCGAGCGGGATGTGCAAAAAGGAGGGCAGATGCAGGTAGAGCGCCACGATCACCGAGCACAGGCCGCCGATGTACAGCTGGCCCTCGGCGCCGAGGTTAATCAGGCCGCAGCGGTTGGCGAGCGCGAAGCTCAAACCCGTCAGTATGAGCGGGGTCATTTTTACGATGGTCTCGCCCACCGCGGATTTGCTGCCGAACGCACCCTTAAAGAGCGCCTCCATCGCCGTTTTCGGGTCAAGCCCCAAGGCGACGATCAGCAGCAGGCCCACCCCAAGGGCAAGAAGCAGCGCCACGATCGGCACCAACGCGCGGGAAATCGCATCCCTGATTCCTTTAAGCTTTCGATATGCTATGGCTGGCATTATCGGCCTCCTGGTCCATGATTATAGTTGGGCATTCCCTTTAAGGGCCTTGGCCATTTTGGCGACTTTTTCCCCGATTCTCCGGCAGTTCGCAAGGCCGACCTCATCCTCGGCCGCACCTTTGGCGCCCTGGTCCCTGCTCCATACGCAGGCGCCGGCATAGGTGCACAGCGCGCCGTTCGCGGGTGTTATGCCGTGGGTATTGTAGAAATTGTTGATCGCGATGATCGTGTTTTCCTGGCCGCCGTTGCGCGTGCCGCCGACCGCGATCGCCCCGCCCACCTGCTTCGCGTAATAATCCTGATCGTCCTTGAGCACGACGTACGTGCCCCGAAAGCGCGACAGGAACGTGCAAAGCTGCGGCGTCATGTTCATGGCGTACACCGGCGAGCCGATGATCAGGCCGTCCGCCTCATGCACTTTGTGGAGCAGCGGCGTGATGTCGTCGTCCCAAAGCGTGCAGGTGGTCTTGCCTTCGCGCACGCACTTGTTGCAGTGGATGCAGAAGTTCATCTTCTTGCCCTTGAGCGTAATGAGTTCCGTTTCGACGTCGCCCGTCGCCTCGGCCGCGCGGAGCGCCTCCTTTACGGCATACGCCGTGGACTCGATCCGCGGGCTCCCGCAGATGCCTAAGATCTTAACCATTTTTGTTCCTCCATCGATATTCGATTAAGGTAAGGGGAGTCGAACCCCTATGCCTCAAAATTGCTGGTTTGGCGCACTTCATTGTCATCGTCAGTCACCGTAGACACCGCTACGGCTCCTTCCTCTTCCTCGAATTGCATCCGAACCGGCAATTTTGAGGTCGAAGAGTTTAGACGGCCGAAAAGCATGTCAGCGCAAGGCGCCGGTACGAAGTTGTAGGGGGCCTACGGCGAGTGACGGCAACACAGCGATGGCGTGCTTTCCGGTCGCCTAAACCGTAGGGGTTCGACTCCCCTTACCTTAGTATGCAAGGCTCTTCCAGGGCCTCTTCTTCAAATGAAGCGTGTTTGCGCGCTTGCTCAACTCGTCCGCCTGCGCGCGGCAGCGCTTGATCATGGCCTTCTCGTCGAGCATCGTGAGCACGCCGTCCTCCATGAGGATATTCCCGTCCACCATCAGGGTCTCCACGTTTTCCATGGTCGAGGAATATACGAGCGTCGAAACCGGATGATGCATCGGGATCGCCTTGATGTTGCGCTCGGGGTTGAATATGAACAGATCCGCCTTTTTGCCCGCCTCAAGGGAGCCGATCTCGTTCTCCATGCCGACGCAGCGCGCGCCTTCGATGGTGGCCATCTCGAACACCTTATCGGCGGTGAGGATGGTGGGATCCCTGTGCGTAACTTTTTGCAAAAGAGCGGTGGACTTCAGGATTTCGAGCATGTCGTTTGAATTGTTGCTCGCCGCGCCGTCGGTGCCGAGGCTTACGTCGATGCCGGCCATGTTCATCTTGGGGATGGGCGCTACGCCGCTTGAAAGGTACATGTTGCTGTTGGGGTTGTGGGAGACCTTCGCGCCGTAGTATTTGATCATGCGCAGGTCGCGGTCGGTGAGCTGCACGCAGTGCACCAGCAGGGTCTTCGGCCCGAGCAGGCCGTATTGAACGAGGATATCCATATCGTCCACGCCGTGCAGCGCGATGGTGGACTCGCGGTCGAACATCGTTTCCGCCGTATGGATGGTCATGGGCATATCGAGCTCGTCGTAGAGGCGTTTGGTCATCTTAAGGCACTCGACGGTCATGCCCCAGGGGATCGCCGGAGCCGTCCAGATGCTGATGCGGCCGTTCTCCTTGCCCTGATATTCGGTGTGCAGTCTCCTAATGTCCCTTTCAATAACCTGCCAGCTCTGCATGATCTCGCGCCGGATGCCGAACTGCTCGCCGCAGTCCATATAGCCGCGGCCGAAGATCCCGCGGATGCCGAGCTCGATAAAGGCCTTGATCACGGCGTCGTCCACGCCGTCGACCGGATGCGGGTACATATAGTCGAGCTGCGTGGTGATGCCGCTGCGGATCCCCTCGATGCAGCCGATCATCGCGCCGGTATAGCAATCCTCCGGGATCAAAACGCTGCCGTTGGGATAGGGAACGTCCGTAAGCCAGTCCTTGAGCACTTTATCGTCGCCCATTCCCTTGAGGTTCGTCTGGAACAGGTGATTGTGCGTATTGATCATCCCGGGAAATACGGCTTTTCCGGTTGCGTCGATCGTTTTTTTCACATCGGGATACTTGCCTACGAGCGCGGCGGTATCGCCAAGTTCGAGGATTCGTCCGTCGCGGATGGCCAGGGCGGCGTCATAGAGGATTTCACGCTTGGGGTTCACGGTGACGATCGTGGCGTTGGTAATCAGGATATCGATCATAACGACTTTGCTCCTTGATGATACAGTATTTTCCTCTATGATACATCATTTATCCCGCGATTGCAGGATATTCTTTGATAAACCGAAGCGCCGGGATCCGGCCGTTTGTAACCGCTTTCTATCCGTCGCCTTTGCGCCCCGCATTGCCGCCGGCGCCCAGGCGGCCCGTCCTCCGTCCGTTTGTTCCGCCCCGCGATCCGGCCGCGCATCCTTCGATCCCGGGCACCGGCGGGCACCCGATGCAACGAAAAAAGAATGCAGCGTGCTCACCTTGTCACAGGGATCCGCAGGGCTTCCCGCCGTGCGAACAATTCAATCCGCACGCGATAAAATCGCCATCTGCACTATAGATTAATTATGTCTAACTGCATCATCATAACCGCAGCTTCTGTGTCGGCCGAAATCTTCTAGTTATTCTAACACATATATTTTTCCCGTGCAATACACCAATTCTTATAGTGACTTTATAAGCTAAACACTTATAAAATCACTTAGATCCACCTTGGACCGACCCTTCACGGCGAGCTCGGCAACGATTTCTCCCGCCACCGCCGAGAGTATCGCCGCGCTTTTGAAGCCCGCCGCGATAATGAGCCCTTTTACGGAACTTTGGCAGAGCACCGGCTGGCAAGAGTCCGTATAGGGCGAGCGCGTCACCCAGCTTCGCAGCACCTGCGCGTTCATAAGCGCCGGGAAATACCGCGCGAGCAGCGCGTGGATATGCGCGCAGTGTTCCGAAGAAGTCAGGTCGGAAAAGGCCTCCCCGACCATGCCGTCCGGCTTCGCGGTCTCGCCGATCAGAAGATTGCCGTTGTGGCTCTGATGGATGCAGAGCGAGGTTGCCGCCGCCTCCTGGCTGTGCGCCTCGGCAAAAAACCCGGCCGAGGAATAATAATACCGCAGGAACGGGCGGAGGGGCTCCGTGACGAACGCCTCGGCCTTTACGCTGTAAACCGGAACGTCCAGCCCCGCCGTGCGGCAGATTTCCCGCGTCCAGCTTCCGGCGGATACGATCACCTGCTCCGCGCGGAGCGTTTCGCCGCCGGTCAATACGACCCCGCGGCACTCGCCGCCCTCCATCAAAAGCTCGGCGACCTTCGTATGCTCCATCAGCTTCAGGCCGTGCTCCTGCGCTCTTTTTACCAAAGCATATATATAATGGAAAGGATAGATCTTCGCCTGAACGTATTTCGTCGCGGCGAGTATCGTCCCGGGCGCGAGGTTCGGCTCGGCCTTTAGGACCTGGTCCGCGTCCAGCCATTCGATATCGAGCCCCGCGTCCTTTTTTTCACGGTACAGCTTTTCAAGCTCTCGAAGCTGAGTCGCGTTCTCCGCCACGATCAGCGAACCGAACGGTTCAAAGCCGATGTCCGCGCGAAGCTCCCCGCCCATATGCCGCATCCGCTCGATGCCTTGAAGCGTGAGCGTAAGGCTCATGCCCATATTCGCGTCCTGAACCTGCACGCAGCCGAAGTTCGCCCCGGACGCGCCGGAGGCGATCTCCTTTTGCTCGATCAGGGCCGTTTTTTTACCCGCCCTGGAAATATGATACGCGATCGAGCAGCCGAAATAGCCGCCGCCGACAACGATGCAGTCGAATTTGTTTTGCACCGGACTACTCCTCCTTTTCAAACGCGCCGATGGGACAGGGCACGATCGGGAAACGGGCCTTGTCCCTCGCGGCCGCGTCCTCGGGCGAAATGCCCGACGCGACGAGCAGCTGTTCGATCAGCCGCGCGCAGGTGCGCCCCTGGCATGCGCCCATGCCCGCGCGGGTGAATTTCTTCACCGCCGCAACGCTCCTGCAGCCCATCCCGATCGCAAAAAGGATCTCCGACCGGCGGATCTCCTCGCAGCGGCAAAGGATCGGATCCGATGCGTTGATTTCGTCCCTGCTCTTTATCATAGCGTCCCTCCCGGAATTCCTTTTTCGCGCGAGAGTGAGAGGATCGACTCCTTGGCTTCCCGGCGCAGCCTGCCGTGCGGCCCGGAGCGCAGCGCGGCAAGGCTCGCCTTCAGCGATTCGATGCGCTCGCCCTGCCCGTTTGCCGCATAGCCGCAGGCGATCGCCGCGCTGATCCCAGCGAGCCTGCCCTCGTCCAGCGCGGTCGAAGCCTCCTCCACGCCCGCGAGATCGCCGGAGACATACACCGCCGGGTTGCTCGTGCGCATGCCCTCGTCATGCAGCGGCATCAGCCCGCCGAGCCTGCGCTCGAGCGTCATCTCGCAGCCGAACATCGCGGCGATTTCCGTGCGCGGCGACAATCCCGCCGCGAGCAGCACCGTATCGCAGTCGATCGCGCGCTCCGTGCCCTCAACAGGACGGAAACACTTGTCCACCCGCGCGACGACGGCCCCCCGCACATGCCCTTCCCCGTGCGCCGCAACGACCGTATGCCCGAGGTATAAAGGCACGCCCGCCCTTTGAACCTTGGCGGCGTGCACCGCGTAGCCGCTCACACAGTGGAGCGCTTCCACGATGCCCTCCACCCGCGCGCCGGCCTGCATAAGCTGGTACCCTACGATCAGCCCGACGTTGCCCGAGCCGAGGATCAGTATCCTCCTGCCGGGCAGCACGCCGTAGATGTTCGCGAGCGTCTGCGCCGCGCCGGCGGTCATTACGCCGGGCAGCGTCCAGCCCGGAAAAGGCACCGCGTTTTCCTTCGCGCCCGTCGCGAGCACGACGGTTTTCGCCTTCAGTGTAAACTGGCGCGCATTTTTTTGGCCGGATACATCCAAAAGCGCGACCTCGCCGCGGTCGAGGAGCCCCAGCGCGCGGGTTTCCGGCAGAAGCGTTACGCCCGCCTTCTTCGCCTCCCCGATGAGTATTTTCGCGATTTCAAAGCCCCGCACGCCGGCATAATGCGCCTCGGAGCCGAAGAATTTGTGGATCTGCTTGTAGAGCTGCCCGCCCATGCGCGGGTTTTCGTCCGCGAGCGCGACGGACGCGCCCATTTTCGCGGCCTCGATCGCCGCGCCGAGCCCGCCCGGCCCGCCGCCGATCACCAGTACGTCCGCGCTTTTCAAACCGTCACCCCCAATTGCCCGCGCCCCTGCTGCGTCTGTATCCGCATCCCCTCTTTGACAAGCGTCACGCAGGAGCGCACGTTCGGCTGCCCGTCCACGATCACGACGCAGTCCGTGCATTGGCCGATGCCGCAGAACAGCCCGCGCGGCTCGCCGGTCTTATGCGTATGCCGAAAAATCGATATGCCGCTCGCGATCAGCGCGGAGGCGATCGAATCCCCTTCCCTTGCGGCAATTGGCCTGCCGTCCATGTAAACGGTTACGTTCCGGCCGACGGCCGTTTCTAATATCGGATGCTTGTGAATCCGCATGTTTGTCCTTTCTTGCCATTTTGCATAGAGAATAGTGTATCTTTCCGTTCCTTTCAGGCGTCCTTTCTTTCGCTGCCTGTGCAGGTTTTCCTTCTTCTGGACAGCGCGAGGCCGCCAAAACCGCTTACAATCGCCATATAATAACCCAAGTCATACAGAAACCCTTTATTATAAACTTCATAAATGCCAATACCTTTATTAAAAAGGGAATATATAAGCGAGAACGGCGCTATCCACCCGTGCCAGATGCCCGCGAAGAACCCCGCCGGATTGGTTTGCGAGTTTACCCCATCACCTGGAATACAACCGCTTAAAGTCAACAGCAACACAACAATAACGGCGCAAAATATCAATATCTTTCTGCCTTTCACAAACTCACCTTCTTTCACTCGATTTCCACCATTATACCACGAAGAAAAGGCCTCGAGGGAAGCTATCCAATGTGTCCGTTCCATATCCTTACGCCCGCGGCTTCTGGACTGCGCGGCCGGGCGCCGCTCATAAAACAAGCGTGAAAAAACGCCGATAGAGCCTATCGGTTTCAACCGTTAGGCTCTATCGCGCAGGCATGGGACCGTATAAGCTCGCGCTAAACCCCTTCGTAAACGTACGTCAGCGTGTTGTCGATTCCCAGGTGGTCGAGCAGTCTTCCGACGAACAGATCGACCATCTCGCGGGTCGTTTGGGGCCCCGCGTAGAACGCCGGCATCGGCGGCATGATCAGCGCGCCGCACTGCGCGAGCGCGAGCAGGTTCTTCAGAT
>JBCFAY010000022.1:0-57110 GCA_038562375.1 Bacillota bacterium | reverse complement strand
AGCAGCGTCATCTGTTTCCGATTCTGCCCTTCCACATATTTCATCCCCGTTACCGCCTGCTTTTTGATACTTCTATTATACCAGGCCCTCCCTCGTGCTGACTTTCCGGACAGCCTGACCATGAAATGCTGACAAAAGCTGCAACGCCAAGAAGACCCGTCGTGACGGGATTTTCTGGTACGCTGCCCCTTCAAACAGTGGGTCACAGCAGATATATTTACGCATGGTTTATATACAATTATTGACGGTAAAATTGTCTATAATGCGGGTCAGAGTAGTTAAGAAAAGCCGTTAATATACAACGGCTATCTCTTCAAAGTATTATTTATCGTTCCGTACGGTGCCCCTCCGAATTAAATTAATAATGGCCAGTAAGATAATTGAACCTACTAACGCAACAAGAAAGCTTTCAAGGTTAAATCCCGTAACGTCAGCTTTTGCGCCAATCAAATTCATAACAAAACCACCGATAAACGCTCCAATAATTCCGACTATAATATTTGCGAAAGCGCCCATAGACCGGTTCTTCTTCATAATAATACTTGCCACCCAACCGGCAAGCGCTCCCAGCACTACCCATGACAAAATACCCATATCAAATCTCCTTTAAGGTAATAGACCTATCTTTTGTTTTACAGTGGATTTTTATTCTCCTGAAACGAGAGTAAATGATAATAGGCTAACATGAAGTTGGCTCATCGAAGGATGCTTGCTGCGCAGGACAACCGAAAAATGATAGTATATGCCAATTCTGGCTTTTTTATAGTATAATGAAACGCATAACATATATGTTGGTGGAGGTTAATATATGGAATTAGTTAAACGAGGAAAAGTACTTTTGGTTGTGCTAATTTCCGTATGCTTAACTCTCAGTTTTATCTCTTTTGCATTAAACCCATATTCTGACGATGTTTTAGGGGACAGATTCAACGCACTTTACGAGTTGATTCGAGGGTTTATTCGCTTTATTCTTGAGTGCGCATTATTATTCTTTGTATTTGAAGGCTACAAATGGGCAAAAGTCACAGCTATGGTTTTGTTTGGACTCGGAGCTTTGGTTTCTCTCATTACAATGTTTTTAACAAATATTATCATGGGTGTGTTTTTCATTATATATACTGCGTTTTTTATAATCCTGCTGCTCAAACCTGTAAATGAGTTTTTTAGTTTTCAGCGAGAAAAAAGAGTGAAAAAATCCATGGAAGATTTATCTGCATCATGAGCATATTGCATGCCCAAAGGCTGACGCTTGAGCACATCAGCCGCCTCATCGGCCTCACGCAGGGCCCGCATCCCTTGTAGCATTATGATTTGGATTGCAATGGTATGAATCCGCGTCTTTTGGGCGTGCACAGGATTATAGTACGCTTAAGGCCACGGCGTTCTGGCCATCCTCTATAGATGGTAATGCCCGGCCGCTTCGGGCTGGTACAGGATTTTTTTGATCGTAATATCGGCCGTTCCGGACGGAATTTCCCACTCGATATCGTCTCCTTCGCTATACCCGAGGATAGCGGTGCCTACGGGGGACAATACAGACAACTTTTTTCCAATCCGGTCGGCTTCGTGTGGATATACCAGCGAAACCTCCTCCTCTTTTCCATTTAGATAAAGAAGAGCTTTTGAATTCATGGTGACTACTTTCGGCGAAAGGCGCTTTATATCGACGACCTTTGCCCTATTGATTTCGCGGTCAAGGGTTAACAGGGATGTATCCCTCTTCGTTTGTCCATGCAATTCATCGTCTATCAGTTTTTTGAGCCGCGCCTTATCAATTTGAGTTATGTATATTTCACAGGGGACGCTCTCTTTTATAAGCTTTAAATATTCTTCCATGGTGATAACAAAGCTTTTCAGCGTCGGCGTTTCATGCTTCATCCTGAACCCCGCGTGGGTAAAGGCCCGGATGGAGCGCTGGTTTTCCTTATAGATTTTCGCCACAACACTCGATGAGCGCAATTCAAAGAAAGCAATTCTCAAGCTTTCACGAATCGCGCCGGTCCCTAAACGCTTGCCCCAGTTGTTTTGATCGCCGATTACGATGACCATTTCCGTTTCGTCGCCATTCAACACCAGGCGTACAAAGCCTACCGGCGCATTGTGCTTGTCGTAGACCATGTAAAATCTGCAGCCCTTATTGAAAAGATGTGTCAATATCGGCAAATTGACCCTGTCTAGAACCTGCGATATATTTGCGGATACGTTATGAGTATCGCTTAAATACTTTCTTACTTCATCATCCTCCAGCCAATGGATCAGCGTCAACGCATTTTCTCTTGTTATTTCAGGACATAAAAAAATAAAAGGCTCTCTCATTTTTACTTCATCCTATCGCACGAAATAAAAAGCCTTTCATAATACTGCTCACTATGACGGTTCTTTTTTATAATCTCATTATATTTGAATACGATCAAATGTCAACCGCGTCAGCCGTGCGGGAGAAGTTCCCGGCCCTTAGTGCACAGCAATGTGAAGCGCGATATTCCTGCCCGCCCGGTCCGCCTCTTTCGATATTAAACAAGAGCTTTGCCTAAGGCGCGGCTGTTTTTTTGCCAGGAAGGGCGGATTCGAACCATGAACCGGGCGGCGCAACGATGTTTTTTTATAATTCCTCGCTGCAACAATGATCGGCCGTTAATTTCTAAATTTATTTTCCGATATATCAAGCATGAGCAGAACGGCGGGTGCCGCCAAAGGATGAAATCAACGGCCGGCAAGCTTTTTTGCGGTAGAATATTTATCGGAACGAAAGGGGAAATCATCATGGGAATATCCACTGTAATCATCAAAAACAAGCCGGTCATTGTCGTAAACTGTTCCAATTTAGGTGTGGGAAGCGAAAAGGAAATCCTTCAGACATTGAAGGAGGGGCACGCTCTTGTGGCGTCGAAACCTGAAAAATCGGTCAATATTATTACGGATGTCACAAATATGAAATTCAATAGCGAGGTGAGCAATGCGTTTAAAGAATTTGCCGCCGCAAATACAAAGTATGTAAAGGAAAGCGTTATTGTCGGCGTGAGCGGATTGCAGCAGATTATTTTTTCAACCGTAAAGGTTTTGACAAAACGGGATTATCATCTGGTAAACATGATGGAGGACGCGCGAAAATATTTTGAAGCGCTGTGAAGTCAGCGTGTATCCTAAACCCGTAAAACGGTCGGTTTGGGTTTTGCCCGAATGACCCGTTTTATATGAAGCGCAGCATTGCAAATAGGCCTTACGGCATGATGGGCTTGCTCCCTTGTATTGAAAAGGAAGCAAGCATGTTTTGGTACAACTGAATGTTAATGGTATCGATGTATGTCCTTATAAACAGGCCGCAGCACGCCTGTCCCTTTTCATTACTGGGGGAGCCGAACATAACAGGCTCTTGAGAATTCAAATGAAACCTTTAACTATATCATCATAAATGAATGGGGTCTGACACATGGGAACAAAACGGCTGTTTTATATTGACTGGCTGCGGGTGCTGGTCATATTGTCGCTCATTCCTTTCCACGCCGCGCTGACTTATACAAGGTACGGCATCGTTCCCATCAAGGCGCCGGTATCGGGGCTTGCGGCGCTCCCGTTTCTTTTGGTCTCGGTCCCTCTCGGGGATTTCTTCATGACGCTTTTGTTTTTTATCTCGGGTATGGCCTCCTTTTATTCTTTTAGAAGCAGGGGCAGCGGCGACTATATATGGGAACGGACAAAAAAGTTGATATTCCCCTTTCTGATGGGGTGGTTTCTCTTCCTTTGCCCTGTTACGGGCTATGTCCAGGCGCTTTATGAGGGATATGCGGGCGGCTTTCTTAATTTCATCCCGCAGTTCTTCTGGTATCAAAGCTTCCATTATAACGGATACGGCCATCTGTGGTTTCTTTTGTACCTGTACGCTTTCTCGTTGCTCTGCATGCCACTCTTCAATCTCTGGAAGAAAGATGAAAGTCGTATTGAACGGACAGGCGCCTTTTTTTCGAAAGGACACCGTCTGCTTTTGCCTATCGGCTTCATCGTACTGCTTGAACTGTGTTTGCGTCCCTTCTTCCATCCGGACGCTTACATCATCGTTTTCGACTGGGCGAACGATGCGGTTTACCTCAGCCTGTTTATCTTCGGCTATGTATTCGCATCCGACGGGCGCATCCAGGAAAAAATCAAGGAGTACTACAACCCCTCGAAGGTGTTTGGCCTCCTATCTCTCGCCACATTGTTTTTTGTGAATATCCAATCTCAGATATTTTACTCCAACGAAGCATATCTGACGCCTTTGTGGGTGCTCGCCAAAGGAGTCTATGAGTGTTCTGCGATCATTTTCCTGCTGAATTTTGGGAGAATCCGCCTCAACAAGGGCGGCAGGGTCATCGGGTATTTAAGCAAGGCCTCTTTTACATACTATATCTTTCATTTTTTACCGGTAACGTTTTTTACGTTTTTATTTAGCAACCTTAAAATACACATATTCCTAAAATTCTTTTTGGTGGTCGTGCTGTCGTATATAACGGTATTCCTCATATACGAATTCCGGCGCAGAGTGAGATTTTGGTCTAAAAAAATAAGGGATTAGCGTCTCCTATAGGCATAGTCGAAGGCTGTTCAAAAGCGTCCCCGGCTATCGCTTTCGGGAATCATTGAATTGTAGCTATCTCGTATCCGACGGTTGCGGACGATTCCCGTTTTGGCCGCGCTTCAACGCTGGAGGAGGGTGCGGTGGTACTTTTCGCTATCCGCGCCGGGGCGTGCATCTTGAATCGCCGCTGAAATCCGAGCTCCATGTCTGTTCAGAAGCTTTTCTTGTTTAGAAAATGCTTTCATTGCGATGATTTTGTGCGGCGCCGGCATCGGAAATAGAACTCTGAACCGAAAATCCCCGCGTGACTTCCTGCGTGCATACGGGCAAACAGGGCAAGCCGCGCGCTCCCAAGACCTCGCCCAACTGCATTTTATTATAAACCGTTATTCGCTCATCTTGAGTTTATAAAGATTTTTGTATAGAATAACATTATATAAAATCTTGCGTTGTCGCTAACCGGAGTAAATGTATGAAGAAGAAAATCGATGAAGCCGGCAAAAAATCCCGTCATTCCTGGTATTTCTATGATTTCGGCAATTCCGCTTATGCATCCGTCGTCCTCCTTGCGGTGTACTCCGCTTACTTCAAAAACGTCGTCGTAGGCGGCGCGGAGGGAACGCGGCTTTGGGGGCTTTCGGTCGGCATAGCCGCCGTTTTGGTCGCGGTCATGTCGCCTATCTTCGGCGTTATCGCGGATGTCACCAAGTCCAAAAAGAAGTTTCTGATGATCTTTACCGCGATTTCGGTTCTGTTTACCGCCCTGCTGTTCTTTGTAGGCAAGGGCGACGTATTCACGGGAATGTTCTTTTTCATCCTGGCGGAGATCGGCTACCGCGCCGCCCAGGTGTTCTATGATTCTCTGCTGACGGACGTTTCCACCCCGGAATCGGTCGGCTCCGTCTCGGGCAAGGGTTGGGCAATCGGCATGATCGGCGGCATCATCGCCCTGCTCCTGGTGCTCCTGCCGATTCAGCTGATCGGGAACCAGATGATCCCCTATGCCTTTTTGATCACCGCGGTATTCTATCTCGTTTCCTCGCTCCCAACCTTCCTCTGGGTGACCGAAAAGCATGAAGCCGAGCAGATTCCAGAGGGTAAAAACGTCATCGTCCTAGCGTTTGAAAAGCTGGCGCAGACCTTCCGCTCCGTAAAGAAGTATAAGGAATTCGTCAAGTATACGGTCGCCTTTTTGATTTATAACGACGGCATCATGATGCTGATGGATTTTGCCGCCATCATCGGCGCCACGCTCTTCGGCATGGCGCAGACGGAGCTTATCATTTTCGTGATCCTCATACAGCTTTCCGGCGCTTTCGGCGCTCTGCTTTTCGGCCGGATCTCCGACAAAAAAAGCAGCAAGGAATCCATCCTGATTTCACTTGTGATATTGATATTCGCGGTGGCGGGCCTGTTTTTCATCAAGAACATCATCCTGTTCTATGTCATCGGGTTTATTGCGGGCTTCTCGCTCTCCGGCGCGCAGGCCGTCAGCCGCACGATGGTGAGCCAGCTTGCCCCGGAAACAAAATCCACCGAGTTTTACGGGTTCCTCTCCGTCGCGGGCAGGACGTCCACCTTCGTCGGGCCGCTGGTTTTCAGCACCATCTCCTACCGCGCGCACAACTGGTATGCCAACCATGGGTTCGAGGCCACGCTCGCCGAGCAATACGGGCTTCTTTGGGCGATCGGCTCCATCATCGCGTTCCTCGTGGTCGGAGCGCTCCTCCTGCTTTTGGTAAAGCGTATTTCCGCCAAGGAATCTATGAAGGTTTAAATGAGTCGGATATGAACGTTTAAATGAGTCGGGATTGAATTACCGTCGAAATCCGGATTTTATATTCGGTTTCGGCGGTTTTCTTTTATAGAATGCTTTAATGGGATCTGGGTTTAGCTTTGACCGAGTTGTATCTTTCACGACTTCGCGCCCTAAAATTTCAGCGGGAAAAGACATAGGAAGAAAGCCCGGCGTCTCCGCCTTTGCGGCATTTCAGCGGGCGTTCCTCATGATTTGGGATCGAATAGTTTTCCTACAGAGATGTTCAGCGCCTCCGCGATATCTATAAGCGCCGCGACGCTTGGCGTAGCCTTTGCAGTTTCAATTTTCTGGATATGGTTACGGCTGAAGGAGGCCATTTCCGCAAGCGCCTGCTGCGTGATTCCTTTTTCCTTGCGGTAATATAAAATATTTAAGCCGATCTGCACAAAAGCTTTATGATGCTTGTCATCCATACAGCGTCTCCACCTCTTTTCCTATATTTTATAAAAAAGAGGGTGGAAATGAGACAAACCATACAGGCTAAAATACGCATCTATAGATTGCAAATACTGCTTATAAATGATATTATGTGTATTGAGGTGGCGCAAATGTATAGCAACGAATTTGAAAAAGCGTTCAGCGATTTTTTAGATGGCCGGGAATACGATCAAGCGGAAAGCGCTTTATTTGCTATAGTGCGAATTGCTTTTATTGCCGGATGGAAGGCGGCCGAAGGAAGTTTGACAAAGCCACGGAAGATATCACAGGGCGTACATAAGGAAGATATCGGCGCAAACGCATAGAAATATAATAATTGAGAATCAGAGCCTGCATCTATTTTGTTAACTAATTAAACGTACGGGTCGAAATCTGGAACAGTAAAACTGGACATTCCGGATTCGACCTTCTTCATGCCTCGAAAACTAATGGCTTTTTATTATGAAGAGGACGAAAGGCATTTTGGATAACAAATGGGGAGATGGGCAAATCCTGCTCCTAAAGGCCGCTCCCTTTAACGGCGCCTATCCGCTGCAACCGATATATGCAGGATAAAAATGTCTTGCTATAATAGCCATATACGCCGGGCGCGAGCAAAAGACCGCCAAAGTCGATCCGAGGACAAACACCGCTGGAACCATCCCTCAAAATGATGCGCAAAAGCTCAGAAAGAAGGCGGCGCGATGGAACAAAAGCATAAAGCCCGGGGCGAGCCGCACTATTATTCCGACCGCCTCATAAAGAAGCTGTCCGGTATTCGCTCAGCGTCCACCACGATTGTAGTGGCCCCTTCCGGCTGCGGCAAGACCACGGCCGTACGGGATTTTCTGGAGGCCGAGCTCCCGCAAAGCACTCCCGTGTATTGGTTCACCGCCACGGACGAGCAGCCCGCCGCGTGTTTTCTGCGTTTTGCGAACAGCATCGGCCGGATCGACGGCCGCGCGGGGCAGCGGCTCGCAAATATCGGCCTGCCCAACGCCGCCACCATCGGCGAGGCTTGCGACGCCCTGCGCTCCATCGAGTGCCGTCACGAAGCCTTTCTCGTCGCCGACAACTTCCAATATCTGCTTGCCGCGCTTTCGCCCTCCTTTTTCGCCGCACTCATGGAACACGGCGGGGAAGGCTTGCATGTCGTTGTTGTGGCGCAAATGCTCAAGCGGAAAATGCTTTCGGTGGTCGCGAGCCGCGGCGTTTTGCAGATCAACGCCGGGGATTTGCGGCTCAATGCCGACGACATCGGCCGCTATTATTCCCAGGCGGGCGTGAGGATCGCTCAGAAGGATGCCGAAGACATCGCGCGCAACACCGGAGGCTGGATCATCGCGGTGTATCTTCAGCTGCGCGCTTTCCGGGAAACAGGAACTTTCTCCGATACCTCCGGTATTTTGGCGCTCATGGAGCATCTGGTATGGGATGCGCTGACCGAGGCGCAGCAAACCTTTCTTCTGCGCCTGTCGCCCTTTGAGATGATTACCGTACAGCAGGCCTGCATTCTCGGCGGCTGCGAAACGCTTCCCGAATATGCCTTAAATGCGCTGCAAAACCCGTTTATCCGCCATGAGCCCGTCGAGCGGCGATATGAGCTGCACAGCATTCTTACCCAACTGCTTATTCACAAGCGCGCGGAGCGCGGCGGCGCCTTTGAACGTGAATGCCTGCTGCGCGCGGGAGATTTTTGCAGGGATGGCGGAAAAATCTCAGAGGCTCTTGGCTTTTATGCGCAGATCAAGGACTATGAACGGATGCTTTCCCTCGATTTTTCCCATTTGCTTTTGGAAAACATCGGAGCCGCGCCGTTTACGGAGCTCGCCCTGGATATAGCGCAAAACTGCCCGGCCGATATCAAGCGCAGGCACCTCCTCTCCATGCTGCGGGTCGCATGGGCGCTGTTGATCGCCTGGCGGAACGAATCCTTCGACGCGCTGATGGGGGAGCTTCGTAAAATGCTGGATGCGGAGGACGGGGAGGATTCCGGCCTGCTTGGCGAATGGACGCTTCTGTCCTCTTTCAAAAGCTTTCCCCGCCTGGGCGAGATGACCGCGACGTTAACGAAAGCCGCGGCGCTTTTTAAAGGGAAGGACTCGCGGGTGATCCTGCCGGAAGCGCCGTGGTGTTTCGGCGACTACTCCCAGTTTGCCGAGTTCCATATATGCAAGGGCGAAGCCGACCGGGAAGCCGACGAGCTCGAGACTTACGTTGCGCTCTATTCCCGGATGACGGGCGGTCACGGCAGCGGCGCGGACGTGCTGTTTCGGGCGGAGCTTGCCTATTACAGGGGCGAAACCGGCGAGGCGGAGATACTCGCCTACAAGGCTTTATTCCTTGCGGAGAGCAAACAACAGAGCATTATCCAACTGAGTGCCGCGAGACTGTTGGCGGAGATTGCGCAGATCCGCGCCGATACCGCGGGCTGGCGCAGCGCAATCAGCTCAATGGAGCGCGCCGCGTCCTACGCTTCACAGAATACGTTTGTGGTAAGGTCCGTGCTGGATACGGTGCGCGGGCTGCTTTTGGCGGAGTTGCAGGTCCCGGCGGATATGGCTGAGTGGCTCAAAAAAGGGGAGTTTTCAGGGAAGCTGCTGCTTACGCCGATGGTAAACAATGCGCTGTATGTGCATCTGCTCTATTTATTGATCCAGGGCGAATTCGCGCAACTCATAGGCGTTGCGCAGGCTGTGCCGCCGGAGGTCGGCCGCAAGACCGTTTTTGCGGAGATCCTGGTGTCGCTTCTTTTGGCTGTCGGATATCTAGCGGTGGGGGAGCGCGCAAAGTCCGCCTCGTATCTGCGTCACGCGGCAGAACTGGCCATGCCCGACGGGCTCGTTTATCTATTTGCGTCGCTTGCAGAGTTGCTCGGGGGGCTGGCGGATGAGCTGATTGTAAAGGAATACCCCGAGCTGTATGAGACGTATCTCAGAATAAAGGAGGGCTTCGGCGAGGGGAAAGCCAAACTTGCCCGCGACCTTTCACCGGAGGATCTGCCCGAAGCGCTGACCGCGCGCGAGCGGGAAGTGGCTCTTCTCGCGGCGCGAGGCCTGCGCAACGGCGAGATCGCGCAAAAGCTGAACGTGACGGACAGCACCGTGCGCACGCATCTGCGCACGGCATTCCAAAAGCTGGACGTCGACCGCCGCACGAAGCTGGCCGAGAAGCTCAAAAACTTCGAGGATATCCCCCCTTCGATATTTTAAAAGATCGTCGTTTCCGACGAGGCGCGATTCAAAATCCCGTTCTACAATAGTCTGTAGGATGGGATTTTCTATTTTAATATTCCCGACAGGGAGGATACCGGCATGGACGATCACAGCGACGGCTACATACGGGCCGTGATGCCCCTGAAGGACTACCGGCTGTTTATGCAGATGGAGAGCGGCAGCAGTGTGACCGTGGATCTCTCGGTGAAGCTGCACGCCATGAAATACGCCGAGCTTGTAGATGAGGCGTTTTTCAGAACCGCCGAAACCGACGGAGATTATGTCATCTGGGGCGGCGGTCGGCTGCGGCTGACCGCGAACGAGCTGATGGAGGTCGTGTTGCTGGGATAGCCCGAAATAAAAAGCCCGAGGGCAGCCGTTCGGCGTTCTTTTTTCTCAGGAAAGGGTCATGATCATGGGGAAAAGAATTCTTGCGGCTGTTGCGCGGCGCTTTTGCTGTCGCGGCGGCCGTGTTTTTGTGTATAATGGGAACGAGGGCGAAATAGCAGCGAAGCGCCGTCGATTCCCTATATTTGCGAAAGGATCGATCTTATGGAACTGTTGATCGCGCTCAACAATAAATCGATAAAAGCGATTGAAAAAAGAGAAATCATTATCAACGCCTTAGAGGAAAAGAATATTACGATTCGGGAAATAGAAGGTCTGCGGCATAAAACGGATCGGAAAAAGGCGGCGATTATCTTTGGGGCGATAGAGGCCGTAACAAATCTTGATGCGCAGATAGCGACCGTTGAGTGGCTGCACTTGGCTGTTGAGCACATTTTATCCGCAAGCAACAGCATTAAAAGGGAGGCGGCCAGGATCGTGGGGAATCTATGCCACAGGTTTCCCGACGACTTGGAGAAAGCGATAGAGGGACTGTTGCTCAACAGCAAAGACCAGGGGACCGTCGTTCGCTGGAGCAGCGCTTATGCCCTTTCCAGAATCATCGTCATCCCCCAATATGCCAAAAGCAGATTGTTCGATACATTGGCTGAGATTTGCGAGTGCGAGCAGGACAACGGAATAAAAAAACAATATGAAAAAGCGCTGAAAAAAGCTTCAAAAATAAGAGGATCGGCATAGCGCCGGCCTTGATAGGACAATAGCCGATGATCCATAGGATCAGAAGCAAGCCCGCATCCGTTTCGCCGACATTGAAACAAAAACCTCCGAAAACAGGACATTTTCGGAGGTTTCGTCTTTCTTAGGTTCGATCGAATGCTCGCGCTGTCGCACGCCGGATTTCATCGCTTCTGCAGAAGGAGCCGCAGAGGCTTTTGCTTTATTCAAGCTCGAACGCGCCGGTGTAGAGCTGGTAGTACTTGCCCTTTTCCTCGATCAGGTGCGCGTGGCTGCCGCGCTCGATGATTTCACCGCGCTCGAGCACCATGATGACGTCGGAATTCTGCACCGTGGAAAGGCGGTGCGCGATAACGAACACGGTGCGCCCCTTCATGAGCGCGTCCATGCCGCGCTGCACGATGGCCTCGGTGCGCGTGTCGATGGAGGAGGTGGCCTCGTCGAGTATCATCACCGGCGGGTCGGCGACCGCCGCGCGCGCGATGGCGATGAGCTGCCGCTGCCCCTGCGAGAGGTTGCTGCCGTTGCTCAAAAGCATGGTCTGATATCCCCCGGGGAGCCTCGTGATGAAATCGTGCGCGCCCGCGAGCTTCGCCGCCGCCTCGCATTCCGCATCCGTGGCGTCGAGCCTGCCGTAGCGGATGTTGTCCATAACGGTGCCGGTAAACAGGTTCGTATCCTGGAGCACCATTCCGATGGCGCGGCGCAGGTCCGATTTTTTGATTTTGTTGATGTTGATTCCGTCGTAGCGTATCTTGCCGTCGGCAATGTCGTAAAAACGGTTCAAAAGGTTTGTGATGGTGGTCTTTCCCGCGCCCGTCGCGCCCACGAACGCCACTTTCTGACCCGGCTCCGCGAACAGGGTAACGTTGTAGAGCACCGGCTTATCCTTTTCGTAGCCGAAATCCACCTCCTTGAGGCGTACGTCGCCGGCAAGCTTCGTATAGCGCACCGTACCGTCCGGCATAGGCTGCTTCCATGCCCAAAGCCCCGTGCGCTCTTCGCATTCGGTGAGCACACCGTTTTCCTCTTTGGCGTTGACGAGCGTCACAAAGCCGTTGTCCTCCTCGGGAGCTTCGTCGAGCACCGTAAAGATGCGGTCCGCTCCCGCGAGGCCCATGATCACCGCGTTCACCTGCTGCGATACCTGGTTGATGTTGCCCGAGAACTGGCGCGTTATGTTCAAAAACGGCACCACGACGCTGATGCTGAACACAAGCCCCGAAATGCTCAGGTTGTGCGCCTTTGTGAGCAGGAATATCCCGCCCGCCATCGCGACCGTAACGTAGATGAGGTTGCCGATGTTCATCAGCACGGGAGCGAGGATGTTGGCGAATTTGTTGGCCTGCTCCGAATCGCGGAACAGCTCGTCGTTGATCGCGTTAAAGCCCGATTTCGTCTCCTGTTCGTGGCAGAACACCTTTACGACCTTCTGGCCGTTCATCATTTCTTCGACAAAGCCCTCGGTTCTGCCCAGGGAGCGCTGCTGGCGGATAAAATACTTGGCGGAATTGCCGCCCAGCTTTCTGACCACCGTCAGCATGAGCGCCATGCCGCTTAATACCACGGCGGCCATCCATACGCTGTAATAGAGCATGATGCTGAAGAGCGTGAGCACCGTCACGGCCGAAACCAAAAGCTGCGGCATGCTTTGGGAGATGATCTGCCGGAGCGTATCGATGTCGTTGGTGTAATGGCTCATGATATCGCCGTGCGGGTGCGTGTCGAAAAAACGGATGGGCAGGCTTTCCATCTTGAGGAAGAGCTTCTCGCGCATCTTCTTGAGCGATCCCTGCGTGATGGTTGCCATCGCGCGGTTGTAGGTGAACGACGACGCGAGCGAAACCACGTACAGCCCCGCGAGGATCAGCGTGAAGTGCAGGACCTGCGGGCCGATATGCGCCCAATCGCCGCCCCGGTTCTGCTCGAGCACCGCGATGATGTTCTGCATGAAGATGGAGGGGATGGAGGAGACCGCCGCCGTGAATACGATGCATAGAAGCACCAGCGGCAGCGTGACGGGATAAAACTGAAACAGCATCTTTAAAAGCCGCTTCGCCGTTCCTTTTTTGTACATAGCGCCGCGCTTCATTGCTTTTCACCCGCCTTATTCTGGGATTCGTACACCTCGCGGTAGATTTCGTTGGTCTTCAAAAGCTCCTCGTGGGTGCCTATGGCCACGATGCCGCCTTTATCCATCAGCACGATGCGGTCGGCGTCCTGCACGGAGGCGACGCGCTGCGCGATGATGATCTTTGTGGTATCGGGGATATAATCGCGGAACGCCTTGCGGATCTTCGCGTCGGTGTGCGTGTCGACGGCGCTCGTGGAATCGTCCAGGATGAGCACCTTCGGCTTTTTCAAAAGCGCGCGCGCGATGCAAAGGCGCTGCTTCTGTCCGCCCGAAACGTTGGTGCCGCCCTGCTCGATGCGCGTCTCGTAGCCGTCCGGGAACTGCGAGATAAAATCGTCCGCCTGCGCAAGGGAGCACGCTTCCCTGAGCTGCTCGTCGGTCGCAGTCGGGTTTCCCCAGCGCAGGTTTTCGCTGATGGTCCCGGAAAACAGGAGATTGTTCTGAAGCACCACGGAAACCTGATTGCGCAGCGATTCGATATCGTATTCGCGCACGTCGAGCCCGCCTACCCGCACCACGCCCTCCGTGGCGTCGTAAAGGCGCGGGATCAGCTGAACAAGCGACGTTTTCGAGGAGCCCGTGCCGCCCAGAATGCCGATGGTCTCGCCGGATTTGATATGAAGGTCGATGTTTTTTAGCGCCATGAGCTCCGCCTTCTCGGAATAACGGAAGCTCACGCCGGAAAAGTCGATGGAGCCGTCCTTCACCTCATAGACGGGGTTTTCGGGGTTGCTTAAAGTGCTTTTTTCCTCAAGCACCTCCACGATGCGGTGCCCGGATTCATCCGCGATGGTGATCATCACGAACACCATGGAGAGCATCATAAGGCTCATCAGCGTCTGGAAGCTGTAAACCATCAGCGAGGAAAGCTGGCCCACGTTGAAGTTGAGCCCCTGCGTGGTGACGATGGTATATGCGCCGAAGGTTAAAATGAACACCATGTTCACATACAGGCAGAACTGCATGATGGGGCCGTTGAACGCGAGGATCTTTTCGGCCTTGGTAAACTCCATCCGCACATCCTCGGCAGCTTTGCCGAACTTCTGTTTTTCATAGTCCTCGCGCACGAAGGATTTTACCACGCGGATGCCCTGGATGGTCTCCTGAATGGAACTGTTGAGCGCGTCGTACTTGCGAAAAACCCTTCTAAACACCGGAAACGCTTTGCGGATGATCAGGAACAGCCCCACGCCGAGGATCGGTATCACCACCACGAATATCAGCGCCAGGCTGCCGCCCATGATAAACGCCATGATGACGGCGAAAATGAGCATCAGCGGGCTTCTTATGGCGATGCGGATGATCATCATGTACGCGTTCTGGACGTTGCTCACATCGGTGGTAAGCCTGGTGACAAGCGACGACGAGGAGAACCTGTCGATGTTTTCAAAAGAAAAGGACTGGATATTGTAAAATAGATCCTTCCTGAGGTTGCGCGCGAAGCCGCTCGACGCCGTGGCGCACGCAGTGCCCGAGAGCCTGCCGAACGTGAGCGAAAGCGCCGCCATCACCAGCAGCAGCAGCCCGTATTTTAAAATGACGTCGATGCCGCAGCCCGCCTTGATCTGATTGACGAGCAGAGCGGTGATGAAGGGGATGATGCACTCGATCACCACCTCCGTCGATACGAAAACCGGCGCCAGAATGGAGGGCTTTTTAAATTCCCTTAAGCTTTTTATAAGGACCTTCCACATTCTGTTAACTTTACCCCTCTTTAACGGCGGGAACCATCGCCCCGCCAAACTTGACCTTTCGTTTGCGCCCGCACGGGCAGGCTGTTTTCGGACTTATCTCGACGATTCCCTGCGCGCGTCGTCCGCCGCGCCCGCCTCGAACAGCGGGTCGGTTTTGAGGGCATCCAGATGCTCCACAAGCTTTTCAAGGATTCCGCCGAGCTGCGCCTTTTCCTGTCCGCTCAGGCATTCGAACATCCTTTCGAGCGTGCGGGCGTAATGCGCCTGCACCTGGAGCGCCATACACTTTCCCGCGGGCGTAAGCGCAAGCGTCACCTGCCGCTTGTCGTCGCAGCTCTTCTTGCGTTCCACCAGGGACGCCTCCTCCATTTTTTGGAGGATTTCGCTCAAAGCGCCGGAGCTTATTTCAAGCATATCCTGAAGCTCCTTCTGCGTAAGGCTTTCCCGCTTCAGAATGGTCACGAGAATGCGCCGCTGCCCCGCTTTTCCGCCCGTTTGATAATACAGAAAATGCCCGCACGCCCTCAAACGGGTCGCCAGCACATGTTCCTCGTGCATCTCCAATCTATTCACCTCTTTTTGCTTTGCACCAAGAGTCTAGGTACCAAGCGATATTGTACATCCAAAGCTTTTGTTTCGCAACGGGTATTTTGCGCGGCGCGCCTGCAAATAAAGTATCATTAAAAAAGCGCCGCAAGCAGGCATGTTATGATCTCGAAGATCCTGCACAAATAGATCGTTTTACATCTATATGCACAATAGATGCTACAATAATGAAAGGTATATTCGCCGGAGAAATACTGGGGAATGTTCGGGAACATGTCTTGATCGCAGCAATAAAAGCAAAGGGGAAAAAGTGTATGTTTTAAAACACCGGACCGGGAAAAACTGTTGGATGAGCTGGTAAACGGATATACCCATGAAATGGTTAACGCCGCCGAAATATTCGGCAAACGCAAGGATGCCGAAGCGGTGGGCTCATTAAAAACCTGCGGAATTTTGAAACGGATGTGCGCTCCTCCGCGGCAACCGCGCTCGGAAGGATAGGCATAAAAGAGCCGATGCACCGTTAAAAACGGCGCTGGACGACCCGCCGGATGCGGTGCGGGAAGCCATCCGCCTTCGCTACTCAAACTGGAGCAAGATGGTTTAGGTTTTGTTGAGCTTCCAATATCGATCCGATATGCTTAAGGCAGTACCCGCATCGCGATGCCCATGATCTTCTATGCGCAACCGCCTACAAAACCGCGGGGGACTCCGGCCGCATTTTTTCCTTAACGTAGGACAAAAACTGGTTGTAGTCGGCACAGAGTACGAGCTCCTTGGGCACGTTCAGGCGCTTTAGCATCTCTAGGCCCCAGCCGAAATCCCCGATGCGGCAGGAGTGGTGCGCGTCGGAATTCACGACCAGGCGCACGCCGTGCTTCATGCACAGGCGCACGATATTCTCGCAGTTCTCCTCGGAGCCGGGGCGGGTATGCACGGAGGCGGTATTGATCTCGACGATCTTATCCGCGCGCGCAAACGCCTTAACCACTTCCTCGTGGTCAAAATCAAACCTCGGGTCGCCGCAGTGACCGATGACGTCGATGTCGGGATTTTCCGCCACGGCGAGCCAGCCGCGCGTGTGATCTTTTTTGGTCGCGGGCGCGATCACGTCCACGTGCATGGACGCTACGACGATATCGAGCTTGGCGAGCGTGGACTGCGGAAGGTCCAGCGCGCCGTCGTAATCGAGCAGATCGATCTCGGCCCCGCTGAGAAGAAAGACTCCGCCCAGCATACGGGGCAGTGTCCGAAGATTCAAAAAATAATGCGGCAGCGGCGCGCCCGGCTTGCCCGGGGCATGGTCCGTGGTCGCGAGGAACTTTAACCCTCTGGCAGCGGCAGCGGCCGCGTTTTCGGAAATCGTGCTGAACGCGTCTCCGCTGGAGATGGAATGGGTATGGATATCCGCAATCAGTTTCAAGTCTTGTGCTCCTTCCAGGATCGTGCAGCCTTTTATTATAAAACGCCGGCGCGCGAGCCCTGGCGAAGCGTGACAAATCCTGTGCTCCATTATAAAACATTATTTCAATAATACACAGAGAAATTTTTGGCATTATCAAATTATTTCGTCCGTTGGGAAATAACGCAGGTTGAGCACGGGTTTTCGGTTTTGCCGTATGATTGCGCGCCGGGCGCGCAAACTATTTGCTGAGGTGAGCTTATGACGCTTAGATACGATAATCTCAAGGATATGCTTGAAAAGAACCCCGGAGCGAAAAACTACTTCGATTCGCTGCCCGATTATGTGCGCGAGCATATTCAGACCCGCGCGGACAAAGTCAATACCATGCATTGCCTTAGAGCATACGGGGAAAACCTTCTGCGCGGCGACGGCTGACGGGGCTTCGCCCTTTTCATCGCCCTTGAACTGCCGCGTAGGAAATTGACGGGGCTTCGCCCTTTTCATTGCCCTTGGGCCGCTGGATGGGGCGGACGGGGCTTCACCCTTTTCATCGCCCTTGAATGCCGCGACGAAATTGACGGGGCTTCGCCCTTTTCATCGCCCTTGAACTGCCGCGTAGGAAATTGACGGGGCTTCGCCCTTTTCATCGCCCTTGGGCCGCTGGATGGGGCGGACGGGGCTTCACCCTTTTCATCGCCCTTGAATGCCGCGACGAAATTGACGGGGCTTCGCCCTTTTCATCGCCCTTGAACTGCCGCGCAAAAAGCGGAGATTCAGAGCAATGCGATGCCGCGCAAACGAAAATATCCGCACCCGCGTTAACGAAGCGCCGGTGCGGATCATTTCTTTTACCCATGCTGGACGCTGTTCAGACAATTCCTTCACGTCCGTGACGGACGCTCTTTCAGCGATCCCTTCGCTTCCGTTAGTGCATAGGGATCAAAGGAACGGTTCTTGCCGTCAGATCTTCTTTGCCGATTGATTCAGGTACAGGATGCCGAGCGTGTTCGGCCCGCAGTGGCCGGAGATGGTGCAGCCGGCCTCGGTCACATACAACTCTTTAAAATCGGCGTAGCGCCGCACCGCGTTCTTTACGCGCTCTACGATCTGTTCCGAGCACATGCAGTGCGTGATGAAAATCCTTCTTAAATCGACGTTCTCATTGCCGGAAAGCCGGTCCTTCACATAGCGGTCGAGGCAGGTCGCGAAGCTCCCGATGTATTTCTTGCCGACAATCATCTTCCCGCCCACAACCTCGATGGAGGGCTTGAGCGAAAGCACCTTCGCGCCGAAGGCTTCCACGCCGGAGCAGCGGCCGCCCCTGTGCAGATAATCCAAGCGGTCGATGACGAAGCTCGCGTCGACCTTCGGGATCAGATCCTTGAGCTCGCCGAGGATCTGCTGTGCGCTTTGGCCTTCCAGCGCCATGCGCGCCGCCTCGTAAACCAGGTGCCCGCTTCCGGTGGAGAGGTTGCGCGAATCCACGATATGCACGTTGTCAAAACGCTCCGCAGCGATGCACGCGTTTTGATAGCAGCACGAGAATTCCGCGCTGATGCAGATATGGATGACGGCGTCGTACTCCTTCGCGTATTGGTCAAAGAGGCTTTCGTATTCAAAAACGTTGACCGCGGCGGTGGAAGAGGATTTTCCTTCTTCGTCCACAAACCGGAAGATGTCGGCCGGTTGTATGTCCACGCCGTCGCGGTAATCCTTGTCATCCACGAGGATGTGAAGGGGAGCGAGGGCGATATTCAGCCGTTCAAGAAGCTCTTTGGAAAGATCACAGGTACTCTCGGCGGTAATCTTGATCATACTCCATACCCCATAGCAATAAACTCAATCGATTCCGCCCGGATAGAGCTCTTTTGGCGGCGCAGTATGCGCGGCGGAATGCTTTTCCCATAATTATAACATTCACACCCTACCAAGCTCCAGTGCGGGAAATAAGTCTTTCGCTTCTAGCTGCGCCGGATCAGCTTGAACAGCTCGAGCACCGGCACGGGCACGAACGCGAGCGCAAGGCCGATGAGGTAAAGCTCGGCGGGCAGCGCCATCAGCGAGAACGCCGAAGCGATCGGCGGCACGAACAGCACCAGCGCGATCATCGCGGCCGAGATGGCGGACGCCTTTACGAGCATGCCGTTGGTCCATACGCCGATACGGAACAGCGAATGCGTCGAACGCATGTTGTACGAATGAACGACCTGCGTGAGCGAGAGGATGAAGAACGCCATCGTGCGCCCGCCGACCAGGTCGCCGGTTTTGCTCCAGCCGATATAGAAGCCCGCGAGCGTCAGCGCCGCGAACAGGATGCCCTGCAGCACGATCTGCATACCGTAGCCGCCCGCGAAGATGCTCTCGTTCTTGGGCTTGGGGCAGCGGGACATGACGTCCTTCTCCACCGGCTCCATGCCAAGGGCGATTGCGGGCAGGCTGTCGGTCACGAGATTGATCCAGAGAAGCTGCATGGACAGCAGCGGCGAAACCCGCCAGAACAGCATCGCCAAGAACACGGTAAGGATCTCGCCGGTGTTTGTACCGAGCAGAAATCCCACCACTTTTTTGATGTTGTCGTAGATGCCGCGCCCCTCGCGCACCGCCTCGACGATGGTGGCGAAGTTATCGTCGGTCAACGTCATGTCCGAGGCGCCCTTGGCGACGTCGGTCCCCGTGATGCCCATCGCGCAGCCGATGTCCGCCGCCTTGAGCGCGGGAGCGTCGTTGACGCCGTCGCCGGTCATCGCCACGACGTCGCCCTTCTCCTGCAGCGCACGCACGATGCGGATCTTATCCGAGGGGGATACGCGCGCGTAAACCGAGATCGAGCGTACGCGCTCGGAGAGTTCCTCGTCCGAAAGGAGCGCGAGCTCGCTGCCCGTGACGGCTTGCTCGCCCTCCTGCAGAATGCCGAGATCCTTTGCGATCGCCGAAGCGGTCAGCACATGATCTCCCGTGATCATCACCGGCTTGATGCCCGCCTTGCGGCAGGTATACACCGCGTCGCGCGCTTCCGGCCTCGGCGGGTCGATCATGCCGACAAGCCCTAAGAAGGTCAGACCGTGCTCGAGCTGATCGGGGCGGGGCTCTAAGGGCACCTCCTCGACGCGCTTGTAGGCGACGGCGAGTATGCGCAGCGCCTCTGCGCTGAGCGTGTCCGCCCGCTCCCTCGCGGCTTCGATATTGCCCGCGATGCAAAGCTTGGAAAGCATGTCGAACGCGCCCTTGACGATGACGATGCGCTCCCCGTCGATATCGTTGACGGTGCTCATCAGCTTGCGGTCCGAGTCGAACGGGATCTCAGCGAGCCGCGGGAACTCAAGATCGAGCCGCTCCTTGGGCATGCCGTTCCTGTGCGCCGCGAGCAGTATGGCCGTTTCGGTCGGATCGCCGATGTGCTGCACCTTGTCGCCGTCGACGACGACCTTGCCGTTGCAGCAAAGCGCCGCGTAGCGCAAAAGCTTCTCTACGGGCGCGCCGTCGCCCTCCTCGCGGAGCTCGACCATAAGGGAAGCGTCTGCGTCGTAGGCGTGGGTCAGCGTCATGCGGTTCTGCGTGAGCGTGCCGGTTTTATCCGAGCATATGACGGAAGCGCTCCCAAGCGTCTCCACGGCCGGGAGCTTGCGTATGATCGCGTTGCGCTTGACCATGCGCTGCACGCCGATCGCGAGCACGATCGTGACGATGGCGGGAAGCCCCTCGGGGATGGCGGATACGGCGAGGGAGACGGAGGTCATGAAGATCTCCATCAGCGGGATGCCGTCGATAAGGCCGATGACGAAAACGACGGCGCACGCGGCGAGGGCCGCGATCCCGAGGTATTTGCCGAGCGCCGCGAGCTTTTGCTGCAGGGGCGTCTGGCCCTCCTGCTCGCTGTTGAGCAGGTTGGCGATCTTGCCCATCTCGGTCTTCATGCCGGTGCCGGTCACGACCGCCCTGGCGTTGCCGTAGGTGATGGCGCAGCCGGAATAGATCATGTTATGGCGGTCGCCGAGCGGAGAATCCGCCTGCACGATCGCGAGCGCGTCCTTCTCGGAAGGCACCGATTCGCCCGTGAGCGCGGATTCCTCGGAGCTCAGGCTCGCGGAGGAGAGGATCCGCGCGTCCGCGGGCACGAGGTCGCCCGCTTCCACGAGTATGACGTCTCCCGGCACGAGCTCGGAGGCGTCGAGTATCGTCTCGCTGCCGTCGCGGATGACCCGCGCGTGCGGCGCGGAAAGGCTCTTGAGCGCGTCGAGCGCTTTCTCGGCCTTGCTTTCCTGCACCACGCCCATGACCGCGTTGAGCACGACGATCAGCAGGATCAATACCGGCTCGAAGAAACCGTGCCCTTCGTAGACCGCCACCACGAACGAGATCAGCGCGGCGGCGATCAGTATGAGTATCATGACGTCCTTAAACTGCTCGATAAAGCGCTCGACGAGGGTTCTCTTCTTTTTCTCGTCGAGGCGGTTTGCGCCGTGCTGCTCCAGACGCGCCTGCGCCTCCTTTGTGGTTAAGCCGGTCTGGGGATCTGTGCCTAGCTGTTCAAGGATGCTTGGGATTGCGTCGCTATGCGGGAGCATCGATTCACCTCAATAAAATATTTTGCCAATATAATATCCTAAAGCTGGATGATCCACAAGGGATTCGGCGCATTTACGCCGAAAATCATCGGCCCGTTCCCGCCTCTCGTCCGTTTCGAGCCCGATCCGCGCACGATGGGGCAGGCGTATGCCGCGCTCCGCGGGACGCTTTGTGCGGCGGGCGGCGTGAAACCCGAAACGGCAGGCTGGGCCTGGCGCGGAAGTCATTTCCATTGAATACGCCGCCGGTCTGTGGCTATAATGGCACAAGGCATTTTAACGGACGATGCCCGATCGGAGGTAAAACCGCGCATGGACAAGAGCGTCAGGATCGTCAATCCAAGGTATCAGCAGATCGCCGCCGATATCGCCGCGCGTATCGTGAACGGGCATTATCAGGTTGGGGAGAGGGTCTATGCAAGCTCCAGCCTGGCGAGCCAATACGGCGTTTCGGCCGAGACGGCGCGAAGGGCGATCTGCGTGCTCGCGGACATGAAGATCGTGGACGCCGAGCGCGGAAGCGGCGTCGTGATCGCCTCGCTCGAGAGGGCGCGCGAATTCGTTGCCCGGCAAACGCAGATCCGCACGGTGAGCGATCTGGAAAAGGAAATCGTCGCAAGCGTCGAGAGCCTCGATGAAGAATTCAGGCAGCTGAAATCGCGGATCACAGGCCTGATCGATAAGACGAGCCGGTTCCGGGCGGTCAATCCGTTCATGCCGTACGAGATCGTCCTCGGCGCGCAAACGCCCTGCCTCGGCAAAAGCATCGCGGAGGTCAACTTCTGGCATCATACGGCGGCCACCATCGTCGCGATCCAGAGGGACGGTTCGCTGATACTCTCGCCGGGTCCCTACTCCGTCTTCATGGAGCACGACGTTTTGTACTATATCGGCGACGACGGATCGCCCGAGCGGGTTCAGGCGTTCCTTTCTCCGCAGCCTTGACATCCTCGCGCGATTCGCGTCTTTTCCCGGGAAATCTTTGTGTTCCCCGATCGTTCGCCAAAAAAACGGTTTTTCTTTTCTTGGAGATCCTCCTGCCCAATCCAACATTCTCGACCAAGAGATCGCTTCAAGCGCATTTAAAACCGGGTGCACAATCCGGCGAAGCGGATGTATAATAAGAGTCGGCCGCGGCGCGGACCGTCGGCCGATTGCACGCTTCTTTAAAGCGTTGGAACTATTTGGAAGGCGAACATGTCGATACAAAAGGTTAAGGATTATTTTGAACGTTTCGGGGTGCAGGACAGGGTGCTCGAATTGCCCGCGTCGAGCGCGACGGTGGAGCTGGCGGCAAAAGCGCTCGACTGCGAGGGATGCCGCATCGCCAAAACGCTTTCTTTTCATGTGGGAGATAAGGTCGTTTTGATCGTCGCCGCGGGCGACGCCAAGATCGACAATAAAAAGTTTAAATCTTGCTACGGCGTAAAGGCCAAAATGCTCTCGGGCGACGAGGCGGAGCCGCTAGTCGGCCACGCCGTCGGCGGAGTATGTCCTTTCGCGGTCAATGATGGCGTGGAGGTTTACCTCGACGAATCGCTCAAACGCTTTAAAACGGTATATCCCGCGTGCGGCAGCTCCAACAGCGCGATCGAGCTGACGGTCGGGGAGCTGGAGCGGTATTCAAAGTCCCTCGGCTGGGTCGACGTCTGCGCGATCGTATAGGGGGGTCCGGCGCGTTCCCCGGCGCGCGGCCCCAAACAAACACCCTTGTTTCAAAGGATATGCGGCGATCGCTTTCGCCGCTTTTTTATTGCCGCGTATGTTTTGCCCGGCCATTTGTATGTTGGCCACCGATATTTGCAGCTTGGCGTGCGGCGGCTGTTTTATTGCGCGCGGTTGCGCTATAGTATGAATAACATCGCAACGGATGCGCACGACAAGGCGGTGAAGCTGTGAAGATACGCGTGGAACATGGCGATTTTGAGGAAAATCAGCTGATATTGCAATGCAAAGAGCTGGATGAGGAAATGCTCGAGGTACTTTCCCTGCTCAGGGAGCGTTCCTCGAAGCTCACGGCCCAAAAGGACGGACAGACATACCTTTTAAAGCCGGACGAAATCTTTTACGCCGAGTCGGTGGACGGGAGGAACTTCCTCTATACCAAGGATTCGGTGCTCGAGACCCGCCAAAGCCTTGCGCAGCTATTGGAGCACTACGGTGAGATGGGGTTTTCCGCATCGGGAAATCCCAGCTTGTGAATCTCTATCACGTGTCCAAACTCAAGAGCCTGCCGAACAGCCGGATCGGGATTACCTTGAAAAACGGGGAAAACCTGATCGTGTCGCGGCACTATATCCAAGACCTCAAGGAAAAGCTTGGTATGCCGGAATAGGAGGACGCTTATGCAGCAAGAAATTCCCCAAAGCCGCTACACGCGGTTTTACGTTTGGATGGTGAAGGCGAAAACGACGATGGGGTTGTTATTTACGGCCTTTGTGTTCATATATCTGCTGTTCGGATTTGTGCGCGAGGGCTCGACTGCGACCTTGGACCTCATTACGGCGCTTGAAATGGTATTCGCCTGCTTTTTCATCGGGCTGGGCCAGCAAATAGTCCTCCCGAGCGAAAAGCTTACGAGGATGCGCTGCGCGCTGTGGATTCTCATCGGCATGGTCGTTACGCTGGCGTTTAGCCTGGTGTTCAATTGGTTTGCCCTGTTCCCGCCGTGGTGCGTGTTCCTCTATACCGTTTTCATCGCGTTTGGGATGCTGGCGATGATCGTAAACAACCATTTGGAGCTTGGGCGGGAGACAAGGCGGCTCAATCGGCTGCTGGAGCAGTTTCAAAAGCGGAATAGCCCGGACAAAAGCACGGAATCGGAAACGGGGGAAACGAACATATGAGCGTTATCCGGATCGAACGGCTGCAGAAGTATTACGGCAAGCATATCGGCGTCAGGGACGTGACGTTTTCGGTGGAGGAAGGCGAGATTTTTGGCTTCGTCGGCCCGAACGGCGCGGGCAAATCCACGACAATCAAAGTGCTGATGGGGTTCATCTTCGCGGGCGGCGGATCGGCGTCGATCTGCGGGCTGGACGTGCGGAGGGACACGAAGAAAATCAAGGCCTTTACGGGGTACGTCCCCAACGACGTCCGCCTGTACCAAAACATGCGGGTAAACGAGCTTTTAAAGCGCAACGCCGCATTTTATCCGGGCGAGAGCATGTCCGAGGCGGAGCGTTTATGCAGGCTTTTCGAGGTCGACCGCAGCAAGCGGTTCCACGAGCTTTCCAACGGGAACAAGAAAAAAGTATCGATCGTCTGCGCGCTGATGTCAAGGCCCAAGGTCATCATACTCGACGAGCCGACGAACGGCCTCGATCCGGTGATGCAGAAACGCCTGTTCGAGGAATTGAAGCGGCAAGCCGCGCTCGGCGCGACGACATTGCTCTCCAGCCACAACCTCGCGGAGGTGCAGGAATATTGCGACCGCGTGGCGTTTATTAAAAGCGGATCGATACTGACGGTGATCAGCCTCGACGAAGCCGTCGGGCCCCGGAAAATCATTGCCGTGACGGGAGGCACAAGGGAGATCCCCGCCGGGTTCGAGCTTGTAAAGGAAAACGGGGGGAAGCGCGTTTTACGTTCCGGTTTGGGTAGCGCGGCCCTCGTAAGCGCGCTTGCAAAAATCGCGCCGGAGGATTTTACCGTGGAGAACGAGAGCATGGAAGAGCGTTTTTGGGACCTCTACGGTCGGGAGGAAAACAAATGAACGTCTTTTTATTGGAACTGAGGATCCTCCGCAAAAGCTTTGTCATCAGGACGCTGTCCGTCGCCGGAGTCATCGTCTTAATGCTCGCCTTCTTCCCCTCGATGCAGTCGGAGGCCATGAAGGCGCTGGCGGGCGCGAAGCTCGAGGGCATCGATCCCGCGCTGCTGGCCGCGCTCGGCCTTTCGACGATGATGGACTTTACCGTCATCGCGAATTACTTCGGCTATGTTTTGCAGTACGTTACCCTTGTGATCATGGTGCTCGTCACGCAGCAGGCGGTCAGCTTGCTGATTAAGGAGGAATCGGACGGCACGATCGAGTTCTTGTGCGCAAAGCCCCTCTCCCGCAGCGAGATCTTCTTCCAGAAGCTGCTGGCGCATCTTGCGGCAACAATCGGCATGATCGCGGTGTGCGCCGCAGCGACAGTTATCGGCTACCTGGCGGTAAGCGATTATACCTTGGGCGAGGCCGTCAAAGAGGTTGTAACGTTCTATTACGGGATCCTTTTCGTCGGCGTGTTGTTTACGTCCGTCGGCGTTTTTCTCTCAACGCTCATCAAAAGCTCCAAAGCGGTGGCGGGCATCGCGATCGCGATCGTATTCGGAACGTTTATACTCGGCATGATGTCGGCTGTGGTGGAGAACCTCGATTTTCTGATCTGGTTTTCGCCGATGGACTGGATCAAACCCCAGAAGCTTCTTACGGACGGGATACTCCCCGAGGAATGGATCGTCGGATGCTCGGTGATCCTCTTGAGCCCGTCGGCGGCATGGCTGCGTTACCGAAGGAAGGATTTGCTGATCTGACCGCGTGCTGCCCTTTGCGCGCATAAAAAAACCTTCGCGCGGGCGGCAGCCTTCTTTACCCCTTAAGAATAAGGGCGACGGCGGGCTTTATCTAAGCCCGCCATTTTTTGATAGATTACACTTGCGGGTTTCGGGGATTTGAAATAATGTAATAGTATATATTTTAGAAAATCGAGGCGTGCGCATGATCTATTATTTTTCCGGCACGGGCAATTCCCGGTGGGTGGCGCGGCAGCTCGCCGCACAGACGGGGGATGAGGCGGTCGATATCGTTCCGCTGATGAAGGACGGCCCTTGCTCCGTGTCCGCAAGCGATGCCGGACGGGTCGGGCTCGTGTTCCCGATCTATGGGTGGGCCGCGCCGCAGATCGTAATGAGGTTTGCGCGGAGCATACGGCTCGCGCCGGGCGCTTACGCCTTCGCCGTGTGCACCTGCGGCGGCCATGCGGGCTTGGGGATGGAAAAGCTCGGGAAGGTTTTCCCGTTCGTCGGCGCCTGGTCGATTCCGATGCCGAACAACTATTTATTGATGGGGTATGACGTCAACGCGCCGGACGTGCAAAAAGCAAAGGTTGCCGCAGCGAAGCGGCGCATCCCTGAAATCGCGGCGGCAGTATGCGCCAAAAAGCCGGTGATCGACGTCGCCCGCGGCGGATCGGCATGGCTGAAAACGGCGTGCTTCAATCCGTTTTTTAATGCGTTCGGAAGGAGCACGAAGCCGTTTTTCGCGGACGACTCCTGCACGGGCTGCGGCCTGTGCGAAAAAGACTGCCCGCACGGCGCGATTCGGATGGAGGGCGGGAAGCCGCGCTGGGTTCGCAAGCATTGCATCCAATGCGCCCGCTGCATCAACCTCTGCCCCGCGAAGGCGATCCAGTACGGCGGGGGAACGAGAACGCGCGGGAGATATTCTTTCAGGGAGAGCGATTTTGAATAGGGTTTGGCGGCCTGTGCGCGGCGGCGATCGCTGCCGTAGGCAGGCATAAAAGTACGGAGGGATCGGTATGAAGAGGTTTGGATTGGCGGTTTTGGGGCTCTGCGTCGTTTGCCTGCTGGCGGGTTGCCGGCCTTTCGTTGCGAAAGCCGAATGCGCTTCGATCGACGAGATCAAAGCGCAGCTGGACTTCCCGATCGTCCTCCCGGAATTCGTGGGGAAATTATCCGAGCAGGATTATGCTATCGCTTATTATGTCACGCGTGCGGCAAAATCCGGGAAATTGCCCGAAACAGCGACGGGCTATTGCGTCGAGATGTCCAGCAAAAGCCTTTCGTGCACCGGATATGAAATGATCGAGATCTGCGGCGCAAGCGTTGAGCGGGAGGGGGACGCCGCGCAGCCGTATAATTTTGCCGCGACCTATTCGAACGCTTATGTTCAGGTGAAAAAGGATACCGCGGCATCTTTGGACGACCGGGAGGTCGTATACTCCGCATACAAAACGTTTTCCGACGAGGATGTCCAAAAGCAAAAAGGCGTCGCCGACTCCGCGTCCGGGCCGGAAGACGCATCGTTTGATACGTTTTATGCCTTCACGGTAATCGGCGATATCCGCTACTCCATCGTGATCCATGGGCTGGTCGAGGAAGCGCCCGACGCCATGGAAACGCGCGGCCTGGCGATTGCGCGCCAGATCTTCCATAGCCTTTTTGCCTAGGAAGTGCGGCGGATTCCCGTTCGCGGTTGGTTTTGACGGACGAGCGCCGAAGCGCAAGCCGGGATCCCACGGCCCAAGCGCCCCTCTCGGGATCGCCGCCATACGTTTAAATGGCTTCACGATAAGTCCCGATTGGATCATGGATCGATAAGGTTCGCATCAGTAAGGTGCGAACCTTATTCTTGCGCATCGGCGCGGAGGCATTTGAATACGATTGAATGACAGCATAAGGAATCATGTTCCCGGAAACGATCCGATGTGCGTCCGCTTTAGGGAGGTAGGGCCATGAAAAAGGTCTCTTCATGGATCGGCATAAAGCCTGTCAAACTGATAATGGTCGTTTGCTTCGTCGCCGTCGAGGTTCTATGCGTCGCATACGTTGCCCGCGGCTACGAGGCCATGGCGGCGTTTACCGAGTCCGTATGGCGGCTTGAGCCGGAAACGCCGCAGGATATCGACGATTCAACCTTTGTCGACCCGCCGCCGTCAAAGGTGCTGCCGGTGGAGGTTGTCCTCGACGAAGGCAGGGAGATCCCGCTGCAATTTGCCTATGACGATCCGGAATGGGAGCGCCAGGCGTACAAGGCCTACTGGCACAGCTCCTACGGCCGCTGGAGCTATGTGCCCATCCGCATCCACTATGCGCTGCACCGTATTTTTGCGACCTATCCCACCGCGTCGATCTGGTATGATTTCGAGCACGACCTCGGGATCGCCGAGGAAAGCGAAGCCTTTCAAATGCCCGCCGGGAATCCGTTCGACACAATCGTTCTCGTCGTCATGCAGACAAAGGTCGAAAAGATGATAACGCTCGGGAATCAGGTCGTGCTCGTCGGTCGGCCGTCGTTGACCGGGCTGCAGGTGTTTTTGGTGCCGGTAAAGCAGATACAGCCCGATAACCCGCAGGAAAGCATCCTGTTTCAGCTGGTGACCGAGGAAGGGGACGAAATCGATTCCACAACATTGCCCTACGTAAGCGAGGCGCAGTCCCAAACGTTCGGCACCCTCCTGGAATCGACCCTGTCGCGGTTTTTTAAATAGGGAAATCCCCAAACGCTGCCTTTAGGCACGGGTGGTATAAAGGCATGTAAAAAGCAACGCCAAAAGGCGCTGTTTTTTATTGATGCGGGCGGTACTTGGCATTTGTTTCAAAAATCTGGTAAAATCAATGGTAATAAATCTCGAGGACCGATCGCATATGCTCATAAGGAATCCGATCCGGATTGTTGTAAATACAACGTAGTTTTTGTGTTTTTATGGTATATTAAACAGGAATAAGCAATCCCAAGGGTTCATCGGAAACAGCCCCGCCGAAGCGGCGTTGGCAAGGCGGATGCAGACCCGAAATCAGCGAGAGCCGTTGAGGAGGATAATCCTATGGACGAAAAGACGATCGACTTAAAGCAGTCCGTGCATTCGCTGTGTACGCGGTATCCCGAGTTGGTCGGCATATTGGCGCAGATCGGTTTTACGGATATTACAAAACCCGGTATGCTGGCAAGCGCAGGACGATTCATGACGATCCCCAAGGGGGCTGCACTCAAAAAGCTGGATATGGGCAATATAATATCACTGCTGGCCGAAAACGGCTTTTCGGTCGGCGAATAGGAGGAAGGAACATGAGTCAGGAGATTAACAACAGAGAGTACCGCAAAAATGTGATCAAGGACCTGCTTTATAAGCTGCATTCCGGCAAGACCGTCGACGAGGTCAAGCAGGAGTTCAGCGACGCATTCAGCGGCGTTTCCGCGGCCGAGATCTCCGAGGCGGAACAGGCGCTGATCTCGGAAGGCGTGTCGGTATCCGAGGTGCAGCGGCTTTGCGACGTTCACTCGGCGGTGTTTAAAGGAAGCATACAGGAAATCCATGCGCCCGCCGACCTTTCACAGATCCCCGGGCACCCCGCCCATACGCTCAAGGCGGAAAACAGGGCCTTGGAGCGGCTGATATCCGAGCGAATCCGTCCGGGGCTCACCGCGGTTTTAAACGCGGAACAGCCCGCGGACCGGCTGCTTGAACCGGTCCAAGCTTTGATGCAGATCGACAGGCACTACCTGCGCAAGGAAAACCTGTTCTTTCCGTACATGGAACGGTACGGGATCACCGCGCCGCCCAAGGTGATGTGGGGCGTGGACGATGAGATCCGCAGCCTTATCAAGCAGGCCGCCGCCCTTGCCGCATCCAACGACAAGGCGGTCGTGGAGAAGCTCAATGAAGCGCTCACGCGCGTAGAGGAAATGATATTCAAGGAGGAAAACATACTGCTGCCCATGCTGCTTGAGACGCTGACGCAGCAGGAGTGGAAGAATATCGCCTCCGAAAGCGCCGAGCTTGGATATTGCCTTATCGAAGCGCCCGCCGCGTGGCTCCCGGCGGAAACGAATGCGGCGTCTGCTCCGGCAAAACCCGAGGGCAATGCCGTCGCGATGCCCACGGGCTTCCTGTCGCCGAAGGAGCTGACGCATTTATTGGACACGCTGCCGATGGACATTACCTTTGTGGGCAAGGACGATACGGTGCGGTATTTCTCGCAGGGCACGGAACGCGTTTTCCCGCGCACCCGCGCGATCATCGGGCGCAAGGTCTCCAACTGCCATCCTCCCGCCAGCGTGCATATCGTGGAAGGCATCGTGGAGGATCTGAAGTCGGGGAAGAAATCCCATGAGGATTTCTGGATCCATATGGGCGGCAAATATGTGTTCATCCGCTATTTTGCCGTACGGGACGAAAACGGCGAATATCTTGGCACGCTGGAGGTCACGCAGGATATCGCGCCCATACAGCAGATTACCGGCGAAAAACGGCTTGTTTCCGAATAAGGGGATACCCGCGCTGTGAAACAGAGGCCGTTCTAGAGCCTGCGGCGATGTTTCCCGCATAAGCAAATGTAAATTGCAATAAAAGTTAATGAACGGATAAAAAACTGTGCCCTTTAAGGCACAGTTTTTTGAGCATCTATAAGCCGATTCCCTCATATTCTAAGAAAACAATCATGCTATTGACAAAGACATTCCCTAGCGTTATAATACATACTACAAGAAAATATTTTTTCCCAGGTTTTCGGTTTCAGGGTATGCTTCAACCGTACATGCGGGCGGAGCATATCTTTTTTTCGTTCAAAAATATAAATTGTCTCAATATATATAATAAATAGTTCTTTTGTATCAGGATCGCCCGGCCGTCATTAAAAACAGGATTTGTAGCGTTTTCTCATGAAACGTAGGAGAAATTCCGAAGGGGAGAGGAAGCTTTCATGAATGTTATCGAAATGCACGACATCTGTAAGTATTTTGGGGATTTCTGCGCCAACGACAAGGTATGCTTCTGTGTGAAAAGGGGGGAAATCCACGCCCTGCTCGGGGAAAACGGCGCGGGGAAATCCACGCTGATGAACATCCTCTACGGGTTGTATTCCTGTGACGGCGGCGCCATACGGATCAACGGCAAAGAGGTCGGGATGGACAATCCAAGCGTAGCCATCAAAAACGGCATCGGCATGGTACACCAGCATTTTATGCTGATCCCGCAGCTTACCGTCACGGAAAACGTATTTCTGGGCATGAAGGACGAAGGCTTCGTCATGAAAAAGAAGGAGCTGGAGCGCCGGGTCCGGGAGCTGAACGATAAATTCGGCTTCAACGTAAAGCCGGATATGCCGCTTTGGCAGCTTCCCGTAGGCCTTCAGCAGAAGGTCGAGATCCTCAAGGTTCTGATGCGCAAGGCGCAGATTCTGATCTTGGACGAACCCACCGCGGTGCTTACGCCCGACGAGGTAAACGAACTGTTCCTATCCATCCGCGCTCTGGCGGAAAACGGCTATTCCATTGTTTTGATTACCCACAAAATGAAAGAGGTAATGGCGCATACGGACCGCGTGACCGTCATGCGGCAGGGAAAGGTGGTCGGCACGGTAGAATCCGCAAAGACCAGCATCGACGAGCTTGCCGTGATGATGGTGGGGCGCAGCGTTTCCATGGAGCGCCAGGTCCAGCCCCATGCGTTCGGCAAACCGCTGCTTCAGGTGCGGGATTTGACGGTGAAAAACATCAAGGGCCTGGAAGCGGTCAAAGGGCTGTCCTTCGACGTAAAGGCGGGGGAGATCGTTGGCGTCGCCGGAGTGGACGGAAACGGCCAGCTGGAGCTGGGAGAGGCCATCATCGGCGCGACCGCGATAGAGAAGGGCTCCGTCGTCATCGACGGGACGGACGTCACGCGCCAGTCCATCTACCGGCATCTGGAGACCGGTTTCTCCTATATTCCGGATGACCGGCTGAAGAAGGGCCTGATCCTTCAATTCCCCGTCAAGGAGAATATGATCATCGGGCGGGATCGCCTCGCGCCCTACGCGAAGGGGCTGCTCAGCAACAAATCGGCCATCGTATCCGAGGCGCAGCGCCTGGTGGAGGAGTTCGACGTGCGCCCCGGCAACATCGAGCAGCCGGCAGGCTCTCTCTCGGGCGGCAACCAGCAGAAGGTAATCCTCGCGCGGGAGGTGGACCGGGATCCCAAGGTGATCGTCGCGAACCAGCCGACCCGCGGTCTGGACATCGGCGCGATCGAGTTCGTGCGGGGCAAGCTCGTGGAAGAACGCGAGCGGGGCAAGGCGATTTTGCTCATCTCCACGGATCTGGACGAAATCCTGTCGCTGAGCGACAGAATCTACGTGATTCACAGCGGGAAGTTCGTAGGCGAGGTGAATTACGATACGGATCTGAAGGTCATCGGGCGGCTGATGGCGGGCGGCGGGGACGAAATCGCGCAGGAGGAGGCGACACAGGCATGAAAGGACTACTCAAATCGGCATGGAAGCCTGCGCTGGCGGTTGCGATGGCCGCGGGCCTGTGCTGGCTGTTGTTGGCGTTTTCCGGCTATGACGCGGGATTGGGCTTCACGTCGCTGTACGAGGCGACGTTCAAAAACCTGCGCATGTTCGGCAATATGCTCAACAAGGCCTGTCCGCTGCTGTTTTGCGGGCTTGCGGTCGGATTCTCCTTCCGGGGAAACGTGTTCAACCTCGGCGCCGACGGGCAGTTCCTGATGGGCGCTGTGGCGGCGACCTGGGTAGGGATCGCATTGTCGTCGCTTCCGGGATTTCTTTTGATCCCCGCGATTATGATCGCGGGCGCGCTGGGGGGCGCGCTGTGGGGCCTGTGCCCGGGCTACTTTAAGGCGCGGTATCAGGTGCCCGAAGTCATCACCACCATCATGTTCAACCATATTGCGCTGCAGTTTGTGGCCTATCTCGTACGCTATCCGCTCAAGGACACCACGCAGATCAACCCGCAATCCGCGCCGATCGCCGCGCAGGGGCAGCTCGGTTACATGCTCGAGGGCACCAAGCTCCACGCGGGATTTCTTGCGGGCTGCATCATCGCGCTGCTGATCTTTTTCCTGCTTTTTAAAACCTACCTGGGGTTCGAGATCCGTTCCGTTGGATATAACCGCGTCGCGGCAAAGTTCGGCGGCGTCAACATCAGCAGGATGACGGTGGCGACGATGCTCATCAGCGGCGCGCTGGCGGGCCTGGGCGGCGCGTTCGAGATCGCGGGAAGCTCCCATTATCTCTATGAAGTGATTTCCAGCGGCTACGGCTATACGGCCATCGCCGTCGCGATCCTGGCGATGAACAACCCCATCGGCATCGTCTTCAGCGCGCTGCTGTTCGGCTTCCTGAACGCGGGCACCACGGCCATGCAGCGCGCCATCAACGTCTCGGCGTCCTTCGTGGACCTGTTCCAGGTGATCATCATCATCTTTGTTGCCATCGCCACGGTGGCGACGAAGTACAAATCGAGGCCCACGCTCAAAAAATCCGGCCTCAAATTTCTATCCAAAAAGGAGGTTGCGTAATGGATCAGTTCGCTTCTTTCCTCGCTTCGACTGTGCGCATGTCCACGCCGCTGATCATTGCGGGCGTCGGCCTGGTGGTGGCGGAGCGCGCCGGCATCATGAACATCGGCGCGGAGGGCATTATGCTCATAGGCGCGTTCGCCGCATATGCCGGAACGTTTTTTACCGGGTCCTATTGGCTTGGCCTTCTGGTCGCGATAGCGGCGAGCACGCTGACGACGCTGATCTTTGCGGTATCCGCCATTACCTTCCGCGCGCAGCAGGCGGTTTTGGGCGCGGCGATGAACATCTTCGGCTCCGGGCTGACCAGCGTGCTGTTTCGCAAATACTTCTTCTATTCCGGCAGCACGTCGGGCGTGGTCGTGCACAGCTTCCCGACGATCGAACTCCCGCTGCTGTCCAAAATCCCGTTTCTGGGCGTGATCCTCTTCAAGCACAACGTCATTGTGTTTTTGGCTTTCATTTTGACCATGCTGATGTGGTTTGTGATGAAGCGTACGTTTCTGGGCATCAAGATCATCTCCGTCGGCGAGCATCCCCGCGCGGCGGACAGCCTCGGCATCAACGTGATCCTGGTGCGGTATTTGAGCACGCTCTTCAGCGGCGCGATGCTCGGCATCGCGGGCGCATACCTGTCCACCGCCCAATCGAACAATTTCGGCGTGGATATGACCAGCGGGCGCGGCTTTATCGCGCTGGCGGTGGTGATTCTCGCAAAATGGCAGCCCTTGGGGGTGCTGGCGGGCGCGATGATTTTCGGCGCGGCGACGGCGCTGCAAATCGCGCTGCAAAACACGGGGATCGACGTGCCTGCGAATCTGATCATGATGATTCCCTATATCGTAACGGTGATCGCGGTGCTCTCGGTGAGCAAGCGGCAGGTGATCGCGCCCAGCGCCAAGGGCGTCCCTTACGAAAAGAACTAAACCGCGGATGAAGTTTGGCTGCGGCGCCGCAGCCAATGAATAAGCAACGGAAAGGAAGAAAACGTATGAGGAAACTATTCGCATTGCTTCTGGTCGCATTGCTCGCGTTCAGCGTTTTTGGATGCGCGGCTCCCGCGAACGAAGAACCCCAAGCAACCGCAGCCCCGGAAACGACCCAACCCGCAGCGGAACCTACGCAAGCGCCGGAGGCGACCGTCGATCCCGCAAGCATCAAGATCGCGCTTTTGCTGCCCGGCTCGCCGACGGACGGCGGCTATAACCAGCTGGGCGCGGAAGGCATTCAGGCCGTTGCCGACAAGTATGGCTATACGGTAACGATACTTGATTCCATCTCCACCTCCGAGCAGATCACGAGCGAATCGGAGACCCTTGCAGGCGAAGGCTACAACATCATCATCGGACACGGCTCCCAGTTTGCGACGCCTTTTGAATCGGTCAGCCCCGATTGGCCGGATACGTACTTCATCACCAACGGCGGCGCGGTCGTGACCGAAAACCAGTTCCCGATCAACATGCGCGCGGAGGAAGGCGCGTACCTGGCGGGCATCATCGGAGGCATGATCACCAAGTCCAAGATCGTGGGCACGGTGAGCGGCGGCGATTTCCCCGCGTATACCAAGCAGACCCGCGCGTTTGTCCTGGGCGCGAAGAGCGTGGATTCTTCCATCGAGGGCGTCAGCGCGATCCTTTCGGCCGTAGACAGCAACGAGGCTTATGAAACCTCCATGAGCCAGGTGCAAAACGGCGCCGATGTGCTCTACGCCAACGCCAACGCCGCTACGCTGGGTACGCTCAAAGCGGCGGAGGACAGCGACCTGTATGCGTTCGGCGGGAATGCCAACTATATCGAGAGCTACCCGAACACGGTGCTCCTCGGGTATGTGACGAGCTATTCCGCAACCTACGGCGAGGCCGTACAGCTTTGCCTGGAGGGCATCGACACCCCCAGCATCCAGTACTTCGGCATTTCGAGCGGCGTGATCACCTTCTTCTGGAACGACGCGCTGCTCAAGCAGCTCCCCAACGGCGACGCGATCGTCGCGGCGGTGAACGCGGCGATGGAGAAGATCAAGAGCGGCGAGATCCATGTCCCCAATGAGTATGAGGACGTCGCCGCTTACGTTGGACCATAATCACATCGCGGATCAAGCCGCCGTCCCGCATAGCGGGGACGGCGGCTTTTTCGTCATGCCGCCGATGGGACTTGAATATACGCGGCAAGGATAAGATGCCTGTCGTTTGACTTGGCATTTTATGTTACAATGTTACAGTAAAAACTGCGGATGTGTCGGAAGATGTCGTACCGATTGCAAGGGTGATTATGGAAGCCAGAAGACTCATAGACGAGTTTATCGCCGCATACGACGAGCTGAAAGTCGTGGCACTGACCTTGGAGCGCGATGAGAACGACGCTCTTGATTTGATGCAGGACCTTGCGGAGATCCTCATCGTCAAAGGCGAAGAGCTGCAAGATGTCCGCATCCCCAAAGCGTATTTCAGGACCTGCCTAAGGCATCTTAAATACAATAAAGCGGCTAAGTTTGCAAAAGAGACGGTCATCGACCCCGACGATATCGAGCAGTTGAGCACGGAAATTCAGGTGGATTTAGAGACCTCCCATATGGAGATCATCGAGTGGCTGAACCGGCAGCTCGAGAGCAGCACGCCGGAATTCAAGGAGGCGTTCATCAAATACCATGTTGAAGGGCATCCGCTGGAGTATTTGGCCAGGGACCTGAATATGCCTTCCAATACGCTGTCGCAAAAGTTCAGCCGAATGCGCAGAAAGCTCAAGAAGAAGTCGAATGTGCTTTATATGGCTTTCCTTATGCTGATCCTGTACCAGATCAAAATGGGGAAAGCTTCATGACGGAGAAAAAGCTCAAAAGCATCCTGCAGGAGCACCCATACCTTATAGACGGCGCGTTTGTCAGATCGCGCTCCGAGGCCGCGCGCTTGGCGAGGGAAAGCAGCGTTACCATAGAAGAGTTTATCGAGCGGTCGAAAATGCGCTCGCCCCTTCCTACCGAGGCTTGGGATGCGTTTTCCGTAGCGCTTGCTAAGAAGCGTGCCCATGGTTCTGCGATAAAGCCGTCCGGCAAGCCGGATGTTTTGCCGTTCTTCTCGCGCAAGCCGGTCTTTATGCTCAGAGCCGTGGCCGTATTGGTCGTTCTGCTTGCCCTTGCCGCTTTCTTCACGATGACGAAACCCGGTATTGCCGCAGTAGAGGCTGCTTATGAAATTATAGTGAAGCTGTTTGACGGCGGGCTGGCGGCAAGGAATGACAGGGAAACGGACGAGCCACCAGCGATCGACTTTGAGAAGATCCCTGAACACGTTGAAACGCATGAACAGGCGGCAAAGGCGATCGGCCGGCCGGTCGCGTCGATCGATCCGGCGGATGCCGAGCTGGTGGAGATCATGGTGGACCCGTTGCCCCCCGTAATGGTAATGCTGAGGACAGAGTACCGGGTCAAAGAGAATACGCTGTTCTTGGAACAGGCGTTCTACGCGCCGGGTGCGGTTTGGGGATCAAGCAAAATCACGGCGCAAATTGAACTTGAAACGGAATTACAGGATGGGAATGCCATGTATATTGGATACATGGATGACGGCGCAGCTTTTGGATACGCCTATAGTAGGAGCTATAATATTTACATCTTAAGCAAGGGTATAGATATAAACGAATTGCGTGATATCGCTGCAAAGATGCGTTTTTTTGAATAGCTGCTCACAAAAGGGCAGCGGGGCATCATTGCCCCGCTGCCCTTTTATGGTAATTTAATTAAGGAATCCATACTGCAGCTGATTCGGAATTTACCGAAGTAATCTGGCCGTCCGTATTAGAACAGTGATATCCTTTGACTTTATAATAGCCTCCCCCGGTTACGGTGTAAGATTTTGACGTGGATACATAACTTGCGTTTGTAAGGGTTTTAGTGGTGCTATTGACCGCATACCAGGTTCCGCTTCTTAATTCCATGAGCGTGAGCGTAACGGAAATAATGTCTTCCGTCATCGGTGAGCTTGTATAGCCAGCATACGTTACATTTCTTCCGCTGTTATTGAGTGAGCAATCCCCTCCGGAAATCATCATCGGCGTAACGATAGCCGCTGTAGCGGCGGGAGCGCACGCCACCAGGATCATTACCAGGGTCAATACAAATCCGATCAGACGTCTTTTCATTTTTATAACCTCCAATAAATATTTTATTTGGCAATAAAGCCGCTCACTTCTATGACAATTATTAACACCCATATATGACATGTAATCAAAAAAATATTGTCGAAAATCTGCATCGGGTGTCATTTCGGCCCGTTTAAAACTGTCATATAAATAGAGGGGCACTGATCTGAATCATTATTACTTTAACTAAAAAGGGTATTGGCCATGATTACGAAAAAGTATTTTGGTGTGCGGGCATACTTATCCCCGGACCGTGTGCTGGCTCCGATCATGATCGAGGACGAGCACGGTCAAATCTACGATGTGAAGATCGTCAGGACCAAGCGCCTTGACGACTTCACGACGCGCTTTACCGTATTGGTTGGCGGGCGCGAAGCCAGGATATTCCATGAGCTGGATTCCGGGAAATGGTATATGCTGCGGGGATCCCAAAGGTTAAACTGTTTGTGAAGGGATTCGATGCGGCCGGACGGCGGCATTGATTTTTCGGCACGCGTAGGCCGCCTCCGTCTGCGTGGCATCAGGCGAACGCCTGCCATAAAAGCGCTTTTATAATAACGGGTAACGTTTAACTTAACATTCAAATGAGAAGAGCGGCTATGATGCATTCATAGCCGCCGGGTTTTATCGTGAAGGCCGTCGAATGTTTGCTTGGAGAGGGCGGGTCCAAATCGTCCTGCTCCTTAATCCTCCATTGACGCAGCGCCGGGTTCAAGATTACAATGGAATCAGGCCGCATTCAAGTCTCGGCGGGCGGCAAAGGGTACAGGTATATTGATTCCCGATCAGAACACAAGAACAAAAGCCGCCGTCGATACCGCGTCGCAGTCCCCATGAAATCGTCCCAACCGACAGGACTTTGCTGAATTTTCAAATACAATTACGGAAGGCGATCTATGTTAATGAAAAACAAAAAAGACGTTGAGATTTTAAGGGATCTGGCCAAAACCGTTTATGAAATCGGCGTTTCCGACCGGCAGAATCAATTGAGGCAAATGTGGAAAAAGCACAACAGCCTTACCGATACCGGTATCCCGATCCACGTATGGCTTACCATGTGCCCCGATGAGATCGTTACAAACGAAGAATTATTATGCGAGGACGAGCTTTTCAGAAGATACGAAAAAGAGTTGAGGTTGAACATTTATCAGGAGTTTATTAAGGACGATACGATCATCGAACCATTCCTGTATGTGCGCGCAAAGCATATTCCCGACCTCAATCACCGCTACGGATTCCCGCTTATAACGGGCAGCGAGCAGGACACAACGAAATACCACTTCGATCCGTTCGTAAAGTCGATCGAGGATGTCGATAAACTCGTAATGCCCGATCATAAAATCGATTGGGACGCAACCAATGCCGAATCCGGTATTCTGCGCGACGCCGTAGGCGATGTTCTGCCGGTGGTTGTGGACCCCTCGCCGATGTTTGTCGCGATCGAAGGCGATATCTCAACCGACATCGGGTTCCTTGTCGGGTTCCAGGACTTGCTCTATTATGTTTACGATGAACCCGAAATGTTGCATAAGCTCGCAAAAACCCTGTCCGACGGCATTCTTAAGACGCACGCGCAGGCGGAACAGGCGGGGGATTGGCGGAGCGTATCCGGGCGCAACCAGTGCATTACCTATTCGATGGAATTGCCGGATCCCTCGGTTTCGGACGCTCCGGTAAAGAAGAGCAGCCTGTGGGGCTTCATGGCCTCGCAGGAGTTTACCTCCATCTCTCCCGAGATGTTCGAGGAATTCTTACTGCCCTATCAAATCCCGATTTTGGAACAATTCGGCCTTGCATCGTACGGCTGCTGCGAAGATCTGACAAGGAAGATCGATATGCTCAAACGGATTAAGAACTTAAGGCGCATTTCCGTAACGCCCTGGGCCAACATCCCTTCCTGCGCGGAAACGATCGGCAGGGACTATGTGCTTTCCTGGCGCCCTAATCCGGCCGAGATGATTACGAGCGTGCTCGAAGAAGATGCTATCAGAAAGACCATCGACTACGCCTGCAAGGTCTACAGGCAAAACGGGAATATTGCGGACATTACGCTTAAAGACGTTAAGACCGTATACCATAAGCCGCAAAATATGAAGAGATGGGTTGAAATCGTAAGAAGCGTTACCGAAAAATAGGCCCGGATAGGGTATGCCATTGCCCCTGCCTAAGCCCGATGTTTTGAGAAAGGATGCGGCCGCACAACGCGGCCGCATTTTTTACGCTTTTGCCTCACGTCGGGCCAGCAGCGCCGCGCCGTATGCCCCCGCGTATCGGCCGTCGGGCACGCACAGCACGGGGTGCTTTAGCTTGCGGCCCAGCGCATCCGCAAAATACGGCAGGTGGCTGAGTCCGCCCGTAAGCAAAACATCCTTCTCCGAAAGCAGTTTTTGCGCAAGCTGCGCCACCTTTGCAGCGACGCTGTCCACAACGCCCGCCGCGATATCCTCGCGCCGCCGCCCCGCGCCGATATACCCGATCACCTCGGATTCGGCGAATACCGTGCATAAGGAGCTGATGGGGAGCACCTCGCCCCGCATGGCGAGATCGAACAGCGCGTCGATCTCTACGTCCAGCCGGTTTGCCATCACTTCGATGAATTTCCCCGTCCCGGCAGAGCATTTATCGTTCATTAAAAAATCGTCCACTACGCCGCCGCGCAGGAGGATGGCCTTGGTATCCTGTCCGCCCACGTCTATTATGACGGCGTTCGGATACGCATCCGCGCACCCTGCGGCGTGGCAGGTGATTTCCGTGACCTGCTTGTTTGCAAAATTCACGGCGCGCCTGCCGTAACCGGTGGAAATCACATAGGAATCCGCCAGGCGTATTCCCTCCGCCTCCAGCTTTTCCCGTATGGCGCGCGCGGTTTCCGGGCCGCTCCAGCCGGTGGGCAGCGCAAAGCGCGTCTCCCGCCCGCCCAGCGCCACAACCTTTGCCGCCGTGGAGCCGATATCGATGCCGATAAAATTCATGCCGTTCCCCTTGTCCGCTATGCCGATCCTATCCGATATTTCCATACGTCCCTCAGCAGTATTTATCCCGCGTGGGATCGATCTGGCGGGGAAGGGCAACAACGCGGTCGATCTGCACGCCGGATTCCGAAATGCATCGCCGCACGGCTTCGATCGCCTCCGCCTCCGCCAGCAACGACATGCCGCAGCAGACCGACGCAACGCGCGGCGCGGGGGATATCCTTACGGTTATCCCCCGTTCGCGTATATATTGATACAGCTTCAGGCCCTCCGTATGGGTGTGGAAGAGCACATAATAGTCCAGGATCTGTTCCATCCTCTTAGGAGAGCATCTCCAGGAATGCGCCTACGCGCGTACGCAGCTGCTCCGCGTCCGTATCCGTATAATCCGTTTCCAGGCCCAGCACCGGGATGCCCGCCGCCTTGAGCGCGCGCTCCACATCGCGGCCTTCCGTATCATACAGGGTGCAGAACTTGAGGTTTACGTCGATTACGCCGTCGACCTTATATTCCTTCGCAAGCCGTATAATGTCGTCGATACGGGCGGTATTGGGCGTAAAGCAGGCGCAGTTGATCTTCATATAGCGTTCGGCCAGTGCGCGAAGCTGTCCGTCAAGGGTGGTCTGGCCCTCGTCCACCAGGTTTTCAAAGTAGCGCGTGCCGGTGCACGCTTCCTCGCACACCACGGCCGCGCCGGAAGTCTCCACGATATGGTGCAGCTTCCAGTTGGGGATCGCCATGGGCGTCCCGCTGATGAGGATGCGCTTTGCGCCCTTATCGAACACGCCCTTGCCCTCCCGGACGCGTTCTTCCAGTTCGTCGGCCAGTTTGTTGGCCATCTGGGCGCAGCGGACGGGGTCGTCGTAGAACGCGATCTGCGTCATCAGCAGCGCGTCCTTGCCGCTGATGGGCGTGGGGTCGGCCTTGCGGCACTCATACACGCGGGCAAGCGCCTTGCGCTTGTTGTTGATCATCTCAATGGCTTCCGCGAGCTTTTCGGGCGTGACCTTATTGCCGGTGAACTCTTCCACAACGCCCATGAAGGTCTTCAGCTCATCCGCCCATTTGTCGATATCCTTTTCGCGCTTCATCTGCGGCATATCCATCACGTGGACGGGGACTTCCTCCTCGAGGATCTCCCAGGCTTTCTTCTTGCCGTCGCAGGTGGTTTCGCCCACGTACATATCCGCAATGCGGAAGAACGGGCAGGTCTTGCCGATGCGCGCGCCCACGGAAGCTTTGATGAGCGGACAAATGCTCTTGGGCAGCACCTTTTCGCCGTCCGCCACCCAGAACTGCGAGCCGCCGCAAAGACCGGTGGCGATGCCGCCCGCCGCGAACACGATTTCATCCGGCACGAATATGCAGAACGTACCGAATACCTTGCCGCCTTTTTTCTGGTGCTCGATCAGTTCGGCGGGGCGCACGCCGTGGATCTCGGATACCACAAAATCATAAAATGCCATGCCCTCCGGGCGGTCCTGCTGGGAAAGATAAGTGTCGCCGAACGCCGTGGGCAAAACGTTGCACAATACGTCGTGCGCCTCAAGGTCCATGCCGAGGCTTTCCCACATTTGTCTGTAATCTGCCATACTGTTCTCCTCTTTATAAATTGATGTGACAGGATCGGCGCCGGAAACATGGCGGAAACTGTGTTCCCATTATAACACCGGGCAGAAATGTTATTTTTATAAAAATAGAATGATGGTCTTGTGATTATCGATTTTCTCAATAATATGTGATATCATAATTTATAGAAAAAAGAGGTGTTTGCGATGGATATCAGCCTTCGTCAGCTTGAGGTGTTCGTGAGCACGGTGGAGAACCGCAGCTTTTCCAAGGCGGCGGACGCGCTGTATTTGAGCCAGTCCACCGTAAGCTCCCATATTGCGCAGCTCGAAACGTTGCTCAAGGCGCCGCTGTTGGAACGCAAGGATAAACGCAGCGCCGAGCCGACCCCGGCGGGCTGGCGCGTCTACAAATCAGCGAAGGAGATCTTGAACCTGTGCCGGAATATGCAGGATGAATTCAGCCTCGATGAAAGCAACCGGCAATTCATCTGTATTGCCGCGTCCACGGTTCCTTCGAGGTATCTCGTGCCGCAGCTTATTTCCGCCTATGTTGCAAAATATCCCGGCGCCAAGTTCTCCGTTTTGGAGGGCGACAGCGCGTATGCGCTGGAAAAGCTCAAAACGGGCGAGGCCGCGCTTGCGTTTGTAGGCACCAAGTACAGGACCCGCTCGTTCCACTATCACACCCTCTGCAGGGATCGGATTGTGCTGATCACGCCCAATACCGGCGAATTCTTGACGAAGCAAAAGGAAGGCGTTTTCGGCAGGGAACTGCTGTCCTACCCGATGATCCTGCGGGAAGCGGGCTCGGGCACGCGCAAGGAAACGGATAAATACCTTGCGCACATCGGCGTCGGGCCGGAAAACCTATCGATAATCGCCCATATGAACGATATGGAATCCATTAAAAAAGCGGTGATCAGCGGCCTGGGAACAACGATTATTTCCGAACGCGTTGCGGAGGATGCTATTGCGGCCGGTAAAGTGCTGCGCTTTCAATTGGACGCTGAGGATTTTTACCGCAATCTTTATCTTGCCTACGCAAAGAACAGGCATTTTGCTGCGGAAGAGCGGAATTTTATCGCATTTGCACAGAAGCACTTGGATGCGGATGGTCATTTCATACGAGGCTGATTTTCTTATTGCAAAGCTTACGGTGGGTATTTCAAAGGAACCCAGATTTTCCAACTTAGGGTTAGAGGATTACACTTGGAAGCACACAAAATACACTTCTTTGTACACCGTCTTGTTTTCAATCCGTTGTTCACCCTATCGCTATCAAGCCCCGGCATACCGCACGGGGAACATAGGTTCCTGCACGCTGTAAAAATATTTTGATATTCAAATTATTATTGACATATAGCTGTACTGTTAGTATGCTTTTTTTAGTTTGAATTTCAAACTATCCTGCTTTTAGGGGTGAGGATTATCAACGATTATTATGCGGAGTTAAACCATTTCCTTGTAGAAGTGTTTAACGAAATCCTGCGCGTCGAAGAAGCTTCCTTAAAAAAAGGTGAATTTAAAAATCTGTCGGTTCGGGAAATGCATGTCATTGAAGCTATTTGCACCGCCAACGAAAGGGAAACAGGCAATCGTGCAACCGATATCGCGCATGCATTGAGAATTTCGGCGGGAACGCTGACCACCACGGTATCTCTGCTGGAAAAAAAGGGCTATATAAAAAGAAAACAAGACGTTCAGGATAAGAGAATCATCAGATTGTTTGCGACGGAAAAAGGCATGAGTGCAAACCGGGCGCACCAGAGCTTTCATCATGAAATGGTAACGAACGTGATGAATACCCTCGATATTGAAGGGATTGAGGTTTTAATTAAAGGCTTAAAAAGCTTGGAGATGTTTTTTAACAGCAACAAATAACTTTTTGGAGGCTTGCGAATGGCTATTAGGATCATTACGGACAGCACCAGTGATATCCCGGTTGAGCAGCAACAGTTTCTTGGTATCGATATCGTACCTCTTAGCGTTATCTTCGGAGATAAGAGGTATACCGACGGTATCGACTTAAAGAAAGAACAATTCTATGAAATGCTCAGTAAGAGCACAAGCCTGCCGACAACGTCACAAGTCAATCCGGACGGCTTTGAATCGCTTTTTAAGAGCTATACCGATGCAGGGGACACCGTGATCGGTATCTTTATATCCAGCAAGCTTAGCGGTACATATCAATCCGCAATCATCGCAAAGGAAACGGTAGGGTCGGACCGAATCTTTATTGTTGACTCAAAAAGCGCGACTTTCGGTCTGGCGCTTTTGGTGTATGAGGCGATTAAGCTCAGGGATAACGGCGTCAGCGCTGAGGAAATATACAATACTTTGGTATCGCTGAGCAGCCGAGTTAAGTTTTATGCGGTTGTCAACACATTGAAGTATCTTAAAATGGGCGGCCGCCTGTCTTCTTCCGCCGCTATTCTTGGAGGGGTACTCCAAATCAAACCGCTGGTCTCCATTGTAGACGGCGAGGTTAAATCCGTGGCCAAAGAAAGAGGCCAAAAGGCGGCGTTCTCCTGGATATTGGAGAAGCTAAAAAAAGACGAACCCGATATGCGATACCCATTTGCTTTGGGGCATTCGAATGCCCTTGAGGTAATGGAGGAATTCATTGCATATATTACCCCATCCATAGAAGTTAAGAACCCTATTATCTGCGAGATCGGGTGCGTTATCGGAACTCACAGCGGGCCCGGTTGTGTGGGTCTGGCGTATATACCGAAGGGTTAAACATGGTGTCTTTGGCGCGGTCGATGGGACTTGATTTCGGCCGTCGGCACGGCTTGCTTGCGTTCCACCCTGCGCAAGCCGCCTGAGCCAACTCCCGGCCGCTGAAATCGCCCGCCGGGGCGATTTCTAGCGCGGCTTCAAGTCCCTTCCGACCAATTAACAAACACAAAGGACACCCTTTCGGGTGTTCTTTGTGTTTGTTTACCATTCCGATACCGCAGCACTGCCGACAATATGATTGAAGAATCCGCATCAACATGATACCATTCTAATACCTACTTTATACTGGAGGAAACAGCAATGAGAAAGCATTCCTTATTCGTTTTGGTCGTGGTCCTCGTCGCATTGCTGTCGGCTTGCGGTGGCGGATTGCCCGGCGCTTCGGATCTCGAGGTCACGCCCACCCCGTCGGCCTCGCCTTTGCCGCAAACCATCCCGAACGGAAAGGAAACTTTACCACCAAAAAACACGCCTGCGCCTCGGGCTTTCAGCGCTGAAGAACTGCTCTCGGCCGCAGAACTCGAGAAGTTTGTCGGCCAGCCGGTTGAGGCCTCTTTCGACCCTGTGGAGGTGTCGGAGACCGGTGAGACGTCTGGCACCTATACGTACGATATACCTCATGAAGGTATCGATGTTACGACCACCTTTTTCACCTCTTTGTATCTGACGCAGAACAGCATGATTGCACCGTCCGAGCTCGAGAAAGGGCATGACGCCGAATGGGCGTTTGAGGATTTCAGGACAACCTATTCCGACAGGATCGCCGATTTTACCGTTCGGGGCTTCAAAGCCTTTTATGTGACCGTCAACAGCGACGTCCACGTCCTGTTCCAGGATTACTACATCATCGTTGGGTTTCGGATAGATGACACCGACTTTGAAGCAAACCTCGGACTCAATAAGTCTATTGCTTCCTTCGTCATCGATAAGATAGCCCTATCCGATGCTTCTCTGACCTAGTCGGACTGAGAAAGGAAAACAGATTATAGTATAGCAATAAAATGAGCGTATCAGGTGAAAACACACACAGTTAGGATGAAAGGAAGAACTATGATACGTAAATTATTACTATTGATATGCTTTGGGGTAATGGCATCCTGTGCGGCGTGTACATCATCTGTTGAAAGTAAAAACACAATTGGTATTGAACTCAAAAAAGACAGCTATAAATTTACAGATCAAGAGATTTCATATGTTATAGTTAACAATGCTGTCGGTGAAATCGATTGCATGAGCTACGGGGATCTGGAAAAAAAGAACGGAGGTAATTGGGAGAAGGTTCCATCGACCATACCAGACCCTGTCTCTTGGTGTGGGACCCTTTCTACTTTGAATCCAGGTGAGACGCAATGCACCATACCCTTCTTATCATATAACGGAACTTTAGCAGCAGGAACTTATAGGATAGCATTTAATTATTCATTAAGAAATGAGGGCAAAAGCGATAATATATACTCGGACGAATTCGCCCTGACAGGGGAGTTTCCGATGTCCGATGGATATCCGGCTCCAGCAAATGTCTACTTGGCATTTGAAGCTGATGTTTTTTCTAAAAGTTCGCCCGAAATCGCTTATAGAATCATGAACGAATCGGGTGGCGAGGTATTCATAAGTCCCAATATAACGCTGATGCTCTATCAAAACTCTGAATGGAAGAGCTTTGTCTATAGTACAAGCGCTGATGGCGAGATTACGAGCTCCGATAGGGAAAACTTCAGAATTATCAGCGCTGAAAAACTACCTGATGGTTTTGAAAACTGCTCTAAGATCCGAATCATTGAACAGATCGCTATTCCTATGCGAAATGTTTTTTATGCTTTTTATGAAATTAATCTTGACTGAATGTATGGCAGCTATCATCCTCAATGCCCGAAATGCTAAAGCAAATTTTAGGGAATTTGGTGCAGCATATAAAGACCCCAAAATAGCTACGGATTCGAAAGCGAATTTATGAATTAGAAGCGAATTTATGAAGATGTTATATTATAAATTCATTTGCGGCCCCGCCGTTTGGCGGGGTTTTATCGTTCATCTTATTATCTATTCGCTTCTTCTGTACCCGCTGCACCGCGTCATAAGCGCCGTTGCTCGCTAGCGACACCACCGCCGCATTGATCACGTACAGCGCCCCTGCCTCGAGCGTGAGCCCGCCGGTGAAGAGCTTTGCCTCGTCCGGTTTGTGATTACACTCTTTTGTATGGTTACACATATCATTATAGTAACTAATGAGAAAGGAGGTGTATGCATGAATAACCAACCATCCAGTAACGGCTGTGCACAGCCGCAATCGTCCTGCACGTTGCCACAATCTAGCCGGGACCCAAAAGGACTCTTTTGCTGGTGTTCCACTAGGGTGATTTGCTTCTTTGCGGTCCTGCTGGCCTTTACCCTTGGTTTGATCCTCGGAGCAGTCTTCTCCACCGTGATTTTGAGCGCTCTTCCCTCGATCATTGTTGTCGCGGTTATATTGGCGGTCATTGTCATTGGTTTGCTGATATTTAGGCGATGTCTCTGTTGTAGGTCAAGAAAGTGCGAATAAAAATAACCCGATGTGTATTCACACATCGGGCATCTCCTAGCCACTGTCACTGCGGCGGGGCGCAATGATATAATGCTACCAATTCTCTTGTCAGTCGGATTGTTCAAGATCCCAACCAGCACGCCGGGCTGTAAATAAGGACATGCCGGAGGCGCTGAAAAAACTCATCTTAGGTACAGCGAGGACATGGACACGGACGGGATCTATACACAAAGGACACCCTTTCGGATGTCCTCTGTGTTTGGTGCGGTCGATGGGACTTGATTTGGGCCCATCGGCACGGCTTGCTTGCGCTCCGCCCTGCGCAAACCGGCCTGAGCCCAAATCCCGTCCGCTGAAATCGCCCCACCGGGACGATTTCTTAACGCGGCTTCAAGTCCCTTCCGAACAATTGCCAAACACAAAGGACACCCTTTCGGATGTCCTCTGTGTTTGGTGCGGTCGATGGGACTTGAACCCATGCCACCAATATTTTATGACAAAAACCATTATTGAAAATGCCCTAATTTAGGTCGTTTTATCGTGATTGCAATATTTAAAATTGCTATCCCTGTAAAAAAAGCGTGGTCTTTAGTGTGGTCAAAAAACGACTCAGCCGCTTCTTACGGATCACTCGGGGCTTCCAACTGTACCGGTCTACCGTATCGGCAGTAGTATAGGAATCCTTCCTTTGGTATCCTCACCCTCGATCCCGTCACAATCACAGGAAATCCGAGTTTGCTAGCATCGTTCTGAGCCTGACCGCGGATGTCCTGCGGGTCGATACCGAGTACAGGAGCAACATCCACAGCTCGAAGAAACTCGCGATCCATCGCTTCAATGTCGGACAAGGTTACAGTTTGTTCCATAGCGGCGGCTCCTTTCATCTCATGAGAAGTATTCGTCACAGCGCAATCCTCTTTCGCGCGCTCCGGCTATTGCAGTAATCTCGATACGCCCATTCAGCCATAGGGGCAACTAATACCCGCTTAAGTGGATTGGAGGGCAGCGTTTGTTTTTCACCATACGGCTGATAGTTGATTGGTTCAGCCATATTGCTCTTCGCTTAAGTCTAGCGAAGTTTAATTCCATCATTGCCGTACCGTGCAGAAATAGTTGACTGATATTTGACTGTTCGTTAATTGATTTAAAAGAGCAAAAATAATTCGAGGCATTAACTACAATATCTAGTATTATATTTATTAACTATACAATATCTAGTATCGATACGTTTTAAAAATAGTTGACTGAATAATTGACTTGAATCATGGTATAATCTAATTAAGGGGTGATAATATGCCATTTCAGGATAATATGATCAATGGGATTATTGAGAATTGCAGGATTGCAAACTGTGAGTTGCCATGGGTAGAATTTAAAGCAAATAATAGTGACCCCCAAGAAATTGGGGAATACATTAGCGCGCTTTCCAATTCAGCGGCGTTATTCAAACAAGGGTACGCGTTCATGATTTGGGGAATAGATAATAAAACCTATAACATTATTGGAACGGACTTCGATCCTCATAATGCTAAGGTAGGAAATCAAGAAATCGATTTATGGATCAGCACTCAATTAGATCCACAGGTGCAATTCTATTTTCACAAAACAGTAATTCAAGAGAAAGTGCTTGTATTATTAGAAATTGCTGCCGCTTATTCAAGCCCCGTAAAATTTAGATCGATAGACTATATTCGAATCGGCACCAATAAAAAGAAACTGAAGGATTTCCCAGACACAGAGCGAGAGCTATGGGCAGAATTATCCAAGAAACCTTTTGAGGTTTTGATTGCAATGGAGAATGTCACAGGTGATTTTGTACTGCGACTATTAGATTATGCCACATATTTTGAAATGCTTTCAATGGATCTGCCTAACAATAAATCTGCCATATTAGATGTCTTGCTGGCAGACGGTATGATTTCAGTTTCAGAAACTGGCAACTATAATATAACAAATCTCGGAGCTATTCTCTTCTCAAAAAAAATTTCTGATTTCCCATCTTTAGAGAGAAAGGCTGTGCGCGTAATAATATATAATGGGAACGACCGGATTTCCGTTGCCAGTAAAGAACAAATTGGTAGAAAAGGATATGCGAACGGTTTTGAAGGTCTAATTGATTTTGTCAACAGTCTTTTACCAACAAATGAAGTAATGGGTAAAGCTCTCAGAAAAGATGTTCCCATGTACCCTGAACTCGCCGTTCGCGAATTAATTGCAAACGCGATTATTCATCAAAACTTCTTTTTGCAAGGAACCAGTCCGATGATAGAGATTTTTGATAATAGAATGGAAATTACTAATCCAGGCGTGCCCTTAATTGAAAAAGAACGGTTTGTTGATTATCCCCCAATATCTAGAAATGAAAAACTTGCTTCGTTTATGCGGCGTATTGGTGTGTGTGAGGAGCGGGGGTGCGGCTATGATAGAGTGGTTGCTCAAACAGAGTATTATCAACTACCAGCACCCGAAATAGAAGTTTACAATAATCACACTAAAGTGACATTATTTGCTCATAAAGAATTTGCGCATATGAGCAAAGAAGATCGCCAACGCGCTTGTTATCTTCATGCCTGTTTGAAACGAGTAAATAGGGATTATATGACAAACGCTTCTTTAAGAGAACGTTTTAAAATCAATATTAAGAATAGCTCTATGATCTCCAGATTACTAAAAGAAACATGTGAGACCGGAATGATTAAACTGACGGACGACTCAACAGGGGATAAAAACAGAAGATATGTCCCATTTTGGGCATAGAAATTGTTGATTGCAAAGTGTTTTCCGAAAACGAAAAACCCGCAACTATTTGATATATAAGGATTTTTGTTCTTGACTGTAAGTTGACTGGTTCATTAAGAATCAATAAGAACCCGCCACCGTCAGCCGCAGCAAGGTCGCAAGAAAGATAAAAATAAGCCCCGCTTCGGCGGGGCATGGCATGGTCGTTATAGCCGCCAGGGTTCTTCTGGGCAGCAGACTAAAGCATCTACATAAACCTCGAAAATTATACTTGACCATATCTAGAAAAAATTGTATAATGGATTTAAGTAAGAGTGTCAATTATAATACAAGGAGGGTCTCATATGGACACCTTTTCGCCGTTACAGCGGCTTGAGCAAGATTATCCGTCGTTGCTCCCGACCATTAACCTTTCGATAGAAAGGGCATATGCCGAAATCTTTAGTATGTTGACGCCCACAAGGCGCAAGCATCCTATTTGGAAAGCATACTTTCCGTTCTATCTGTATCCCGCGATTCAGGCCGGTGTGTTGGCCGCAGTAAATGAGTTGAATCTTCCTGGAATTGTAGCTGAATCCAAAATGAACGCAGCCGGAAATTGTCCTTACGTAAAAATTTCTACGACCATCGCATCCATCACCGTCCATTGTACATGCGGCAGCGAAAATCCGCGCAGTGCTGTTTACCGTAATTCATTGGCAAATGGTCAGCAGAATTGGTTTTACCTCTTTGACGAAGAGACAGGGGACTCGCCAGCGTATCTCGCTGTTACGCATCAGATGAATAAAAAAGATCTTTCGCTCCGTGATATCCGCATCATGCTTCTCAGCAAACAATCGTGGCACGAAACGATAAACGAAAGCATCGCGGACCGTCGGCTTCCTGTCGAGCATATACACGGCAATGTTGCTGTACAGGCTAAGGAAGAGATCATTGAGCAGCACAATATGCCTTTGCTGAAAAATATAAAAGCTGATTAATTAGAGGTGGTGTTATGTCAAGAGACGGAATTGCAATTTGGGGGCATCGGCTCACGGAAGCACGTGAAATCCGCGGGCTGACCATGCCCGAATTAGCACAGAAGATCGGAAAAACAAAACAGACGATTTCATATTACGAGAATGGCACCGTCAACCCAAGTCCCGCAACTTTAAATGATATTTGCGAGGCGCTATCTCTGCCTGCCGCATTTTTCACAGTCGAGCGCATTGATGCAGAGATCATCAATCGCCCCGTGTTCTATCGAAGCATGAAAAGCGCGTTGCTAAAGCAGCGCAAGCAAACGATCCGATGGCTTCAGTGGATCGTAAACAGGGTAACGCTTTATAACAAATACCTCGATTTTCCGAAAGTGCAATTGCCATACAGCCAAACCGAATGGAGGAACTTGGAGTTAGACGATATCGAAACTGTTGCTGAAAACACTCGTGCAGCTATGGGCTTAGGGCATGGGCCGATCAGCAATCTGACTCTGCTGCTAGAAAACAACGGAATTATTGTTGTGCATTATGATCTGGGCAAAAAGGAGCTGGATGCGTGCTCCACAATAGTCGGTGGTCGGCCGATTATTTTAATAAACACATACCGCGCGACTTGTTCTAGGGTATTGATGGATCTAGCGCATGAGTTGGGTCATATTTTGCTTCATTCTTCCATTGAGGGTGAAGAGCTGGCAAACGATGATACCTATAAGCTCATAGAAAGCCAGGCGTGGCGCTTTGCATCTTCTTTTTTATTGCCAGCGGATAGCTTTGCCGCCGAAATTGTCGATACTCGCCTGTCCTCGTTCGCTCAATTAAAGCGTAGGTGGCGCGTATCCATTGCTGCGATGATTATGCGTTGCTACGACCTGATGATCGTTGACGATTATCGAAAAACATTTTTATTTACGGAAATGAGCAGGCAGCATATGCGAGCCAAAGAACCTTATGATGACATCCTTGAAATCGAGCGTCCTCGTTCACTTTTTAACGCCGATAATGAGATCATGCGAAATTCGATACTGTCCAAATATCAATTATTGGAGGACTCTTATCTGTCACCCAACGATTATGAGCAGATCATCGGCGCTGATGATAGCTATTTTAATGAGGTAATTATCCGTCCAAAGCTACGCCCACAATTAAAGATCGTGAAATAAAAAGAGCCCGTTTTCCGATTATGGAAACGGGCTCTTTTCTTGTTCAGTTTATCCCTTCTTCTGCACCCTCTGCACCGCATCATACGCGCCGTTGCTCGCCAGCGACACCACCGCGGCGTTGATGACGCACAGCGTTCCGCTCTCGAAGGTGAGCGCGCCAGTGAAGAGCGTCGCGGCCAGCAGCACCAACAGGGCGATGCCGTAGCTGACGATCTGCGTGGGCACCTTCGCAAAGACGCATTTAAGCCATTGCGTTAACAGGCCCGTTGCCATGGTCGCACCGGCGTAGGTCGCGAGCATTGCCCAGGTAAAAAATCCATCCATAATAATTACTCCTCTCTCTGATCGATCCGATCAATACGTTTGTGCGCCTGCTTGGTGCTTTCCTCCACGCGGGTCACGCGCTCGGCTAATGCGTCCATTCGCTGCCCTTGTGCCTTCATATCCAGCCGGATATCATCGACGCCGCGCTTGATATACGCTACATCCGTTTTCAGCGCGCCATCCTCACAGCCATCCTGTTTGGCCTCGCGCTTGCTTTGCTTCGCCCTCGCTGTCCACCCCAACGCCATACCGCTAATCGCGGCGATAGCGCCGATCACTGCCCCGATCCACTCCATCCGCTTGCTCCTCCCCGTCACGCTGCCCAGATCTTGGGCCTGCCGTAATGCGTCCAGGCGGGCCGCGTCTCGGCCTTGCCCGTCATGAGGTTCACCGCTTCGCGACCGAACTGTACCTCGGCCGGTCTGAAGATCACGCCGTAAGCCGTGCCCACAGCCTCGTATACGCCGTCGTAGCCGACGATGGCCATGTGGACAGCCTCGCCGTTGACCACGCGGAAGAGGATATCCCCGGGGCGCACATCAGCCTTTTTGATCATCGCGCACGCGCCCATGATCGAGTCGGCCGACATATCCTTTTTGTAGATCCCCATGTGCGTCTGAGCCCATGCCATAAACAGGCCGGAACAGTCGTAGCACTCGATCGACGGATCGGCATGTGCAAGCGCCCATTCCAAGCGTCCCGCGGTGAAATACTCCGGTTTGGCTTTCGCACGCGCTTGGATATATGAGCGCGAGTACGCGTGTCCCTGCCCGCCAATGATGTAGGGCTTTCCGATACACGATTTGAGATGCGTTTCCAGATCGCGGATCCTCGGATCGAGCTTATCCGGCTTGATCGGCGCAGGCATTTTGTCCTCGGCTGCCAGTGCTGCCCAGGTCTTGGGCCCAACGATGCCGTCGACGGTGAGCTTGCGGGCTTTTTGGTATGCGCGCACGGCCTTGTCCGTCATGTCGCCAAACTTGCCATCAGCTGCCCAGCGCCCAAGATCATAGCCGAGCCCAATCAGGATGGCCTGCAAGATCGTTACCTGGCCGTTGGTCATCGCATCCGCACTGCCCTTGCGCAGCGTCGGCAGGATCAGCCCCTCGCCCTCCTCTGGGTCAGGGATCGCATCAAAAGCATATTGCAGCGCCCAAACCTCATTCGCCTTGAGGATATCTTCCCACTCCGTATAGGCATAGCCGGACGCACCCCACGACGTCCCCCAACTGTTGCGAACGCGCGGCGTTTCGCGACCGGTGATCTTGTTCGTCCATCCGACCACCGCCATTAAATGACTGTTTGACGTCTGCTCATTGAAGCGGATATACCCCAACGAGCTTGTGGAAAAATCGCTAATCCACGCCGCGAAGATGACGCCATATCCTTCCATCAATGCCCGTTTGATATCATCTACCGACGAGCACCGCGCGTAAGCCTTGAGCGGGTATTTGCTCGCCGCCTTGCGCAATGTTTGAAGCTGCGCCGCAAGAGCTTCGCGCGCCTCCGGCATTTCGTACTGCTTCGGCCATAGATCGCGCGGAACATTGCCCCGGCTCGCGCGCGTGCGCAATGCCTCTCGCACGACCATGCCCCGACCCTGCCAGTCTCCGGGTTCCCTATCGCCGTAGAGGTAGGAAAGTGAGAAAGGCAGCACCTTGCCCTTTGGAGCCCAGCCCCTTTCGGCGGAGGCTTGCTCGTCGCTGTAACTGATCCCGCAGTTGACGCAGTTCCCGGCCCCTTGCGAGACGATCCCAACGCGATATGCCGCTTCCGGCAAGTATTCCGCCGGAAAAGCCGTAGGCATCGCCGCTGCTGGCCGAATAGTATAATCTCGATCGTCACTAGGCGATAGAATCGCCCCTGTTTGGCGTAAGCTCATGTAATTCAGCTCCTTTCAAAATAAAAACACGCCTGTTTGGGCGTGCCGTTGAGGTATTAAGTTAATTGACGGTTATGGTGTTGTTTCATAGTATTTTTCCAGTACCGATTTTACAGAGGCCGGTATTTGGCTCCATATCGGGTAAAGCCCTTCGCGCACGGATTTCAAATCATCCCTCAATTGCATAAGCGTAGCATCACGCTCTTGGATTTGGTTTAGCCGGTCATATCGCTCTTGGTCAAACACGAACGCGCCGTTTTCTAAACGATACCAGCCGCCAATGCATCCAGTTGGCAACGGCAATTTCACATCTGCCTCGGTATACCCTTCATGCTCGTATTCAATGGCATCCCATATCACGCCATCGCTATCAATTTGCAAATACATTTTAGCCATTATGCCATCCCTCCAAGCGCGTTTTTAATCGGGTCAAAAAGCTCAACAGTTACATTACCGAACGCCGACGAACCATTTTTTGCGATCCCTATACCCTTGAAGTGCGGGTTGCCGATAAGTGCCATATTATCCAGCCCCTTCAAGTTTGATATGCCATCGGAAATAGGGAACGAGTAGGAATACAGGAACGGGGACGCTGGCACCTTGAACGCGAAACACCCACAAGCAACCGGGCCTATGTGACTATAAAAGCCAGGAACAAGTGGCATTATCGATGGATTCGCTAATTTTGTGATTGCCGTATTTCCAATGGAATAAATCCGCAAATACGGAGAAGATTCAAATATCGCAACTATATGCTTTTCGTCCGGCGTAAACCTTGCCCCGTGACACCAACCAGTGGAACTGTCGGTATTTGTAAGCGTCAAGATAACACCCGGCGCATCCACGCGTCGCACTACAAGCCCCGGCGCTGAGTTCTTGCCGAATGCAACAAATCGGCCCGACGCTGATATATCAAGGCATGTTACCGATGAAACGGCCGCTGGGATCGTGTCCGCAGCCGAATAGCTTGTGCCAGTCCTTGTATATACACCAATGCTGTTGCTCGACGAGGTGTAAAACCTTAAATTGTCGCACGATATCCAAAGCGCTGTTCCATTACCCGTAAAAGTCGAATGCGCTTCGTAATCGGTTTTTGCGGCATTAATTTTTAAAACAGTAACCGTATATGGCGCATCATGTTGTATAAACATTAGAAATTCTCCATTTGGAGATATGCAGCCACGATAATAGGAGGTACCGACCGATTTTTTTCCGAGAGATTCAAAAACGCCATTCACGCGCCTATATAGGTATGCCCCAAAATAACCGCATATAAGAAAGAACTCGCCAGTAGGTGAAAGATGCGCGGTCATTACCGATCCTTGCGCCCAATCCTTTGTGATTGTCCCGTTGTATGTCCAAGCATCCGCTATGGTGGCGCGGGAATAATAATATAAGACAACGGCCGCATCACTGGTTGAGCCACTACTACCATTATTTACTGCCACCATTACAAGCCCATCAATAGATAAGGCAATATGGCCTTGGTCGCTTGTTGGCAATGTTGCCGGGTTTGCGATTTTCGTAACGCTTGTGCTCAAATCCGTCGTGAGCGCATATTTAACAGCCGCATTTTCCGCAATTGATTCAAGCGCCGGGGCTGTAACCCTATTGATCCAGCTTTGCGGCAAGCCCTTGCCGCCGCTTGGAAAACCGCTAAAAACAGGCATATTCTCACCCCGCAATCATGATTTTGATGGGTATATCTATCGTCGGCTTGTCGCCATACGCCGTAATGGTCAATATCCCGGCGCTTGTAACCTTTCCCCGCACCGGCCCCGCAGCCGTAGCCGCCGTAACTTCTGCGCTCGACGGTTCGTCAACGAGGTCGAAATGTACAATATCCCATCCCGGCACGATCCCGGGCACGCTGACAGCCTGCGTATACGGCCCTGTGCCCGACCATCCGGCATCATCCAGCGTTGCATAGACCATGCGCGCGTTGGTGCTCCTGATCTGCTCAAGCTGCCGCGTGATCCCCGCGACAATGCTGCTTGCGATCTGCACGACGCAGAATTCGATCTCGTAAACATCGCCGCCGTTGTAAATATCCTCTTGCGTCAGCGCGGCAAAGCTTCCGGAAGGCGAAACATCCCACGCGAACATCCCCTGCGTAAAGGTCGATGCGCTTGCGGCGATACTTAAATCGACCTTAAACCTCAAACGGGCGTAGGTATTCCCGCTCGCAGAAATGGGCAGGGTTAAATTCTCATCGATCTGCACGACACGCCCCGCCGTAAGAAACCAGCCTGGGGCGATCGTCACGTTGAGGCCGGAATAGCTAAGTCCGCAACCGTATATGATGCCGTCCTTCCCGGCCAGCGCCTTACGCACTACGCCGTCATCCTGCGCCTTGACGGTGCGCAGGTCGAAAGTTACGCCGTTTAAAGCCATATTATCCGCTCCTTTGCTTGTTGAGCTTATCCATGAGGGTCAGCCGCAGTTCACCGGATTTATACGTTGTCATGCGGCTTTTACTGGTGCGCCGCACCGCCGACACATAAGAGTTGAGCACGCGGCCGCGGATGCGCACTTGCAGACGGTCATAAAAATTTAGCTCCTTCAAACCGTCGAACTCAATCAGGTGGGAATAAGAGTTTTTCGCGAATTCATCGGCCACCTTGAG
>JBCFAY010000021.1:0-58935 GCA_038562375.1 Bacillota bacterium | reverse complement strand
ATACCAAACACAAGAGGCCATGCAAGCATGGCCTCTTGTGTTTGGTATGAGACGTTTGCTGATCTTTCCAAGCCTCACCACTCCGTGCGCTCCGCGCACTGAGCTGGCGACACAGCGGAGCCGAGCGCCGCCTGTGGCGGAGTAAGCGAAGCGGAGCTGCGCAAGGCAGGGAGCAGAAGGAAGTGCCCCGGCACGACGCGCTGCGACCTTGCCGCAGCGTGAAGGAAAGATAGGTAGCTGCCGGATACCAAAAGAAAAGAGATCATGTGTAACATGGTCTTTTTTCTTTTGAAATACAACAGTTGTTTATTTTTTAAGCTGGTATGGCTCCGTGCACGCAGTGCACTAAGCTGTGACCGCCCGCAGGCGGGAGGTTCGGGCACGTCTCCCACGCCCGAACTTCCTTGTGAAAAATTGCCGAGCGCCGCCTGTGGCGGGAGGAGCGAAGCGGAGCTGCGCAAGGCAGGGAGCAACAGGAAGTACCCTACGGGTACGACGCATTGCGACCATGCTGCAGCGTGAAGGAAAGATAGGTAGCTGCAATTGTTTATCTTTTTCATTTTTTCTTAAACCATCCCATAAAGCCTACAAAACTCAAGAAGATTAGAAGCACATATATGCTTGGGATAAAACACTCGTTATTCTTTAAATAGGCTATCGACTTCATCATAAAATATGATATAATAACGTCAATAAATCGATTTACAACAGAATGGGGGCCGTACGATGAACCAAAAGGCGAAGCTCTCCGATATCGCAAAACATGCGGGTGTCAGCCAAGCCGCCGTCTCACGCTTTTTGAACGGCAGCCTGGAGGTAAGGGACGAAACCCGCCTGCGCATTGAAACAGCCATCGACGAGCTTCAGTACATTCCAAACCAGGTGGCACGCAGCCTGCGGACACAGACCACCCGGAGCGTCGGCATTGTGCTTCCCAATATCGAAAACCCCCTTTTCGCCGCCATTTCGACAGGTATCGAGGAGCGGTTGCGCCAGGAAGGCTACAGCATGATGGTCCTGATCAACAAAAACGATCTGGATTTGGAGCGCAAATGCGTGGAGAGCTTGCTGGGCCAGTCCGTGGATGGGGTGATCTTCATCGGCTACCCCAACAAGCTCAACTTGGACCAGGATGACGGCTACATCAGAAAACTGCTGAACACCGGTATCGGCGTCGTGTTCGTCAACCGCAGTTTCTCAGACCAGAGCGCCCGCGCCGGCATCAGCTCCGTCAATTCCAATTATGCGCAGGGAGCGCGCGAAGCCATCCATTACCTGGTGTCCGGCGGCCGCCGCAGATTTGCCGCCATTATGGGCAACTGGAACCACCCCCATTCCCGGGAAAAGCTCCTGGGCTATCAGGAAGCCTTGCGGGAGCACGACCTGGAGCTGGCGCCGGGTTGCCTGGAAGAGGGGAAATACGACTTCGACCAGGCGTACCGCGCCGCACAGAAACTGCTCAAGGCAAGGCCGGACGCTATACTCGTGGCCAACGACCTCATGGCAATAGCATGCATGAAGGCGCTTGGCGATCAGCGGATCGCCGTGCCGGGCGACGTGGCGGTGATCGGTTACGGCGACACGATCCTGTGCAAAATGGCCACTCCGGAGCTATCCTCCATCAACCAGGATGCTTACCAACTGGGGTACCAGGGAGGAGAGCTCCTCCTGCAGAAGATCAAGACCAAAGCCATCAGCCACGCGACCATCCTGCTGCCCACCCGCTTCGTTCCCCGGCAGTCCTCCTGACGATAGCGTCCGCCGGATTCAATCTCTATAACCCTCCGACGATAAGATTTTTGCTTCGCTTGTATCTGCGCATGTCACTGGCTTTCCGCACCGCACAACCGCACGATTTTCTTTTCCTAAGTTTCATCCGTCATAATCGCGTGGACTCAATTTTTCCGAAAAACGTCGTATTATGTAAATCGAATTACTAGAGGAGGCGCCTATGTTCAGGGAATATCTTCAGACGTTGAGGGAGCATCGCCAGCTGGTCGACATCGATCGGCCCGTCGAGCTGGATTACGAACTGGCCAGCGTCACCGAGGCCATGCTGGAGCAGGACCGGCCCATTGGGCTGTTCCAAAATGTTGTCCATCCCTCCGGCATACCTGTGGTAGGCGGGCTATTGGGCAACATCCGGCGCATTGCCCTGGCCATGGGCACGGAGCCCCAGGACATCAGCGCGCGTCTGGAGCACGCCCTGGCGCATCTCATCGAGCCCCAGGTGGTAGAGGATGCGCCCTTTAAGGAGAACGTCGTGCTGGGCGACGATATCCGCCTGCGGGAACTGCTGCCCATCCCCTGGCACAATCGGGGCGACGCGGGCCCCTATGTCACGTCGGGGCTTATGATCGGCAGGGATCCCGACACAGGGAGGCACAACTATTCCTATAACCGTCTTCAGATCAAGGGTCCCAGGAGGACCGGCATCAACATGAACGCCTGGCGGCATCTTGCCGACTTCTACGAAAAGGCGGAGCAGCGGGGGCAGCCCCTGCCCGTGGCCGTTGTCATCGGCGTGGATCCCGCGGTGGAAATTGCAGCGGGCTTTCGCATCGAGGAGGATGAGGCGATGCTGGCCGGTGCCATCCGGGGCAAGCCGCTGCCCGTGTGCAAGTGCAGCACGCTGGATATCCTCGTGCCCGCCGACGCGGAGATCGTATTGGAGGGGCACCTCCTGCCCCGGCTGCGGGAGCCCGAGGGGCCGCTGGCCGAGTTTACGGGCCATTTCGGAGAGGTCTACCAGAATCCCGTGTTCGAGGTCAGCGCCGTCAGCTACCGGAACAATCCCATCTACAGGACGCTCATTCCCGGCACCTTCGAGCACATCTATATCGGCAACGTTCTGCCCCGGGAGATCAAGCTCAGGAACCTGACGCGCTACGTCTCCCCAAACGTGCGTGCCGTGCACCTTGCCCCCTACGCCAGCGGATTCATGGCAATCGTGGCCATCGACAAGAAGAACCAGGGCGAACCCAAGAACATCGCCCTGGCCGCCCTCACTGCCCACGTAAACATCAAGGCGGCCGTCGTGGTGGACACCGACATCGATATCTATCAGCCGACGGACATCCTGTGGGCCATGGCTACCCGGGTGGATGCGCGCAGGGACATCATCACTATCCCCTATGCCCAGGGCATGGAGAACGATCCGACCACCGACGCAGAAGGGATGCAGAGCAAATACGCCGTCGACGCCACGCTGGATCTGGCCATCAAGGACGACTACCGGCGGGTGCGCTATCCCGCGGTGGATCTAGAAAAATTCCTGGGCGGCGGAAACCGCTGACGTTCCTTGACGCGGGGCGGAACAGGCAGGCGTGCGCATGATTGTTCGAAGGCTTATTGCGCTTGGCGTTCCTCGGAACAGGCACGCGCCACCTTCGGCGCACGGCGCATACGTGTGTGAACCCGCAAGGCCCGCGCTTCTCATCTGATGACCGCGCATGCAACCGCGGGGAAACCCGTGCCCGCGAATGCTCGGCGTACCGGATATACGGATTTCATGTTTCCGAGCGCCGCAGGAAAGCACAACGGTGCGGGGCGACGATCTCCCTGGGCGCCGTCACACCGCCTCGTGAGCGCGGTTTACGGCGGCCGACCCGTCCCGCCTGCCGAACCCACATGACGATGATTTGGGAGGAAGCTGTTTATGGAAGAGACTCTGAGCAGGAAGATGCGACGGCATGCCTCGATCCTGGGGCTTCTGGGTCCGGCCATGCTGCTGGTGGGGTTTCTCGTGATGGTGTCGCTGGTGATGCTGGCGGTGTACAGCGTCACGCCCAAGGGGGAGTTCGGGTTTGCAAATTATGCCAAGGCGCTGCTGGATCCCTTTTACAGGGGCATCATACTGCGCACCATCGGCATCGGCCTCACGGTGGCGGCAATCCTGACCGTGCTTTCCTACCCGGTAGCCTATTACCTCGCGCGGAACAAATCGCCCTATAAGGTGCTGATACTGGCTCTGGTGCTCTCCCCCATGATGACCAACCTCATGGTGCGGACCGTTGCCTGGATGCAGATCCTGGGGGGCGCGGGCATCATCAATCGGTTCCTGACGGCCCTGTCGGTCATCGACGCGCCCATCGAGTTTTTGGGCACCACGCGGGCCATCATCCCGGCGCTTGTATACAACTTCTTTCCCTACATGATACTGCCCCTGAAGGCGGCCATCGAGGGCGTGGACGAGAGGCTGGAGGAGGCCGCCTACAGCCTGGGTGCGAGCCGCCTGTACACGTTCTTCCGCGTGGTGACGCCCCAGACGCTCGTCGGCCTGTTCGCAGGCTTTTCCCTGGTGTTTCTCAGGACCATATCCGCCTTCGTCACGCCCAAGGCGCTGGGCCAGGGCAAGTTCTTCGTGCTGTCCACGCTCATCTATCAGCAGATGCACTCGCTCAACTGGGGGCTGGCTGCAGCGCTGTCCTTCCTGCTTCTGGCGGGAATCCTCTGTCTCGTCGGGCTGACGCGGCGGCTCCAGAGGGGTACGGCCGGCATCTACCTGCGCAGCAGGATCGCCGCGCTCGTCGCTCTGTTCCCCGAACCCAAGGCCCGAAGGCGGGCAGCGGCAAGCCCGAGGGAAGGACGGCGCGGGGAGGCTGGGACGGCGCCCCGCAAGTGGAAATCACCCCTCTTGGTGGATACAAAGCTTGTGCGCATTATGGTGATCTTCGGCATCGCGTTTCTGGTGCTGCCGCTGCTGCTGCTCATCCGCTCCGCATTTTCCAACTCGGAGCTGATGGGCGTCAACGAGGGTTTCACGCTGCGATGGATCATCGCCGCGGTGTCCGACCCGGCATACCTCAAGGCGGCGTTGATGTCCCTTAAGCTGGGGCTGTGCTCCGTGCTCATCAGCCTCGTTATCGGCACCATGGCCGTATTCGGCCTCCGGCGCCTGCTGGGCGGCAAGCACCCTCTCTTCGGTTTTTTCAACTGGGCGCTGCTTTCGCCCCTGACCATACCCGCCATCGTTCTCGCGGTGGGGATGGTGCTGCTGTTCCAGGCTACAGGCCTCCCCTTTAATTTCAACCGGCTGGTGCTGGTGCACGTGCTCATCACGCTGCCCTACATCGTGAACAACGTGGGCGCGGCCATCAACAATCTGGACGTTTCCCAGGAAGAGGCCGCGTTTGTGCTGGGCGCCGGCCGCCTGCGCATCCTCTGGTCCATCATACTGCCCGCGCTGAAGACAGGGCTGGTGTCGGCGTTCATCATGGCATTCATCGTATCCTTCGACGAAGTTACCGCCACCATGCTCACCTCCGGAACAGGCCAGCTGACGCTGCCCGTCAAGATCATGACGGATCTGGACATCGTATGGTCGCCAAAGATCGCGGCGGTCAGCCTGGTTCTCATCTGTTTTAGCCTGCTGATCCTGTATATCGTAAACCGCGTCATAGGTCTTGAAAAACTTAAATAACCGCCGGGCCCCGTGGGAAGGACCGGCGCCGAAGGGGGTGAAATCCAGGTACAACGGTCCACATACAAGGGAACACGAGTTGCACCCGTATGGCATCTGAAAAACGACGAAATGAGGAGGAGACCTTTATGAAAAGGACAAAAAAGCTGGCATGGCTGCTGGTATTCCTGTTTTTGCTCAGTTTCGCGTTGATGGCCTGTGCCCAGGGCTCGGGGGATACGTCCGGCGACGCCGCCCAGCCTACGCAGGCGCCGCCGGACACCCAGGAATCGCCGGGCGCCCAGGAATCGCCGCGCATCGGGGAAGGACGGACGTTTACGCTGGCCGTTTGGGGCGGCAACAATCCCAAGGTTCTGGACGAATACCTTGTGCCCCGGTTTGAGCAGGAAACCGGAGCCACGTTCGAGTACCTGACCGGCTCCACCACCGACAGGCTGACCAAGCTGTACACGGAAAAAGGCAACCCCAGCATCGACGTGGCCATCGTGCCCATCGACAGCGTTTCCAAGCTGCTCAAGGATGACGTAATACTCCCCGCCGACGAAACCATCCCCAACTACGACAAGCTGATCCCCGAGGCAAAACTGCCCGGCGGTTACGGCGTCTCCATTCAGGTGGTGGCCGTGGGGTATTCCCTCGACCGGGTATCTCAGCCGCCCACCTCCTGGGAAGACCTGTGGGGCGACCAGTATAAGAACCGCATCGCCCTGGGGGCTATTCCCGGGGCCAACGGCGTCGCCTTCCTGGCGATGATCAACAGGCTTGCCGGCGGGGATGAGACGGACCTGTCCCTGGGCATCGCCAAAGTGAAGGCATTGAAGCCCATCCGGGCGTTCTACGACGAGTCCGGGCAGATTCCCCCGATGATCGAGAACAACGAGATCGACGTCTTTACCATGTTGAGCGGCCTCACGGCAAGCTTTAAAGCCGCGGGCGCGCCCATCGGCATCGTCATACCCGAGGAGGGCAGCCCCATCACCATGAACGTGGCCGTCATCCCCAAGGGTACCAAGAATCTGGACCTGGCGAAGAAGGCCATCGAGATCCTTTTGTCGGAGGAACTGCAGAAGGGCTACGCCCAGATCCTCTACTACGCTCCCACCAATTCCACGGTGGTGCTCCCTGCGGATCTTGCGGAAATCATACATCCCCAGAAGGGCGACAAGCTGATTCAGCTCGATTGGGACGCCTTGGAACTGCAGAACGAAACCATGCTGGAGGCATGGAACAAAGAAGTCGTCAGCGAGTAACCGCTGCACCGGCGCGCAGGGCGGCGGGATGACCGCCGCCCTCCCCCGGCGACAGGGTTCGGCTCCGACGGCAGACAGACGGGAGGTATCAGCTTTGATTGAAATCCGCTCTTATCAGGTTCTTTCCCTGACGGCAGGCCCCGCCCTGAGTTTCTCAGGCGGCCGCCTGAGTGTTCCCCTACGGGAGGTGCAGGAGATCCTGGCCCAGGACGACAGGCTGGAGGAGGTCCGCGCCGACATCGTCAGGCCCGGGGAATCCACCCGCATCGTGCACGTGCTGGATATTTTCGAAGCCAGGGCGCGAGAGGGCGGCGGGACGTACCCGGGGTTTGACAGCGCCCCTTGGGGCGCGGGGCAGGGTATCGTCAAACGCTTTACGGATATGGCGGTACTGATCGCCGCCGAAATGCCCAAGGACAAGGGAGGGCTGCGGGTCACCCGGGAGGCCGTGATGGACATGGGAGGCAGCGGCAGCGCATACTCGCCCTTCAGCGCTCTGTTTCACCTAGTGCTTACGGGCCGGCCGCGGGAAAATGTGTCCAACGCCGAATTCGACGACGCCCTGCGGCGCGGCGCCATCCGGGTGTCCGAGTATCTCGCCCGGGCCATCTCAGACGCGCCGCCCGACCGGGTGGAGCGCATCCCCGAGGTCGGGCTGGACACGGGCGGCGCGCTTCCCCGCATCGCCTATATCTACCAGACCCAGTCCCAAGGGCCTCTGCTCCAGACGTTCTTTTACGGCGAGACCATGGACGACTTCATGCCCACCGTGGTCCAGCCCGCCGAGCTGTTCGGCGGGGCACTGGTCAGCGGCAACCACTCCCACATAACGGTGCCCACCTACGTGCACCTGAACAATCCCGTGCTCAAGGCGCTGTGCCGGAGGGACGGCAAGGAGCTCGCCCTGTGCCCCGTCGTTCTCACGGAAGGCCATGCCAAGACCTCCTTGCAGAAGGAGCGCAGAGCGCGTCACGTTGTCAACCTGCTGCGCTTCATGCGGGCGGACGGCGTCGTGCTCACCCAGGAGGGAGGCGGCATGTCCATGAGCGACCAGTTCATGATGTGCCGGCTGTGCGAGGAAAACGGTATCAAAACCACCGTGATCACATTCGAGATGTGCGGCGAGGACGGCCGGGATTTCCCGCTTTTGGACGCGGTGCCCGCCGCCGACGCCATCGTCAGCGTGGGCAACCGGGATGAACTGGTGGATCTGCCCGCCGTGGAGAAGGTTCTGGGCGGGGATTATGTGAGGGACGGGCGGAAAATCACCGACATGGCGGAGGCCGGAGCCGCCCAGCATTTTCGGCTGAGCACCGTCTACGGCGCGGTGAACCAAGCCGGCGCGAACAGGATCCGGTCATACTTATACTGATGGGGGAGCAGGCCATGGAAAAAGCGATGGACCTGGAAATCAGGCATATCTGCAAGAGCTTCGGAGCGACACGCGTGCTGAGAAACATCTGCCTGACCGTGCCCCAGGGGAAAATCACGTGCCTGCTGGGCCCGAGCGGATGCGGCAAAACCACGCTGCTGCGCATTATCACAGGGTTTCTGACGCTGGATTCCGGCCAGATCCTGCTGGGAGGCGAGGATATTACACACATCGCGCCCAACCGCAGGGAGATCGGCATGGTATATCAGAATTACGCCCTGTTTACCCAGATGACGGTGTTCGACAACGTGGCCTTCGGCCTTAGGGTGCGCAAGCTCCGGCGGGACGACATTGCGGCCAAGGTGCGGGAAATGCTGGAGAAGGTCCAGCTTGCGGGCTACGAGGATCGGTACCCCGGTCAGCTTTCCGGCGGCCAGCAGCAGCGCGTCGCCCTGGCCCGGGCGCTTGTGCTGCACCCCAAAATCCTGCTGCTGGATGAACCCCTCTCCAACCTGGACGCCAAGCTGCGGGTGGAGGTTCGCCGGGAGCTCCACGCAATCCAGCGCCTGTTCGGCGTCACCACCATATTGGTCACCCATGACCAGGAGGAGGCCCTGGATATTTCCGACTGCATCGCCGTCATGAACCGGGGCGAGGTGGAGCATTTCGGCACCCCCCTCCAGGTTTACAACGAGCCCAAGACCAAGTTTACCATGGAATTCGTGGGGGACGTCAACCTCTTTGAGGGTGTCGTGGAGGACGCGGCTGCCGGAGGAAAAAACTGCGCAGTCCGCTGCGGCGGACTGGGGGATATCGCCTGCCTGCCCGGGGGAATCCGCCCCGGCAGCCGCGTGGTGGCCGGGATCAGGCCGGAACAGGTCACGCTCCAGCCCCTAAACCGCCGGGAGCCCGGTACGGTAAACCGCTTCTCGGGAAGTGTCTTAGATGTATCGTTTGTGGGGCCCAACATCCGCTATAAGGCCGTCCTGGACGGTACGGGCGCTGCCGTCGTCGCCATCGTGCAGAACAGGATGAACGACGCTGCCGCGCCCATGTTCGCGGCGGGCGAGCGGGTAATCATCTCGTGGGATCCCAAGGCGACCATGCTGGTGGAGCAGGAAGAGAGAGGAGACGCGACATGATAAAAGTCATTCATTACCTGAACCAGTTTTTCGGGGGCATCGGCGCAGAAAGCCAGGCTTCCTGTCCGCCCCGGACCATCGAGGGGCCCGTCGGTCCCGGGCTGGTCCTCGCGCAACTGCTGGGAGAGGAATTCAGCATCGTGCGCACCATCATCTGCGGGGACACGTATTTTGCGGACAATACCGAGCAGGCGCTTCCCGAGATCCTCGGCGCCGTACGATCGTGCGAATGCGACCTGGTCGTCTGCGGGCCCGCGTTCAACGCGGGGCGCTACGGCCTTGCCTGCGGCCGCGTGGCCGCCGAGGTGCAGTCCCAGCTCCGTATTCCCACGCTGACGGGCATGTACCCCGAGAACCCGGCGGCGGAGATGTTCAAGGAGCAGACGCTGATACTGATCACATCCGATTCGGCCAAGGGCATGAAGCAGGCGCTCCCGGACATGGCGAGACTGGCCGCTAAGCTGGCCCGGGGAGAAGCTCCGGGGCCCGCCGAACAGGAGGGGTATATCCCGCGGGGCATCCGCAAGAACTCCTTTGTGGATCAGAATGCAGCCGAAAGGGCTGTCGACATGCTGCTTGACAAAATCAGCGGCGCGCCCTACCAAACGGAGCTGAAGCTGCCCAAGATCGACATCGTTCCGCCGCCGGAACCGCTTTTGGACCTGGAGCGCGCGGTCGTCTGCCTGGTCACCGAGGGGGGGCTTGTGCCGAGGAACAACCCCGACGGCGTGGAATCGGGGCGCTCCACCAAGTGGTTCAAGTACTCCATCGGCGCTTTGGATGCTCTGGCGAGAGGAGACTACGAATCGGTGCATGGGGGATACGATACCGTGTACGTCAACGCCGATCCGAACCGGGTGGTGCCTCTGGACGTCGCCCGTGCCATGGAGAAGAGAGGCGCCTTCAAGGAGCTGTTCCCCTATTATTACGTCACCAGCGGCACGGCGTCGGCGATCAACAACTGCTCCCGAATGGGCCGGGAGATTGCCGCGGAGCTGCTCGAACAGAGGGTCTCGGCCGTCATCGGCACCTCTACCTGAGGATCCGGCACGCGCTGCGGCGCAGCGCTCATCAAGGAGATCGAACGGGCCGGCATCCCCGCGGTGCTGATCACCTCCCTGCCCACGGTGGCCACCATGGTGGGGGTGAACCGGATCGTGCGGGGCGCCGGGGTCATGCACCCCGTAGGCAACCCGGCGCTTTCGCCGGAGATGGAAAAGGCGTTCCGGGCAAAGCTGGTCGCGGCTGCCCTCCGGGCCTTAAGGACAAAGATAGAGCGGCCAACCGTGTTCGAAGCTTCGGACAATGCCTGACCGCCGAAGATTTGGCCTTCTGCCCGCCGTCCGGGGAAATGCCGGATAAAAACGCCTGCCGTCCTCCGGACGGCCGTGCGGACTATAGAAAACGAAAAAGCGGCTGACCTGCCGCTTTTTGTCTTTTTGACGGACGGATGGGAAATCCCTCATACAGGGCTCTTTTGTGATCTTTTGCCGACAATATCCTGCATAAATGCCCCTGCTGTTTCCTTTCATCGATCCCTAATGCGCTTTTTGCAAGTCTATGGTATAGTATGGGAAACGGCCGCGTTTGCGCAGCCGGGATTTTTGCATGAAACTGGGGGATCGACTATGGCGGGAACGAAAATTCTCATTGCGGACGACGATCCGGTCGTCCATGAGTCGCTTGGCATTTACCTGAAGGCCGAAGGCTTTGAGCACGTGGACGTTTATGACGGCGATGCGGTCGCGGGGGCTTTGACCGCCGACGTCGCGCTATGCGTGCTCGATATCATGATGCCCGGGAAATCCGGCATCGAGGTATGCAAGGATATCCGCAAGACGTCCCGCATACCGATCATCATGCTCACCGCAAAGGGCGAGGAGATCGACAGGATCATCGGCCTTGAGCTCGGCGCGGACGATTATATCGTCAAGCCGTTCAGCCCGCGCGAGGTCGTGGCGCGCATCAAGGCGGTGCTAAGGCGCACGCAGGAGCAGCAGGGCGCGGAGGACGGCGTCGTCAGCTTCCAGGAACTCGTGATCGACCTGAAGAGCTACACCGTCACCTTGCGCGGAGAAAACGTCATCTGCACGCCCAAGGAGATCGAGATCCTCTATATGCTCGCGTCCAATCCGGGCCAGGTGTTCACGCGCGAACAATTGCTCAATCGGGTTTGGGGATACGATTTTATCGGCGAAACCCGCACGGTCGACACGCACATCAAGCGCATCCGCGCCAAGCTCGACAATACCGGGCTCAATTGGAGCATCCGCACGATCTACGGCGTCGGCTATAAATTCGAGGTGGATGGATGAGAAGTATCTTCTTTCGACGCATGCTGGTAATGTTGTCCATCGCAACAATACTGGCTTTTGCGCTCGTAAGTGCGGGATACGTTTTTTTCAGCAGGGACACCTACGACAGGATCAAATTACACGAGCTTTTGCCCAAGGCGGAGGCGATCGGGCAGCTTGTGCTCGAAAACGACGCCGGAGAGGTCTCCGAAGCCGCGTTTGAGCGCATGATCGAAAAGCTGGCGAACGCGGCCGGCGCGACTACCTGCATCATCGGCGCGGACGGAAGCGTTCTGCGGCTGATCGACGTCGATCTGAGGCTGGACGAGCAGGCTTTTGAGGAGCGCTTGGACGACAAGGTAGAAGCCGTGCTCAAAGGCATCACGCTGCAGGAGACGGACGTCAGGATCGCCGGTTCGACCGAGGTTTTGGTGGTCGGCATGCCCATTTCCGGCCCGGATCGAGAGATCCGCGGCTGTGTCTTTATGCTTAAGTCCTCCCGCGAGATCGTTTCGGCGGTAGGACAGCTCAACTCGGTCCTTCTGATGTCCTTTGCGTTCGTGCTTCCTCTGCTTCTGCTGCTCTCGACGGTCGGGATGCGCCGCGTCACCGATCCGCTGCATCAGATGTCGGAGGTTGCCCTCAGCATGGCGAACGGCAACTTCGACGTGCGGGCCGACGGGTCGGAGCCGGGCGAGGTGGGATTGCTCGCGCGCGCCCTCAACGTGTTGTGCGACAACCTGTCGCAGACGATCTATCAGCTGCGTTCGGAAAAGAGCCAGCTCAATCAGATCTTAAGCAGCCTCACCGACGGCGTTGCGGCGCTGGACGGCCTCGGCGTGCTGACCCATTACAATCCCGTTTTGATGAAGATGTTCGGCGCGGTCACCGTCCATTCGCGCGAGGACCTGATTCAGGACCCCAAGATCTGGGAAGCGTTCGACGAGGTGTATCGGGGCAGCAAGGCCAAGACCATGACCTACCACATGCCCGGCGATCGGACGCTCTGGATCACGATCTCGCCGGTGATGACCGAGGCGGGCGAGTGCTCCGGGGTCGTCGGCCTGTTTAAGGATATGACGGAGCTGGAGCGGCTCGAGGCGATGCGCCGCGAATATATCGCGAACGTCTCGCACGAGCTGCGCACGCCGCTGACGGCTGTCCGGGGCCTGCTCGAGCCGCTGGCGGACGGCATGATCGCGGACGATGAGACCAGGGACCGCTACTACCACATCATGCTGCATGAAGTGATGCGCCTCTCGCGGCTGATCACCGATATGATGACGCTCAGCCGCCTGCAATCGGGCACGGAATACATGGAGCTTCTCAGGGTGAACCTCGAGGAGCTTGTCGAGGACGTCCTCAGGGGCTATCAGACCGCCGCGGCGCGCAAGGGCATATCGCTCGAGGCGGATGTTTCGACGCTTTCCGACGCGCTCACCGACCCCGACCGCATCGAACAGGTGCTGGTGATACTCCTCGACAACGCGATGCGCTATACGCCGGAGGGCGGCAAGATCCGGATCATCGTGCGCGAAGGGGAACGGCTCGCGGTGAGCGTTTGCGACACCGGCTGCGGCATCCCGCAAAAGGATCTTCCCTATGTGTTCGAGCGCTTCTACAAGGTGGACAAATCGCGCAAGGAAGGCGGCACGGGCCTCGGCCTTTCGATCGCGCAGCATATCGTCGAAAAGCTCGGCGAGAGCATCAGCGTGCAGAGCGAGGAGGGGAAAGGCACCTGCTTTACGTTCACGCTCAAGAAGTTTGTCAAGAACGTGATCGCGCTCGGCCCGGCGCGCGAGCAATGGGAGGCTTCGCTCCCGGAAGAGCAAAAGGAGAGCGCGGCGCCGGATAAAAAGAGCCCCAAAAAGGTCCAGGACGCTCCCTATGAGGTCATCCCCGAACATCGCAAGCCAAAAAAGGATAAGGATAAAAGCTGATGCGCTGTATGCTCTGCCCGCGCCGCTGCGGGGCCGATCGAAGTAGAAACCCGGGCGATTGCGGCGCGGACGATAAAGCGAGGGTCGCGCTTGCGGCGCTGCACCGCTATGAGGAACCGTGCATCAGCGGCGCGAGAGGATCGGGGGCAATCTTCTTTTCCGGCTGCAACCTTCAATGCGTGTTCTGCCAGAACCATGAAATAAGCGCCGCTCCCGTCGGCATTGTGTGCGACGCAGAAGCCCTTGCGCGGCAGATGCTCTCTCTGGAGCAACAAGGCGCGCACAACATCAACCTCGTCACGCCCGCGCCACATGTTCTGCTCCTTCATAAGGCGATCCCGCTCGCGCGGGGACAAGGCCTTAAAATCCCGATCGTCTACAACACGAACGCCTACGAGCTGGTCGAGACGCTGCGGCTGCTTGAAGGCCTGATCGACGTCTATCTGCCGGATCTAAAGTACGTAAGCGGTGATCTCTCGTCGCGCTATTCGGGTGCACAGGATTATTTTGCATACGCTGCGCCGGCGATCCTCGAGATGGCCCGCCAATGCGGCAAGCTTGAACTGGATGCAGAGGGCATGGCGGCAAGAGGCGTCATCCTCCGGCATCTGGTGCTGCCCGGTTCGGTCGACGAAACGCGGAGGGTGCTCGACGCGATCGCCGATATGCTGCCGCTCGATACCGCGCTGTCCCTGATGGGGCAGTATGTGCCGATGCACCGCGCCGATTTTGCGCCCCTGGACCGGCGGCTGACCGCGCGGGAATATCGGCGGGCGGTGGAATATTGCATGGACAAGGGATTTGAAAACGTATTGATCCAATCCCTTGATTCGGCCAAGCCGGACTATACTCCAGAATTTACGAAAATGTGACATAAATGTGAATTCGAAATTTTTTTTAGAAAGCATATTGTAATCTGTCAAATCTAATAATACAATAATAACAGGAAAGAAGAACTTGATTGCATCGCGTCCGGCGTAGCATCAGCAGTATTTCTTCATTAATGTTCTTCCTCCACAACTTGAACACTGAATTACTTATGTACAATCCGCAGCTTTGGAGCGGAAGGGGCATCCGATTCAGAGCAGCAAACGCCGGACGATTCATTGTGACAGGAGCGATATTCGCTCCTGTCTTTTTTTCATCGCCTTCGCATAGGAATGACTATGAGGGGGTGGCGAAATGGCTTGCACAACGTTTAGCGAGCTAAGGCGCAAGGAGGTCATCAATATCTGCGATGGCGCGCGCCTCGGCTGCATCTGCGATCTGGAGCTGGACGCGTTCGAAGGGCGGATCACGGCGATTATCGTACCCGGACCCGCGCGGTTTTTCGGCCTTTTGCGCAGCGAGGAGGAGCTTGTGATCCCGTGCGGCAAGATCAACAAGATCGGCGACGACGTTATACTGGTGGAAATCGTGCCTTAAGGCGAAGGAACTCCAAATCGAGCGGATCTGTTTCCCTTTGCCTGAACCGGCGATGATGTGTTGGTGGAATTGCCCGGATCTGGTATAATAATATCGGTCATCGCAAATAACGCTGAGGGAGACCGAAAATGAAATGCAGGTATTGCCAGAGTGTCGACAGCCGCGTCGTCGATTCGCGTCCCACCGAGGATGACACCGCGATCCGCCGCAGGCGGGAATGCACCAACTGCGGCAAGCGGTTCACGACCTATGAGAAGATCGAAAATCTTCCGATCATGGTGGTCAAGAAGGACGGCAGGCGCGAGCAGTTCGACAGCGACAAAATCCGCGCCGGCGTGCGCAAGGCGCTCGAAAAGAGGCCGATTTCCGCCGCCGAGCAGGACAGGCTGATCGACGACGTCGAGCGCGAAATCTTCAATTCCCTCGCGCAGGAGGTCACAAGCTCGTATATCGGGGAGCTCGTCATGCGCAACCTGAAGGCGCTGGACGAGGTCGCATACGTGCGCTTCGCGTCCGTTTACCGGCAGTTCAAGGACATCAACACGTTTATGTCGGAACTTAAAAATATGCTGAACGAGAAACAATAGGAGGTCGCGCTTTTGGAGGTTAAAAGTGCATTGGGGCGCACGGCGCGCGGATATAAGCTCGAACACAAAAAAGGCGTGGGCTTTTTCCGGGCGCAATCCCTCCTGAACCATCGGGGCGTGGCGCATGGGTTTACATCGCGCGAAGGCGGCGTGAGCGAGCCTCCGTTTAACGGCCTGAACCTTGGCTGGAGCCGCGAGGAGCCGGTCGACAATATCCGGGAAAACTATCTTCGGTTGTGCGCTGCGGCGGATTTGGAATATGAGTGCCTGACGCTTGTCAGCTATGAGCATGGGGTGACGGTTCTGCGCGTCGACGTGCGCGATCGCGGCCGGGGCCTGGACGAAGCGCCGCTGCCCGCGTGCGACGCGATCGTTACAGACGACCCGCGGGTCACGCTTGTGACCTCGCACGCGGATTGCACCGGGCTGTTTTTTTTCGATCCCGTTCGCCGCGCAATCGGGCTTGCGCACGCGGGTTGGCGCGGCACGCTCGGGAGGATCGGCGGGCGCACCGTCGATATGCTGCGCTCGTCTTTCGGCAGCGATCCGAAGGATGTGATCGCGGCGGTAGGACCCTGTATCTGCCGGAACTGCTACGAGGTGGACGGGGCGCTCGGCAAACGATTTTTGGAAGAATTTCCCGGAGCGCCGATTGCCGACGCCGTAGCGGACGGGAAATTTATGCTCGACCTTGAGATGGCCTGCGCCGTGCAGCTGTTGGATGCGGGTCTAAAACCCGAAAACATCACGCTGATGAACGCCTGCACGTTCGAGCTGTCGGATCTGCTTTTTTCGCATCGGCGCGATCACGGGCAGACAGGCGCGATGGCGGCGTACATTAAATTGCTATAAATTGCGCGATAAACCAATAGATCCTTTGAAAGCGGAACGCCCGGCGCGGGCAAACTGTTCCCATGTAATGCAATGGGAGTGGTTTGATGCAGTTGGGTGTTTTACTTTTGGTTTGCGCGGTCATTATGATCGTTTTCGGCGTTCTGGATAACGTCTTTCAACCGAGCAAACGGCACAAATGGGTGGTCTTTTGGGCATTGTGCATATTGATCGCGGCCAATGCGCATCCGATACAGGCTATGACGGAGCTAAGGGTCAACGTTGCGTCCGTCGTACTGCTCTTTACGTCGTTTGCGCTTTGCCTGCGCTCGCCCCAAAAGGGCGTGCTGCTCGGCCTGATCCTCGGCGCGGTCGGCGGGTTTGCAATCTATGTGCTCAAGCTTGTCTCCCTCGGCGTCGAGCCCGGGCTATTCTATGGCGCGGCGGCCGCCGCAATAGCGCTGCCGCTGATCGGCAGCCCGCAGGCCGCCGTGCTCGCGGCCGTGTTCGCGCCGCTCGCAGCGGATTGCGTGAGCAGCGTGGCGGACATTATCTATTGCGGTTATACGGTCGCGGAGGTCGGCTCGTCCCTGATGTTCGACGCGCAGATCGTCGGGCTCGCGTTCGTGCTGCTCACGCTCGTCCTCGTTCGGATAAGGCGTTCGCGCCGCACGTCGGACGGCATGACGAAGGCATAGTCAAACCATATGCTTGCGGCGGCATGAACGCCGTGTTTTCCCGGCGGTTTTGCCGGGTTTTTTATTTGTGCGCGCCTGATTTAGATGATATAATTAAAAACTAGTCAGGAGGCAGCATGAAGCATCGGATTGTGAAGGTGGATCAGGGATCGATCGCGGACGAGATCGGCGTTTTGCCGGGGACGTTTCTGCATTCGATCGACGAGGAGCCGATCCGCGACGTGATCGATTACGAACACCTGACCGCCAAGGAGCGCCTGACGCTGACTCTTGAGACGCCGGATGGGGAGCTCTATGACGCCGAAATCGAAAAGGACGTTTATGAGCCGCTCGGTCTGACGTTTGAGAGCGGCCTGATGAGCCCCTTGAGAAGCTGCAAAAACCACTGCGTCTTCTGTTTTATCGATCAGATGCCCAAGGGCGTGCGCAAGTCCCTGCAGGTCAAGGACGACGACTGGCGGCTTTCGCTGATCATGGGCAACTATGTGACCCTGACCAACGTGGACGACGAGGAGTTCGCCCGGATCCTCAGGCGGCGGGTCAGCCCTCTCTACGTTTCGGTGCACGCCGTGGATCCACAGGTCCGCATCGCGATGATGAAAAACCCCACCGCCGGGCGGCTGTTGGAACGGCTCGAAGGGCTTCGCCGCGAAGGACTCAAATTCCACGCGCAGGTCGTGCTCTGTCCCGGCGTCAACGATGGGGACGCGCTGAAGCAGACGATCGAGACCCTCGGCGGCCTCTATCCATCCGCGCAGTCGCTCGCCGTCGTTCCGGTGGGGCTGACGCGGCACCGCGAAGGGCTCCCCGCGCTTCGGGTGCATACGCCAGAGGAGGCGGCACAGGCCGTGAAGCTGGTCGAGGGCTACCAAAGCGGCTTTTTCAAAACGATCGGGACGCGCTTTGTGTTCGCGTCGGACGAGTTCTACCTAAAGGCCGGACTTGAACTACCCGCCGAGGACGCCTACGAGGAGTATCCACAGCTTGAAAACGGCGTGGGACTGGTGCGAAAGTTCGAGTCCGAGGCGCTCGAAGCGCTGGAGGGGATGCGCCCGCTGCCGGCGCCCGTATGCGTTGACGTCGCCTGCGGCGTAAGCGTAGCGCCCTATTTAGAGGGGATATTTCAAAAGCTCGAGCCTTTTGGCGTGAAGGCCGCCGTGCACGCGATTTCGAACGGCTATTTCGGAGAAACGGTGACGGTGAGCGGCCTCGTCACGGCGAGGGATTTGATCGACCGGATCCCTAAGGTTCGTTCGAGCGATGCGCTTTTGATCCCGCACACGATGCTGCGCGAGGGCGCAAACGTGTTTTTGGACGGTATGACCAAGGACGAGCTGGAGCAGACGCTTTGTATGCGGGTCGTTCCGTTGTGCGCGAACGACGGCGAGCGTTTTGTCCGGGAGCTCTGGAAGAGCCTCAAGGCAAAGCCTCCCGCTCCTGCAGGGAGCTAGTGCCCGCAGGTTGGGCGCACCTGAGTTTTCGATTGGATTGAGTTTTAGCCGTTCTGAAAACGGCATACATAGATTACACCCGGTATGGAGGTCTCAATGGCAAAGCCCCTGGTTGCGGTGGTAGGCCGCCCGAACGTGGGAAAGTCCACGTTTTTCAACAAAGTCGTCGGCAGGCGGATCGCGATCGTCGAGGATACGCCGGGCGTGACGCGCGACCGTATCTATGCGGACGCGCAGTGGCTCAACCACGATTTTACTCTGATCGATACGGGCGGCATCGAGCCGGTGCGCGACGACGTGATCGGCGCTCAGATGCGCAAGCAGGCCGAACTCGCGATCGAGACGGCGGACGTGATCCTCTTCCTCGTCGACGGCAGGGAAGGGTTGACGCCCGCGGACGAGGAGGTCGCGCACCTTTTAAGGCGCAGCAAAAAGCCCGTGGTGCTCGCCGTGAACAAGGTCGACCACGCCAAATATGAGGAATCGGCCTACGACTTTTTCTCCCTGGGCATCGGCAACCCGATCACCATTTCGGCGGAACAGGGGCTGGGGCTTGGCGACCTGCTCGATGAAATCGTCGGCCATTTCCCCGAGCAGCAGGATTCGGAGCGCGAAGGCTCGGTGGCCATCGCGGTCGTCGGCAAGCCGAACGTCGGCAAATCGAGCCTCGTCAACGCGCTGCTGGGGCAGGAGCGCGCGATCGTGAGCGATATTCCCGGCACGACGCGCGACGCCATCGACACGCCGTTCGAGTACCAGGGCAGACCCTATACCCTGATCGATACCGCCGGCATCCGCCGCAAGCGCGCGATCGAGGACGAATCGGTCGAACGATACAGCGTGATCCGTTCGCTCGGCGCCATCCGCCGCGCGGACGTGGTTTTGATCGTGATCGACGCGAAGGACGGCCTGAGCGAGCAGGACGTACGCATCGCGGGCTACGTGCACGAGGAGGGCAAGGCCTCGGTGCTTGTCGTCAACAAATGGGATCTGATCGAGAAGGACACCCACACGATGGACCGGTTCAAAAAAACGCTCGCCGTCGACCTCGCGTTTATGAGCTACGTTCCGATGCTGTTCATCTCCGCGAAGTCAGGCCAGCGCGTCCCCCGCGTGATCGAGCTCGCGGACGCGGCGTTCGAGCAGAACAGCAGGCGCATCTCGACGGGCACGCTCAACGATATCGTCGGCGAGGCGGTCACGATCACCGAGCCGCCGTCCGACAAGGGCAAAAGGCTCAAGATCTATTACGCCACGCAGGCGGCCACGAACCCGCCGACGTTCGTTCTGTTTGTCAACGATTCCGAGATCATGCATTTTTCCTACAAGAGGTATCTTGAAAACTATATCCGTAAATCCTTTGACTTGAACATGACGCCGATAAGGCTGATCGTACGAAGCAAACAAAAGGACGGCGACGCGCCGGGATAATTCGGCGGAAAATGTAGACTTTGATGAAGCGCCCGCAGCCGCGAAATCGTATTTTTACAAAGGAGCAATCGAGTGTTGGAATACGCAATCTGCATCGCAATCGGATATTTACTGGGAAACTTCCAAACGTCCGTGCTTATCAGCCGGATGGTCTACAAGGACGATATCCGCCATCACGGGAGCGGAAACGCCGGTACGACCAATATGCTTCGTGTGTTCGGCATGAAGTCCGGCTCGGTGACGTTCGTCGGCGACCTGATCAAGGGCGTGTTGTCCGTGTTTATCGGCCGCTGGATCGGCGGGGAGATCGGCGGATACCTATGCGGGCTCGGGACCGTGCTCGGGCACGACTATCCCGCGTTCTTCGGGTTCAGGGGCGGCAAAGGCGTGGCCTCGACGCTTGGGATACTCTGGGTCATATCCCCGCTGCACGCGGCCATCATCACCGTCGTCACGTTCGGGGTCATATTCGCGACAAAGATGGTCTCGCTCGGTTCGCTGGTCGGGATGGCGATATTCTTCGCGCTCTCGATCGCCTTCCACTGGGGGGAGGTCGTGCGCCTGATATTTGTCGGGCTGCTGCTGGTGCTCATCGTGATACGGCACCGGGAGAACATAGAGCGTATATTTAAAGGCCAGGAAAGCAAGCTCTTTCAGACGTCAAAAAGCAAGAAGCACGATCAGGAGGGGTAGAAATACCCTTGAGGTGTTAAGAGCGGTGACATAAGACAAGCATGACTGAAAGAAAGCGAAGGCAATTGCCCTCGCTTTCTTGTATCAAAACACTTCTAATCTACCCATTATCTTTATCTTTTTACTTTTTGAAAAACGAATTGCATTGAGCATATTGATCAATACGCTTTTCTATTTTTTCATCGATCCATATGTACCAACCTTGAACTCATCCGCATCCGGTGCTTTGTCGCGGCTAATCCCCATACAATAGTAATAATAACGTTGGCGGGGGATGGATATGAGGGGTTTGAAGGGCGCGTTCGCCGCCGTGATGTTCGCGGTGGTGCTTGCATTTGTGCTGCTGGCGCCGATATTCCTCCAAAAGGCATTGCCCCGAAATCAGTATACCGAATGGATGCAGCCGTCGCCGGAGCCGTACTCGGGCATCGTCCGGGTGTGGCACATCGTGGGATTTAAGCCTTACAAGGGCAGCTTCGGGAACTACCTCGCGCAATGGTCGCGCAAGATCGAAAAAAAACACGTTGGAATTTACTTCGAGGTGCTTTCCATGACGGCGGAAGAGGCGGCGGGGAGGCTTTCGCGCGGCGAGTCCCCGGACATCTATTCCTTTCCGGCGGGCTATACGGATTCGGAAGGCCTGCTCGAACTCGATCTGGAAACCCCGCGGTACGTCGGAAACCTCAACGACGTCGGGCGGGACAAAGGACTGTACGCCGTACCTTATGCGGTTTCGGGCTATTGCCTGCTCGCCAATTCCCAGATCTTGCAGGAGCGCAATCAAGTGCTGCCTGCCGCGGTGGACTCGGAGTGGCTTTCAGGCGCGCAGCAGAGCATGACGTTTGAGCGCGGGAAGAAGCGCGTGAAGATTTCAGGGCTTGCGGGGGACGCGGTCATGGCGGCGTATTGGGGCCTGGACGCGCCCGTCGCGCCCTACGAGGATTTTCTGAACAAGCGCGCCGCGCTGGCGATCGCCGACGCGCGGGCGGCGGGCGACCTGCAGCGGAGCCTTGAGAACAACAAGGGATTCACGTACGAGATCCGCATTTTGGACGGATTCACAACGCTCGTGCAGCTGCTTGGGATCAACAAAAGCACGGAACCGCAAAAGGTTCCCTACGCGCTGGAGTTTATTCAACTGATGCTGAGCGAGGAAGCGCAGGCGACGCTCGCGGATATCGGGGCCTTCCCGGCCACGGCGCTCGCGGCAGCGCCCAAATACGATCTGGAGGTGCTCCAATCCATAGCCAAAATGCTCGAAGCGCCCGTGGCGCCCAACGCGTTCCTCTATAAAAGGTATCGCGACACGCTCTACGAGGCGGCCAATCGGGCGCTTTCGGGAGACGCGTTTGGGGCGAAGGAGTTCGAGGAGAGGCTAATAGAGCTTGAACCGGATATAAAAATAAGGTAATATTGAAGCAAACAAAGGGTGCGCCGGGGAGGGGCAGATGGCGGATTTTCAGCGGCTTTACGAGGCTTTGCGGGACTGTGCGATAGAGCGCGACGTGCCGATGCGCCGCTACACGACGTTCCGCGCGGGCGGCAACGCGAAGCTGATGCTCTTTCCAAACGATCCGAAGCAGATCGCGCTTGCGCTTTTCGCGTGCGAGGATTGCGGCGTCCCCTGGTACATCGTCGGCAACGGCTCGAATCTTCTGGTGCGGGACGGCGGGATCGACGCGCTCGTGATCCGCTTTGACGAGCGCATGGGCGGGATCGCGAGGCAGGGGGACGTCTTCCGCGCGGGCGCGGGACAATCCCTGAGCGCGCTCGCGAATTTCGCGCTCAAGTCCGGGTACATGGGCCTTGAATGGGCGGCGGGCATCCCGGGGACGGTGGGCGGCGCGGTCGCGATGAACGCGGGCGCTTACGGCGGGCAATTGAGCGACGTTATAAAGAGCGTGCGCGTGATCCAAAACGGCCGCGAGGAAACGCTTGAAGTAAAAGCGGGCGACATGGGCTACCGCACGAGCGCCTACGCCGCGCCCTCGTGCATCGTTTTGGAGGCGGCCTTCCGGCTTTCGCCGGACGACGGCGACGCGGTCGGGCGGCAGGCGGACTATATGCGAAGGCGCCGCGAGAAGCAGCCGCTGACGTTCGCGAGCGCGGGCAGTACGTTTAAGCGGCCCGAAGGGTATTTCGCGGGCGTCCTGATCGAGCAGGCGGGGCTCAAGGGCGAGAGCGTGGGCGACGCACAGGTGAGCACGCTGCACGCGGGGTTTATCATCAACCGCGGGAACGCGACGGCTTCGGATATCCTGGAACTCATCCGGCGCGTGCAAAAACACGTATTTGAGAACAGCGGCGTTTTTTTAGAACCGGAGATCAAGATCATCGGCAAGGAGTAGCGATATGTACCTGCTGATCATTACGGGGCTCTCGGGCGCGGGGAAATCCCAGGCGCTCCGAAAGCTCGAGGATATGGGCTACTATTGTGTGGACAACCTCCCGACCGGCATGCTGAGGGACTTTATCAAGCTCTGCAAAAAGGCGGATCCGCCCATCGCGCGCGCCGCGATCGTGATGGACAGCCGCGAGAGCGCGCTCAAGAAGAACGGGCTTCAGAGCATCAAGACGATCCGCGAGGCGGATGTCGATTACGACATCCTGTTTTTGGACTGCCGCGACGATGTGCTCGAACGCCGCTATAACGAAACGCGCCGGAGGCATCCTTTGAGCGGGCACGAGAGCATCAAGAGCGGGATACAGCTCGAGCGGGAAATGCTGCAGGAGCTTCGCGACCGCGCCCGGTTTATCATCGATACGTCGGACTATCGGCCGCTAGAGCTCTCAAGGAGGCTCGAGGAGCTGCTCGGGGAGCCGCAGGCGCAGCCGTTCACGCTGATCTTCATGAGCTTTGGATACAAGCGCGGCGTGCCGTTCGAGGCGGACGTCGTGCTCGACGCGCGGTTTTCCCCGAATCCGTTTTACGAGCCGGAGCTGCGCTGTCTGTCGGGCCTCGACCAGCCCGTCCGCGATTTCGTATTCGCGGATGAGGCGGTGCCGATATTCCTCGGCGTGGTGGAAAATATGCTCGTCACGCTGATCCCCAGGTTCATCGAGCAGGGCAAGCACCGTCTGATGGTGGCGATCGGATGCACGGGCGGCAGGCATCGCTCGGTCTCTATGACGAACGATCTGTATCAGCGCATGAAGGGGAAATACTCGGTGCTGTTGATGCACCGCGATTTTAAGAGCGAGGCGGCGGAGATTTCCGAGCGCTTCAACGAGGGCGAAAGGAGCTAGAATTGTCCTTTTCTTCGCTCACAAAGGACGAGCTTGCAAAGGCGCGCGTGCGCACGAGAGAGGAAAAGCGCGCGATGCTGATGGCGTTTGTTAACGCCGCCGGCTCGCTTACTTTGGAGCGCGCCGGCAGAATGGGCCTCCAGTTCACGACGGAGAACCACGCCGTGGGCAAGCTCATCGCGCAGACCGGCTCCACGCTGTACCAGATCGACGCCTCGGTGGCACTTTTGGAGCGGGATCGGCTCAACGCGCGCAACATCGTCGTCAAGTTCACCGGAGAGGCCGTGTACAGTATGCTCGTGGAGCTGGGCGTGCTCAATTCCGGCGAGGAGGGCGTAAGCCTCTCGGAGCGGATCCCGCTGACGCTGATCGACACCGAGGCGTCGCAAAAGGCGTTTTTGCGGGCGGCGTTCCTCGGCGCGGGCAGCGTGAGCGACCCGAAGCGGTATTACCATCTGGAGTTCGTGTGCCGCTCCGAACGGTTTGCCTGTGCGCTCCAGCAAATGATGGAACGCTTTTCGTTTCATGCAAAAACGGTGCTGCGCAAGGGCAGTTCTGTGGTATACTTAAAAGAAGGCGAACAGATCGCGGACTTCCTTACGCTTATCGGCGCGTCGGGAAGCACGCTCGAGTTCGAGAGCGCGCGCGTCGTGAAAAACGTGCGCAACTATGTAAACCGTACCAGCAATTGCGAGACGGCGAACCTTCAAAAAACCGTTCGCGCGGCGGTGCGCCAAAAGGAAAGCATACTCGCGATCAAGCGGCTGAGCGGCCTTGAGTCCTTGCCCCAGCCGCTTCAGGAGATGGCTGAATTGCGCTTGAATTATCCGGAGGCGTCGCTTCTGGAGCTATCCGAGCTCAGCGGCGTCGGCCGGTCCGGCGTCAATCACAGGCTCAACCGATTGATGCAAATCGCTCATGACCTTAAAATCGAAAAGGGGGAATTCTGATGCTACATAAGGTGATCGCCATCGAGTGCGAAAACGGGCTTCGCGCCCGCAACGCCGCCGTATTCGTGCAGACCGCAAGCGCTTTTTCTTCCCAGATGCTGATCGAGAAGGGGAATAAAAAGGTCAATGCGAAATCCATAATGGGCGTTTTGTCGCTGGGTGTCGGCAGGGGAGATACGATTCACCTGATCGTGACCGGCGAGGATGAACAGGCCGCGCTGGAGACGATGCAGAATCTCGCCGATCGTGACTTCGAGCCGTGAGCGCGGCTCGAAGTCTTTAAAAGCAAATTTTGGGAGCGGCCTGCTTTGGCCGCGGTTTTTTGGGGGAACAATCGTGGACCGCTTTGTGCATCTGCATGTTCATACGCAGTATAGTTTGCTTGACGGCGCGGCGCGCATCAAGGATCTTGTCGCGCGCGCCAAGGCGCTCGACATGGACGCGCTGGCGATCACGGATCACGGCGCGATGTACGGCGTGGTCGATTTCTATAAGGAATGCAAGGCGCAGGGCATCAAACCGATCCTCGGCATCGAGACGTACGTCGCTCCGCGCTCGCGGGCCGAAAAGGCCGGGATGCGCGAGAACGCGCACCTCATATTGCTCGCGAAGAACAAAACGGGCTATAAGAACCTGATGGCGCTTTCCTCCAAGGCGTTTCTGGAGGGGTTCTATTATCGCCCGCGCATCGATTACGACCTTCTTGAGGAGTATAGGGAGGGGCTCATCTGCCTGTCCGCCTGCCTTGCGGGCGACATTCCGACGATGCTCCTCGACGGGAGGGACGGCGAAGCCTACGCGATCGCGAGAAGGCTCAAGGGCGCGTTTGGGGACGATTTTTATATCGAATTGCAGAACCATGGGCTAAAGGAACAGCAGCAGGTGCTTCCAAAGCTCATCGCGCTCGCCCGGGAGCTTGGGATCGCTACGGTCGCGACCAACGACGTTCACTACGTCGAAAGAGGGGATGCCAAAGCCCAGGACGCGCTGCTTTGCATCCAGACAAACCGGTTCATGGACGAAGAGGACCGCATGCGGATGGAGGGCGAGGAATACTACCTTAAATCCGCCGCCGAGATGACCGATGCGCTCGCCGACGTTCCCGAAGCTCTCGCTGCGAGCGCGCAGATCGCGGACAAGTGCGATCTTACGCTCGCGTTCGGCGAAAGGCATCTGCCCGGCTTTACCGCGCCGGACGGCAAACCAAATGCCGAATACCTCAGGGAACTGTGCGTGCAGGGGCTTGAAAAGAAGATGCCCGGCGCGGACGAAGAATGCAGAAAACGCTTGGAGTATGAGCTCGGCGTCATCGAGCGGATGGGTTTTGTCGATTATTTTTTGATCGTATGGGACTTCATCCATTTTGCGAAGACCCACTCGATCGAGGTCGGCCCGGGAAGGGGAAGCGGCGCGGGAAGCCTCGCCGCGTATTGCCTCGATATCACGGACGTCGACCCGATCAAATACAACCTGATCTTCGAGCGGTTTTTGAACCCGGATCGCATCTCCATGCCGGATTTCGACGTGGATTTCTGCTTCGAACGGCGCCAGCAGGTGATCGATTACGTCGTGGAAAAATACGGCGCCGACCATGTGGCGCAGATCATCACCTTCGGCACGATGGCCGCAAAGGCCGCCATACGCGACGTGGGCAGGGTGCTGCGCATGCCCTACGGCGACGTCGACCGCATCGCGAAGCTCGTGCCCAATATCCTGAACATCTCCCTGAGCGAGGCCATCGACTATTCGCCGGAGCTCAAAGGGCTGTATACGCAGGACGAGCCGGTGAAAAAGCTTCTCGACCTCGCGCTCAAGATCGAGGGGCTTCCAAGGCATGCCTCGACGCACGCCGCGGGCGTGGTGATCTCCGCCGCGCCGGTCGTGGAATTCGTGCCTCTGCAGAAGAACGACGAGTCGGTCACCACCCAGTTCCCAATGGGAACGCTCGAGGAGCTTGGGCTTCTCAAAATGGATTTCTTGGGCCTCCGGACGCTGACGGTGATCCGCGATGCGCTCACCTTCATCCGGGAAGGCGGCGGGCCCGAGATCGATTTTTCGCGCATGGAGTTCGACGATCCCGAGGCGTACCGCATGATCAGCCGCGGCGATACCGACGGGGTCTTCCAGTTGGAATCCGCGGGGATGCGCCAGTTTTTGACGCAGCTCAAGCCGGATTGCTTCGAGGACGTCATCGCGGGCATCTCTTTGTTCCGCCCCGGGCCGATGGAGCAGATCCCGCGCTACATCGCGGGCAAAAACAACCCGCGCGCCATCGAGTACCGCCACGAGCTCCTGCGGCCGATCCTCTCGACGACGTACGGCTGCATGGTCTACCAGGAGCAGGTGATGCAGATCGTCCGCGACCTCGCAGGGTATTCGCTCGGCAGGAGCGACCTTGTGCGCCGCGCGATGTCCAAGAAGAAGCAGGACGTCATGGCGAAGGAACGCGAGTACTTCGTCAACGGCATCGTGGAAAACGGCGAGATCGTGGTCGCGGGCGCGGTTCGCAACGGCGTAAGCGCTTCCGTGGCGAACAAGATCTTCGACGAAATGATGGACTTCGCCTCCTACGCCTTCAATAAGTCGCACGCGGCGGCATATGCCGTGCTCGCCTACCGGACGGCGTATCTGAAGCTCCACTACCCGGTGGAGTTCATGACGGCGCTGATCAACAGCTTCGTCGGCAACGCGGACAAGGTCGCCGAATATATTTATAGCTGCGGCAAGCACTCCGTCAAGGTGCTTCCGCCGGATATCAACTTCAGCGGCGCGCGCTTTACCGTCGAAGGCAATGCGATGCGCTTCGGCCTCGCGGGGATCCGCAACGTCGGCGAAAGCGCGGCGCAGTCGATCGTCGGCGAGCGCAACCGCAACGGTCGGTATGTGGATTTCTTCGACTTTTTGAGGCGCGTCGAGGTGCTCAATAAGCGTATGCTCGAAGGCTTGATCAAGGCCGGTTGCTTCGACGCGATGGGTGTCAGGCGCTCCGCGCTCATGGCGGTGTACGAGCGCGCGATGGACGCTTCCGCAGTCGATCGCAAAAAGCGCGATCAGGGGCAGCTGTCGCTCTTTGATATCGCGGGCGAATCCGCGCCGGAATCCATGTCGATCCCTCTGCCGTTGATCGAAGAGTACCGGCAGGAAGCGCTGCTTTCCATGGAGAAGGAGGCGACGGGCATCTATCTGAGCGGACATCCGCTCTCGCGTTACCAGGACACGCTCGATAAGCTCGCCGTCCGGATATCGGATATTGAGGGCCAGGAACACTCAGCGCAGGGGCCCAAGGACGGGGAGCGCGTGATGCTCGGCGGCATCGTCACGGCGGTTAAGACCAAACCCGTAAAATCCGGGAACGGATTGATGGCTTACGCGACGCTGGAGGATATGAGCGGCAGCATCGAACTTCTGCTTTTCCCGAGCGTGCTGCAGAAGTATTCTCACATCGTCTCGATCGACAGCGCGGTCTGCGTCTCCGGCAAGCTGAGCTTAAGGGAGGATCAGGACGCCTCGATTCTGGTCGACGAAGTGGTCCCGCTCGAAAAAACCGCGCTGAAGCAGAAGGTCTATATCAAGCTCGACGAGCGCAACCGCTCGCGCCTTACGGAGCTTAAGGATATCCTCCGGCGTTACCCCGGCGATATCCCCGTGATATTGTGCGACGCGGCGCAAAACAGCAAGAAAGCGGCGCCTAAGGAGCTCTATATCAACGCTTCGGCGGACTGCATGGACGCGATGAAGTCCTGCTGCGGGAGCGGGAATGTGAAGCTTACGGCGGCGGCCGCGCCTAAGTAGGACGCGAACCGTCTTAAAATCGTTTGGTTATAGTCAGGAGGCTGATATGTGGCTGGTTGTATATATCGCAAAAGGCAGGCAAAAAGCGGATTACATCCTGCAACAGCTCGAAAAGGAAGGGCTGATGGCTCGCTCCGCCGCGCTGCACGGCCAGCGCGGGCTGGAGGAGTATTTTGAAATTATGGTGCTCAAGAGCGAAAGCGAGTTCGCGCGCGAGATCATCATGAAACTTGGGATATAGATAGGAGACACGCAAATATTTATGAGAAGAATCGGCGTTTTGACCAGCGGGGGCGATACCCCTGGCATGAATGCCGCGATCCGCGCGGTGTATAAGGCGGGGGTCGGGTACGGCTATTCCGTGATGGGGATCTACCATGGTTTTAAAGGGCTGATCGAGGGGCGCGTGCGCGAGATCGAGCCGGAGGATGTCGAAAACACGATGCATAAGGGCGGCACGATACTGCGCACCGCTCGTTCCGAGGAGTTTAAGGCAGAGGAGGGGCAGGCAAAAGCCCTTCGCGTCCTTAAGGCCTACGGCATGGAGGGATTGATCGTCATCGGCGGCGACGGGAGCTTCCGCGGGCTGAAGGACCTTTGCGATGCGGGCGTGCGCGGGATCGGACTCCCGGGCACGATCGACAACGATATGGGCTACACGGATTTTACGATCGGGTTCGACACGGCCATCAACAACGTGATGACGGAAATCTATAAGCTGCGCGACACGATGCGCTCGCATGACCGCGTCGGCATCATCGAGGTGATGGGCCGCGCGTGCGGGGATATCGCGCTGTGGGCCGGAACGGCGGGCGCGGCCGATATCATACTCGTCCCCGAGTGCCCGGTGCCGTGGGACGACGTCGCCTGCCAGCTCGCGGATTATCAGCTGCGCGGCAAGCTCACGAGCATCGTGCTGATCGCCGAAGGCGCGGGTAAAGCGGCGGACCTTGCGGCCTATATCAATGAGCACACCACGGTGGAAAGCAGGGCGGTGGTGCTCGGTTATATCCAGCGCGGCGGCAACCCGTCGGCGTTCGACCGCATCAACGCGGCGCGCATGGGCGCGCGGGCGGTGCAGCTGCTCTATGAAGGCAAGGGCTGCCGGGCGGTGGGGATCAAGGACAATCACATTATCGATGTGAGCATCGAGGAAGCCGTTATGGCCAAGGATATCATCGATAAGGATCTGTATGATCTCAACGGCGTGCTGGCGAAGTTTTAGTTTTAACCGAACGAGAGCGGCGTGCGCAACGGACGGACGCCGCCTTACTATTTTGATCGTTTCACAAGGAGCGCCATGAATCCTCCCGTAACAAAAAATCAGCAGGTCGAGCTTGAGATATCCGCCCTCGCATCCGAAGGCCAGGGCATCGGCCGCGTCGAAGGCTATGCGGTATTCGTCGCGGGTGCGCTCCCCGGCGAGCGCGTGCTGGCGCTCATCATCAAGGCAACGTCGAGCTATGCGGTGGGAAAGCTCCTTCACGTGCTTATGCCAGCGAAGGAACGCGTCGAGCCGCGCTGCACAGCATTCGGGAAATGCGGCGGATGTTCGCTTCAGCACCTTGATTACGCCGCGCAGCTTCAATCAAAGCGCGCCGTCGTCCGCGACGCGCTCGAGCGCATCGGCGGCTTTACAGGCATCGACGTGCTGCCGGTCATCGGCATGGCGGACCCTTGGGAGTACCGCAACAAGGGCGCTTTCCCGTTCGCATCGGTGGACGGATGCGTACAGGCGGGCTTTTTCGCGCCGCGCAGCCATCGCCTGATCCCGCTTGAGCGCTGCGATATCGAGCAGCCCGCGATCATGGAGGCCGTGCTTGCGATCGCCGATTGGGCGAACGAGCAGGGCATTGCGGCGTACGATGAGGAGACCGGGAGGGGCAGCCTCCGGCACGCCGTGGTGCGCACGACGCGCGCGGGGGACGTCATGGCTGCGGTGGTGACCGCTGGCAGACTCATAAAGGAAGCGGAACTTGTTCAAAAGCTCACACAGCGCGTTTTAAACCTAAAATCCATCGTGCACAACCTCAATCCCAAGCGCACCAACGTGATATTCGGGGATTCGTTCCGCTTGGTATGGGGGAGGGAAAAACTGACGGACGAGCTGCTCGGCATCCGCTTGGAGGTCAGCGCCGCGTCCTTCCTCCAAGTGAATCCGGAACAGACGGAGCGCCTTTATGAAAAGGCGATCGAGCTTGCCGCGCTGACGGGGAGGGAACTTGTGGTCGATCTCTATTGCGGCATCGGTTCCATCTCGCTCGCTCTGGCGCAAAAAGCCGAGAGCGTGATCGGCATCGAATCCGTGCCCGAGGCGATCGCGGATGCGAACGCCAATGCGCTTTTAAACAACATCCAAAACGCGCGGTTCCTCTGCGCGGCTGCGGAGGAGGAGTTGCCGCGGCTCGTCGAAGAGGGCCTTCGCCCGGACGTGATCGTGCTCGATCCGCCGAGGAAGGGCGCGGAGACGGAGGCGATTCGGGCGATCGCGGCGTCGGGCGCGCCGCGTGTAGTCTACGTTTCCTGCAACCCCGCCTCGCTCGCGCGCGACGCGAAACTCCTCGGCGAATACGGGTATGCGCTCCAAACCGTGCAACCGGTGGACATGTTCGCGCACAGCGCGCATGTGGAGAGCGTGGTATTGATGTTAAGGGTAAAAGAGTGAATGTGTGAAAAAGGCTTGAAATTAAGGATCTCCAAGTTTGAGAGTAAAATCCGATGTGTAGAAAATGATACGAGGGTTTGAAAGTGCGGAAATACATCACCTTCCAGCGCATCTGATGTTAGTGTACTCCAAAAAAAGAGCCGGCTGCGCAGGCTGTTCAACGGGGCGGCAGAGGTGATTTTATCCCGCTTTGCAGACATCTGTCCATATTGACCGTCCAGCCGTAAAATGCGGCCAGATCGAACAATATAATGATGATCTCCCAGCCCGGCATGACTGCCATCACACCTGACTGAAGCAGGCCAAACTGGCAAACCAGAAGCAGCAAAAACACGAATAGCCTCTGCCACCATGGCGGCCCCCATTTTAGAAGCGCCATCATGATGACGATCATAAGAGAGACGTAAATGAGAGCCGTTGCGGTATGGTTTCTTGATGGGTCAGGATAAAAGGCCGACTGAAACACCCTGAGATCCAGCAGTTTGAGGACTGTACCCATAAGGTTGCCGGTGATGGCAAATGCGCTTAAAAATAACGTTGGGTAGTTAATCCATTTTCGTGGGCCGCTGAATACCTTATTATACCAGTATTTTACGATCAGGCCGTAGATGAAGAAGCCACCCAGCGAAAACACAGACCTATACCAGAAGTGTTCATAGATGCCAAGCTGCACAAAAAGCATATCGATCAGAAAATATGCCGCAGAAAAACCGGCCAGCCACCAGTTGGAAAGGCCTATCACACAGACCAGCACAGCGCTGGACGAGACGGAGACCTGGGAGAAAATATTGCCGAACACCGCATCAAAAAACGGATCATCCGGTGTTATCATCGGATAATACGTATACGCGTTAAAAAGCAGCAGCAAAGACACTTCAAGAACATATGTAAAGCCCAGCACGGCAAACCAAAACGCAAACATTTTTTTGCGCTCCGGGGTCTTAATAAAAATTGTTGTAAGCGCTGCGGCACTGGTTGCGGCAAGCGCAATATACCAAATAGTATTGGTAAAGAAAGAATTACTCATTTTATTAATTTACTAAATTTGATTTGGTTTATTCAAATTGATACAATATTAAAAACCGGCACTTGCTTAGTGTGGTACGCAACACAGATATGTGTGAAATTACATTCATGCCAATAATTACTGGAAATAACAAAGACATTTTGAAAAAGCCTTTATCCGCAAAAAGCTGTTTTACGAGCGCGGAAACCTGCGAATAATAATACACGTTTACCGCCAAAGGACATATTGGATTTTGGCGGCATGGTTTTGTTTCCTGAAAGCATGTGAAGTGCGCAATAGGAATGCAAGGCAAAGATAAAAATCTTGAGCCTTCAGCACCTTGTATGATATCTTGCTTTACCATGGCTGGCGACAATTAAGGAATTAGGTGCTAAAAGATAAACCCCGATGTTTCATTGCGCTAGACAGCATGGACGGGCCTGCCCGTATAAGTAATTGAAGTAAAGAAGAAAAATTATATTATACGAGATATGAGCGTACACGTCATCATTATAAAAAATGGGGGTATGATATGAATTTTCTGGGGATCGCAATGGGGGTCACGGTATTTATCATCATCGGCGTTTTTCATCCGATCGTAGTGAAATGCGAATACTATTTTTCCGATCGGGTGTGGCCCGTCTTTCTTGTTTTGGGAATTGCAGCCCTAACGGCTTCGCTTTTTGTTGCCGATACGTTTCTAACAATTCTCTTCGGGGTGCTCGGATGCGTGCTTTTATGGTCTATCCGGGAATTGAAAGAGCAGAAGCAACGGGTGGAAAAAGGCTGGTTTCCGAGGAATCCCAATCGGAAGAACCTCGATATGTGATCGTCAGGCATACCGCATAATCGCTAAAACCCGTAAAAAAAGGCGATCTGTTTTGATGCGGCACTGAGATAATCCGATGTCATTACATGCGTATCGCTACAATGAAATCCGCTTCATCGCCCTGCGGCTGCGGAGCAGTGGATACGGGAGATTCGGAATTATGCATCCGAGGCTGTGCCGACCGCCGGAATCCTGCCGAAGCGGCGTTTGAATCGGCAAGCGGATGCGAAATGCGCTTGCATCTTATCCGCATCTGTATAATAATGTTCCTATAAAACCAAAGTTTGCCTAAACCTGAGATGCGCGCAAAGATGTTTGATGATATAAGGAGTCTACGGATGAAGAAAAGGCACGGACTGATCTTTTTAATGTTCTTGACGGTCGGCTGCTTCCTGTGCGGCTGCGGCACGGGCGGCAGCGCGGACGCAACTGCGTCCCCTTCGAGTACCGATAGCGCGGGCTTGGTTCTAACGCCGGAGGAGCTGGCCCAATACGATGGGAAAAACGGCAACCCGGCTTATATTGCCGTGGACGGCGTAATATACGATGTGACAAACGTTCCGCAATGGAAGGATGGCGAGCATAACGGCTTTTCCGCCGGCAACGACCTGACGGACGCCATCAAGAATGTCTCGCCGCACGGGGTTTCCAAGTTAAAGAGCGTTCCCGTCGTCGGCAAACTGGCCGACTGAGAAAGGCAGGCGCCGCGATGTATGTTTTTCTTGGATGGCTGAATATCGGGCTGTTTACGGTCATGACCGCGCCTTTTTGGCTGCGCGTGCTCAATACGCATGTGCTCCACATCAAGGGCGGCGGATATGCCCAAGTGATCCGGCGGCTCAGGCAGATTCATAAGCCGCTGGGCGTACTCATCCTCATACTGGCGCTCGTGCACGGGTATCTGGCGCTTGGCGCGTTTAGGCTGCATACCGGCAGCCTGGTATGGCTGGCCACCGCGGCGACGGCGACGCTCGGGATCCTATTCTTCCGGCTGAAGAAAAAAACGCTGTTTGCCTGGCACAAGCGTATGGTTCTTGCCATCCTCTTCTTTGTGCTCCTTCATATTCTCTTTCCCGATGCGCTGTACTATATCCTGTATTGATGGTTCGGTCTGACGCGTATGAAAAACAACGAACGGCCATCCCTCGTCAAAGGGATGGCCGTCTTTGTTTGCAGTATCTACTTTACCGGGTTCAGCCGTATATCGAGGCAAATTTCGCCCGCGGAGGTGGAAATGCAGCAGGCCGTGCGCATCGAATACGTTTTGCCTTCATCCGGCTGACACAGCTTCGGAGCGCGAATGTCGCACTTTAATTCATCCTCTGCAAGCAAGGTGAGGACATTGCCGCTGATGATATTTGATATTTCCGACATTGCGGAGATGACGAAGTCATCGATTTCCGCGATCTCCATGCCGCTCATGATATTTACGATGGTGAGGGATGTGGCGCAGGGGAACCGGTAGATGACCTCCCCGGCAAGATCCCCAACGATTTCGATGGAAATATCGAGCGCATCCTCATGGTCGAAGGTTTCCGCAGGCCTGTCGCTAATATCGGACAAATCGAGCATAAGCTGGAATACATTCCGCGTCGCTTCAAAAAACGGGGTATAAAGCTTAGAAGTCATTGCCGGCCACCCCCTTTTCCTTGGCATATGCGGCGATGTGCTGATCTTCCGCAGCCACATGGTTGATCAGCCACGCGAGGAGCTTTCCGGCAAATTGCTGCATGAGCTGCTCATCGCAGCCGCTGCGCTCATATTCGCCGGAGACCTGCAATACGTAATCCACCATATCGGCATGTATTTTCTTATGCGCCTGATGTCCGGGATAGCCGATGCGCACCTGGTACGCCTCTTCGTCCCGGAAATGCTCCACCACATAAGCTTTCATAAACTCCAGCGTTTCGTTCACGCGCTGCACCTTTTCCTCCCACGAGGCGGACGAGCGCAATGTCTGCATGAACGAATCCACCCGGCGAAACAGCTCCTTGTGCTGTTCGTCGATGATCGAAACGCCCAGGGCATATTTATCTTTCCAAAGCACGGCATTGATCCTTTCAAATGATTTAATACAACATATGTCGGTCCTTTTTGAAATCACTTAAGCGATTATTGCGATAAAATCAATTGCTTGCAGGAAGAAAGGCGCTCATGCCGGATCAAACAAGCAGTTGATTGAAAGATCCAATGGCGGCGTCAAAGCACGCATGGTATGATTCAGATAACCAAACACCTTCAGTAGGGGGCGTTTTTATGCGCGAAAAGTCTGAAATAGATTTGTGGGTCAGGGTTGTACTATGGGCGGCGATGCTGTTGATTGCAGCGGCCCTTTTCCTGCTGCCGACGGAGGAGAGGCTCATCGGGTATGCCATTGGGATTCCGATGCTGATCGTAATCCTATGGATCTGTTTCGGGACGTATTTTGAGTTCAAAGAGGATTACCTTTATTGCAGATGCGGCCCCTTCTATGAAAAAATCAGATATGAGAAGATAAAATCTGTAAAACTGAGCGAGAATATGCTCTCGTCCATGGCCTTATCCCGCCGGCGCATCGAAATTCTCCAGCATGGAAAAGGCTATATCGCAGGAACGACCTATATATCCCCGAGGAACCGGGAGCGCTTTATGGAAGAGCTTATCGCCAGGTGCAAGTATCTCGAATGATGAGGGTCCGTTGCGCGGTTTCTGACCGGACGCTTAGCGGCGGCAAAAGAAAACGGAGGATAGCCGATGGAACAAAAGCGATTAAAAAGACAGATCCATCCCATGCCTGAGGATGTCGCGCGGATGCTCGCGGAGAAAGGCTTGGCGGACGCATATCGAAGGAGGCCTCCATACCAGCAGAACGACTACATCGGATGGATCGACAGAGCAAAGACACAGGCGACGCGCGAAAAACGCATCAATCAAATGGAGGAAGAACTTCGCTCCGGAACTCACTATATGAAAATGGAGTATCGGGCGAGGTAAGCCGCTATAGCCGGACGACGCAGGTCTCCCCGGTATCGGATCGGCGGATCACTCCCCGTCGATCCGCTTTTCCAAATTCTGCAAACGCGTCAGGATTTCATTTTGGTTTTCTAAAAGCTGGTCGATTTTCCGATGCAGGTCTTCGACGATGATCTCCGATTTCAGGTTCGTCTTGTAATCGTTCATGGAACGCAGGCGATCCTTTTCCTCCTGCCGGTTCTGGCTCATCATGATGACCGGGGCCTGTATCGCTGCGACGCAGGAGAGTATCAGGTTGAGCAGTATAAACGGATAAGCGTCGAACGCGTTGGCGAGCATCAGCGAGTTGATCGCGATCCACGCGATCAGACAGCCGATAAAAAAGAGAATAAACGTCCAACTGCCGGCAAATCTTGCGATTCTGTCGGCCATTTTCGCCCCGAACGTCAAATTGTCCCTTTTTTCTTTCTCGGTGTTCCTGGATAATTTACGCTCGAGGAGAAAATGGATGATTTCCTCTTCTTCGAGCGCCTTTTCTTCCTCATCCTCCAAGATGGCGCTGATCAGCGAGATCCTGTTGTTTTCGTCCGCCATTTTCATATCCCCCAACAAAGCGTAAAGCTCTTCCGAATCCGAACGTGACGCGCGCCTGCGCAGACAGACGGCAGATCGACGCTCCCATTATACTACGGAGCGGCCTTAGCGGACAACATGGGACAATCGTGCGTTGGGGATTGAAAAGGGAAATCCGAAGATGCTACACTGTTCTAAGCAGCGCGTTTATCGCATTGGCGGGGCAGGGCCTTTGGATCGATCCGTCGATCCGCGAAGGAAGCATTTGCCCGGGCATTCTCCGCCGACGGCGTTCCAGTCGGCGGCATATAAGGATGAAGAGTATGGCGGATAGGATATTCTCCGGCGTTCGCGCCAAGTGGCTTCCCCTTTACAGGCGGTTTTTCAGTATGGCTTTAGATAAAATCGGCCCGTTCGAGGAGCATACGACGTCAAGCGCCGTACTTTGGCGGCATTCCTCTGCGTTCGCGGAGTTTTCCGCCAAGAAGGATTGCATGGTCGTGGCGGTTGCCTCCGATGCGCTTCACGACGAATGGGGGCCGTCCAAAGCAATGCAAACGTCAAAAAACAGGGTGGTCCATTATTTTGAGCTGACGGACGACGCGTTGTTCATAGACCTGCTCGAGCGCATCGCCAAAGCCTATGCCCTTACGCAGTCGAACCGTGTGCGAAAGCAGCCCGCGGAAAAAGCGGCTTATGCTACGATCGACGAATACATTGCGCTCTTTCCAGAGGACATGAGGGAGATTCTCCAAAGGGTCCGTCAAACCATACGGCAGGCCGCGCCGGATGCCAAGGAAAAGATCAGCTGGCAAATGCCGACGTTTTGGCAGAACGAAAACCTTGTGCATTTCGCGGCGGCAAAGCATCACATCGGGCTTTATCCCGGGGAGAGCGGCGTGCGCGTTTTTGCCGACAAGCTCAAGGCCTATAAAACGTCGAAGGGAGCGATCCAATTCCCGCTTTCCGAGCCGATCCCCTATGATCTGATCGCGGAAATTACGCGCTTTCGGGCGATGGAAGCTGCAGGGCAAATACCGCGCGCCGCCGGTCAAACGCACGCGTTTGAGGCCGTGATCAAAAAGGTTCCGGATTTGGACGGCGCCTATGTGGAGATTCCTTTTGACGTTCAGGAAGCGTTCGGGAAAAGCCGCGTACCCGTTCATGCCACCTTTGACGGGGAACCTTATGACGGCAGCGTGGTAAAGATGGGAACGCCCTGCCATATCCTCGGCATCCGAAAGGATATCCGGGCGAAAATAGGCAAACAGCCCGGGGATATCGTCAAAGTCACGCTCAAGGAGAGGCGGACAGAATGACCTGCCCGCCATGGCGGACCAGCCTCGAGGGGTGCGGCGCCGACCGCGCCGAACGGGATGATGCGGATCGGGGCATGTCCGTTGTTTGAATGCGGATGAATTTTTGCGAGGGGATAAGCGCATGGCGGTTGAGAACGCGGTAAAGCTTTGCCGGGAGACCGGGGCCGACGGCTTTGTATCCGCGGCCTTTATGCGGCGAATTGCCGATCAAAACAGCGGGTGTTCGACCGGCGATTCGCTCGATTCTCCGCCGCAAGCCGATTCCGGTTTGCGCACAAAAACCAAGTATGGGGGAGCAAAAAACAAGCAAGGGCATCGCTGGGACCCCGAGCACTGCCCCTGCAAGAAAAAATCCTGCGCGCGCTATAAAAAATGCGACGAATGCAGGGAATATCATTGTGCAAAAAACAGCCCGCCGTATTGCGAGCGTTAACCAACGATCGCAGAACAAAAATAATCGTGGAACAGCTATATTCCCGTATAAAAATACCGGTTATTTTTAATGTGCTGCTGGGTATCGGAATAAGATGGTGCGTTTACTGAAACAGCCTTTTCCCTTAGAATAGAATTCGGCCGACATTCCATGTTCCATTCTGTATCGACGGGACAATATTGGGCTGTCGGTATTTTCCGGTGCGACCGAAAAAAGCCTTCCCATCGCGCTCTGTAAGCTCAAAATTCGTGGGGGTTCCTGTGGAAAACTTCTTAATACAGAACGGGCGGATTCAAACCGACGTCTTCGGCGCGGATCCCGGGCATAGGTTATATATGGGAGATCGGCGGGAAGTACTGGTCAATTATGATTGAATATGGTATGTTATTGCACATACGGATGCATAGAAACCGTCTTGATATTTGAGCATTGATCCCGGCTTGCCCATAAGCGGCTGCCGTCCGAAAGGCGAAAAACAATGCCTGAGCTGACCAGAGACCGTAAGCGCCATCTTGCCGCATATCGCTTTTTTAAGGCGCTGGTGGGGCCTTATATGAAACGGCTGTTCCGAATGACGCCGCTGTCCGCGCCGCAACTCAAGGGCCCGTATCTTGTGTATGCCAATCACAACGCCGACCTCGATCCGGTGCTGCTGGGCTTGAGCTTTAAGGAGCATATTTATTTCGTTGCAAGCGAGCACGTATACCGCGCGGGATTTGCTTCCAAACTGCTTAAACGCTACTTCGATCCGATTTCACGCCTCAAGGGCAGCAGCGACGCGAGCGCCGTCAAAGAGATCCTGAGGCGCCTCAGAGCCGGTTTTAACGTATGTATTTTCGCAGAGGGCAACCGCTCCTTTGACGGGAGGACCTGCCCGATATTGCCGACCTCCGGCAAGCTCGCGAAGATTTGCGGCGTGCCGCTTGTGACCTACAAGTTCGAGGGCGGCTATTTTACGACCCCGCGCTGGGCGTTTACGATGCGGCACGGCCGAATGCGCGGCTATGTTGTCAACATCTATTCCCCCGAGCAGCTTGCCGCCATGGGCGTAAACGAGATCAACGAAGCGATCGCCGCCGACCTTTACGAGGACGCGTACGCGAGGCAGGCAGAGGAGCGAATCCCCTTCCGGGGCAAACGCCTGGCCGAGGGGCTGGAAGCCGCGCTGTATATCTGCCCGCAGTGCGGGCGCATCAATACGCTTCAAAGCCGCGGCGACGCGTTTTTCTGCGGTTGCGGGCTCAATGCCCGGTATGACGAATACGGCCAACTCCACGGCGCGCCGTTTGGGAGCGTGGCCCAATGGGACGACTTTCAGCGCCAGCGCTTGCCCGAGATCGCTGCGGCGCTCGGCGACGAGGCGGCGTTTGGGGACGAGAGCGTCAGGCTCGTGCGGATACTTGACGGACACAGGAGCGAACCGATCTATTCCGGCCCCATCGCGATGTACCGCGACCGCATCGAGCTGGGTGAAATCACGCTTCCGATAAGCGAACTCTCGGACATGGCGCTCTACGGCCGTGCGAACATCGCTTTAACCTGCGGCGGAAAGCATTATGACATCGTCTCCGATCCCCCGTTCTGCGGGCGCAAATATCTCGAGCTTTATCAACAGTTAAAGACGAAGGGGTAAGCTGCCTTTCATCAAAAAGACGCCCACGCCCGCGGCGATGCTCGCGGGCTTTGCATTGCTCATATACGGGCCCGGCCGGTCGAGATCGAAACATATTCCTTAAAATGATCTCTTAGCACGGCATCGCCATGGGCTTTATCGCGCCCTCGCTGCGCGTTTTGCACCGCGAAACGGGGCCGGGCGGACGGGCTCGCCGCGCCGAAGGGCGAGATGTTTACGGCGACCTAGGGAAAAGGGGCGGAGACGCGAAAACGATCCGGGAAAAAGATCTCTTCCCGGCTTGCATTTCAAAAGGCTCTAAGGCAAAATAGAAATGATCCAGGGGTAGGCCGGCGGAGCGACCATTGCGGTTTTGTCGCATCCGCATAGAGGCGTATTTCAATAAAACGGATGGGAGACAAAGCATGGAAAAGAAGCGCTACAAGTATGTCAAGGACGAGCATTATCCGATCGAGCACCTCGTTTATCAGGTCGATCCCGATCATATCAAGGAATGTTTGGAAGCGGATCACGAACTCTGGACGCTGGGCATAGCGATGCACGAGGAGTTCGAGCATATTCCGATTTTATATAAAGAGGTTTGGGTCAACGAAAACAAACCCGGCGAAATTCACTATATCATCGCCTGGGAGAGCAGAGAAGCCTGGAAGCGCATGGCGAAGCACGACGATGAACTCGAAAACAGATTTTACGAGAATTTCAAGCTTCCCTACAAGATGGTCCGCTGCATCCAGGAGGAGGAGAACTACGGGATCCACCGCTACAGCCGCTTTGAGCGGGTCGACGATTAAGAACGCGAAACGGAGACGAGCGGCGCTTGATCCCTCCCCAAACGGGAAGCGCCGCCTTTTTAAAGCATGGTTACGATAACCCTCATCGCGAACGCGGGGCTTTGCATCGCGTCCGCGAACACGAAGCTTCTTGTCGACGCGCTGTACCGATATCCGCCAGAGGGCTTCAGCGCGCCGCCCGACGGGCTGCAAAGCGCGCTGATGGAAGGAACGCCGCCGTTTGATCGGGTAGGTTATGTGCTTTTTACGCACGCCCATCCGGATCATTTTGACGGCACGCTGGCTAGGAGTTTTATTGAGCGCCATCAGCCGCACGTGGTGGTCGATCGGCAGCAGGCGCAGGCGCTGGGCGCCGCCGCCCGGTGCACGATGATCCCTGCGGGGGAAGGCGCGATGCACGAAATAAAGCTCAACGGCGGGGATTCGCTCCGGGTCTTTGCCGTTCGCCATAGCGGCAGGGAATACGCGCATGTGACCAACCTTTGTTTTCTCCTGCAGCTTGAAGGCAAGCGCATTTTAACGTTGGGCGACGCGGATTTTGATCCCGATTATTTCCGCCGCATGGCGGGAAGGGAATCGCTCGACCTCGTGATTGCGAATCCGCTGTTTATGCTCGTCCCCAAGGGACGGCAGGTGCTGTTCGAGGCGCTGAGCGCAAAGCGGGTGGCGATCTACCATATGCCCTTTGAACGGGATGATTCCTACGGCATGAGAAAGCACTTAAGGCGCGGCATAGCGCGCTATGCGCCGGGAAAGAACGTGGCGATCCTGGACGAAGAGACGGGAACGCTTTTGCTTGAGTAAAAAACGGGATTGGGCGCGGATAGATCCGCGAGAACAACGATACAAGTAAATGCCCGCGCTGAGCGCGGACGGGAAAGAGAGGGAACGCCGATGAACGCGATACTGGAGAACATTCTTTCAAGAAGGAGCGTGCGCGCATACCAGGGCAGCCAGGTCCCGCCGGAGGATCTTCAAACCATACTGCTTGCGGGGAGCTACGCGCCCAACGGCATGGCGCTGCAATCCTGGAGGTTTACGGCCGTTGTGAACGAGGCGGCGAGAAAAAAGGTCAACGAGGCGATCCGAAGGACGTTCTTGAACATGACGGTCGACGAAAACACATCGGCGCATATGGCGATGCTGATCGAAAAGGCCAAGGATGAAAACGCCGACTTCCTTTACGGCGCGCCGGCGTACGTCATCGCTTCCGGGCCGAGGGAGAACCGCAATTCGAGGTCGGACTGCGCGCTCGCGCTCGGCACGATGATGATGGCGGCGCACTCGCTCGGCATCGGCTCCTGCTGGCTCAACCAACTCCCGGGGAACACGAACGCGCCGCATATCCGCGGGGTCCTGACGGAGCTGGGCGTCCCGGAAGAGCACGACGCGTTCGGCTCCATCGCCCTTGGCTATGCGGCGGGAGAGCCAAAGCCTGCCGACGCGCGCAAGGATGTCATCCACATCATCGATTAGTGCGGCATGAAAGCTTAGGGATATTGCAATCCGGCAGACGTTCGGGTATGCGATCTTGGGTAAAACGGCGGGAAGCGGCAGATGCTTTCCACCGTTTTTTTGTGAGGATGGGCAACAGACTACCAAAAACAGCAAGAATCTGAAAGATAAATACCGCAAAATCAACAATAATGGTTATAACAAATCAATACGGCAGGAGTTGATTAAATGGCAAACCGGATTTTTGCTCAAACCGCATACCATGATCTATCAAACTTCGTTTTCGGGAAGGCGCTGAATCCTGTAACGCTCAAAAACGGCATGGTGATCGGAGGGGGCGCGGTATACCCGGAGATCAACTTCACGCTGCCGCCCATGCTGATTACCAAGGATACGATGCCGGAGGTGATCGGCCATTACAAGGAGATCATCGCCGGTATCTGCGATAGGGCGAAGGATCTTGAAGCGCCCGGGTTCGTAGCCGAGATCGAAACGCTTCCGCCGATGACGTTCGAGCCGCAGTGGGGCATTGAGGTCTGCAAATGCGTGGTGGATGCGGTCAAGGAATACGGGATCAAGCACAACGTCAAAGGCGCGGTGCGGATCACGCCCAACGATATTCGCGAGGGACGGGAGCTCGAGCACATGTGGCGCGGCAGGCATTGGGACGCGATACTCGAAACCTTCGAGGGCTGCGCGAAGGCAGGGGCCGATCTTCTTGCGATCGAATCCATCGGGGGAAAGGAAGTGCACGACGGAGCGATCATGTACTGCGACATCGCAAAGTCGATCTTCGCGCTCTCGATACTCGGCTGCACGGATATGAACAAGCTCTGGACACAGATCGTGAGGATCGCGGGGGAGACGGGCGCCGTAGCGGCGGGCGATACCGCCTGCGGCTTTGCGAATACCGCGATGGTGCTGGCCGACCGCAACTATGTGCCCGCCGTGTTTGCGGCGACCGTGCGCGTCGTCAGCGCCGTAAGAAGCCTCGTCGCGATCGAGTGCGGGGCGCGAGGACCGCATAAGGACTGCGGGTATGAGGGCGTCTATGTCAAGGCGATCACGGGGATACCGATCTCGATGGAAGGCCGTACGGCCGCCTGCGCGCACCTCTCGCCCGTCGGCAATGTCGCCGCCTGCGCCGCGGACCTTTGGAGCAACGAATCGATCCAGAACATCAAGCTCCTCGGCGGGATGGCTCCCACAGTTTCCTTCGAGCAGCTCGTCTACGATTGCAGGCTCTTCAACACGGCGTCGGAGCGGGACGCCCGGACGGCGCTCCTGCTGCGCGACCTGCACGCCGACAGCGACAGCAAACTCAATCCGCAGGCGTATGTGCTCCGCCCCGACGTCGTGCTCGCGATTTCGGAGGAGCTCGTCAAGGAGCGGGGGCATTATAGGCAGGCAAAGAAAGCCGCGTCGCTCGCCCTGTCGATGATGCGAAAAGTGCACGATGAACATGAACTGAACCTCTGCGATCGGGAATTGGAATGGCTCGATACGCTGGACGACGCCGTCGCGGCGATGCCCGCCGACGAGGGGACTCTGATCCAAAGCATGAAAGAGGATTGCCCGGAATGGGATCCTAAAAAATACGATATGGCTTGATAAAAGGAGGCATAGATATATGGCGATATTGGAAGACATCTCGTTTGCGATGCAAAAGGGCAAGGCGAAGGACGTGATCGCGCTCGAACAGGAAGCTCTTGATCAGGGGCTCTCCGCGCAGAAGATCCTCGAGGAAGCGCTGCTCAAGGGAATGGCGGAGCTTGGCGCGCGATTTAAAAACAACGAGGTTTTCGTGCCGGAAGTGCTCATCGCGGCGAGGGCGCTCAACAAGGGCACGGAATTCCTCAAATCCCGGCTGATCGAGGAAGGCGTACGCTCCATCGGCAAAGCGGTCATCTGCACGGTAAAGGGAGATTTGCACGATATCGGGAAGAACCTCGTCAAGATGATGCTCGAGGGCGCGGGCTTCGAGGTCATCGACCTCGGCGTGGACGTCGGGGAGGACCGCATCGTCGAATCGATCAGGGAACATTCGCCGCAGGTCGTCTGCCTCTCCGCGCTGCTCACAACGACGATGTACCAGCAGGGCGTCGTCATCGAAGCGCTCAAGGCGGCCGGGCTTAGGGACAAGGTAAAGGTCATGGTCGGCGGCGCGCCGGTGACGAAAGCGTTCTGCGACCAGATCGGAGCGGATGCGTACGCTCTGGACGCAGGTACTGCCGTGGAGGTCGCCAAGGCGTTTGCTCAGCGGGCGAGCTAGCCGCCGCGCGCATATAAGCCAAACTCGCCTGAAGCGGCTGATCGCGGACGTTCCGCGTTGCCGCCGACAGGAATAGACATTAAAAAAAGCGAAAGCTGCCCCGGCGCAAAGTCCGAAAGACGGGCTTTACCTGCCGGGGTGGTTTGTTTTTATCCGCATCCGCAACGAAAAAAAGCGCCGTATATTCGCATGGGATGATATAATTGGCTTAAGGTAAAGGGAGTCGAACCCATGCGGTTTAAAGGGCAGGGAAGCACGCCATCGCCGCGTTATCGGCACTCGCCGTAGCATCACTACGACTTCGTACCGCTGCCTTGCGCTGCCGCACTTCGCTGCCCTTTAAACTCTTCGACCGCAAAGCTGCAATTTTGGATGCAGTTCAAGGAAGAGGAGAGAGGCTGAGCTGTGGCTATTCCGACCGACGATGACGATGAAATGCGCCAAAATTGCGGCTTTGCGGCGTATGGGTTCGATTCCCTTTACCTTAACACGGCGCGGCCGCCCTTTGCTGCGCGCCGACGATGTTCTATTGCGAGGTACTGATCGATGAAGACGTTGCTGCACACCTGCTGCGCCCCCTGCTCGATTCAATGCGTTGAGTCGCTGAGGCAGGAAGGCGTTGAACCCGTGATGTTCTGGTATAACCCGAACATCCATCCATTCACGGAGTATGAGGGCAGAAGAAACGCGCTCAGGGATTACGCTTCCATTCAAAAGCTCGAGCTGATCGAGCAGGGCGGGTATGGGCTGAGGCGGTTTATCGCGGGCGTCGGCACGAATTTCGACGAGCGCTGCGAATACTGCTATTCCGCCAGGCTCAAGGAAGTCGCGCGCTATGCGGCGGAGCACGGGTTCGATTGTTTTTCCACGACATTGCTCATCAGCCCGTACCAGAAGCATGAGCGCATCCGGGAGATCGGCGAAAGGGAAGCCGCCGAAAACAACGTGCGGTTTTTGTACCGCGATTTTCGGCCGCTGTTTCGGGCGGGGCAGCAGTCCGCCCGCGAGATGAACCTGTATATGCAAAAATACTGCGGCTGCATCTTCAGCGAGGAAGAGCGCTATCGGAAGAGACAAGGCCGTTGATGCGGCCATTCTCATCCGGGCCTTGGGACCGCGGGCCTGTTCCCAGCCGTCCCGATAAAAACGATCGATTGGGGGTTGCTGCGATGGATCGGCAACGAATCAAAACAATCGTATTCAGTTCTCTCGTCTGCTTGCTTCCGATCGTCCTCGGGGGCGCTCTATGGGGAGTCCTGCCGGAGATGCTTGCCCGGCATATCGGGCTGAACGGGCGCCCGGATGGTTTTTCACCCAAGGGCGTTGTCGTGTTTGTTTTCCCGATTCTGTTTTTGGCGATTCATTTGCTCTATTGTTTTAAGCCGGACTGGCTGAATGCTCCGCGAACGAAAAAGAGATTCTGGTTTATCCCTTTCATCAGCAATTTTTTCTTTATCCTCGCTTGCGTTCTTAGTGTTTAGGGACGAAGGGCGGCCAATTCCTGCGCATAGGATATCCGCATATGAAAAAACCTCCGGCAAAGCCGGAGGTTCGTCGGTGTTTGCGTTTTAAAACCGATCCTGAACGGGCGCCTATGGCTCGATGCCCTCCAGAATCAGGGCTGGGTTTTCATCGTCGTATGCCAGCGAGAGCGTGTAGTGGAGCCGCTGCACGAGCTGTGTCAGCTCTTTGTAACCGTTCAGGGCCTCGTTCGCCGAGGAGGGCTTAAGGGCGTCCCCGTCGAGCGCGACATAGCCCTGCACGGGATTGACCGGAAAATAATACTCCTGCTTGGGATCCGGCCCGCGGTTCACGAAGAACAGGTATACGCCGCCTTCGACCAGCGAAGGGATCTGCGTCGCCCCAAAGGTCTTTACGGAGAGAGTCTTATCGTCCACTGTTTCGACCGTGGACTGGCGCGCCTGAATGAGCGTGATCGCATCCCCGTATTTGAGTTCGCCTTTGATCGAGCCGTACGCCTGGATTTTGGCGATGGAGACGCGCCGGGTATTCTCCGTGCTTGCGCCGTTATCCACGGTGCGGAACTCGCGCTCCTGCGTCGCGATGGATTCCACGACGCCGATGAAGATCTGTTGCGTGCCTGCGGCAAGCGCATTGAGCTGCGCGTAATAATAGCTTGTGGCGGGCGCGACGATGACGGAACGCTGACCGGCGATATCCGCAAGAAGCACGCCGACGTCGATGCTGATATTGTCCCAGGTGACCTTGCCGTCCTTTATCAAGAGCGGCGAGTTGTCCAAAAGGATATAGCCGGTCGTATCCTCCGAGTAGTAGGCATCCTCGCCCTGCTTCAAGTACATCAGGTATTCGCCGCCCAACTCCAGAACCGAAGAGCTGCAGTGCACGATATTCCCCACCGCGCAGTCGCCCGCGATGACGGTGGTAACCTCAACGTCGTAACAGGGGTTTCCGTTTGCGTCCTTGTGCTCGCGCGTGCAGATTCCGCGAACCACCAGCGAGGCGCTGCGGTATTGCGTGCGAGCGCTCTGGAGCACAAGCTCGTTGGGTTGGATTTCCAGTTTCGCCGATTCCTTGACGGGAGCGGCGCATGCACTAAGCAACGTGCACAGTGCGAGAAGCATGATAAAAAGTTTCTTCATACGACCGCCCTTTCTATCAGAAATCTGGCCGCCAACGCTAAATGGCAATAACGATTCTGATGATATAACGTGTGAGGGTGCGCATCCGTTGCATGAAAATGTAAATTTTCCTAAAACTTACATTTCGCGCCGGCCTTCCAAAGCTTTGGCGAGCGTGACCTCGTCGGTATACTCGAGGTTGCCGCCGATCGGGATGCCGTGCGCGATGCGGGTTACATGCACGCCCCTGGCCTTTAAAAGGCGGGCGATGTACGCGGCCGTGGCTTCGCCCTCGACGTCCGGATTCGTCGCGAGTATCACCTCGCCGACGGATTCCGCGTCCACGCGGGACAACAGCTCCTTTATGCGGATATCGTCCGGCCCGATGCCTTCCATCGGCGAGAGTATCCCGTGGAGCACATGGTATTTGCCGCGGAACTCCCGCGTCTTTTCCATGGACAGCACATCCCGCGCGTCTCTTACGACGCACAGCACTTCGCTGGTGCGGCCGGGATCGCTGCAGATCGCGCACGGATCGGTATCCGTGTAGGTGCCGCAGACCGTGCAATAGCGCACCTTTTCCTTCGCGTTGACGATGGCGAGGGAGAGCTCGCGCGCCTGCGTTTCCGGCATATCGAGAATATGGTATGCAAGCCTCTGCGCGCTCTTCATCCCGATTCCGGGAAGGCGCGAAAGCTGCGTAGCCAGCCTTGCGATCGGTTCGATGACAGGATTCATGCGTTAAAAACCAAGGTTCATCCCGCCGGTAACTTTGTTCATCTCCGTGGTCGTAAGCTCTTCCGCCATGCGCAGCGCCTCGTTGACCGCGCTCATGACGAGGTCTTCGAGCATTTCCACGTCGGAGGGATCGACGCATTCGGGCTTGATCCGGACCTTCAGGATGTCTTTGTGTCCGTTGATCGTAACGGTGACCATGCCGCCGCCCGAGGATGCGGTAAGCTCTTTCTGAGCGATCTCTTGCTGCAGCTTCTCCATATCCTGCTGCATCTTTTGGGCCTGCTTCATCATTTGCTGCATATTCATGCCGCCGCCCATGCCGGGGAATCCGCCGCCTTTTGCCATCGGGGTTTATCCTCCATCGTATCAATTTTAAAATTATATCATATCGGGCAAGTCAGAATCAACCTTGCGGGCAAAACGCCAGGTCTCTCCAGCCTAGTCAACGATTTCCAGCTTGCTGCCGAAGAGTGCGCGCGCGCGTTCCTCGACGCCGTTGCGTTCGCCGTCCGCGAGGAATACAAGCGCGGTGTTCGGCCGGACCGACTCCATCACGCGCCCGGCGACGGCGAGGTTCTGGGGTTTGTTGAGCGCGTTGACGTAGCTTTCCTTTTCAAAGCGCGCCTCGAGCGTTTCGCCGTTGAACGATATGCCGGCCGCGCACCGGCCCATGATGTATAAGGGCATGTTTTCCTTTTGAAGCGCCGCGAGGAATCCCTTCCACAGCGCGTCGGCGGAGGATGCGGGAGCGGAAGAAACCCGTTTTTCCGCCGCGTTCGCATTCCCCGGCGCGGCAGAAGGAACAGCGGAAGCGGCGGGAGTTTTTGCAGCGTTCGAAACCTCGGATTCAGGCGGCATAAGGTTTTCCTGCGGTGCGGGAGCTTCCGCCTCCTTTGTTTCGAGCGGGACGGGCGTTGCGAAGGAGAACGCCTGTACGCCGCGAAGCCTATCCTCGAGCTGCGCGACGCGATCCTCCAGCGCCTCGATCGATGCCTCCTGCTCCGGCATGAGTATGCAAAGGAGCGTGCTTTCGACGAGTACGCGCGGCTGGGACTGCCACTTGAGTTTGGGCTGCGCCTCCGAAAGCAGTCTGAGGGCCCTGAGGGAGCGCGCGTAGCTGATCCGCTCGCCCTGAGCGCGGTAGCGCCGCATCGCGTCGTCCGTGCAGTCCAATAGATCCGAGCAGTCGCCGCAGACGCCCGAGAGCATCAGGGCGCGAAAATGCATCATGAGGTCGCCGAGCAACACGCCGAGGTCTGCACCCTCTCTCACCGCACGGTCGACAAGCTGCATCGTCCGCTTGGCGTCCGAGCCGATCAGCGCGCCGGCAAGGTCGAAAAGAAGGTCCTCTCCCGTCGAGCCGAGCACGCGGGCGACGTCGTCGGCGCTTACATTCGGCCCGCAGAAGGAAAGGCATTCGTCCAGAAGGCTCAGCGCGTCGCGCATACCGCCGTCCGATGCGCGGGCGATCGCACTCAAGCCTTCGGGCGAGACGGACGCGCCCTCGTCGGAGAGTACCTTTTGCATACGTTCCACGATATCGGCGACGGAAAGCCGGTGAAAATCAAAGCGCTGGCAGCGCGAGATAATCGTGGCGGGCAGGCGCTGCGGCTCTGTGGTCGCGAGTATGAAAACGACGTGCTCGGGCGGCTCCTCGAGCGTTTTGAGCAGCGCGTTGAACGCGCTCCCGGAGAGCATGTGCACCTCGTCGATGATATAGACCTTGGTCTTTAAATGCAACGGCGTAAAGTGGACCTTTTCAAGCAGCGAGCGGATGTTTTCGACGCTGTTGTTGGAGGCGGCGTCGATCTCGATGATATCGACGCCCTCGCTTTGTTCGCAGGTGCAGGCGGAGCAGACGCCGCACGGTTCACCGCCCTCGGGGTTTTCGCAGTTGATCGCCCGCGCGAGTATTTTTGCAGTGCTGGTCTTTCCGGTGCCGCGCGTGCCGCAGAGCAGGTACGCATGCGAAATACGCCCCGCGGCAACCTGGTTGCCGAGGATCCTTGTGATATGGGATTGTCCGATCACATCGCCGAACAGGCGCGGCCGATACTCGCGATACAGCGCTTGGTTTGCCATGGAAGCCTCCAAACGGAAGATTACGGAAGATTTATTGTTATTTTATCATAAAAAGTGCTTATAGAATAGATATAATCCCGTCGAACGGCTTGTCATCGGGTCGAAATCTGTTGTATTATGAGTGTAACTATGGAAAATAATGGGAAAGTGCATAGAAGGGCGCGGTCCAAACGTTTCTTGGGGGCGTTGCTGCATTTGCGGGTGCCTCTGGTGTTCCTTGTTTGCATTTTTATCTGCGCTTTCGCGATCGTTCCTCTTTGCGTCGATCGCGGCTCCCGGGGCTTGCCGGAGGAGGCGCCGACGGATGTGTACGCCGAGGTTTCCGCGCAGGACGCTTCCGCGCCGTTCGCAGGCGACGAACCGGTTCCTACGCCGACTCCGACGGGCGAACCGGAACACGAGGATCAGAACTTTGCCGTTCTTTCCTACTCCGCATCCGGTGCCCAGCCTGCAAGCGGCGCGCAGGAGTTGCGGCTCGGGGATCACAACGACGACGTCGTCGCGCTGCAGTCAAGACTGATGGAGCTGCAGTACATGGGCTCCGACGAGCCCACGGACTTTTTCGGCGAGATCACGGAGTCGGCCGTGAAGCGCTTCCAGCACGCCGTCGGCCAGGAGCAGACCGGCGTGGCGGACGCATATACCCTCGAGCTTCTATATTCGGACGAAGCGCCGGTTTATTCGCTCAAGCGCGGCGACGGCGGCGACGATGTGAAATCCCTCCAGAGACGGCTCGAGGAGCTCGGTTATTACCAAGAGCGCATCAACGGGTATTTCGGCGCGGCGACGGAGCGCGCGCTCAAGGATTTTGAGACGAAGAACAAGCTGCTTGCCGACGGCGTGCTCGATCTTGAGACAAGCGATCTGCTGTATTCGCCCGGCGCGAAGCCCAAGGTCGATCCCACGCCGAAGCCGACCGCAACGCCGAAGCCGACTGCGAAGCCGACCGCCAAACCCAATTCTAAAACAACCGCCAAGCCCACCGCGACGCCAAAATCGCAGACCGCATCAACGCAAACTCCGACGCCTCCCGCCGTGCTGGAGCCGATCATTTCGTTCCCGACAACGCTGGGCGGGGTCGAGGATTTCATCGCCGTCGCGCTCGCGCAGACCGGCAAACCATATGTTTGGAGCGAGGAAGGACCGAACGGATTCGACTGTTCGGGATTGGTATATTATGCGCTCCGGCAGACGGGCGTGAGCGTCGGCCGCTACAGCGCGAGCGGCTTCAGCCAGGTCGAGCGCTGGGCGCTGGTAACAAGCTATGGAGAGCTAAAGCGCGGCGACCTGCTGTTCTTCCGTTCCAACGACAGCGAGCGGATCAGCCATACCGGCATTTATCTCGGGAACGGAAGCTATGTGCACGCCTCGTCGACGGCGGGCAGGGTAACGACCTCGAGCTGGTCCTCCTGGTGCGAAAGAAACTTCGTGCTGGCGAGGCGGGTGTTCTAGGGCAGCCGTTTTCCACTTGGGTCTTGTATGAAATTTCTTATGAAGCGTGAAAAACAAAAGCGCCGTGTCGATAGCGCGCTTTTGTTTTTTTTGAGCGGCCGCGCCGATTTTCGACATTATGCAGGAGGCGTCTTCGGCGCGCCGCTATGTACGAAGAGGGCGGGAAACTGCGTCGCGCTAGAGCGTTATTGTCCTTGTCGCAACGTTACGGCAAAATGCGCCGTCGTGTTCTACGAACAGCATCGTGGGCTCGCATTCGAGCAGCATCTGTTCGATCTGCATGCGCGAGAGAATATCGATGTAGTTCAGCGGTTCATCCCAGATGAGCAGATGCGTCCTTTCGGAAAGGCTTCTTGCGATCAGCACCTTCTTTTTCTGACCGCCGCTGAAATCCCGCATATCCTTTTCAAACTGTACCCTTGAAAAATCAAGCTTTCGCAATATCGTTTTAAAAAGGCTCTCATCGATGCCGCTTTGCCGCGCATAATCGGACAGGCTCCCGCGAAGATGCTGCGTATCCTGGGGCACATAGGATATCGTCAGGCGGCTGCCTTTTTCAAAACCGCCCGTATAGGTCATGTTTTCTCCAAGGATCAGCTTGAGGACGCTGGACTTGCCGGAGCCGTTTTTGCCGCACAGGGCGACCCGATCTCCGCGGTCGATCGCCAGGCAAATATTGCGGCAGGCCGCCTTGCCGCCATAGCAGATCGAAACGTCCCTGAGCGAAACGAGCCGGTTCGCGTGGTAGGGAAGCTGCGCGATCTTGAGGTTTTCGATGCTTTCCAGGTTCCTAAGCAGCTTCGATTTTTCTTCGGCGGCCGCCTGCCGCCGCCTTTCGATGCCCTTGGAGCGGCTCATCATCTTGGCCGACTTGTGACCGATGTACCCTCTGTCCACACTCGAACCCGAATTCTTGGAGCCGCACTTGGTTTTCTCCAGCTGATCCGACCAGGCTGAGGTGCGCTTGGCGGCCGCCGAGAGCCGTTGGATCTCTCCTTTTAACTTTTCATTTTCCGAGAGCTCAAAGCCGTCACGCCGCTCTTTGTTGACGAACCAGGACGAAAAATTGCCGCGCTGGATCTCGATGTCGGTCTTGTTGATCGAAAGGATGTGGTCGACGCATCCGTCGAGAAACACCCTGTCGTGGGAGACGAGGATGAACCCTTTCTTGCCGCTCAGGTAATCGCTGACGACCTTTCTGCCGCGCATATCGAGGTGGTTCGTTGGTTCGTCGATGAGCAGAAAGCTGTTTTCCTTCAAAAACAGCGCCGCAAGCAGCACCTTCGTCCGCTCTCCGTTGGATAGCGTGTCAAACGGGCGATAGAGCGCCGCCTCATCGAGCTCGAGCAGAGATACTTCCCTTAGTAGCTCCCATTGGAGGTGGTCGCGGCCGATGCCCCCGACGACGTCGATGGTATTTTGGCTCCCGTCCTTTACTTCGAACGGAAAGTACTCAAAATCGACCGAGGACGAAATGCTTCCTTCATAGGGGTATTTCCCGAGCAGCAGGTTCAGGAACGTCGTTTTCCCGCGCCCGTTTCTGCCGATGAATCCAAGCTTCCAGTCCGTGTCGATCTGAAAGCCGACGTTTTCAAAGATGTTGTCGTAGCTGCCCTCATAGGCGAACGTCAGGTTGGAAATATTGATTAAAGACATGTTTTGCCCTCCAAAAAAAATCAAGCTGCGGGGGAGTTTGTCCCCGCAGCTCAAAAACACATCGGCACCAAGCAAACAATCTTGGCAAAGCCATATTTCTTGAGTTGAAGAATCCATAATTTTCCCGCATAGGCACAACAAAACCAGCGGCGACCGCTTGAACATTTGTTATGCCGAAAGTATTCAGCGGGAAAAGTTGCGCATTCTTCCAACTCCATTCGTTTCATAATTTTTTTAAGCATAGCATAAGTGCGCAAAACGCGCAAGAGAAGGGATAGGGGAGTCTATAGCCCCGTCGGACGGCAATCGGCGAAAAGAAAGATTTGAATTTTTACACGGGACTTGTAAAATGAAACCCGTGCTGATTTTATTTAAGTCAGGCAAAAAACGAGAGCTTACGCTGAATCATGTGGAGGAAACCAGTATGAAAAGAGTATTGTGCGCCATCGCAGCCGTGCTGCTGCTGGCCTGCGGCCTTTCGGGCTGTGCGGGCAGGGCGAAGCCTGCTTCCGATGGCGGCGCAGGGTCGGCCATCGCTCGGTGAGTTGCCGGGATTGCCCGATGAATTAGGCAACGCTAGGAATAAACAAAGGGCCGTCGGTTTTGCCGACGGCCCCGCCGTATACGGATGCGAGCATTTAAGCCTGCTCTGCCTCGGTGCGCGGCCGTTCCGTAACGCCTGCGGTTCCCGCGCCGGTTCGAGGCATCGGATATTCGCGATATCGGCTGCCGTCCGGGTCCGCGCACAGACGCCGCATTTGCCGGGAAGAGGAGGAGCAAAAGTTAGCGTGCGGATGTTTTGTTTGCAGTCTCTGCCACAATGCAGGCTTATTCCATACCCGGCTTTAAGGCCTCGCTCATGGCGATCCGGTTTATCTTTCTGCCGCTCACGGTTTTGGCCAGCATAAAGATGAGGGAAACGACCACGAATCCCACGAGGATATACGGGAGGTCCAAGGTCACCGGCATCGTCAGGTCGATGTCTTGGGTCAAAGAGCCGTAAAGCTGGGTCATCGAAGCCAATATGAGCGGTATGCCCACAAGATATCCGGCGATTACGATGAAGGTCGAGCTGTTCAGTATCAGGCGGTTTATCTCTTTCCTTCGATATCCGAACACCTTCATCAAGGAAATATTGCCTCTGTTCTCCTCGATGATGAGCGAGGTGACCACATAGATCACGATCATACCGATGGCGAAAGCCATGGCGGAGATGATGCCCACGGCGTCCTGCAGCGGCTCGACTATTGTGCCGAAGGCCTGAATCGATTCCTCCACCGATTTGGCACTGTAGAGCTGCGTTTCGTCAAGAGGGAGCTTCTCCCGGCTCCACAGCCCCAGATAGCTTCCGGCGGGCAAACCAAAAAGCGTATTGTAGGCATCAAGAGGCATGAATATATATTCGCCGATATACGAATCTGCGATCTGGTCCACGGTGACCGAATAGTTTTTGCCGCTCACCTTATTCTGCACGGTGATGGTGTCGCCGGCCTCCGTGTCCAGCTTCGCGGCCAGCGGCTTGGTCATGATCACCTTATGGGTATCCATGTCGGCGCCGCTCGGGCCTTTTAACACGATAAACCGCGTATTGGGGTCGATGCCGGAGATAATGAAATCATCCTTGCCGTCTCCGGCCCGGATAAATGTGGCGGCCGAGAAGCTTTCCGTGCCGGATGGCAGCGCGTCGGAATGAAGAGCCTTGTAAAAATACTCATACTCGAAGTGGAAGGAATCGCGTATGCTGCCGTTTAGAAAATAGTCGATGGAACTCTTGGCGGTAAAGCCGAGCAGCAGGAGCATGCTCGCGAACACCACGCCTACAAACAGGAACGCGAGCCGCGACAGGCTTCTGAGCTGTCCTCTGATCTTGAATTTGGAAGGGAATTTCAACTTATCCAGCGTCAACGCGCGCTCAAGAGAGCTGATTTCACCCTTTCTCTTAGCCCCGCGCATCAGCTCCACGGGCGCGCGCTTCAGCTCCCGCCTCAATACGGGGTACGTACCGGCCGCAAGGAATACCAGCGGAAGGAACAGGCTTGCCGCCAGTATCAGGACATCGAACCGCAGGCCCTTCACCGGCAGGTTGAAATACGAAAGCATGACGTCCAGCATAGGTTTGAGCAGCAACGCGCCCAAAACCGTCCCCGCCGCGCTGCCGAGGAGTGCGATCCAAACCGGATACCGCATGTAGTGCGCGTACAACTCCCTGCGCTTATATCCAAGGGCGTACAGTGTGCCGATCACCGCGGCCTCGCGGCCGATAAGCCTGCGGATGACGATACCGGTAAGCACGCAGCTTAACAGCAGTATTATCGGAGGCAGCACGGTGCTCATCCGGCTGATGCCGTCGATCTTGGTGGTGACGATGGTGACCCTTTTGTTGTCCTGTGTGTCCGTCCATTGTGCGATGCCCACGCCCCGGCTTTGCAGCGCCTCCCGGAGTCGGGCCCCCAAGGCGTCCTTATCGGCGGAAGCGCCGTTGAATTTGACGGCATAGAACGAATTGCCCCGTCCCAGTGCGTCAAAGTCCGCCCGGCCCATCAGGGCGATCCCGAATCCGGCGGAATCGACGATGATATCGTTGTCGGATTTTATCGGATAGATATAGCTCGGCAGAGCAAAAGTACCCGAAACGATAAAGATTTTTCCCTCGATTTGGACGCTGCTCCCCGCTGTAAGGCCGTTGGCCTTTGCAAAGGCCGGATCCAGCAGGATCTCGCCCTTTCCGGCCGCATGACCTTCCAGCACGGCCGGCAGATTCACTTTGGCGTTCTCGCGGAATACCCGCAGCGTCTTATCCGGCGCCGGCGCGGCGTCAAACGAAGCGCCCTCCTCGATCAGCGCGTCAAACCGGTCCTCCAAGGCTGCGATATCCTCCAACGGCGCGGTCGTGACGAATTGCGCGTCCTCTTGAACGTAGTCCTTCTCAAAAGACGTCATCATTTCGGTCATGTTGACGGCGAGCTGCGTAAACATCGTAAAAAGCAGACAGTTCAGCATGATCAGGATCACGGCGCCGACATACTGCGATTTATTGCGCAGCATCGTCCTTCGTATCTTTTTATTGATGACCATTACCATTCAATCCTTTCCGCAGGAACGACCGTTTTGTTCTCGGCCGTTTCCACGATCTCGCCGCTTCTCAGACGATATACCCTGTTGGCCATGGCGCTGATCGCCGTATTGTGGGTGATCAGCAATATCGTGGTGTTATAACGCCGGTTCACCTGCTGCAGCAGCGTCAATACCTCGCGCGAAGAGCTAAAGTCCAGCGCGCCGGTGATCTCGTCGCACAGCAGCAGCCGGGGATTTTTGACGATCGCGCGCGCAATGGCCACGCGCTGCTGCTCCCCGCCGGAAAGCTCCTGCGGAAAGCGGCGCTTTTTGTCCGACAGCCCGACGGCATTGAGGACCTCGTCCGTATCGAGCGGCGCTTGGCTGATGTTGGATACCACCTCGATGTTTTCCGCTACCGAAAGATTGGGGACAAGATTATAGAACTGGAATACGAACCCGAGCTGCCCGCGCCGATAATCCGTCAGCGCGTCGTCTGAAAGCGCCGTGATGTCCAGACCGTCCACCATCACCTTGCCAGAGTCGCAGCGATCGAGGCCGCCGATGATGTTCATCAGCGTGGATTTGCCTGATCCGGAGGGCCCGAGTATCGCGCCCACTTCGCCCCGGCCCAATTCCAAAGATACGCCTTTTAACACTTCGGTCGTCACTTCCCCGGAGATATAACTTTTTCTCAAGTCCTTCGCGTCTATAAACATTTTTTTTCTCCCATCCCGTTTTTGAGTAGCTCCATCATGGCTTTGATTTCCCCGTCATACGCTTCGTAGCCGCCCGCCAGGAAATCCCTGCCGCCGGCGCTCGCTCTTTCCAATATGCTTTCTTTGATCTTCATGGACGCGCCCGTTAAAAAAAGCGCCAGCAGATCGTCGTCTATGTCCTTGCGTATCTGGCCGTTCTCCTTGCCCTTGGCGATCAGCCGCAACACAAACTCATCGGCTGCCTTGAGCATGGCCCGTACGCTGTCGTCCACGGTATATTTGCCGAGGATCACGTTTTGCAGGAATAGAGCCAGTTCTTTCTCGGCCATCACCTGCTCATACATCTGCCTGAAGTTCATATAAGCATAATCGAACAGATCGAAGTCGAGCAGCCGACTGTCGTATTTCCGGATAAAAAACTCGGACGACCATTGTACCGTATACAAAAACAGCTCTTTCTTGTTCTCAAAATACTGGTACAGACTCCCCTTGGCTATGCCTGCATTTTTGGAAATAGCGCCGACATTCCCTTTCTCGAAGCCGTGCTTCAGAAACTCGCTGACGGCGGCGCGCATCACCTTTTCCCGTTTTTCGTCGCTGAGGTTAAAGAAAGTATCCTTCGGCAACTTTGTTCCTCCTATCGTTCTATCGCTCAAATTCCGTAGCGCTTGCCAAACATGACCCATCGGTCACATTATATGACCAGAGAGTCATATTGTCAATATAGATAGCGGGGGACTTCTAAATGAATTGCCAATAAGCGCCTGCAAAGGGCAAAAGAATAGAAACGTCCGTTTCCTAAGAGAAACAGGCGTTTCTTTTGGTCCGAGGGGATTGAACCTCCGGCCTCTTGAATGGGGGTCAAGAGGACGGAGATTCCGTTTAGTATCCCATTCTTTCCAAAATGCCGGAAAGCACGCGCAGCCGTTCGCCGATCAGCTCTGCGTCCTTGGCGAGCGCGGCGGAAAACAGCGAAAGATCCTCCTCGATGTTTTCGTTGTCCGTGCAAACGCGCACCGTAAGCGCATCGCCTTGCAGGCCGATCCGGTCGATCGCCGGATGCTCGGAATCGTACAGCTTTTCATAGCGGTAGGCCTCGCGAAAGTACTCGAGGCCGCGGCAGATGAATATCGCGAGATCGAGCGCCCTGTGCAGCGGCATCTCCTCGCTCTGGCGCGACCAGCGCTCCCCGGAGTACCGCCAGATCTTGGCGGAGATATCGACCCTGCCGCGGTCGTTCCACTGTGCGAGGCCCAGGGAAAGCCCCTTTGCATCGGAATCGTACGCGCTGCGGCCGTCGATCTTCTCATAGCCTTCTCCGACGATTACCGGCTTGTGCTTTAATCCGGTCGGTATATCCATGGCGAACCTCCAATAAAATTAGTAAATTACTAGTATAGTAATATCAAAGACAACAAAGCCTGTCAATACTTTTTTGCGCATTCGCATACGCATGCCGCACAGATATCAGATAGGCGCGGTGGATGAGTGAAAACCCGGTAAAAACAGCGCGGCAACGCGTTGCGGCCTATGTCCGCCGGCATTGCGCAGCAAAAGAACGCCGGATAGGGTGCGTTCCCTGCAGCTGCAGAAAAAGCGCGTCCGAAGACGCGCTTTCAAGCTGTAAATGCCGTCGATATAAAATGTTCCTTTGTGCGACCTCCCGGGCTATCAAAGGGTATGCGGTACCCCGATACCGCAAATATGCGTTCAAAGACGCGCGTCACCGCGTTGCTTAAAAACAAATACGCCGTCTATGCCTGTTGGGAGGATAGGAACCTGTTACTGTATAGATACGGAACTAGAACGGTGGCGACATCTCGATGCGTTCTCAGCCTGCGCTCTATAAAATAGGCGGTCTGGTTGTGCAGGATGTTGTCAAACAAATGTTCCTCAACAAAGCGCGACATTACCACCGTGATCGTATCCCCTGAAGCGAGACGGGCTTCCTTTGCGTTGATATACTCCTCCAGCGGCACGAACAGATCTCTGCCTCCAAAATCTGTCCTGAATTTCAAAGTATATCGGCGCGGCGTTGGTCAAAAAAAGGCGAATGCGAGAGTGAACCTGTCAATGAAAAGTAGAGAAGGAAAAAGGAATTAAGAGAAGCCCTGTTCGATCTTGAATTGAATAGGGCTTTTGTAATCCAAAGCGGCGGCCAAGCGATCATGATTGAAGTAGG
>JBCFAY010000020.1:0-60764 GCA_038562375.1 Bacillota bacterium | reverse complement strand
GGAGGTCCCCGCGCAACCAAGGCTTGTCACCCGAGTTCACTCCACGCTCCCGCGCAGGGAGCGACCGTTCCCGTCCGTGTGCGCCGTCCAGTCCCAGCGAAATTTCAATCCACGCTCCCGCGCGGGGAGCGACTCGCGCCAATCCGGTTTACCACCGACCAATATCCCATTTCAATCCACGCTCCCGCGCGGGGAGCGACGTTTTGCCTGTGCCAGATTCACCTCCCCATAAATAATTTCAATCCACGCTCCCGCGCGGGGAGCGACGCCAACCATCCAGCCGTTGGCGGTGTAGTGGTTTATTTCAATCCACGCTCCCGCGCGGGGAGCGACTTCCTCGTCGTCCGTAACGTTCGCTTTGAGTTCCAATTTCAATCCACGCTCCCGCGCGGGGAGCGACTATGACCACTACGCCGGATTCAAATGGTATAATATTTCAATCCACGCTCCCGCGCGGGGAGCGACTCCGGCGCTTCATCTCTTGTGATATGGATGATCGATTTCAATCCACGCTCCCGCGCGGGGAGCGACGAAAACGTCTCATCCCCATCGTCCACCGTCCTGCATTTCAATCCACGCTCCCGCGCGGGGAGCGACAACGCCGTTGTTCCTCCAGTGTGCTTCAAAGGCCGATTTCAATCCACGCTCCCGCGCGGGGAGCGACACGCCGTTGTTCCTCCAGTGTGCTTCAAAGGCCGATTTCAATCCACGCTCCCGCGCGGGGAGCGACCGCCTTGCGATATCCGATATGACAACCGATAAAAATTTCAATCCACGCTCCCGCGCGGGGAGCGACCAAAACCAGCTATCGCATCGACGGCATTGCCTTGATTTCAATCCACGCTCCCGCGCGGGGAGCGACCCCAAATTTAAATTATTTTTCTATCTATCAGGCGATATTTCCTTTAAAATCAAGTGAAATCAATCATTTTTTTGTTTTTATTTGCTTTTCTATGAGACATACCTCCTCCGAAAGCGGGATTTTGCTAGAATAAGGTAATTTTTTTCAGTGCGAACCTTGCACGGAAGCGCTGTATGCATAGGGTTCGCACTTATACGATCAACGTGTTTTCTACCGAAAAGGAAGGCTTAGCTCCGATATGCTCTACCTTGGTGCGGTAATTGTTACCAAGATAGTAAAACCGCAAACTGTCAACGTTTTTATCTATCAGTTGCTCCAACAAATGCTTGACCTGCACGCATTTTGAAGCATCCATCACGCATTCAAATACCGAATTTTGCACCCTTTGACCATAGTTGACGCATTGCTTCGCTACTTGGCGTAGCCGCTTGCGGCCCGCTGCGGTTTCCGTGTTTACATCGTAGGTGATCAGCACAAGCATGAACGCTCCTTTCAGTCCTTACTTCCAGAGAAACGGTGGATATTCGTCAATATCGCCGCGAAGGAAGCGAGCCAGCAGTAGCGCCTGCGCATAGGGAACCAACCCCCAGGGTATTTTTTCATCGAGATACGGATGCGTCAGAACGTCCTGCTTCCGTGCCTGCCAGGCACCCAATACGGCTTTGCGCGTATCGCCGTCCATAACCACCGCACCGTTTTCCTGTATGCAGAATCCATCGGCATTGATCTCACGGCGGTTGATCAGGGACAATACGAAGCGATCGGCACATACTGGGCGAAGCTCTTCCATCATATCCAGCGCAAGTGATGCTCGCCCCGGGCGATCGCGGTGCAGAAAACCGACGTAAGGATCCAGGCCGACCGTTTCCAGCGCTGCGGCCATATCGTTTGCAAGCAGCGTATAGGAAAAAGAAAGCAGCGCGTTCACCGGATCCAGAGGCGGTCGCCTGTTTCTCGATGAAAACCGGAACGCCTCCTTTTGCTGTAGTATCAGTTCATCCAACACACCGAAATAGATGCTCGCGGCTTCCCCTTCCAGTCCGCGCAGGGTGTCCAGCTCCCCGCATTCCCGGGACAGATTGATGGCATTCTGCAGGAAATCGGATGCGCGCTTGAGGCGCTCCACATTCACCCGTAGCGCGTAATCCCTCGTTGCGCGTTCGAGTACCCATCGTGCGTTGAACAGCTTGCCTGTGATCATGTTGCGGGCGATGATAGCGGAGGCCTCCGTGTCCTGAGAAAGTAGCATCTGCGTCTTGCGCAACGTGACGTTCCCTTTTATGTTGCCTGTGACGCGGGCTAGGAATCGGCCGTGCTGGGTAAGAAAGCACAGCGAGAGGTTCCTTTGCGCGCAGGCACCCATCAGCGCGGGGCTTGCGCCCGTGTAACCGAATGCCACGATGCCTTCGAGATTGTGCAACGGAAGCCGCACAACCTCTTTTTCGTCCCGGTATACCACAACGTTCTCACCGTCAAGCCCCAGGTAACTGTCTGGCGAGGTAACATAAAGCGTATTCAGGAGCTTTCGCATACCTCATCCTCCCTGATACGGTGGCTGATATAGGTATCTACTCGGCCGCATCTGTTCAGCCGGGGCAGGCAGATATCCGCAAGCGAGCAGGCCCGGCAAGCCTTGGAGGGCTTGACTGCGGGCGTATGGCGGCGCCGGTACAGCGCGTGCATTTCGGCTGTCAGGGCGACCACCCGTTCGCGCAGCGCCCGATCCAGTTGGACAGGGCAGCGCCGCCGCGTCTCGCCGTAGAACAAATAGCCTTTTTCGATGGAACAGCAGAGCATTTCCTCCAGGCAGATTGCCTGCGCGCAGAGCTGCACGGCGTCGGTATCGTCTTCCTTGGGGCTGCCGCGCTTATACTCCACCGGAATGGGGAGGTACTTGCCTTCCCGGCCGAACAGCATCACGCCGAATGGGTCACGCCGGAACTCAACCACGTCGCATACGCCGCGCAGCCCCAAGCTGGGGGAGGCGATCTGCAAACCGCGCACGGTCAGCACCTCCCCGCGCTTTTCATTGGGGCCTTCATGCGCCTTTTCATGCAGTATCGCGCCTTCCATCGTACGCAGGTTTTCCTGCCACTGCTGCTCGATATGGATCAACGCCCACTGTCGCCTGCAAAAACAGAAATGCTGTATGCCGGAAAGCTGGAGGTATTCCTCCTCGTCATATGGCGTCATATACTTCGGGCGTCAGGCCCCCAAGCGGCGTGAACGTGATATCGAAATTCTCCAGCGCGCGCGGGTCCACGCCATCCTTGGGCTTGACCTGCAGGCTTCGATGCACCTTGGCGGAGGAATACTGGCCGGTTGCCGAGTTGTGTTTCCACCAGTACACCCGTACGACCTCCATACTGCCGTCCGGGCGGGCGGAGGACGCGTCGTTTTCAAACAGGGTGATGAGCGCCTGATGCAGCTTTTCGGCATCCTCGTTCGAGAAGCCCGTCTTTTGGGCAAGCTGCGTATTGATACTACCGTAAGCCAGGTACAGTCCGAAATCCACGCGGTGCTTGGTACCCATGGTGTCCGAGGACTTGCCACCGCCTTCCTTGGCAGAGGGCTCGTTGTTGACGCTCTTGGTAATCTGCATCTCACTGGTCATGATCGGCGAAGCGCTCACCGCGCTCTGGATGGAGACCGGCCCACGTACGCCTACTGAGACGTTGCTTGCAGTACCTAGTTTTTTGTAGGCGAACACTTGACCGAATGCGCGCACGTCGAACCACTGTTCGCAGGCGACCTGCGCAAACTGCTCCGGCTGTTTGCCGTCGTTATACTCCATGACGGCTTTGCACCCCTCAGCCCGCTCCTTCAGGCTTTTGAATGCATCGTCCCTGCGGTCGTCGGACTGCACGAATATACTCTCGCCCATATCCTGCAGGCGGTTACGCAGCTTGCGCTTGAGACATACGTCGGATACCTCGCCGAAGCCGTCATAGTCGATGCGGGGACGGTTGCCGTTCAAGGGGTCTCCGTTGGGGTTGGCGCGCCGTACCGTAAAGAGCACCGCAAAATCGATTTTGTTGGAAAGGCTCATGCTATTCTTCCTCGCTTTCTATACTTTGTGCAACATTGCCCAGTGCGCTGAGCTTTTCGGCATCCTTCTTTACCTTTGCTTCCTTAATAGCATCAAGGAACGCCTGCCTTTGGTTGTGATAGCCCAACAAGTACAGACCGTCCAGGGGCTTGTCCTTCACGGAATCATAATCCCCTTCGTCAAACATGCTCATGATGCGCGTGATGAGGTCGTCATAATAGCGCGAGAGCCCGCCCAGCTTTTTCTGATACGAACGCAAACGGCCCGCGATGACCGTCCAGGTCTTAACCGGCCTCTGCGCGAAGGCGCTCATCAGGCGCATCGCGTTGGTTTCCCGTTTTTCGCCCGCATCCAGCAACGCCCTGTATTCGAGCTGATCGGCTACCGCCAGCAGCCTGCCGAACAGGTAGCTGCGTTCCTTTCTTGATTCATTCAATGCCAAGCCCAATTCCTCCTTTTCATGCTGCTTGTTATAGAGTGCGCATGCGATACTTAACGTTCTGTTCCATTCCCAGCGTTCCATTGCCATGGGCTGCGATGCGCGTGTGACGGCGGCGTGCACAAGATCGGACGGAATGCGCGTGCCGCTGAAGATGCAGGGCAATAGCCGTTCCACGGTGGCCCGCTGTACCTTGTCGTCCACGTTTCTTCCGTATGCCGCCAGCGCGATATCGCGGGAGGAAGGCGCACCGATATAGGTATGATACGCGCCGTCCCCGCCCTTTTTGGAATGCAACCAGATACAGCGCGTGTGCCATTGATAGATACGCTCCAGATACTCGTTTCCCTTGAGCTCCCTGTAGAACGTAATGGAAAGCCTGCCCACCGTGGCGCAGTCGAGCGCCATCACGACGACGTCGGCATGCTGATCCAACCGGTCGTACTTCCCTCCGTACAACGCCTTTTTTAGCCGCTGCGCATAGGCGGCCTCGGTGCGCACTTCGGCATCCAAGTGGAGATCGGCGGCCGTTGCTTCCTCATCGGGGATGTATTCGTCGCTGTCCGAGACGGGCGGGGGAAGGGACTCGTTTTTAGTGCCCCAGGCAACAATCGTCTGCGTGCCGCAGTGAATGCCGCGCGTTTCCACCAGATAACGTAAAGCGTAATGTGCCTTGAGCGAAGCCTCATAGCCGATACTGAGCGCCTCGCCCTGTGCGTCGAAGCGGCCGCGGTAGGTAAGTCCGCTGAAGTCGTTGGCGGAAACCAGCTTGGCGTTGGCCAGCGTGTTGACGATTTTTTTGGGGTGCATATCCATATACGGAACTACTTTGCCGGTCAAATAGCAAAGGCGATTGCCCGGCGGATTCTCCGGCCGTTCCAGTTCCTTTTCCTTTGCTTCTTTCACCTTTTGCTGCTGCTGAGGAAGGTAGCCAAGGAAGCTTTCGCGCACCGCAGCATCCATCCACACGCGGTCATCGCCCGAAAGGCCTAGTACCCGGAAGCGAACGGACACCTTGCTCGGCGTGCAGTTGGGGATCTTGAATATCTCCGGCGTATGCTCCTTTGTACCGCTCCATTTATCCAGCACTTTGCCGTTGGAATCCAGATGCAGTATGCGTTGCGCGACGAGATCTTCGATGAGGCGACCTTTCGCGATATAGGCGAGTATGGCCTGTACCTTGGGGTGAGCATGAGGAGAGTCGCACCATTCACGAAGCTCCTTCAGGTACTGCTCATACGCCCAGGAGACATCCTTATCATCGGCGGCGTATAGCATATAATCACCCGCGAGGTACTGCAGCTTGTCCACCAGCGGATGCGGAACGGGGCGCGTGCCCGAGCGGCTGTCAGATTCCTCCGTGCAGGGTGCGATGGTCTCGCCGCGGTCCTCCAGCGCTTCGGCACGGAGTAAATTTCCTTGCACGTCGATGGTGATCGTGATATGCGCCTTGATCAACGTGTGGCCGATAGGCAACAGCACTTTGCCGTCAGCAGAAAGCTGGCCGACGATTCCGGTGCAGTTTTCGTATGTTTCGTACAACTTCTGCATCCAGCTCAAGAGTCATCGCCGCCTTCCAACAGTGCGCTAAGCCCTTCCTCCTCCAGTCCGGAGAAGTTTTTGCCGGCCGTAAACGTGCTCGCCTCCGCTTTTCTGATAGCGCGCCGTATTGTGCACTCCTCGGGGCGGGGGAAATGCACCACGCCGTCCTTCATCACGGCCCGCCACAGGCGTAGACAGAGCTCATCCTTGCCCGTTTCATCCGGGTAATCCAGTCCATGTACCATCAGCCCGAAATCCAGCTCGCCATAAGAATCGTATGCGCCATTGTCCTCCCCGAACATGCAGGGCTCCACATATCCCTGGCACTCGCGCGTACCCAGGAATATGTCCCGCCGACCGCCGCGCTCGATCATGCGCTTTGCGATGTTGTGGTGCTTGTGCTCGTTGCGGTCAAAGGTCAAATCCGGTCGGTACGGGTTCCATTCAAAATGCGCGCGCACCTGGTAAGCGATGTCCTTGAGGTAGGTGTAGAGCGAAAGTGAATTTCCGCCGTAATAGCCTATGGGGCGTACGCCCTGGGACTGCGTGCGGATAGGCTTCATCACCCGCAGGTCGTCAATAAACCAAATCAAAGTCGGCTTCCAGTAAACGCTTTCGAGTATTCCCTTGAGCGCCTGGTACGTGGGAATCTGGTAGGAGAATTTTTCCCCGCCCACACGCGTGACAGGGTCACTGAACAGCGCGTAGCGGCCCGTAACCAGGAATTCAACGCTGTTTCGTTGCTCCATAAAACCTCCTTCTTTCCTTATATAGTGAGCAGTTCCATTTTTTCGCCCTGAGTGGTTACGCCATACTCGTCGTGGTAAAAGCGTTTATTCAGGACAAGGATTCCATCCGGCAGCACTTCAATCGCCCCCTCCTTTTCCAGCTGTTTTTTTGCGTCTTCATAGATGTTGACTGAATACTGCTGTGCCCGGCGCAGTATTTTTTTGCGTTCCGCCATGCGCAGTTCGCCGCATCGTAGCGCCTCTATGAGTTGTTCACCCTCCCCAAAGGACACCAGGAGCGTTGCGGTGTTCTCTATGGCCTCAAAAAGCCTGCCCGCGGTTCCAAACGCCTGCGCAAGGGGCAGGTTTTTCGTTTGATTGGGGTTAACTCCGCAGCCGAGGCGGTTATCCCCCAAAAGATCATACAGCGTGGCGGAAGGGCCAAGACCCGCATTATGGAGCGGATAGTCCATTTTATTCTTTATATAGGCATAGTACATGGAATAATACAGTTCCATCGCCTCGGGGGAGAGCAGGGAATCCGCATCGAAGCGCCTGGAGTCCAGCACGTTCTGCGCAGCCTGCTTGCCCAATTCGATTTCGGGGAGATTCCCCAGGCGCTCGCCCGCGATATTGACGATGTATACCTCCCGCAGCGCAGCCTCGGCGTTGCGGTTGCAGCGGCCCGCCGTCTGCGCGACAGAATCAAGCCCCGCCAGCGCGCGGATGGCGAGATGGAAGGAGATATCCACCCCGGCTTCTATTAGCTGCGTGCTGATGCAGAGCACGCGCCCAGCCTTCATTTCCGAAAGCATTGCGTCGAGTGCACGGCGGCGGTGCGCAGGGCACATGGCAGCGCTTAAATGATATATTTGATAACGTTCCCCATCGGGCAACAGCCCGTTGCGTCGGCATACCTCCTTGTACAGCGCGCGGGCATCCTTTTTGGTGTTGAGCACCGCAAGGCCGGTATGGAGCCCTGCCATCCGCTCAAACCAAAAATCCGCCAGCAACTCCGGCGTATAGCCGCCGGGCGCGCGGCTATCCACGATGCGCGTGCGTCGGAGGGCACGAAACAGCGAAACGGTTTCGGGAATCAGCTCGGGATGCTCGCTAAAGAGCAAAGGCCGCTCTACGCAGGATAACTCCGGCTGCGTAGCCGTACAGAGCACCACGGTGCTGTTGCATGCGCGGCACAAAAAATTCAGAGCCTGATTGAACAGGTTGATGCATTTGACGGGGATGGTCTGTATCTCGTCGAATATCAGCACGGCGTTACACAGGCTGTGCATCCTGCGCGCGCTGCGTGTGCCGCCTGCAAACAGCGTGTTGAGAAACTGCACCATGGTGGTCAATATCACATCGCTATTCCAGCGTTCGGTCAGCAGTTCGTAATCCTCGCTATCGGGCTGCTTTTCGGGTAATACGTTGGAATGATGCTCCAGTATACGTGCCTCGCTGCCCAGCGCCTCGCGTATGACGGCCGCGTTCTGGTCCAAAATTGTTGTAAACGGAATCACGTAGATGATGCGATCCTTCCCGTGCTTTAGCGCGTGCGCTAGCGCGAAGCGCAGGCTGGAAAGCGTCTTGCCGCCGCCGGTAGGGACGCTCAGGCGATAGATTCCGGTGGGGTATTGCGCCGCGCCATGGCAGCGCATGGAGATGGCGGCGCGTATCAGCCCGATATGCTCTCCGGGCGTAGGCCCGGAACCATCGGCAGCGAGCAGCTCTGCCGCCCGCTTCGGGGGGAACGGCACCGGATTCTTACGGCGCAGGTATCCCTCCAGACGTTCCAACATTATCGCCCAGGGCGGCGGGGAAGGGCTGTTCGGCGATGTGCCCGCAGAGAAGCAATATGTATCGTACCTATCGGCGTCGATTAGGCAACTGAACAGGAAGCGCACAACGAGGTGCAGATTGAATTTGCACAACAGCTTTTGCTCTTTAAGACGCTCCATCAGTGCGGCAAATTCCTCCGCTGCCCGCGCGAATAGGGAATCAAATTCAATCGCCAAAGCGCATTCGCGCAGATAATTTTCACGGGCCTCCGAATAGTGAAGCTTGGGGTCGCTCCGTTCCAGCTGTTTATAGAAGAGCAGCTCGCCATCGGGAGAAACGCAGTCCATCAGGCCGCCGTGATGGGAGGCAACGCAAAGCGCCGCGGTTGCGGCCGCACGCCTAGGCGGCGATGTGCTGCCTAAGCGTTCGCAGAAATAGAGCGCGCCTTGAAGCGCATGAGGAATTTTGCCTCTTAAGCTGCGATCCTCGGGGTGAAGATGGGAATAGCGAATGTATGCGTCGAATGCGGCGGTGTACTTGCCAAAGTCGTGCAGCATGCCGATCAGCTGCGCAAGGTAGCTAAGCTCCATTTTTTCCCCGAAGCATCCGCCCAAAGCTGCGACTCCCAAAAGATGTTGCTCCACCGATTGCTCGGTGCCATCCTCTCTGATATGAGCGGCGAACATAAGGCCTCCGTTAATTTGACCGTAGAGATCAGTAAACGAGAACGGATAATAGATACCATAATAGTACATTTTTCTCCATGCGCTGTAAATATGGATGGAAAATATATCTAATTGGACATCGGTCGAAACAGCTTTTTCTGCGGATAGTGTCGCGCATAAGGTGGCGCGGCTTACGGGGTCATGTCAAAAAGAATCGCACCTTAGCAACCATAACAACAACGGTCGATGTGCTATCCTTGCTTCGAGCCGGGGCTTTATGGCAAAAACCATCATTGGTTTTATGTGATTTACGCTTAAAAGATTTCTGCCCAGCCATGCTGAGAGGTATAGCATCTTCTTTCGTTTGATAGATCAATCTTTGCAATCGAACCGTAGGAAATTATCATATTTCTAAAAAATATTATTGACAGGATCCATGGTGACTATTACAATACACATAAAGTCATCCGATGAGCGAAAGAAATTCCCAATTCGAGAAAGGAATGAAACCTATGAGAAAGAGAAGAACCATCGCTTTGCTCTTGGCCCTTGCTCTTGTAACAGGACTTTTCGCCTCCTGCTCCGGCGGCACTACGTCCGCGACCGACACGCCTTCCGGACAACCGGCTGCGCAGAATACACCCGGTGCAACGCAGGAAACCCCAGCCGACAATAAGAAGGTTGCGCTGCTGCTCACGGGCACCGTCAACGATGCGGGGTGGAGCGAATCCTCCTACCGCGGACTTGTGGCGGCGCAAGAGAAGTTCGGGATCGAAACCGCCTATACCGAAAGCCTCCAATTGGTGGATATGGAACCGGCCGCCCGGGATTACGCGTCGCTCGGCTATGACGTGATCGTGTTTTCCTCTGCGGATTTCAACGAGACGGCCGTCAAGGTATCAAAGGATTATCCCGATATCCGTTTTGTGATCGTCAACGGGCAGCAGGCGCAGGAACCCAATCTGGCCAACTTCCGCCCCAACACGCCCGAATGCGGCTTCCTGGCCGGCGCCTTCGCCGGTCTTATCACCAAGAGCAACACCGTGGGTATGATCGGCGGCAAGTCGCTGCCGCCCGTGGTGGACGCTTCCAAAGGATTTGAAGCCGGCGCCAAATACGTCAACCAGAACTGCAATGTCATCATTAACTACCTGGACAGCTGGACGGACATCGCCAAGGGAACAGAAGCGACTCTGAGCATGATCGAGCAGGGCGCGGACGTCGTCTGCTCCAACACCGGGCAAGCGGGCCTGGGCACCATTGACGCCGCAAAGGGCAAGGGCATCTATGCCATCGGCTATATCGACGATCAGCATGAGATCGCGCCGGGCACTGTTCCCTTCTCCGCCATACAGGATATCGGCGATGTGGTGTACTCCGCCATCGAGTTTGCGCTTTCGGACGATTTTAAACCGGAGCTGAAACTGGTGGGGGCCAAGGACAACGTCATCCGCTTGTCTGAATTCTACGATATGAACGGCCAGGCGGTTCCGGACGCAGTCGTCTCCAAAATGAAGGAGATCTACGCAGGCATACTGGACGGTTCGCTCAAAGAGCAGGGGATCCTGCCCAAATCCGGGTTCGAAAGCTGATCCTTTTCCGCCCGGCGGAAGGATATCTTCCGCCGGGCTGCCTTTTCTATCAAACGGATTCGCCCAATCAGATTGAGGTGAGCTTAGATGGACAAATGCGGTTCTCTGCCGGCGCTCGAGATGCGCTCAATCACCAAATGCTTCAAAGGCGTGGTTGCCAACGACTCCGTGGATTTTGTGCTTGAAAAGGGCGAAATCCACGCCCTGCTCGGAGAAAACGGCGCGGGGAAATCCACCCTGATGAACGTGCTGTATGGCCTGTATACGCCCGACGAGGGCGAAATCTATCTCAACGGCAGCCGGCTGACGCTGCATTCACCCGCGGATGCGATCGCGCATCGCATCGGTATGATCCACCAGCACTTTATGCTGATTCCCACCCTGACGGTGGTGGAAAACATCATTCTCTGTTCCAAAATGCCCAGTCCGTTCAAACTGGACCTGAACCTTGCAGCCAACCGCGTGAAGGAGCTTTCTAAGCTCTATGGTCTGGAGATCGATCCGTGGGCAAAGGTCTCGGAGCTGTCGGTGGGGGCGCAGCAGCGAGTGGAGATTCTAAAGGTTCTTTACCGGGGCGCCGAGATCCTTATTATGGACGAACCGACCGCTGTACTGACGCCCAACGAGGTGCAGGACCTGTTCAAGGTATTGCGTGATATCGTTGCCGAGGGCAACTCTATTATATTTATTTCGCACAAGCTCTGGGAGGTCAAGACCATCTCCCACCGGGTAACGGTGCTGCGGGCAGGCAAGGCCGTTACCACCGTACAAACGCAGAGCGTCACCAAGGAGGATCTGGCGAGCCTGATGGTGGGCAGGGAGGTGTTCCTCCAGTACGATCGTCCGGCGGCGCAGCCGGGGGACCCGGTGCTGGAGCTTAAGGACGTCTATGCCCAGAATGACAAAGGGCTCACTGCGCTCGGAGGAATCTCCCTTTGCGTGCGCGCGGGCGAGATCGTCGGCATCGCCGGGGTGGACGGCAACGGCCAGAAAGAGCTCGCGGAGGTTATCCACGGCATGCGGCATGTGCAATCGGGCAGCATCGTGCTCGGCGGCAGGCAAACGGCCAACCTGCGGCCTGAACAGGTGCTTGACGCGGGTCTTTCGCATATACCGGAGGATCGCCACAGCCGCGGCGTGGTGCTTGACTTCAGCGTGGCGGAAAACATCGCGCTCATCCACTGCGACCGACCGCCGTTTTCTGAAAAAGGAATCTATCGCCCCAAAAACGTCCGCAGGGTAGCCGGGGAGCTGTGCGAGCGCTTCAATATCAAATGTGCGGGCGTGGAGGGGCATATGAGCACGCTTTCGGGCGGCAACCAGCAGAAGGTGGTGCTCGCGCGGGAGATTTCCCGCGCGCCCAGGCTGCTGATTGCGGCGCAGCCCTGCCGGGGGCTGGACATCGGTGCGACCGAATTCATTCAGAAGCTGCTCCTACAAAAGCGCACGGAGGGGACGGGGATCCTCCTGATCTCTTCCGATCTGGACGAGGTGCTTGCCATATCGGATCGCGTGCTGGCGCTCTACGAAGGCCGGATCATGGGCGAGTTTGTCCCCGGTGAGAAAACGCTTGCCGAGATCGGGCTGATGATGGCGGGCGGCGGCACGGAAAAAGGGTGCGGAGGTGAAGCGGTATGAACAGGGATCCATCCGGCGCGTTCAGGCACGCCGCCGCGCGCAACGGCGCACGGTTGGGAAGGCAGGCGATGGGCTCGCTGATATCCGTCGCCCTCGCGCTGTTGCTGGGAGCCGCCGCAATCCTACTGGCGGGCAAAAATCCTCTGACCGCGTACGCGCTGCTGCTGCAGGGCGCGTTTGGCAGCGTATACAGCTGGTCGGAAGTGTTGCTGCGCACCACGCCCATATTGATCGCGGGCATCGGCCTGTCCGTTTCCTTCCGCAGCAACCTGACCTCCATCGGCGCGGAAGGGCAGATCATCATCGGCGGCATCTTCACGGCGGCAGCGGGGCTGCTCTTGCCTACGGTCATCCCCGCGTTTCTGCGGGTTGTCCTGTGCGTGGCGGCAGGCTTTGCAGGCGGCGCGCTCTATGGGCTGATTCCCGGGTTTTTGAAGGCTCGCCTCGGCACGTCGGAAATCATCGTGACCATTATGCTCAACTACGTTGCCATCAGCCTGATGAGCTTCCTGCTCGACGGGCCGATGCGCGAGCCGGGCAGCTTCTATCCGCAGAGCGCGGAGCTGAGCCAGGACCTCTGGTTCCCGGCGCTGATCCCCGGTATGCGGCTGCATATCGGACTGCTGATTGCGCTGCTGCTGGTGGCCGGTTACTATTTCCTCATGTTCCGCCTGCCCCTCGGCTTCAAGATCCGCACGGTAGGCCTTAACCGCAGCGCCGCGGAATATGCCGGCATCCGGGTGGAGCGCAGCATCATCATTGCGATGCTGATCTCGGGAGGATTGGCCGGAATCGCAGGCTCGGGAGAGATACTCGGCATCCATCACCGTTTGTTCAACGATTTCGCCGCCGGTTTCGGGTACGACGCCCTCGCTGTGGCGCTGCTGGGCAGGCTGCATCCTTTGGGCGTATTGGTATCGGCCTTGTTCTTCGCGGCGCTCAAGGTGGGTTCGGGCGCGATGCAGCGCGCGGCGCAGGTCCCCACAACCATCGTCTACGTGATCCAGGGACTGCTGATCCTGTTTATTTTCACCGATAAGCTGATCCTTGAATGGTTCACAAAAGCCGCAAAGCGGCTTAAGCAACGAGGCGCTTCCGATGTGTGCGCAGACGGGAAGGAGGAGTAAGTATGGAAGGCAGCTTTCTGGTTACGCTTCAGGGCATATTGGGTGCGGCCGTCCGCATGGCGGCCCCTCTGCTGTTTGCTTCTATGGGCGGCCTGTTTTCCGCGCGTTCGGGCATGGTGAGCATGTTCCTGGATGGGTTTATGCTCGTCGGAGCGTTCATGGGGTTTGTCGGCTCTGTGGTGACGGGCAGCGCCTATCTGGGTGCGCTGCTGGCCATGCTTGCGGGCGCCTTCATTGCGCTTGTTTTCGCCTTTCTGGCCATCGAAGCGAAAGCCAACCAGACCATACTGGGTGTAGGCGTGAATATATTTGCGCTTGGGATTACGAGCTATCTTGTGACCATCCTATACGGGTTCGGCAACAGGCCCTACAACATTTCGGTGTTCACGGAGGCGCCGATCCCGCTCCTGAGCGAGATACCGATCATCGGCGGCCTGTTCAGCAATACGCTGCTGGTCTACCTCGCGTTCCTGCTGGTGCCGGCGGTATGGTACGTACTCTACCGCACTCCTACGGGGCTGACCATCCGCGCGACGGGCGAGCACCCCAAGGCGGTGGATACCCTGGGCGGGAACGTGGTGCGCGTACGCTACCTGTGCATGTTGGTCGCGGGCGCGCTGGCCGGGCTGGGGGGCGCGTCGCTTTCGATCGGTCAGATGGGCCAGTTCATGGAGAACATCACCTCCGGCAAGGGATACATCGCACTCGCGGCGCTCATATTCGGCAAGTTTACCCCCAAGGGGGTGTTGATTGCCGCGCTGATCTTCGGTTTTGCCGACGGGCTGCAGATGCGCATGCAATCGGCCGGTTCGACCATTCCCTATCAGTTCCTGACCATGCTTCCCTACGTGATCACGATCGTCGCGCTTATCACGTTTTCGAGAAAATCCAGCGCGCCCGCCGCGCTGGGCAGGCCTTACAACAGACAGGGCTAAAACCTCGGAACGGCTCGCGGCACCCCGTCGGGCCCGTTTTGGGCCGGGCTTGGGATGACATGCAAAAAAAACGGCAATGAGGTGCATCAATGCATTGCGATATCTTAATTCACGACAGCGCCGTCCTGACGAAGGAGTTCTCCATCGTGCAGGGGCAATCCATCGCTATCGCGGGGGAAAACATCCTTAAGATCGGCCCTGCGCAAGAGATGGAAACGCTCTTCACGCCCAAAGAAAGAATCTCCGGCAAGGGGAAGCTTGCCATGCCCGGTTTCATCGACGGGCATACCCACACATCGCAGCAGCTTCTTCGCGGCATGATTTCGGATGAGTATCCCGTCATCTACCTGCGCTTCAATATTCCCTACGAAAGCAGGCTGAACGAGGACGACGTGCGCCTGTGCACGCAGTTAAGCTGCCTGGAGATGATTAAATCCGGCATTACGGCGTTTGCGGATGCGGGCGGCACCTACCTCCCCGCAATGATTGAGGCGGTAAGCGGCTCCGGCCTTCGCGCCTCCATCACGCGCGCGACTTCGGATATCGGCAACGGCCTGCCCGCCAACATGAGCTGCGGATCCCGTGAAGCCTTACGGCTGGGCGAGCAGCTCTACCGCGAGTTCGACGGCACCGCGGACGGAAGGATCCGTATCTTCTTCCAGATCCGCTCGATGACCAGCTGTTCGAGCGAGCTCATCCGGGAGCTTGCGCAGGCCGCGCGCGAGTACGATACGGGCCTGCACATGCATGTGAGCGAATACCCCGAATCCATATTGAAATCCCTCAATGAGCACGGCATGCGGGAGGTGGAGTATCTCGATTCCCTGGGCGCGCTTTGCCCCAACCTGCTCGCGGCGCACTGCATCCTGCTTTCGGACAACGATGTTCACCTGCTCGCGGCGCGGGGGGTAAAGGTCGTGCATTGCCCGCGCAGCAATCTGGGCAAGGGCATCACTAAAACGCCGCAGCTTTTGGGCCTTGGCGTATCGGTGGGCCTTGGTTCGGACGGCACGGCGCACTCGGGGCTGAGCATGTTCAAGGAGATCACCGCGTTCAAGCACGCGCAGATCGCCGCCTGGGGCATACCGTATGCGGATAACGCCGCCATGCCCGCGAGGACGCTACTGGAGATGGCAACGCTTGGCAGCGCCAAGGCGCTGCGCATCGACGCTATAGCGGGTACGCTCGAGGAGGGCAAGAAGGCCGACCTCATACTGCTGGACGTCGGCAGGCCGCACCTTCAGCCCACGCACAATCTGCTCAACTCCCTGATGGAAGCGGGCGAGAGCGCGGATATCATGGATATGATCGTCAACGGCCGCGTGCTCATGCGGGATCGCCGGGTGCTCACGCTCGACGAGGAACGCCTTATGCAGGAGGGCATGGGCCGAATAAGGCGCATCGCCGCTGATAACGGATGGGCATGAACAGGAACGCGGGCGCAGGACGCCGACGTATGGACCGCAGCCATCGGCTTGCAGCCGTCGGCTTTGTGCTGTTCGGGGCTGCGCTGTGCCTGTTTCTGCTGCCCTCGAACGGGCAGCAGTTCTTTCAGACGAACGCGCCGCTGGGCGAGCACCCGTTTCTGACGGCGCTGCTCGCGCTGCTGCCGCCCATACTTCAGATGGCGCTCATGAACGGATGTCGCCTGAACGGCCTGCAGGCGGCGCTGATCAGCCTGTTTTTAGCGTTGCTGCTCGCCGTGTTCGTATGGGGCATGCCCGCGGCGCTTGCCGGGCACAGCGTGCTCTACGGCATGCTTACGGCGATATGCCCGGTGCTGTGGACCCTTTTGAACGCGATGTGGATATTCCGCATGCTCACCCGAAGCGGCTGCTTTGAAACGCTACGGCAATCCCTTAGGCGGGTCAGCCCCGACAGGCGCATACAGACGCTGCTTGTAGGCTTCGGTCTGACCGCGCTGCTGGAGAGCATCGCGGCTTTTGGCGCTCCGATCGTAATCATTACGTCCGTGCTCATCGGGCTGGGCTTCCCGGCGACACTTTCGGCAGCGGTCGCGCTGATTTCAGATTCCGCGCCCAGCGCCTGGGGTACGCAAGGTATGCCCATCCTGATGCTCAGTTCGGTCACCGGGCTTGACGCGGCGCAACTGGGGGCCGTGGTGGGCCTGCAGACGCCGGTGCTTTCAGCGCTGCTGCCGCTGGGGCTGGTAATACTGGTATCGGGTTTCAAGGGGCTCAGGGGCGTGTGGCACATCGCGCTTATCGCAGGCGTTTGTTATGGGGCTGTGGCCATGGTCTTTTCGCGCTACGTCGCAGTATCGGTCACCGGAGTGGCCGCGGGCGCCGCGGCAATCGCGGGTGTACTCGGGTGTATGCGGTTTTGGAAACCGCGTGGGATCTGGCTTTTCCCCGGAGAGTGTTCGGTCGACTCCAACACGCCTGCGCCTGCGCCGACTATGGAGGTGCTGCGCGCATGGTCACCCTTTCTGGTGCTGATCGCGACCATCGGCCTGGTCAACGGTACCGGACTCAAGGCCATGCTCGAGCCCTACGGGGCGTTTTCTTTCGCGTGGCCTCATCTCGACCGGGCGGTATGGGCAGCCGACCCCGTCACTGGCGCGTTCAGGCAATATGCGGCGGTCTACCGGCAGAATCTCCTGACTACCGGCGGGACGCTGGTATTCTTGGCGGGGCTTTTGAGCCTGCCGCTGCTGAAAATGAAGCTGCGGGACGCATTCAGATGTTATTGGGATGCGTTTGTCGGTCTGCTGCCCGCCGGGGGAACCATCGCGTGTATTCTGGGCATTGCGTATTTGATGAATTATTCGGGTATGGCCGCATCGGTGGGGCTCGCAGTATCCTTCGTGCCCGCGCAGGCGCTGCCCTGCGTGATGGTGCTGCTGGGTTTTCTGGGCTGCATCCTGTCCGGCAGCGTCGCCAGCGGCAACGCGCTCTTCGGCGGCCTGTCGTTGGTTGCCGCAGGCAGGCTGGGGGCGGACCCGGTCTTTATCGCGGGTACGCTTTGCGCCGGAGGGACCCTGGGCAAAACCATCACACCGCAGAACCTGGTGATGGCCAACGCCGCCATCGAACAGCACACCGGCGAAAGAAACGCGAGGTTGATTCCTCGCGTGATCGGTATGACGCTTGTCTATATGCTTGTGCTCGTGCTGCTCGCATGGGCGCAGTCCGCGTTCGGCGCGGCTTAGATCCCCTGTCCCAGCGCCCAGTTTTGCAGTACGTGCACCTTATACAGGTTGGGATAAAAATAGCTGTAGCTATGCATGACGGGGGTATCGTACGTATCGTAGAACACCTGATTGTTGGTGATGATAGGCGTACCCTCGGGCAAGTTGAAAATCTTTGCAACGGATGCGGGCAGTGCAAGCGGGCCGTATTCATTGAGTGAATGCGCCAGGGTGCGGCGGCAGTACTTCCACATCATTTCGTGCAGATACTCGAAATCCTGGCCGTCCACATGGCTGAGCACGCCGTTGACGAACAGAGCCTGCGGAATGGTGATGATGGAGACGATGGCGGGCTGCCCGTCCGCAGAATGGATGTTGGTGCAGGAGAGCACGGTGTCGCTGGGTGAGATGCAAAGCGCCCGGGCGATCTCTTCTCCCGCCTCAGTGATGCTTTGCGACATGATCTTCATCCGCACGGTATAGCCGTTGCGCCGCAGGCATTCCGCAAAAAAGATCCTGTTTTCAAAATTAAGAGTGCTGGGGTGCACATAGTTGCCCGCGCCGTGGCGCTTGGTGATATATCCTTCCAGCGCGAGCATCATCAGCGCCTCCCGGAGCGTCGATAGGCTGATATCCAGCGTCTCCGCCAGTTCCGCCTCGGAGGGAAGCTTGTTGTTCGGGAAGGTCTCCGTTTTGAACATGTTCAGCAACTGGCTTTTGATTGCGACATACGTACTAAAATTCGTCCTGGACATATTGCACCGCTTTTCAATTAATCTGATGACTGGATTATGCTAAGTATATGCGATGGCCGTCCGCTTTTCAAGAAGTAGTTCAGGAAAGGACTGGTAAACCGCCTCAAAACGCAAGGGCTGCGGGCTTGCCGCATAAAAGCGGCAAGAGGAGCCAATTTAAGCCATAATCGCCTGAATCGCATAGGGCCGAATCTTATCCATTCTATCCATCGCTTCCATATTTTATTTTAATAAGCGCTTGCACAGGCGTTCGTTCTTTGTGCGCCATGTGCGGGCCGCAGTCTCGCGCTTTGGATAATTTCGCCATTGCCGCGCAAACTATTCAGCAAACGAAAAAAGGAGAACGGCCTTTGAACACCTCGATTGGCGAGAATGTCGAACGAAAAGACGCGTGGGAAAAGGTTACAGGAAGCGCCAAATATATCGGAGATCTGCAAAAATCCGATGTGCTTTGCGCCTGCCTTTTGACCAGCCCTCACGCCCACGCGCGCATTAAGAAGATCGATCCGTCGCCCGCGCTGTCGATGGAGGGCGTACGATTGGTGCTCACAGGGGAGGATTGCTCGCAGCTGTTCGGTTTGCTGCTCAAGGACAGGCCGCTGCTTGCAAGGGAGAAAGTCCGCTATGCCGGGGAACCCGTCGCCCTGGTGGTCGTTCGTGAGGAGCATGTGGCGGCGCAGGCGGCCCGGCGCATCAAGGTTGAATATGAACCGCTTCCCGCAGTGTTTGCGCCATCGAAGGCTATATTGCCCGGCGCGCCGCTCGTCCATGAGCGGCCGGACGGCTACACGAAGACGCAGACCGACGTCTACCCTGAGCCCGAGAGCAATATCGCAAGCCGCTATCGGATCCAAAAGGGAGACGCGGCCCGTGCGCTCGAAAACTGCGAATTCGTCGTACGCCGGAAATTCCGTCTGCCCCCTTCCGCCCACGCCGCGATGGAGACGCGGGCGGCGCAAGCCCGGATCGCTGCGGACGGGACGGTGACGATCGAGACATCCTCGCAGTCGCCCTATGCGGTGCGCACCCAGCTTGCAGAGGCCTTCAACTTGCAGGCGGGGAAGGTCCGGGTCTGCGTGCCTTTTGTCGGAGGCGGATTCGGCGGTAAGGCGCCGGTGCTGCTCGAGCCCCTCGCATATCTTGCGTCGAGCAGGCTAAAAGGCCAGCCGGTGCGTTTGGCGCTGCCGCGCGAGCTCGATTTGGAATACGCTCCCTGTCGGATCGGTCTGGAAGCGGAGATCTCCTTGGGCGCGGATAAGACGGGGCGGCTTTGCGGCGCAGAGCTTGCCTATTGGGTGGACTGCGGCGCGTACTCCGACAGCGCTCCCTATATGGCAAAGGCCATCGCGGTGGACTGTACGGGCCCCTATAATATTGAAAACGTTGCCTGCAACGTTGCCTGTGTCTATACAAACCATACGTTCGCGACGTCTTACCGCGGGTTTGGTCACGACTCCTTTACGTTCTGCATCGAGAGCTCCATGGATGCGCTCGCGCGGCAGATCGGGATGGACCCGCTTGAATTTCGCGCGATAAACGCCATCCGTGCGGGCGATCTCTCGCCTGCAAGGGTCGTTTGCGACAGGAGCAATACCGGCGATCTTTACGCATGCATCGAAAAGATACGCTCGATTGCTGTCTGGAACGGCGGCAAGGCGGAAGATTTGGGCAAGGATATCGTGCGCGCGAAGGGGACCGCCTGTTTTTGGAAATCCGAGAATCCGCCCACAAACGCAATCTCCGGCGCGCTGGTTACCTGCAATCCCGACGGCAGCTTCAACCTGCATACCGGAGTGGTGGAGATCGGCTCCGGAGGGCAGACGCTGCTCGCACAGATCTTTGCGGAAAAGCTGAAGATCGACGCCAGCCTCGTGCATGTGGTACTGCCGGTGGATACGCGCACCAGTCCCGAGCATTGGAAAACCGTCGCGAGCATGACCTCGTACATGGCGGGCAACGCCGTGGAGCGCGCGGCCGAAGATATTATCGCTCAATTTCGCCGCACGGGCGCGCTGGTGTTCGGGTGCCCCGAGGCGGAGGTGGAGGTTGCGCATTCGCGCGTTTACTGGAAAAAAAAACCGGAGCAGTTCCTGCAATATAAGGATGTTGTCGCCGGCTATCGGAGCAAGGAGGGCGAATCGATCGGTGAACCCGTATTCGGGCGAGGCGGCTATATGTTAAAGGGGCTTTCAAAGCTCGATAAAACGACCGGCGAGGGACGGCCAGGCCCTTCCTGGACGGTTGGGACGCAGGTCGTGGAGGTAGAGGCGGACAGGACGGAAATGACATACCGGATACTTTCGGCCACGACGGTTCTGGACGCAGGATGTGTTCTCAATCCCAAAGCCATGCGCGAAATGATCGCGGGGGGGATGGCGATGGGGCTGTCCTTGGCGAGCCGGGAGGCGTTTGAATACGGCGAAAACGGCGTTTTGACCACGCGGAACTTTCGCACCTATAAGCTGATGCACATCGGCGCGGAGCCGGAATACCGCGTTGGCTTTATAGAGACGCCCGAGGAAGGCGCGCCCCACGGCTCGCGTAAATTCTCGGAGCACGGCATCATCGGAATGCCTGCGGCGCTCTCAAACGCCCTTTCCGCCGCGTTCGAAATGCAGATCGATACGCTTCCCCTGACGCCTGAAACACTCTGGCAAAAGGCGATGGAGGGACGGCGATGATCCCGTGCAACTTCGTTTACTGCAGGCCGGATACGCTCGATGAGGCCGCGCAAGCGTATCTGCACTATAGCGCGAAGACCGGCGGCGCGTTCTATTACGCGGGCGGGAGCGAGGTGATCACCATGAGCCGTACGGGCAGCATCGCGCCCGCGGCCGTGATCGATATAAAGGGGATCGCCGAGTGCCGTATGATTGAGAAGAACCCGGACGAGCTCGTGATCGGCGCGGCGAACACGCTCTCGCATATTGACGAATCGCGCCTTTTCCCGCTGCTCGGCCTCGCGTGCGGGCGTGTCGCCGATCATACGAACCAATGCCGGATAACGCTCGGCGGCAATCTGTCGGGCACCATCCGATATCGGGAGGCAAGCCTGCCGCTGCTCCTTGCGGACGCGCGGGCGACGCTCTATTCGCGGCAAGGACTGAGAACGGTCCCATTCTGCGAGGTTTTCAACGGCAAGATGACCTATTGGCCGGGCGAGTTCCTGGTATGCATACATGTGCCGTCGCGTATGTTAAAGCTCCCTCACGCGCATATCAAAAAGACGGCGAACGAGAAAATCGATTATCCGCTTCTCAGCGTCGCGGCCCTAATTGCCGAAGGGAAGCTGCGCGTCGCATTCTCGGGCTTATATCAATATCCGTTTCGCAGCATAGAGGTGGAGGATGCGCTGAACGACGCTATGATGCCGCCCGAGGATCGGGTCGGCAAAGCGGTCGGCCTTTTGCCGAATATCGCGTCGGATCGGCAGGGCGGCGCGCCGTACCGGGCGTTTGTGCTTGCCAATACGCTCAAAAACATCCTTGACGCATGGGAGAACGGGGAATTGGAGAAAAACGGATGCTGATCTGTGAAGGCAAAAGCGTGATCGAGCTGACGATAAACGGCGAAACGCGCAGCGCGGCTATGCGGCCTTCGGACGTTCTCCTCGACGTTCTGCGCGAACAGCTCGGACTGACCGGGGCAAAGCCCGGCTGCAAAAACGGCGACTGCGGGGCCTGCACCGTTATTATGGATGGATTACCGGTGAAATCCTGCCTGGTGCTCGCGGTCGAATGCGTCGGCCATGCGATTTCAACCGTTGAAGGGCTCGGCGGCGCCTCGCCGCTCCAGCAGGCGTTTATAGACAGCGGCGCGTTCCAATGCGGTTACTGCACCTCGGGTTTTCTGATGGTATGTACTGCGCTGCTTGAGCGCTATCCGAATCCCGAAGAGTATGTTTTGGAGCGCTGGCTTGAATCGAATCTTTGCAGGTGCACGAGCTATCAGGAAATCCGCAGCGCGATGAAATCGCTGGGTGCGGGGGAAGCAAGCCGTCCATAGAAGAGGGGCGTTTCTTCTGCCGTTCCGCCGAGCGGGTGCAGAGGATTTTCAAACGTCCGTAACGAGGGCGTCGCAGACGTGCTTTATTTCGGATGATCGGCCGACACGAGTCGGCTTTCCGGCCGACGCGATGAACTCAGCGGCGTCCCCCTTGGTTGGTAAAGCTTACCGTGCCGCCGACTATCTCTCGGAGCGTTTGAACAGCCTCTTCGCCCGGCCAGGGTATGGAGAGCGGCGTGCGCTGCGTTGCCGTCCCGATAACGAGCATCGTCGTCGTTTTCGGCCGCGTAAATCGCGTGGGTATGGCGGCGAGTCCCGCGTATGTTTCGATTTTTTGGAGACTTTGGATCGAATCCAGCGGAATCCGAAAGGTTCGCGTAGACCCGTAAAAAACGAAGTTCTTGTCTATGTATTCGATCAGTCTGCCTCGATATTTTCCAGCGCGGAACGCCGATTTGACAAAGACGAATCCCCAATAGAGGCATACGGCGAACACGATGAGCAGCAACAGGACAACGAGGATGGTGTAGCCGATATCTTCGGAGCCGACCGTGCCGGGCTCCGCTGTGACGAGCAGCAGCGCGAGCGCGAGCGATGCAGCGAGCATGCCGAAGTATTCGAGGTTTGTGGTGTTATAAGCCCCATCGCCGTACAGTATCCGCTCCGCGATGCCCCTGAGCCTGCGCCAGAGCCAAAAGAGCGCGAACATCGCTAGGACGCTCATTAGGAGGGCGGCGGCCAGCGCCGCGGAGCTGTCGATAAAGCCGTCCGATGCAAGGTAAACCATCCCCGCCAAAAAGAGGACGAGCAACAACCGTCGCTCCAGACGCCCAATGCCGAAGCGGATGATCATGATCGGCAGGACGAATACGATCCCTTTGCCTAGGTAAAACAGAATTATCGCGCCGAATAAGCCGCCCAAAATCCAGCCGCCCGCCCCTTCGATGCTGGAAAAGGTTTTCTCGAGCCAGCCATCATCCAAGATCGCCGCAGCCCCGGTCAGCGCGATAAAAATCAGGAAAACGCAGAGGATGAATTTGAGCCCCGATCGTTGCTTCATGCTGCCCTCCGCCTGTATAAGCATGCAATAGTAGGCATGTTTTTCGCGCTTGGATGCGCGGCAAAGCGATTCGATTTCAGCGGATGATTCATTATAGCAGGCTGTGATTTTGCTTACAATAAGAACCCGTCCGATGGTGTCTGCAATGAGGCGGGCGCGATTTGGGCGGCGTCCTTGCCGAAAACCGGCAAAAAAAATACGCCGTACCAAAATGCAGGTCGGCGTACTTAACTGGCTCCCCAGGTAGGGTTTGAACCTACGACCCTCCGGTTAACAGCCGGATGCTCTACCGCTGAGCTACTGAGGAACGGCACGGAAATCATGATACACGAAAATAACGATGATTGCAAGATCAAATTTTAAAAAATTAGTTGTTCGGCAACGCTTATGCTATAATGCTAAACAGAAAAAATAGACGAGGGGATTTTGCGAAAGCATGGATTTGTTGAAGGCCCTTGAAGCGATTCGAACCCCGTTTTTAAGCGATTTGTTCTCGGTATTGACGTACCTTGGCGCAAAGGAGGTCATGATCGTTGTCGGCTTTACGACCCTTTGGTGCATCGATAAGCGCTGGGGCTACCGCATTTGCTACGTCGGCATGGCGGGCACCATATTCAATCAATGGCTTAAGGTGATTTTCTCTATCCCACGGCCATGGGTTCAGGATCCCGGCTTTACAATCGTCGAATCCGCGCGCGAGGCGGCGGACGGATATTCCTTCCCGAGCGGGCATACGCAGACCGCGGCGAGCCTTTTTGGAACGATCGCAACGGCTGCGAAGCGGAGGAAGGGCGCTGCCGCGCTGTGCGCGATATTGATTCTATTGACCGCTTTTTCGCGCGTATATCTTGGAGTGCATACGCTGCTGGACGTAGGCGTTTCGCTTTTTTCGGGACTATTGACGGTTGCGGTGCTTACCTTGCTGTTTGAGCGCGCAAAGAACAACAGGACGGTTGACTTATGGCTCTGGATCGGCCTTTTGGCCTTCGTGCTCGCGGAGCTTTTTTATGTATTGCTGGCGCCCAAGCCTCCGTCTGCGATTCCGGAATTCGAACTGGAGAGCTTGGAAAACGCGTTTACCATGACGGGCACGGTTTTAGGAATGCTGTTGATCCGCTTTGTGGATCGACGGTATCTGAAGTTTGAGACCCGTGCGGTTTGGTGGATACAGATCATCAAATGCTTTTTCGGCTTTGCTTTGCTTCTGTTGATAATGGTATTGACCAAAACGCCGTTTCTGCTGCTTTTTAAGGGCCACAGCGTCTCAAATCTGTTTCGGTACTTTCTTGTCGTGGCCAGCGGCGGCATACTGTGGCCGATGACGTTTCCGCTGCTTTCGCGCCTGGGCGCAAAGGCGAAACCGCCGGTTTGATAACAGTAGCTGCGCGCTTGATTTCTTTGGAAATCAAGATGGGAGCCCGAACGATATCGATACCCTTTGCAATTCCAGAACAATTGTCGCTTCCAACCGTACCCAATCAAGCGGACTTTAGGTTAAAACAACAGTCAAAAGGACCGACGCCACAGGCGTCGATCCTTTTCATGTTTACCCTTTGCAGCCTGCGGCCGAAGGGAGCGACTCCGTTTTATCCTGCCGCCCGGCTTCGATCGTTATGAGCTTAGTCGTGCGAGCGCGCATCCACTTCGGCGCGCAGCTTGGCGATGAACTCGTCAAACGGCATGGTCCCGAGGTCGCCTCCCTTGCGCGAGCGCACGGCCACGGCGCCGCTTTCGGCTTCCTTATCGCCGATGATGAGCATGTAAGGGATCTTCTGAACCTGCGCCTCGCGGATTTTGAAGCCGATCTTCTCGTTGCGAAGGTCGCTTTCCACCCGGAAACCGGCCTGCTCCAGCAGGCGTTGGAGGTGGATGGTATGCTCGTGCGTCCGATCCGTCATCGCGAGGAGCTTTACCTGTACGGGCGCGATCCAGGTAGGCAGCGCGCCGGCGTATTTTTCAATCAGCAGCGCGAGCGTACGCTCGTAACAGCCGATGGAGGTGCGGTGGATGACGATCGGGTATTTCTTCTCGCCGTCGCGGTCTGTATAGGTCATGCCGAAGCGCTCCGCAAGCTGGAAGTCGATCTGGATGGTGATGAGCGTGTCTTCCTTGCCGTGGACGTTCCGGATTTGGATGTCGAGCTTCGGCCCGTAGAACGCGGCCTCGCCGTCGGCCTCGGTATATACCACGCCAAGGTCGTTTAGGATCGTGCGCATCATGTCCTGCGTCTTTTCCCAGCTCTCCTTGGAACCGATATACTTTTCGGTATTGTTCTCATCCCATTTGGAGAAGCGGTAACTTACGTCGTCCTCGAAGCCAAGCGTGGTGATCATGAATTTCGCGAGGTCGAGACACCCTTTAAATTCCTCCTCGACCTGATCGGGAGCGACCGCGAGGTGTCCTTCCGAGATGGTGAACTGCCTAACGCGGATCAGGCCGTGCATCTCGCCGGAGGATTCGTTGCGGAAGAGGGTAGAGGTTTCGTTGTACCGCAGCGGAAGATCGCGGTACGAGCGGGAGCGGTTCAGGTACGCCATGAATTGGAACGGGCAGGTCATGGGCCGGAGGGCGAATACCTCGGCCTCCTCGTCGTCGGGATCACCCATGATGAACATGCCGTCGCGGTAATGATCCCAGTGGCCGGAGATCTTGTAAAGATCGCGCTTTGCCATAAAGGGCGTTTTGGTGAGCTGATATCCGCGGCGCTGCTCCTCATCCTCGACGAAGCGCTGCAAAAGCTGTATGACGCGCGCCCCCTTCGGAAGGAGAATGGGCAGACCCTGGCCGATGATATCGACCGTGGTAAAAAGCTCGAGCTCGCGGCCGAGCTTGTTGTGGTCGCGCTTCTTCGCTTCCTCGATGCGGGCGACGTATTCGTCCAGCTCGTTGCGCTTTTCAAACGCGGTGCCGTAGATGCGCTGGAGCATCTTGTTCTTTTCGCTCCCGCGCCAGTATGCGCCCGCGACGTTCATCAGTTTGACGTTCTTTACCTTTGCAGTGGACTGCACGTGCGGGCCCGCGCACAGGTCGACGAAATCGCCCTGGCGGTAAAAGCTTATAACGGCGTCCTCGGGCAGATCCTCGATCAGCTCGACCTTGTAATCCTCGCCGAGCTCCTTCACATAGGCGATCGCTTCGTCGCGCGGCAGCTCAAACCGTTCGAGCTTGTTGTCTTCCTCGGCGATTTTGGCCATTTCTTTCTCGATAGCGTCAAGATCTTCGGGCGTAAAGGTTTCGGGCGTGTCGAAATCGTAATAAAAGCCGTTTTCGATCGCGGGACCGATGGCGAGCTTTGCCTCGGGATGAATGCGCTTGACCGCCTGCGCGAGCATGTGGGCGGCGGTATGGCGGAACGCCCAGCGGCCATCCTCGTCCGCAAATGTCAAAAGCTGCAGGTCATGGTCGCCGTGGATCGGGGCGAACGCATCCTGGCGTTTGCCGTCGATCCTTGCGGCGAGAGTCGCCTTCGCAAGGCGCGGGCTGATCGTCTGGGCGATGTCGAGCGCGGTCATACCGTCTTCGAACACATGGCTCGATCCGTCCGGAAAACGAATATTCATAGTGCCTCCTAAATTTTTTTAATGCTTTTGGTAAAAAAATTCCCGTCCCTTGCAGTCTTGCAAGGGACGGGAAGAATCTTCCCGCGGTTCCACCCTCGTTGGTAAAAACCCACTTCATCGAAGCGATAACGAGCTTCATCCGTTATGGTCATGGGGCGGTTTTCCTTCCGGCGGCGCGAGACGCTTACAGCCGAGGCGTCTCTCTCTTTGGCGCGAAACCATGGTACTCTTCCCAATCATTCCATCTTATCTGTACGAAATTATATGCGCACAAAAACGTTTTGTCAAGTGAATGCGGGTTTTCCTGCCTGAAGAAACCGATGAAAAGCGGAACTTCATGAAGAATTTGTCACGCGAGCTTTTTTGGGCTCGACGCATACTAACATATAGACATTTGCGCTTCGCACGGGCATATCGCGATTCGCATATGATGTTAATGCGAAGCGGCCCGATGCTCGATTTCAAGGCGTTTCATTGTAAAAGAAAAATCCGCCCTCGCGCCGCGGAGAAAGGCGTTGAAGGTCAGCTTTTTGCAGCAAGAAGTTAGAGGGGGAAGAAAGGAATCTTCCTTCAAGGAGAGTGAAACGATGTTTGTACGCTCTGTAAGCACACAGGAATACGATGTTGATATCCGGAGGCTTTTGGAGCGGCGCCTGAACCAAACACAATGCCGTATTGAACTATCGGCGGGAGAAAAAAATATCGCAAGGGCGGAGCTTGTCGATGAAAAGGCGCTGGACGCGTGGTGCAGCGCGGTTGCGGAACTCCTGGTTCGCGATCTTTCCCATTTTGAGCTTGCGCGGCTGGTGAACGAACTGCCGCTATCCTTGCCGGAAAAACAACAGGTGCTGCCCGAAGCGATAAAAAACAGCCGTTCGTCCGAACAGCGTTTCGGCGTGAAACGCGCGCTGCTTAACCACTTTGCAGACCATGAAAACCTCGTGCTCGAAGGCTTTATGCGCTTTCGCATGCAGGATGCGCTCTCGTTCTGGGCGCTCTGCATCGATCGCGTCGCCGAAGAGATGCAGCTTGAGAAGGAATACTCGGAGCTTATGCGCATACTCGGCGCGTTTGTGGAATTACAGCCGCCGAGGATCAAAGAGGTATCGCTGTGCGTGAACCCTGATGGGAGCTATACGCTCACGGACGATGCGGATGTCCGTATTGATTATGAGGCGCGCGCTCGAGATGGAGTGATCGACGTGCTCGTGGGGCTGGCGCCCGAAAGGATCACGGTGTACGATCTTTCAGGAGGAAAGAACGATCGATTCAACGAGACCCTGAGCAAGGTATTTGCGGGCAGGATCAAAATCTACCGGTAGGGCGCATGGATGCGAATGGAAAGGCGCGCGAGCCACAGAGTGCTCCCGCGCCTAATTTTCATATTGGCTTTATACGGGCGTTTGAAAGATCTTGAGCATCGATAGGGGAACCAGGTCGAGGTTGAAATAGTTGTAGCTCGCGCAGATGAGCTCGTCGCAGTAATTATGGAAGCCTTCCTCCCATAGATACAGGGGTTTTCCCGGCTCTACATCCAGGATATTCGCGATTCTCTCGTCGGCAAGCTCGATCGAAAAGTGGATGTGTATCTGCTGAATCTCCTGGTTGCAGTACGTCCGAAGGAAATTGAACAGAGTGATGCGCGCGTTTTGATCTTCGATATCGCGGATGATGATATCCCGCGGGACAAAGCACTCGCAGAATATCGCGGGATGATCGCCCGCGAGGTAAAGCCGTTCGGTATAGTCCGTGGAATGGAAGAACGCAGGGTCTATCCGGTACTTAGCGAGCTTTGGCGACTGTGTATGCTCCGGATCCGAGTAAAGAAGCTTTACGCTCGCTTCATAGCCGGCGTCGCTGATCAGGTCGAGGAACCGGGAATAGATCTCGATCCGGCTCTTCATTTTAAATGAACTCGGATGTATGAAATTCCCGATGCTGTGCTTTTTTGTAATGTATCCGTTTAGCTCGAGATCCCTTAGGATTTCCCTCAACATGCCGCGGCTGCACGAGAGCATCTGCGTAAGCGCCTCTTCCGTGGGAAGCTTATTGCCGGAGAACTTGCGCGCCTGAATCAAGGCGAGCAGCTCTTTTCGCTTTGCCTTATAGACGACGGGTGTTGACATGCGCCGATCCTTTCATGCGTGGCCATCCCGGGCACTTTGCTCCCAGTCCGATGATACGTCGCTTAAGCGTCAGTTGGGATTTTGCTCCCTGAACGTAATGCCCTGCTCGTTGGCGGATTCGATAATCGCGAGGGAATGCAGGTCGATTCCCCGTTCGCGTATCCGCGTGCCGCCCTGTTGGAAGCCCTTTTCGATCGCGATGCCGATGCCCACGAGCTTGGCGCCGGATTGCTCGACGATCTCGACAAGCCCGCGAAGCGCTTCGCCGTTGGCAAGGAAATCATCGATGATGAGAACAACGTCGTCCGCTTTGAGCCATTCCTTGGATATGATCAGCGTAACTTTTTTCTTGTAGGTATAGGAAAAGATATCGCTGCGGTAAAGTCCGCCCTCGATGTTATCCGATTTGGCTTTCTTCGCGAAAATCATCGGCACGCCGAACTTCTGCGCGGTCAGCGTTGCAAGGGGAATGCCCGACGCCTCAACCGTTAAAATCTTTGTGACGTTGGTGTGAGGGAACTCCTTGCGGAACTGATCCGCCAATTCTCCCATCAATTCGATGTCGACAAGGTGATTTAGAAATCCGTCCACTTTTACGATATCGCCCGGGAGTACCCGTCCCTGCCGACGGATGCGCTCTTCAAATGCCTGCATGTGTTGCCTCCGATATTTTATCTTTGGGAAGCGCCGGTAAACGGGGGCTTGCGATAAAAATACACACGAATACCGATGTTTCGCGTTCGATATATACGTTAGTTTAGCATGAGCAGGTCTTGGGGGCAACCCTAAAAGAGGCGAATTCGTTCGGCGCTTTCTACCCGGAAAGCAAACCTGTACAATACTGCGCTGGAAGAGGGCGGCGGAGCGTCTAAAAGGCGCCTTTGAACGATAGATGCTTCGCTGCGGGTCTGTTACTGCGGTGAAAACTGTGTTATGATAAGGGCGTGAAGAAAATTATTCTGCCAGTTTGCATCTTTCTGTGTCTGTTTATCGCCGGCTGCGCGGCAAGCCGCCCCGATGCCGGCGCGACGCCTGCCGCTTCAACGCCCGCCGGCGGCACATCCACCCCTGCTGCAATCCCCGACATTGACGATAGTGAGGTGGAGATCCCCAATTTCTGCACGGCGGACTGTTTGAACCCGGACGGCCTGCTGACGCTGACGATGATCGGCATCGGCGACGCGGATTGCTTTCTTCTTACCATGCCGGACGGGCAATTCATGCTGATCGATACCGGCAGGAAAGCCGATTTTGATTCGATCGCGTCCGCATTGGACGCAAGAGGCGTCACAACCATCGATACCCTGGTGCTTACACATGGACACAAGGACCACGTCGGCAGCCTGAAAAAGCTCTTGGATCGATACTCGGTCAAGCGGATCTGTACGGCGAAGCTCGACAACATCACGTTTTCTGAAAAAACATTGGAATTGATCGCACAGAGCGGCGCGACCCATCGGGAGTTTGTCGCGGGAGATGCGCTGGAGTTTGGATCGGTGCAGATCGAGGTGCTTGCCCCGCTTCGGGCCGACCCGGAAAACGAGAACAACAACTCGCTCGTGCTCCGCGTAACCTATTTGGATACGGCGTTTCTCCTGATGGGCGATGCGGAACATGAGGTGGAGCAGCAACTGCTCGGCCTTGGAAAAGATCTTCGGGCGGACGTGCTTAAAGTTGGGCATCACGGCGAAGACGACGCGACGGGACTGCCGTTTCTCATCGCGGTATCACCCCGGTTCGCGGCGGTGACAGGGGACGACGCGGAGGATGCGGAAACGCTCGCGCCGGAAGTGATCGGCCGATTGAGGCAGGCAGACGTTGAAATCTTTACGGGGAAGGATTTTCCCGCGGTGGACTTTATCAGCGACGGATCGGATGTTATCGCAAAGGCGACCGATTAACGCGATAAAGGTGAGGGTTGATTCTGTGCGATATGGAATAATAAGCTTATGAATGACTGGATCACTCGGACGCGCAATAAACTCGAATTCGGCTATAGAAATTGGCGCGCGTCGCAGCAGGGCGTGCAGGCGGAAAACCGTCGCCGTCACAGGAACCGCGTTGCGCTGTTCATCACAGCGGCGCTTCTAACGCTCGCCGCCATTGCCCTTGCCCTCGCGCTGATGTTCCAGAACCGCAATCCTGCGGTGACGCCGACGCCGTCGTTCACGACGCCGGGGGCTTCCCCGACGCCCTCGCTTGCGCCGACAACCGAGCAGACCGCCGCGCCGACGATCAAACCGACGGCCACGCCGTCGCCCTCGCCGACAGCGACTCCGACGAATGCGCCGACCGCAACGCCGACGGTGAAGCCTACGACAAAGCCGACCAGGAGGCCGACGCCGACGCCGTCACCCACGCCGGAGCCGACGGCTACGCCGTCGCCCACGTCTACCTTCGGGCCGATTATTACGCTGCCCCTGCAGACAACCGGATTCCCGTTTATTCCTGGAGGGCTTGAATGAAGTTGGGGATACTTGGCGGGACGTTTAACCCTATTCACGAAGGACATCTCTCGCTCGCGAACATGGCGCTTTCGGCCTATGGCCTTGACCGTGTATTGCTGCTTGTGAACGCGAGTCCTCCCCATAAAAATGTCCCCAATTTGATCGCAGGGGTGGATCGCCTTGAAATGGTGCGCGCTGCGGCCGCGCCGTACGGCGGCCTTGAACCGTGCGATCTTGAAGTGCGCCTTGGCGGCGTAAACTATACCGTAGCGAGCGTAAGCCGCCTGAAGGAGATGTATCCCGGGGCGGAGCTAAATTTGATCATCGGCGAAGATATGCTCGAGAGCTTTCATTCCTGGCGGGAACCGGAGCGCCTCGTGGAGATGGTACGCCTGATCGCGGTTCGGCGGCCGGGCTCGTCCGCAGATATGGAGCTTGCGGCGCAGCGGCTCAGGGAGTCTATTGGAGCACGGATCCTGATCGCGCCGTTCTCCGGCCCGGATATTTCCTCTACGAGCATCCGCCGAAGGATCCGTGACGCGCTTGCGGTGGAAGGAGATGTTCCTTTTGCGGTCGAGAGGATCATCTATGAAAAAGGGTATTATTTCCCTCCCGAAATTCGCCTCATGCAGGAAAAGCTTGCGGGTATGCAGAACAAGAATAGATATCTGCATACGATGGGGACCGTGTTCGCGGCTGTCGAGCTGGCCGGCCGACATGGCGCGGACGGAAAAAATGCCCGGCTGGCGGCATTGCTGCACGACTGCGCGAAGGTGGCCGAGAGGTCGATCCTCGAGCAGGCGGAAGAGGAAGGACTGACGCTGGACGCGTCTTCCGCCGGGATGAAAGGACTCCTCCACGCAAAGATCGGCGCGATCTATGCGAAAAGGCTCTTCGGCGTAGAGGATGAGCAGGTGCTCGACGCGATTCGGTATCACACTACGGGCAGGGCCGGAATGAGCCTGCTGGAGAAAATCGTGTATCTCGCGGATATGATTGAGCCGGGACGCGAGTTTCCGCAAGCCGATGCGCTTAGGCGCCTCTCGAAGGTAGATCTCGATCTTGCGGTGATCGGGGCAATGCGCGTGAGCATCCAAAACGTGAGGGAGCGGGGGAAAACGCTTCATCCCGATACGATCGAGGCGCTTGAGGCGTTGATTAAGGAAAACGAGGGCAGAATCGGATCATTGGATCCGTTATACAAATCATGCTAGAAAAAGGAGGGCAAATTTTGACGCAGAACGAACAGGTACTGGAGCTATGCAAACTGCTGTACGACAAGAAGGCGCAGGACATCATCGCGATCGATGTCGCGGATAAGACGATCATCGCCGAATGGTTTGTGATTTGTACAGGGCGCGTGGTTCCGCAGGTCAAAGCGCTTTGCGACGAGGTGCAGCAAAAAGCGCCGGAGCTGGGCCTTGAGACCAGGCGTACCGAGGGGTATACGCAAGGCCGCTGGATCGTCGTGGATTTCGGGCACATCCTGGTGCACATTTTCCATCCGGAAGAGAGAAAATACTATAACATGGAGCGCCTTTGGATGGACGCGCAGGGAACCTGCATCCGGTATTCGGAGGAGCAGGACGCGAAGCTCGGCGATCAATGATGCCTCTAACGTACCTGATGGGAACTTACCCGATTGCGCCATATCTATTGAAATGATGACCTGTCGGCCTGCGCGAGGGTGAACTCCGCCGCGCCTTATAGGATGCGGCGAACTAGAAATCCAAAGCGCGCGCCTCGCCCCGGTCCTTTCTTTGGCTGCAGATTATAAAGCGGCGGAACGTCGAAGCGTCCCGCCGCTTTTGCTTTGCCCGCGCTGACCGCGCTATTGTAATATCGTCTCGATCTTATTGAGCAGCTTGCTCTTGGTTGCGATCCCCTGAATGCTCGCTGCGATGTTGCCGTTTGCGTCGATGAAATAGGTGACGGGGATGCTGTAGGTATTATAAGCATACGCGGCTTCGAGCTCCGTATCGAAATAAACGGGGAACGTGTAGCCTTTGTCCTCGATAAAGCTTTTCGCGGACTTAAGCGTTTCCCTGGATCCGTCGGTTAGATTGATCATCATGAACGCGGCCTGCTCGCCGTAGTCTTTATAGATTTCCTGGAATAACGGCATTTCGTCCGTGCAGTAGCCGCACCAGCTTGCCCAGAAGTTGATCACGACAGGCTTCCCCTGAAAATCCGAAAGGGAGACGGAGTTCCCTTCGGCGTCCTTTACCGTAAAATCAGGCGCGATTACGGGCGTGGGCTGTGCGCTTGTCGAAGGTTCCCCGGGCGTGGAATACCGGTTCGATAGCTGGTCATAGGCAAATCCGCCGCCGATGAGCACAACGACGATGATGGCGATTAGGGCGAGCACCTTGAATTTTGATTTCATATGAACCTCCTTGAACTTAGCACATTATAGCAACGAGAACACGCGGTCGATCAGCCCCGTCATGACCAATATGCCCATCAGTATCAGCATCCCGCCGGAAACTGCGTTGACCGCTTTATAGTGCCTTTTCAGAAAATCGAAGGCGTTCTTTAGCCGATCGATCAATACGGCGGAAAGAATGAACGGGATGCCGAGGCCGAGCGAGTACGTCAGAAGCATGGCCGCGCCCTCCAAAGCCGCTCCCCGCTGGGATGCGAGCAGCAGGGCGGATCCGAGGAACGCGCCCACGCATGGTGTCCAGCTTATTGAGAAGACCATGCCGAAGAGCATTGCGGAGAAGAACCCCTGGCCGAACGCGCGGCCGCCTCCGCGGAATATCTTCAAGTGAAACACGCCGAGAAAACTCAACCCGAACAGCACCATGATCGCACCGGTCACAAGGTTAACAATTGTCTTGTGTTTGGATAAAAGCCCGCCCAGAGCGCCCGCAAACAGGCCGAGCACCAGGAAGACGAGAGAAAAACCAAGCACGAATCCAACGGCGTTTGTAAGCGTCCGCCGGGGTGCATTTTTTGTTTCCCCGCCTGCGAAGTAAGAGAGGTACACCGGCAGCATCGGCAGCAGGCAGGGGGATACGAATGTGATCAACCCCTCCAGGAATGCGATCAAGTAGGACATATGCTCCTCCTTTTCGATGCCGTTGCGGCGCTGGGGATCCCCGTTTTACCGGTTTCGGTTTCTGCGGCACAAGACATCCTACAACATTCTCCATATGCGCGCCAAGATCCTGCCCGGGATGATTTCGTTGGATGCGTCAAAGGAACTTCAGCGCCGCCTTGCCGCGCCTATAGCTTAGAACTTACCGATAGTATATCTAAAATTCCCCTGCGCATATGTGATGTTGTCACAGATATACGAAGAGAAATGGGTTATGATGTAAAAAACAGACGGATCGGGAGGATAAAACAATGGCGATCACAACGCTTACGATGAATAATTTTGATGCGGAAGTACTGCAGTCTAAGGACACGGTGCTGATTGATTTTTGGGCATCCTGGTGCGGCCCCTGCAGGATGCTGGGACCTGTTATCGACGAGATTGCGACCGCGGCGCCCAAGGGCGTCAAGGTCTGTAAGGTGGATGTGGATGCGGAGCCTGAGCTGGCGTCAAAATTCCGGGTGATGAGCATCCCGACGCTGGTCGTCCTGAAAGACGGCAGGATCGTCGGCAGCTCGGTCGGCGTAAAACCGAAGCAGGCGATTCTTGGGATGCTGCAGAGCGCATAGCGCTTCGCCCGCTGCAATAACCGGCGGAACCAAAAGAGACCGATTTTCCTAGAACCTTCATGTGACGCCGATCGCTCCGGCAACGATGCCGGAGCGCTCGGCCGTGTGGGCGGTCCCCAAGAATTGACAGAGAAAAACCGGCGATCCTGAATCGAATCGCGCCATGCCTTGTACATGCGCGTTTTCATTGTGTGTCATGCCATGTGAACGTTTATAAGTGCTCGTAAAGTTTACCGCCGCGGAACACGCCGCAGCATTTTTTTATCTAAAAATTATGTAGCAAATGGATCAATTCTGCGATGAATATGTTTATTGGTATTGCCAATAACCTGGGAAAAAGGATAATATAAATAATATGAGGAGGGCTGACATGGTAACCGATGGACTCCAGGAAACGCTTCAACGTTATCTTCCGTTTTGGGACAAGCTCTCCAAAGCGGAGCAGGAATCGCTGCGCGATAACACCACGCGCGCACAATATGCAAAAGGGAGCAACGTCCACCGAGGCCACAGCGAGTGTGTGGGCTTACTGATCGTTACGGGCGGGATTTTTTGCACCTATCTCCTTTCCGACGAGGGACGCGAGGTCACTCTTTATCGTATGTACGAGGGCGACGTATGCATCCTCTCTGCGGCCTGTATCCTAAGGCAGATTACGTTCGAGGTGCATATCGACGCGCAGACCGACGCTGAGGCGCTGATTGTTTCCGCCCCCGCGTTTGAAGCGATCTCCGCGAAGAACCCGATCGTGGAGAACTTCGCCTACAAATTGGCTGCCGACCGCTTTTCCGACGTAATGTGGTCGATGCAGCAGATCCTGTTCATGGGGTTCGACCGGCGGCTCGCGGGAGCGCTGCTCGATGAGCGCATCAGCGCAGGCAGCCTGGAAATCCACTGCACGCACGAGTATCTGGCTAGGCAAACCGGCAGCGCGAGGGAGGTGGTCTCCCGCATGTTGAAACGTTTTGTGGAGGATGGGATCGTGGAGCTCTCGCGCGGCAGGATTACGATTCTGGATGAGGGAAAACTGCGGGAACTGGCACGGTGATTTTTTTAACAAACGTGATTTTGTCACAGAACTTCTTATTTGGATGCGTTAGACTTTAACCATTGGCTGACGCCAAAATTCGTATGAGGAGGACAATGACATGGAGCAGACGTTTAATAAAATGCCGCTTATCGGGGAACTTGCGCCGAGTTTTACCGCCGTGACGACGCAGGGAGAAATTCACTTCCCTGATGACTATAAAGGGAAATGGGTGATTCTCTTCTCGCATCCGGCGGATTTCACCCCGGTATGCACCACCGAGTTTATGACGTTCGCGTCGATGGCGGATGAATTCAAGGCCCTCAATACTGAGCTGGTGGGTCTATCCGTGGATTCGCTGTATGCGCACATCGCGTGGTTGCGCAAGATCCAGGAGCTTGAATGGAACGGCAAGAAGAACGTCGAGGTAAAGTTCCCTCTGATAGAGGATATCCGCATGGAAGTCGCCAAGATGTACGGCATGATCCAGCCCGGTCAGTCCAACACGCAGGCCGTGCGCGCGGTATTCATCATCGATCCGAATGGAAAGATCCGCACGATCCTCTATTATCCGCTTTCGACGGGCCGCAATTTCGATGAGATTAAACGGTTGATACTCGCGCTTCAAAAGGCGGATCGGGACGGCGTTGCGACCCCTGCCGACTGGAGGCCCGGCGACGACGTGATCATCCCGACCGCCGGCTCCTGCGGAACCGCTAAGGAACGGATGCAAAGCAAGGATGAGAACCAATATTGTCTTGACTGGTTTATGTGTTTCAAAAGAGAAAAAAAATAACATCAGGGGGTTATCGGCATGTGTGATCAGGAATTCTTAATCTGCAAGCATTGCGGGAATATCGTGGGGGTCATCCGGAGTTCCGGGCAGCCTATCAGTTGCTGCGGCGAGGAAATGTCGCGTTTGGAAGCGAACACCGTCGACGCGAGCAAGGAAAAACACGTTCCGGTCGTTTCGATCGACGGGGATACCGTAACGGTAAAGGTCGGGTCCGTCCCGCATCCGATGATCCCGGAGCATCACATCGAGTGGATCTATCTGCAGACGGAGCACGGCGGCCAGCGCAAATGCCTTGCCGTCGACGACGCGCCGGAAGCCAGCTTCAAGTTGAAGGACGACAAGCTCATTGCGGTATTTGAATACTGCAATCTGCACGGCCTGTGGAAGACGGTTTTGTAACGCATAGCATTACCACAGCGGGCCGCCCTCAAACGGGCGGCCCGCTTTTTGGGCGCGTTTCATCCCGGAAAGCTGCGCTTTCTAAGCGTGGCGGATTCGGATGGGAAAAGAGCGCAAATCCCGCTTGACCAATGTACCATGTTCAACACAATTGTGAATGGAGCTTTTGTTTTGAGCGGGGATGCGCTATAATACTTCCAGCGGTTTTACCTTTTTCCGCTTGCTCTCGGAATAATACTATGAAAGGGTATAGCTTGTACATTCGATAGGAGGAACCAATCATGAGCGACTTTATGGATCTTTGCGTTCGTCGTCAGAGCTGCAGGAAGTTTTCAGACAAGCCGGTGAAGCACGAGGATCTGGTGAAATGCGTCGAAGCCGCGCGCCTCGCGCCTTCGGCCTGCAACAGCCAGCCGTGGAGCTTTATCGTGGTCGAAAAGCCGGAGATCGTCGAGCAGATCGCAAAGAGCACGATGGTGCTGGGCAGCAATGCAACGATCGATACAGCGAAGGCTTTTTTTGTCGTCGTCGAGGAATATGCGCTGCTCATGCCGCGGCTGCGCGCCATGCTCGACAACCAGTATTTCGCGAAGGGCGATCTCGGCGCCGCCACAGTCTACCTTTGCCTGGAAGCGGAATCGCTGGGCCTTGGCACCTGCATCATCGGCATGTTCGATCGGCCGATGCTTCGCGAGCTCCTGAACATTCCGAACGACAAGCGGATCGCCGCGCTCGTGTCTGTCGGCTATCCGGACGACGAGACCGTTCGTCCCAAAGTGCGCAAGCCGCTCGACGAGATTCTCCGCTGCGTGCGCTGAGCGCTCCCAAATTTTGATAGGATCGGGCAAGTACTGCATAGACGCGCAGTTCTCGCTCTTTTCAAAACAGCAACGGATCGCGATGTAGCCGCCGCGCTTAAACGCGACGTTATTGCGGAAGTTTTACCGCATCGGAGCGTTTTGATCCGGTTTTGATTCAAGCTTAATTCACAAGGGAGAAAGACGATGTCATCTAAAATCAAGGTACTTGGGGTACATGGAAGCCCCCGCAAGGCCGCGACGGCATATACGCTCAAGCGTGCGCTTGAATATGCGCAGGAGCTTGCGGATGTTGAAACCGAATTCGTTGAACTGCGTAAAATGGAAATCCATCCCTGCACCCATTGCAATCGCTGCCTGTCGGCCGAGCGGGTCTGTTGCCCCAGGTTCGATGACGATATGAAATTTTTTTATGAGCGCCTGCCGGAGATCGACGTTCTCGTTCTCGCGACCCCGGTGTATCAAATGGCGCCGGCCGCGCAGGTCCACGCGTTTATGAATCGCCTGCGCCCGCTGGGGAAAGCCTGCTCTACCGGCCACTGGGCGACGAAGGTCGGCGTCGGTATCGCGGTAGGCGGCGCCCGAAACGGCGGGGAAGAGACGACGCTCGACGCGCTCAACAGGTTTTTCATCACGGAGGGCATGTGCATCGCCGGCGGCGGCGTCTATACGTATAACGGCGGCTCGATTTGGTCCAACGACGGTCTCGCCGCCGGCGCGGAAAAGGATTTGGTCGGGATGAAGACCGTCGCCGTAGCGGTTCGGCGCGCCGTTACCGTTTCAAAGCTGCTCAAGGCCGGCGCTGAAGCGTACCCGCAATTGGATCTATGCCATCTTGCGGGCTTCCGCGATCAGGAAGATATGGATTGGTATCGCTCCGCATTCTTTAACAGGAGCAAGCCCGACACCGATCTGTAAACAGAACATGCTCTTTGCATAGACGATCCATTATGATATGACGGGTGATCCTCCGTTTTCGGCCAGCTTAAAAGCTTCCCGAAAGCGGGGGATTTTTTTGCTATGCGCAGCAGGACCCGTCGAAGCGGAAATCCGGATGGATTTCTAAAATGGGGCGAATCCAAGCCCGGGCATACACATATTTTCATGCGTTTTTTCCTCATAGGATGCTTCCGGCGCCTCCGTGGAACAATAGGCCAAGAAACTGATGCGGAGAAATACTTGCATGAAACGAAGAGAAAGCGGACTATCGGCGTGGCGGCTGACGATGATGGCGCTCGGAACAATTATCGGCGGTTCCTTCTTCCTGGGATCTTCGATCGCCGTAAACGCAGCCGGTCCGGGCGCTTTAATCGCATATGTGATCGGCGGGGCGCTCGTGTACTGCATATTGTTTGCCTTGTCCGAGATGACGGTGGCCAATCCGGGTTCCGGTTCTTTCCGCGTATTCGCGGCGGAAGCGTTCGGCCGTGGCGCGGGATTCGTGGTGGGCTGGGTTTATTGGACGGGCATGGTGCTCGCGATGTCCAGCGAGGCGACGGCGGTTGCGATCTTATTGCGCGAATGGATCCCGAACGTTCAGATCGCATTGGTCGGAGGCCTGATCATCGCCGGGGTGACGCTTCTCAATCTCCTTGGCGCGGATAAGCTCAGTAAGCTGGAAGGGTACCTCGCCGGGGTTAAAATATTGGCGCTGGTACTTTTTATCGTCCTGGCGGCGGTGCTCATCGCGGGCAAGCTCACAAACGGCGTGCAATTGCCTGCGGCGCAGCAGAGCGCCGCGCCGACGGCTGCCGGAGGACTGGAAGGCATCGCCGGAAGCATGCTGATCATTATGTTCGCATATGCGGGATTTGAAATCATCGGCCTTGCCGCATGTGAGGCGAGGAATCCCAAGCGCACGATTCCCAAGGCGATCCGAAATACGGTGTTCAGCATCGTCGGCCTGTACGTGCTCTCCATCGGCGTTATGCTTCCGCTGATCCCCGCGGCGGGGGTCGAGCAGGATGTCAGCCCTTTTGTTTTTGCCTTGAAGATTCAAGGGATCGAGTGGGCAGCCACGGCGATGAACATCGTGATGATTACGGCGATACTCTCCACAATGCTCGCCGCGATGTTCGGCATCGGGCGCATGATGCGCTCCCTCGCGGACGAGGGATATGCGCCGGTATTTTTGCGCGATAAAAAGGAAGTTCCGTATCGCGGCATCATCGCCTCCGGCATTGCGATGCTTTTAGGACTGGGCATCGGAATGCTATTGCCCAGAGTCTATCTGTTCTTAATCAGTTCGGGCGGATTTGTGATGCTGTTCATCTATGCGGTCATCATGGCGACGCATATTCGCTTCCGCAAAAAGAACGGATGCCCGCCGGACGGCAAATGCCAGCTTTGGGGTTTTCCGTACACGTCGGCAATCGTTCTGGTCGTATTGGTTCTCTCCATCGCGGGTATGCCTTTTGTTCCGGGCCAGGAAGCCGGCCTGATCGCCGGGGGTGTACTTGTGGCGTTTTATACCGCGGTATATCTGATCGGATGGGCGCGCAAACATAAGGGGCCGCCGCCGATTGATTCCGATAAAAAGCCCGAGTTGAAGGATTGTACCGAATGTAAGCAATGCGGACGATAAAGGCTTAATGCTTCGATGATCCTGATCGATGCGGCCGCTTTGCGGCCTTTGAGAAAATTGAATTTCCTTTGAACTGCACGCGGCTGAACCAGGCACATCGCCGGCCGCGCATCGATTGTACCGCTTTTGTTATCGACCCGCTATGCCGATGAAACTCGCATAAAAACAGCCGAACGCCCGACGATGTCGGGCGTTCGGCTGTTTTTATACGGCTCACCGCCGAAAGTTTCCAAGGTTTCCCATCATCTGCGCCAGCATCATCGGATTAAATCCTGCTTGGGTCGAGTTGGTCATCTGGCCGAGCATATTGAGCATCTGCATCTGCGGGTTCATAGGCCCATTCATAGGGCCGTTCATAGGGCCGTTCATAGGGCCGTTCATGGGGCCGCCGTTCATAGGACCGCCGTTCATAGGGCCGCCGTTCATAGGACCGCCGTTCATAGGACCGCCGTTCATAGGACCGTTGTTCATGGGGCCGTTGTTCATGAAGTTGCCGTTCATCTGCCCGCCGTAAGGCGGCTGTGGGCGCCCTTGCTGCGTGTTGCCTTGGGAGAACCCGGAAGTGTTCGGCTGATTCATTGGGCGAGTCTGCCCGCCCGTTTGGCTGCCGCCGGAGGATTGGGAAGGAGGCAAGCGTATTCCCATATGCTCCGCGATAGCCATCCGCTCATAGGGAGCTAAAAACGGCTCCATCGCTATGAGAAATCGCCGAACCTGTTCAACGCCCTGTTCGCGGCGGATGCGCCGGGCAAGCTGCATCGCAGCAGGCACTGGTTGCGCGGCGTTATCCGATACCTTCCTCGTGCCTTCGCCTTTGGCATTGGGCGGAAGGGTATGGGGTGCGATTTTTTGCACGTGGCCTACCTCCTTCAATGGTATATCATCATTGTATGCAAAAAAAACGCCAAGGTGCACTTCCAAGGAGCATCCTGCATAAATTATGGATAGGGAGGGATGCTCCGTTGAAACGCAGCCTGAAAGGAATGCAAAATTCCCAGAACATGAGCCGGGAAGAAGCCGAGAGGATCGCATCGAACCTCGATCCATACACGGCAAAGAATATCGGTGATGTTATCAACCAATATTCCGGCAAGAGCGAAAGCGAGCTGATCAACATCCTGAAAAGCCAGATGTACGCGGGAGCGATTTCGCCGGGGAATATGGACGAGGTAGCCGGGAGGCTCGGGCAGATGCTCTCGCCGGAACAGCGTAGGCGTATGCAGGATGTGCTCCAGAAGCTGAAGAACTAAAACCCTCGGTATCTGCCCGCCTAAGGGTTCCGAGGATGGGCGTTTTAATTTTATTCCGTTATGACGAAGCCGCGTCGCGGTCTTCGCGCTTTGTTGTCGGCGCATTGCGCTTGCTTGCACAAAAAACGCCGCGGCTTCTTTTGCCATGGCGTTCGTTGCGCGTTCGGTATAAGGGCTATTTCAAATTGATGCGGATTTCGGTGACGCGGCCGATGATCTGCACGTCGCCGCCGTTCACGATCAGCGGTTCGTATTTCGGGTTCGAGCTGATGAGGATCAGCTGATTGTTCATCCGCTTGATGCGGCGCAGCAGCACTTCGTCACCGAGCCGGACGACCGCGATCTGGCTGTTTTCCACGTTCGGCTGCATGTGGACAAGCACGCGGGAGCCGTGCGGGATATTGTCCCCGATCATGCAGTCGCCTTCGACGTCCATAAAGAAGAACTCATCCTGATTCGCGTCGCTGAGCGTGACTCCAAGATACTCGGAGATATTCTCCTCGGCAAGCATCGGGAGCCCGGCGTGTACCCGGCCGACGACCGGCAGCAGCGCCGTGTGGTTCGCGCTCTGCGGGAACATCGGGGCGAAGGGCCTGACCGGCGGCTGTGCGTCATCGTTGCGGCATAAAAGGTAATCCGCCGTAACGTTCAGGCAATCGCACAGCTTGAGGATGATGTGCTGCGGAAGCTGGGATAATCCCGTTTCATATTTGCAGATAGCGGCTTTTTGCACCCCGATGAGCTTGCCCAACGCCTCCTGCGTCATCTTGCGCCGCTTGCGCAATTCCCTTAATCGATTCATATCAACCTCCGCGATACATGGGCTTTCATTTATTGTATCCGGTGAAGATACAAAACACAAGGGATTTTGCGCTTCGACGTAGAAAGCATACATAAAGCAGTCTTTCGGCGGCTTTGGATCCAAGCAGGAAACGGAATGGGTCATATGAGATGAGCGATGAAAAGCCACCGCGTTTGCGATGGCCTGTTTTGGTTATTGCACGTGAAACGGCAAAGGATGTACCTATAGGTTCAGCTTCTCGGACATCGCCTGGATCGCCTGATGCACCTCGCTGTTTTCGATACAGTATGCGATCTTGGTTTCCGACGTGGTGATGAGGATGATGTTGATCCCCGAATCGGCCAGCACTTCGAAAATCTGTGCGGCAACCCCGTGGTAGTACTGCATTCCGGCGCCTTCGACCGTAAGCTTGGTAAGGCCGGTGATCGCGTCGACGATCATGCCGGGGTACTTTTCCTTGAGGTCCTCGAGCACCGACAGCGCGGCGTCGAGCTGCTTGGCGGCGATCGAAAAACTGATCTCCCCGGTTTTTTGATGCGTCGTGATATGGCTGATCATATCAACGAGGATCGATCTTGAACCGATCGCGGAAAATACGGCGCTGAGCACGCCGGGAACGTGCGGCACGCCGGAGATCGTGATGACGGCCTGGTCTTCGACGGCGTACAGGTGCGAAAGCACGCTCTTTTCCGTGACGATATTGTGCATATCGTAAACGCCGGGCTGCTTATCCATCAGATATGCGGCCGCGCGCAGCGCGCCGGTCGCAAACACCTGTTTGGAGTACGCGCGATGGTTGACCTCGATGATTTCGTCCTGCCCGATGAACAGCACTTCATGCTCGCCGACGATCGTGCCGCCGCGGATGGAGTGGAAGCCGATCTCGCTCGGCTTACGGCGCTCGGTCTTCGTGTAGCGGCCGAACACATACTTGCGGTCCGTCGGGAACTGCGTGCTGATGTTATCCGCCAGCATCAGGGCCGTACCGCTGGGCGAATCGACCTTGAGGTGGTGGTGCTTGTCGATGATCTCCACTTCAAACGCTTCACCGAGCGTCGCTGCCGCACGCTTTGTCAGCTCCATCTGGAGGTTCACGCCGAGGGACATGTTCCCGGTAAAGAAGACGGGAATCGAGGAAGAATATTGCTCGATCAGACTGCGCTCGTCCGCGGAGAGGCCCGTCGTGCCGATGACCGCTCGGATTCCCTTGAGCTTACAATAGGCAAGTACGGCCGCGACGGCTTCCGGACGCGAAAAATCGATCACGACGTCCGCTTCCGTTTCAACCTCAAAGATGCTCTTGTAGACGGGGATATTCCAGGGGTTGTTCTGCGGAAACTTGTCCACGCCGGCGACCACGGAAAAATCGTTCGGGTGATCCAAAGCAAGCTTGGCGATGTTCGTCCCCATTTGGCCGCTCATACCCACGATAATGATGCGGATCATTTGCATTCTTCCTTTCAAATCAAGCCGTAGTTCTGCATCGCTTCCCGCATGAACGCAAAGTTGGCGGCGGAGGGCGGCACGAGCGGCAGCCGCAGGGCGCCGTCGCACAGCCCCATCAGGCTTACCATTGTCTTGATGGGGATCGGATTGGTTTCGCAGAAGGCCGCCTTCCAGATCGGATGGATCTTAAACTGCAGCTCCTTTGCCGCGATCACGTTGCCGGAGAGGAACGCTTCGCACATATCGTGCATATCGCGCGGGATTACGTTCGCGATCGTGGAGATAACGCCCTTTGCGCCCACGGCCATCATCGGGACGACATGATCGTCGTTGCCCGCGTAGATATCGCAATCCGGGCAGAGCGCGGCGAGCGTCACGATCTGCTCGATGTTGCCGGACGCTTCCTTGACGCCGACGACATTGCGGTGCTTCAAAATTTCGCGCGTCGTTGCGGGCAAAAGGTTGAGTCCGGTCCTGCCGGGAACGTTGTAGGCGATGATCGGCGCGCTCACGGCGTCGGCGATGGCGTTGTAGTGCGCGATGATGCCGGGCTGAGAGGTCTTGTTGTAGTACGGCGTCACGATCAGCAATCCGTCGACCTTAAGCTCACACGCCTGAACGGAGGAAGCGATGACGGAAGAAGTATTGTTGCCGCCTGTTCCGGCGATGACGGGAACCCGTCCCGCCACGCGCTCGACGACAAAACGGATGGCGGCGAGCTTTTCCTCGGCGCTCAGGGTCGAGGCTTCGCCGGTGGTACCGCATACGATAATGGCATCGGTGCGGTTTTCAAGCTGAAAATGAATCAGACGGTCAAAAGCGTCAAAGTCGATCCCATCTCTGTTGAACGGTGTGACGATGGCAACGCCGGAACCGGTAAATATGCTCATAATTGTTCGCTCCTTTGTGCGATTGCATTTGAGAGGAAAGCGCGTATGTTACGCGCTTTCCCATTGCCGAATCAGTTCCTGGGCGATCTGCACCGCGTTGGTTGCAGCGCCTTTGCGGATGTTGTCAGCTACGATCCAGAGGTTCAAGCCGTTTGGTACGCTGAAGTCCCTGCGGATGCGGCCGATGAATACCTCGTCTTTATCCGCCGCCGTGATGGTCATCGGATAAACGCTGTTTTTGACGTCGTCCTGAACGATCAGCCCGGGAGAGCTCTCAAAGAGCGCGCGGACATCCGAAAGCTCAAAGGGGCTCTCGAGCTCCACGTTGACGGATTCGCTGTGGCCGTGATAGACGGGAACGCGAACCGTTGTCGCGGTTACGGCGAGGTCGGGGGAGGAGAGGATCTTCTTGGTCTCGTCGATCATCTTCTGCTCTTCCTTCGTGTAGCCGTTTTCTAGGAACACGTCGATCTGCGGCAGGATATTGAAGGCGATCGGGTGCGGGAACTTCCTGGGAGCCGCGCCCTTGAGGCCGTCTTCGAGATCCTTGTAGCCCTGCAGGCCTGCGCCGGATACCGCCTGATAGGTCGAATACACGACGCGCTTGATGCCGTAGCGGTCGAGCAGGGGCTTGAGCGCGACCATCGCCTGGATTGTGGAGCAATTGGGGTTGGCGATGATCCCCTTGTTCTTATACTGTGGAATATGGTCGGCATTGACCTCGGGTACGACCAAGGGCACCTGCGGGTCCATGCGCCAGCAGCTGGAATTGTCGATGACGACGGCTCCGGCAGCCGCGGCGATGGGCGAATAGGTCTTGGAGGTATCTCCTCCGGCCGAGAACAGCGCGATGTCGATATTCTTTCCGTCAAAGCAGGTGGGCGTGAGCTCCTCTACGACATAGTCCTGCCCCATGAAGCGTACAGTCGAGCCGGCGCTGCGCGCGCTTGCAAACAGGTAATATTTCTTGACGGGCAGTTTTCTTTCTTCAAGAACCTGCAAAAATTTACGGCCGACCATACCGGTTGCGCCGACGACTGCGATGGTGTATTGCTTCATGTGATTCTATGCCTCCTGTTTTAAAATATGAATTAAACGCCTCGATCGTCTATTGGCCGCGCTTTGAACGCTTGCACGGCGGCCAATAATATAACGATCTTAGCATTTGTATCGCAAAGTCATAATCGGTGCAATTATAACACGCATAAATTGCATTTGTCAATGCGAAGGGCAAACTGCACGAGGGTAAAACCGTGCGATCGTTGCGCACAAGTGCGTATTGTATTATAATCAAAACTGGGGATCGAATATGCCGCGCGGCGGCGTTTGGGCGGAGGGAATCCATGCAGCTACATCGTTTGGTGAAACAGCTTCGGGAGGAATGCGCTGAACTAAGGCGGGAATTGCATAAGATCCCGGAAACGAGCTTTCAGGAACGCAAGACGCAGGCTTTCCTCATGAGCTACCTGATGCGTTTTGAACCGGACAGCATCGAAAAAATCGCGGATACCGGCATCAAGGCGGTATTTTATGCCAAGCACGCGGTCACGACGATCGCGTTCCGGGCGGATATCGACGCGCTTACCATCACCGAAGAGACGGAGGTGCCGTACGCCTCGCAGCACATCGGCAGGATGCACGCCTGCGGGCACGACGGGCATATGACGATCCTGCTGCTGACCGCCAAGCTCGTAAGCGCCAACCGGAAGAACCTGCGGGCGAACGTGGTGCTGCTCTTCCAGCCCGCAGAGGAAGGCGGCGGCGGAGCGCTCAGGATGATCGAGGAAGGCGCTCTAGTCAACCCGAACGTCGAGCGCATTTACGGACTGCACGTATGGCCGAGTGTTCCTAAGGGCAAGATCGGATTGCGCTGGGGACCGATGATGGCGCAGACCTGCGAATTCGACCTGGTGGTACGCGGTCGGAGCGCGCATGGCGCAAGCCCGCAGATGGGCGTGGACGCCATCGTCGCCGCGGCGGAGCTGATTTCCATGCTTCAGACGGTGATTACCCGCAGCATCGACCCGCACGCCGACGCGCTTCTGACCATCGGGTCAATCGTGGGCGGAACCGCGCGCAACGTGATCGCGGATATGGTCGTCATGGGCGGGACCCTCCGCGTTTTTTCAGAGGAAACGCGCAAGCAGATCGTGGACCGTATCGATGCGATTCTAAACGGGGTTACCACAGCTACGGGCGCTCCGACGGAATTCCATGAGCTGATGCGCTATCCCTGCGTCGACAACCCGCGTTATCTGGTTGAGGATTTCTACCAGTATATCGACATGCAGGACGTCGTGATCGTCGATCCGGTGATGGCGGCGGAGGATTATTCGTTTTATCAGCAGCATGTGCCGGGGCTGTTCTTGTTCCTCGGCGTCGGGGATGACAAAGCGGTATTCCCGCTCCATAACTGTCGCTTTGATTTCGATGAGGACGCGTTGCTGTATGGCGTTGAGATTTATCGGCGCATACTGTGCATAGAGTAGAGGAGAGACATTGGATCAGTACCGGGATTTCGCGCGGCTGTATGATCCGCTGATGCGCGATGTGGACTACGACGCGTGGAGCGAATACCTTTTGACGCTCCTTGGGGGGCAGTCGCTCGCGGTTGTCGACTGCGCCTGCGGCACCGGCGCGATTACTCTGCGCCTTGCTCGCGCGGGCCATCGCCTTACGGGGATCGATATTTCGGGCGAGATGCTCTTCTATGCGCAGGAAAAGGCGCGGGATTTTGGGTTTCGGATCCCGTTCGTCCAGCAGGACATGCGCTCGTTCGAGGTGCATCGGCCTGTGGACGCCGTGATTTCGGCGTGCGACGGCGTGAATTATCTGACCTCGCTCGCGGATGCGTCGCGGTTCTTCGATTGCGCGTACCGCGCACTCAAACCGGCGGGGAAGCTCCTCTTCGATATCTCCTCGCGCCGCAAGCTCGAGACGGTGGTCGGGAACAGCACCTTCGGGGAGGACGACGGTGAGCATGCATACCTCTGGCGTAACGCCTACGATGAGAAAACGAAGCTTATTCGTATGGATTTGACTTTTTTTGAGCGGCAGGGCGAGCTTTACCGACGCTTTACAGAAACACACCTGCAGCGCGCGCATTCGGAAAGGGAACTGATGCCAAGGCTTGAAAAGGCCGGGTTTATCGATATCAGGGCATACGCGGCGTTTGAAACCGCACCGCCCTCGCCGGACGAAGAGAGGATTCAGTTTATTGCGCAAAAGCCGAATTAAGAGAATACTCCGGCTCGAAAGAGTACAAAGGTGAAAGAGTACAAAGGTGAAGGAAGAAACGGATGAACGAGGACGTAATGCTCCGCGGACTGATGGCGGACGGAAACATAAGTCTGATGGCGATTTCCGGAAGGGACCTGGTCGAGGCCGCAAGACAAACGCATGATCTGTCGCTTGTATGCACGGCTGCCCTCGGAAGGACGCTACTAATGTGTTCCATGATGGCGATGGAGCTCAAGAACCCCGATCATAGGGTCACCACAATCGTCAAAGGCGGCGGGCCTGCGGGCAGCGTCGTGTGCACCGGGCGGGGCGACTGCTCCGTAAAAGGATACATCCAAAACCCGTCGTATGAGAACGAGCCGACGCCGGAGGGCAAGCTCGACGTCGGTGGCGCGGTGGGTTTTGAGGGAGAGATCAGCGTCGTGCGCGACCTCGGCCTGAAGGCGCCGTACGTGGGCACCTCAAAGCTGATCACAGGCGAGATCGCGGAGGATTTCGCGCAGTACTTCAACGTGAGCGAGCAGCAGCCTGCGCTCGTCTACCTCGGTATCCGCGTGGACGTAAAGTCCGGCAAAACGCTCTCCGCCGCCGGGCTCGTGCTAAAGCCGCTGCCCGGATGTCCGGACGATGTGATCGACGGTATCGCCGCGCGCGCAGGGAAGATCGGTACGCTTTCGGAGCTTTTGGAGCGCCCCTTGTCCCTTGAGGATGCGATACGAGAGCTCTTTGGGGATCTCGCCCCCGATATCCTTGAAACGCGCTGTCCGCAGTATCGCTGCGATTGCTCAAGGGAACGGCTGGAAGGCGTGCTGATCGCCCTTGGGGAAAAGGAACTCGTCGACCTTATCGAGAGCGACCACGGCGCGGAGCTGACCTGCCACTTCTGCAACAGGAAGTATTCCTTTTCGGAGGGGGAGCTTTCAAAGCTTTTAGCGCAGGCCGGAGGGAACAGAGGAAAAGACGGAGAAACGACGGATGCCTGAACAGAGGACACAGCATAGAATCCGCGGAGGCAAAGTTCTGCCGTTTGAGCAAACCGGCGAGTTTTTCCTGCGCCGCGGCATGTTTAAACAGGATCACAACAACCTTGTCGATGCGATCGCATATTATCGCCGGGCGCTGAGAAGGGAACCCGACAACGCCGAATATAAGCTCGCGCTTGCCGAGGTGCTCACCCAGATGAACCGGTTTGAAGAGTCCAACCGCGTGCTCCTTGCTTCGTTCAGCGGGCCGGGCGAGCGCCCTAGCGAGGGCTTTTTCGGCATGGGCTGCAACTTTATCGGGCTGCAGGAATACGCGAACGCCCGCTACAGTTTTGAACGTTACACGGTGATCGATCCGGAAGGCGAATTCGTGGACGAGGCGCTCGATATGCTCGACGCGCTCGAGGACGAGGAGCTTTTTCAGGAGATCTTCTATGCGCGCGATAAGATCTCGCCCGAAGCCGCGGGCGCGGCCGCCTTCGGCAAAGATTATATCGAGCGGGGCGATTACCGCGGCGCGATCACGGTGCTCGAGGAGGCCTCCGGGCGTTTTCCCAACGTATCTTATATCGAGAACAACCTCGCGCTCGCGTATTTCTGCGCGCGCAAGTTCGATAAGGCGACCGAGCGCGTGCGTGAGATCCTCCAGCGCGACCCGAACAACATACAGGCGCATTGCAACCTCGCCCTCTTTTGCAACGCGGCGAAGGAAAAAGAGGCTGTGCAGAAGGAGATTGCGTTCATTCTCTCCGCCAATACCGACGATGCGGACGATCTGAACCGGATGACGGTGACTTTGATGGAGCTCGGGCAGCACGAGGATGCCCTGAAGCTTCTCAAGCGACTGTTTCAGCTACTGCCCTACGATGTCGGCGTGACGCACCGGCTCGCGATTTGTCTTTACGAGCTCGGTGAATTCAAGCAGGCGACCGCGCTCTACGACCGCCTGTGCAAGCTCGACCCGGAGGACAGCGTTGCCCGTTTTTATCGGGGGATGTGCTTTGCGGCCGCCGCCGGCGCGCCCAAGCGGAAGGGCCTGCCGCTGACCTATCAGGTTCCTTACGACGAGATCGTTCAGCGCATCCACCAGCTCAACGATTACGCGAAGCTTCCGCACGAGAAGCTCAAGGCGGCTTGGGGTGCGGATGAGCGCTTCGGCACGCTCGTGCAGTGGGCGCTGGAGCTCTCGGATGTCGGGGTCAAGCGCGCGATGCTGAACCTTTTGGGCACTTTCGGCGACACGAAGGCGGAGCAGGTGCTGCGCGGGTTTGCGCTCATGCGCGCACAGCCAGACGAGCTGAAAAACGAGACGATGATTCAGCTTGAACGGATGCATGCGAAGGAACCGTACTATGGATACATGGGCGGCCAGCTCGTCAAGAGCAGGGTTCGCTCGGTCGCCTCCATCGATCGGGATCTGCCCAAGGGCTATCGCGACATCCTGAGCACCTGCCTTTCGTCGATGGAGGACGAGAGAGACGAAACCTGCATCGCGGCCGCGAGCAAGCTGTTTGAACGCTATCTCGCGGGCCTTGACGGGTATCCGCAGGTTCGCGGAGTGCAGGTATTCGCGCTTGCGGCGGCGCTCGAGTGCATCGCGTGCCGCGAATGCGACGTGCGCGTCACAAAATCCTCCCTGTGCAGCAAATATGGGATTTCGCTCCTGCGCCTGAACAACGCCATCGGGAAGATCCTCAACGCGATCGGCTCAGGAAAGGCGGAACAATGAGGCTGATCGCGACCTGCAAGATCGGGCTCGAGTCATTGGTGAGCGCCGAGCTTCAAAAGCTGAACATCGAGGTCGAACGCGTGGAGGACGCGCGCGTAACCTTTCTGGGTGGGATTGAAACCATCGCACGGGCGAATTTGTGGCTTCGGTGCGCCGAGCGCGTGCTTTTAGAGGTCGGAAGTTTTCCGGCGCGTTCGTTCGACGAACTGTTCGAGGGCGTCAAAGGGCTCGACTGGAAACGGTATTTGGGCCGGGATTCCTTTATCCACGTCAACGGCAAGAGTGCGAAGTCCGCGCTCTTTAGCGTATCGGACTGCCAAAGCATCACAAAAAAAGCGATCGTCGAGAATTTGAAAAGCGCGTACCGTACCGTTGTGCTGCCCGAGAGCGGCAGGGAAGTGATCGTTGAGGTCGGCCTCCTGCGCGATATCGCCACGCTTGCGCTCGACTGCAGCGGCGCGGGCCTTTCAAGAAGGGGATACCGTACCTATAACGTGACCGCGCCCCTCGCGGAAACGCTGGGCGCAGCGATCGTGCTCCTGTCCCGCCACAAGCCCGAACAGCCGCTGATCGACCCCATGTGCGGCTCCGGCACGATGCCGATCGAGGCGGCGATGATCGCAGAGAACCGCGCTCCGGGTCTTAACCGCGAGTTTGCGGCCGAATCGTGGGAATTTGCCGATCCTAGTGTTTGGACGATCGCGCGGGAGGAAGCGATGGACGCAATCCGCCGGGTTAAACTCGATATCCTCGGCAGCGACATCGACGAGAGGTCCATCGGCCTGTGCAAAAAGCACGCGAAGAAGGCAGGGATCCTGGTCGATTGGGCGGTTCGTCCGATCGAAAACCTAAAGAGCGACAAGAGCGGCGGCGTAATCGTCTGCAACCCGCCGTACGGGGGCCGCATGATGACGCGCGACGAGGTTGCACGCCTGTATCGCACCATGCGGACAAGCTTCGATGCTTTAGGGGATTGGAGCAAGCATATCATCACGGGGTTTCCGGAGTTCGAACGCGTTTACGGCAAGCGTGCGGACAAACGCAGAAAGCTCTCCAACGGCGGCACCGCATGTACCCTATACCAGTATTTCAGGCGGGACGATTTTCACAAAACGCTTTACAAATGACATTGGATGTCCTATAATAGACCCTGCGCTTGCAAGTTTCCAGAGGCCTGGATAAGGTATTCGGCAGGAAACCTGCGGCCGAAGGAAGCTTGGTTTTTGGTTGCCATCCCGTCGGCACGGCGCGAAATCAAAGCGTACATCTTCATTTATATAGATCGCCTGGGGCATTAGCTCAGCTGGTAGAGTGCCACACTGGCAGTGTGGATGTCAGCGGTTCGAGTCCGCTATGCTCCACCAAAGCACACCGAAAGGTGTGCTTTTTTTTACGGTTTTCGCCGCGGGAAAAACGCCGGACCGACGCCTGCGGATGCGCCGCAATCCACGAAGATCGGGCGGTTTTTATGAGGATCCGCGATATTGGTTTAAAATCCATCCGCTTTCTCGGGAGAGGGGATGCCGCGATACTATGAATCATCCGGCGGCAGGAACGGACATGGCAGGAATGCATCGGCAAGACGTCAAAATATGGGACGCGAATAAATCATGGATTTGCCGCACGACTTTTGAGAGGCTTTAAGGAAAGTTTTTCAAAAGCACATCATATCGTTTAAAAGACTTTTACCGATGAACAAAAAACCTTTTGCCGAGCGTATGCGATGCACCGGAGGTCGGGGACGAAGCTGCTTTTTCGAACGATCCATGTTTGATTTGATCGACAGGGTGAAAACAATATATAGGATCGATGAAACAGGGATGGAAACGAATAGGGGGAATGCGCTTTCGGCCGCCATGCGAACCGCCCGGATAAAAACGGCCGGATGTTCATATCCGGAGCGGGATTGGCCCCGGCCCTCTCCTGCTTGGGTCACAGGATATGCCCCGTGAAAAATTGCGATTGCGCGGGATCCTTTGGCACCTTGTGAATCAAAATGCATATATTGTAATTGAAAAGCGATTCGCCGTTTGAAAGGGGGCCAAGAAGTTGTCCATCAAGTGTTTTTGCAATCCCAATGCTATGCCTGCCGTTGCGATCGTTCCCGATTGCGCGCGCTTTAGTATTTGCGACGCAGAATATACCCAATTGCAACCGTTCCAATTGTCCGTGGACTTCATCTATGGCGACAGCATTGCCATAAGCGGCATGGAAAACCGCATCGCGCTCGCGAAAGGAGCGATTTACCAGATCTCATATTCCGTCTGCGCACGCCTTGAAGACGGAATTCATGCGATTGCCACAAAGGCGATGCTAAATGGGGTTGCCATTCAGGCTTCAAGTGCTTCGGCTCAATCGTTTTCCGACTTCTCGTATGTTACGGCGGCAAATTCGTTTTTGCTTGAAACCAAAGAAGACATTGAGATCCTCCTTACATCTGCAACGACGAGCGACCTGCCCGTACCCGTTTGCGGAAGCATATCCATCACTCGCGTTAGAATATTGGAAGAGTGTCCCGAATCCGTCTGATGCAGGGGACATACGCCTAAACCTAAGCCTGTGGATTGCATCCGAGCCCGAATGGGAGGCACCGCAAAAGGCAACCGATCATCCGCAAATCGGTTGCCTTCGTCCTTTTATACAGTATCTTCAGTCAAAGGGAAACAATGGTGATTTAAACAGCGATACCGGAGCGCAGGTCCGGCAGCATGGATACATACCCGCCCAACGGTTATTTCGCGACGATTACCCCATTGCGGTAAACGGGAACTACGTCGGTGGTGTCGCGCTGGAAACAGAGCTCCACATCCTGATTGAATCCGAGCTCGACCAGGCGGCCATAATGGAACGTGCGCGAAACGTCCAGCCTGCCGTCCAAATAATCCTGATACAGCATACGCGAACAGAACGCAAGATCGTTCAGTGTAGGCGCGGCCCCCAGGTTTTTCTGGAGCGTATCCACGATCGCGCCCGCCGCGACGGCGTCGTCAGCCGAGAATTGACCCTCGGTGCCGGCGCATTGGATCACGACGTCGTTTCCCGCTTGAATCGCGGCTTTGGCGACCGCCGTGCAGTTTACAAGCGCGCCGATCAACATCGTGGCGGAACTGCGAACGCTTTGAATGGCAAGTGTTCCGTTTGTGGTGCTGAGGATGACCGTTTTGCCCTTAACGATTTCGGGGGTATACTCCAAAGGCGAGTTGCCCAATTCAAATCCCGGGAGCTTCAATCCGCCCCGCTCGCCGCATAGCACGCAGTCGCGCCCGCCCAGACGGCTGGAAAGGGTGACCGCATCACCGGGGTCCGATGCAGGGATAATTTGGCTGGCGCCGTTTTTGATCGCATAGATGATCGTCGTGCTTGCGCGCAGCAGATCCACCACGATCGATGTGCAGGAGGCCAGCTGGTTATCGGTTAGTTTCGCATACTGCGAGATCACGTCAATTCTCATGTTGTTTCCCCTGATACTCCGAATTCTACTCTACGTATCATAACACATCGCGATGTTCATGACCAGAACCAATGCGAGAGCACCAGCGAGACAACCGTTCCGATGATGCCGCTTAAAAGCGCCGCGGGAACGGCATGGCGGGTTTTTGTCACGGATACTGCGCCGAAATATAACGCTACCGTGTAAAAAATGGTTTCTGAAGAACCCATCATGACGGAGGCGGCCAAACCGATGAAGGAATCCGATCCGTATTGCGCGTACAGATCGCTCAGGATCGCGAGCGATGCGCTGCCGGAGAAGGGGCGGAGCACCGCCAGGGGAACGAGCTCCGCAGGCATCCGGATCGCTTCGAGCGCGGGGGAAAGCAGGCGGATGAGCGCCGCCATCGCGCCGGAAGCGCGAAAGGCGTTGAGCGCGATGAGCATCGCCGCCATGTAAGGGAGTATGCGCACGATGACGCGCAGCGCATCGGCAGCGCCTTCGACGAACGCGCCGTATACGTCCGTGCGCTTATAGAGCGCATAACCGATGACGAAGAGGATGCAGGCCGGAACGATCGCCGCGCTCATGGGAACAAAGGCGCGAGCAGCCGGCACAACATCACGGCCGATACCGCGCAGATCAAAGTGGCGATCAGCGTAGGGAGGACGATCGCGTACGGGTCGGCGCTGCCTGCGGCGACGCGCAGCGAAATTACGGTGGTGGGGATCAGCTGAATCGAGGATGCGTTGATGCACAAGAACATGCACATGGCGTCCGTCGCCCGGCCCGGACGCGGATTTGACCTGTTCAATTCCTGCATCGCCGCGAGGCCGAACGGGGTCGCCGCATTGCCCATCCCGAGGAAGTTCGCGGCGAGATTGAGCGTGATCGGCGCCGTCGCGCTGCCCGCACCCGGGATCAGGAAACGGATCAGCGGGCGCATTCGCCGGGAGAGCGAATCGATCATGCCGGACTGCTGTGCGACGCGCATCAAGCCCATCCACAGCATATACGCACCGGCGAGCGATATGCAGAGCGTCACCGCGTCGGAAGCGCCCTGTATCAGCGAATCGACGATCGCACCGGGCGTCCCGCTCACAAAGCCTAGGATGACGCCCGCGAGTATAAAGCCCCCAAACACCCAAGCCATCATAGACAGCATCCCTCCCTTTCCAAATATATATGCTTTGGGGTCGGAGATATCAGTCCATCGTGCTGTCGCAGTTGGGGGCGAGCTCTTTATAGGTGGCTTTTGGAAAACATCTTCGGATTCAACGGCGCTGGCTTTGCAGCCTTAGCGCCAATTCATACGCTTCATTCTTCGGCATCTCGAGTACCGCGCTCGCCTGCTTCGCGGCGTCTTTGACGCTCATGCCCTGACTTAGGAGCTTTAGGAGCATTTCGTCAGGCGATTCTGAGCGCTCTTTGGCGTCGGGGCCGGCTCCCGCGACGGCGATCACGCATTCGCCGCGCACCAAAGTGGCGGAACATTCTTCCGCAAGCGAGCGGAGCGTCCCGCGGCGGGTCTCTTCGTAGAGCTTCGTCAATTCCCGCATCAGCGCGGCCGACCGGTCGCCCCAGTATTCACAAAGCTCTGCAAGCGTTTCGGCGACGCGCTGCGGGCTCTCATAGAGTATCATTGTGCAGGGTTCGTGCACGCGAGCGAGCAAAAGCTCACGGCGTTCCTTATTCGTCCGCGGAAGGAAACCCAAAAACAGCAGGCGATCGATGTCCAAGCCGCTTAATACCGCCGCCATAGGGAGGGCGGACGCGCCGGGCAAAACCTCAAAGGGAATGCCTTCTTCGATCGCCGCATGCGCGAGCTTCGCGCCGGGATCGCTGATGCCGGGCATACCCGCATCGGATACATAGGCGATGCGTTCGCCGGAGCGCACTCTGTCTACGATTTCCGCCGCGCGCTCGTTCTCATTATGTTCGTGGCAGCTTATCAGAGGCTTTTTTATCTGCAAATGGCTGAGAAGCCCGCGCGTATGGCGCGTATCTTCGGCGTAGACGCGATCCGCCTCCTTGAGTGTGCGGATCACGCGCAGCGTGATATCCTCGAGGTTGCCGATCGGCGTAGCGCAGAGGGAAAGCATTCCGCTCATTGTGGTACCTCACGATTGGATGTGGTAGATCCGGTTCATTTCATCGGTATAAGCGCCTGAAGCGTCGTGCATGACGAGCAGCGGTTCCACAATCAGCCCCGCAGAAGCGCCCTTTTTCGCCTCGATCAGCGCGCGGCGGGGCGGGCGATCCGCCCGCGAAGCAACGAAGCGCAGCCGTTTCGGCTCGAGCGCATGCTCCCGGAGCGTCGTCAGCGCGTCGCACAGAGAGGCCGAGGGGTAGATCATGGTAAATCTGCCGCCATTTTTTAAAAGCGCCGAGGCGCTTGTGGCGATGTCTTTGAGCGTCGCGCTCACGTCGTGGCGCGCAGCCGCGCGAAACGGGTCGGGGCTCACGGTTCCCACGGTAAAAAAGGGGGGATTGGAGACGACGGCGTCGAACTTCCCGCAGCCGAGCTCCTTTGGCGCGCCGTTTAAGTCCGAGCATAGGATCGATACGTTTATAATGCCGTTCATCATCGCGCTTCGCCGCGCCATGTCGGCGGTCTCAGCAATCAGTTCGACGCCCGTGATCCGAGCGCCCGTGCGCGATGCGAGCAGAAGGCAGATTAAGCCTGTTCCGCAGCCAAGATCTACCGCGCGCTCCTTTGCGTTCAGGCGCGTAAAATTCGCGAGCAGGACGGAATCCGTGCCCACGCCCTGCGCTTTCGCGCTTTGCAGTATGAATAGGCCGTTGTATTGAAGATCGACCGCCCGCTCGCCGGGCAGCAGAGGGAACTCGTTCATGCCCTTGCTCCTTTGGCCCATTATAGCGTTCTTTCGGGCAAATGCAAAGAGTTTGGCAAAAGGGCGTTGACAAAAACCGGATCTGACCGTACACTGAAACAAATCGATACCACAGCGCGATGATGGAAAGAGTAAGCGGTTTACGGCGTTTACAGAGAGCCGGGGAGAGGTGCAAGCCCGGCAGGCCGCCCGTCCGAATATGGTTCCGGAGCGGCTTTCCCGAACGCCATTGGCCTGAGAGAGAGCGGGGCATGCCCGATATCGCATGGCTTATGAGGCGTACTCTTGTACGCGAATTAGGGTGGTACCACGGCTTAGCAAAAGCTCGTCCCTTGGCGCATATGCCGGGGACATTTTATTTTAGGAGGGATTCTTATGAAGAATCGGGGAACGTACTATCTTACAACGCCGATCTATTATCCGAGCGACAAGCTGCACATCGGACATGCGTACTGCACGGTCGCAGCGGACGCGATCGCCCGCTACAAGAGGCTGACCGGTTACGACGTATATTTTCTGACCGGCTCGGACGAGCATGGCCAGAAGATTGAGCGCAAGGCGAAGGAGAAGGGGGTGCCCCCTCAGAAATACGTGGACGATATCGTCGCGGGCTTCAAGGACCTTTGGAAGCTGATGGATATCTCCAACGACGGGTTCGTCCGCACGACGGACGATTATCACGTCGCCGCTGTTCAGAAGATCTTCAAAAGGCTCTACGATCAGGGCGATATCTACAAGTCCTCATACACGGGGCATTACTGCACGCCCTGCGAGAGCTTTTGGCTCGAGCGCCAGCTCAAGGACGGATGTTGTCCGGACTGCGGACGGCCCGTGGAGATGGTGGAGGAGGAGAGCTATTTCTTTAAGCTCTCCAAGTACGCGGACCGGCTGATCAAGCATATTGAGGATAATCCCGAATTCATCCAGCCGGTGAGCCGCACCAACGAGATGCTGCAAAACTTCCTGCTCCCGGGGCTGGAGGATCTGTGCGTCAGCCGCACGAGCTTCAAGTGGGGCATCCCGGTGACGTTCGACGAGAAGCATGTCGTCTATGTCTGGATCGACGCGCTCTCCAACTACATCACGAAGCTCGGTTATCTTTCGGACGACGATTCGCTCTACCGCAAATACTGGCCGTGCGACGTACATTTGGTCGGCAAGGAGATCGTGCGCTTTCATACGATCATCTGGCCGATCATGCTGCTCGCTTTGGGCGAACCTTTGCCCAAACAGGTGTTCGGCCACGGCTGGCTGATACTCGAAGGCGGCAAGATGAGCAAGTCCAAGGGGAATGTGGTCGACCCCGTGAAGCTCTGCGAGCGCTACGGCGTCGACGCGATTCGCTATTTCCTCTTGCGCGAGGTCCCGTTCGGTTCGGACGGCGTCTTCTCCAACGAGACGCTGATCTATCGCATCAACAGCGATCTGGCGAACGATATCGGGAACCTGCTCTCGCGCACCGTTGCCATGATCGACAAGTATTTCGACGGGGTCGTGCCGGAGCGCGGCGCGGTCGCGCCGGAAGACGCGGAGCTTATTTCTCTCTTCGAGGCGATGAGCGGCGCTGTGGAAACGCACATGGCATCCCTGCGCCTGCCTGAAGCGTTGCAGGAGATCTGGAAGCTCGTAGGAGCGTGCAATAAATACATCGACACGACTGCCCCATGGGTGCTCGCCAAGAGCGAGGAAAGCAAACCGCGCCTCGGCACGGTGCTGTATAACCTCGCGGAGTGTCTGCGCGGCGCTGCGGTGCTTTTGCAGGCGTATCTTCCGAGCACCGCGCCTAAGATCTTCGCGCAGCTCGGCGTGACGGACGAGGCGCTCAAAGATCATGACAGCCTCGCGCGCTTCGGGGGTCTGCCCTCGGGCGTGAAGGTCCAAAAGGGCGAAGCCCTGTTCCCGCGCATCGACATTAAGAAAGAGCTGGAGGAGCTCGAAAGCATGATGAAGAAGGCGCAGGAGGAGGCCGCACCCCAAGCGCCGCAGGGCGAGCAGGAGAAGGTGTCCAGCAACGTCGAGCGGGAAGCCCCCGCTGAGAAAACGGCGCAGATCGAGTATGAGGATTTCGCGAAGATCGATCTTCGCCTTGCGAAAGTGCTTGCCTGCGAGGAGGTCAAGCGCAGCAAAAAACTGTTAAAGGTCACCTTGAAGGTGGGCGGCGAGGAGCGTACCGTTGTGTCGGGCATCAAGGCCTGGTATTCGCCGGACGATTTCGTCGGCAAGACGGTGGTGCTCGTTGCGAACCTCAAGCCGGTCACGCTGTGCGGCATCGAAAGCCACGGGATGATACTCGCCGCGTCCGACGAGGACGACGTCAACCTTTCCGTACTTACGACGATGTCCGAGATGCAGGATGGGCTCAAGGTACGCTGATCCGCTCTTCGGATCGGCGGAAGGCCCCAAGCGCGGCTGTTGAAATGGAGAGAGCATGGAGTACTTTGATACCCACGCGCACCTGAGCGACGAGCGCTTTGATCCCGATCGGGACGCGCTTATCGCGTCGTTCCCGCAAAAGGGAGTGACAAGGGTGCTCGACGTCGCGTGCGATCTAAGGTCGACCGGGACGACGCTGGAGCTGATCCGGCGGTATGAGCATGTGTACGCGGCTGTCGGTATGCACCCGCATGAAGCGCAGCACATGCAAAACGGCATGATGGACGAGCTCAGGCGGCTGCTTCGCCTTCCTAAAGTCTGCGCGCTCGGCGAGATCGGCCTTGATTACCATTACGATTTTTCGCCGCGCGACGTGCAGAAGAAGTGGTTTGTGGAGCAGCTCGAACTCGCGAAGGAACTGGACGTTCCGGTCGTGCTCCACGTTCGCGAGGCGTTCGGCGACGCCTTGGAGATCCTGCGCGCGCACAAACAGGGCCTCAAGGGCGTGATGCACTGCTTTTCCGGGAGCATCGAAACCGCGTTCGAATGTCTGAACCTCGGGTTGTACATCTCGTTCGGCGGGGCGATCACATTTGAGAATGCCAGAAGATTGACGGATGTGGCGTCGCGGCTGCCGCTCGAGCGGCTTTTGATCGAGACGGATTGCCCCTATCTCGCGCCGGTACCGTTTCGCGGCAAGCGCAACGATCCGACGCTGGTCGCGCTCGTCGCGAAGAAGCTGGCGGACCTTCAGGGCGTCGGCGTCGAAGAGGCGGCGAGGATCACCTATGAGAACGGGCTTGATTGCTTCGGAATGCGCACAAAGAGCGAGCAACTATATCAACAATAATAAGCATGAGCAAATAAAAGGCAGCTGCCGTGAACGAGCTGAACCAGTAAGATAAAAGTAGACATTATCAAAAAGATGGTGTCTACTTTTGATATAAGGGGGGAAAAGGAGATGGCGAAGAAAGGGCAGAAATTTAGGAAGTGGAGTTTTGAGGAAAAGC
>JBCFAY010000019.1:0-61737 GCA_038562375.1 Bacillota bacterium | reverse complement strand
CTACAATCTCTACTACGCCCCGCTCCATTTTCCCCCGCGTTAGCATCACTATCACCCTCTTATATTTTACCTCTTATATCACAAAAAGCCCAGACATTGCTGGACTTTTTCGACAAGCTGAAGCGCCGCGCAGAATATGCGCGGCGCTTTTTTAGGGGATGGGAGCGCCTTGTCCGGCGGTGCTGCGGTGAAGCACGAGCGCTTTTGCAAAGCTCGGAATTGCGATCCGGGCTTGACAAGGAGCAAAGACGACGCTAGAATATAGAAGCGCGTTGTGAGCCGGCATCCGTTTTTTAGCGCGGCAAGGCAGGCGAACACGGCGATTGCGCCCTTAGCTCAGCTGGATAGAGCGTGTGGCTACGGACCACAAGGTCGGGGGTTCGAATCCCTCAGGGCGCGCCAAAAGACATACCGTTCCGTTGAGGGAAGGTATGTCTTTCTTTTATAACAAAGCATGATATCATGGATTCAAAGTAAGCCATATCACACAAAAAAACAGGGATTTGTCGAGGAGAGGTAATTGTGATTAAAGGCATTAGTCATCTTACATTTATTGTTCATGACATTGAAAAATCCACGATGATTTTTAAGGAAATTTTTTCAGCCAAGATCGTTTATGATAGCGGAGACCATATATTTTCACTGTCAAAAGAAAGGTTTTTTCAGATCGGTGATTTATGGATTGTAGTCATGCATGGCGAGCCTTTGCCGGGAAAGACGTATAATCATATTGCATTTCAGATTGATGAGTCTGACTATGAAGGATACAAAGAGCGTATTAAGGCCATGGGACTCGAAATGCGGGAACAAAGAAACAGAGTCGAAGGAGAAGGCCGTTCCTTGTATTTCTATGATTATGACAATCATCTATTTGAATTGCATACGGGAACATTAAGCGAGCGATTAAAAGCTTATAATTCAATTGTCTGATAAGATAACTGATTCCAATTTGAGGATGACGATAAAACTTCTACCTATTTATCAACATTAAACATATTTAATTAGGGCAGGCAGTCTGGAACAAGAAGATTGGAACGTCCAGAATGCCTGCCTTTTTATTGCCGGAGAATCCATCCGGGCTTTTACAGGAATTTAAACGTCGATCGACGGACAAGAAGAGGCTGCATTTAGATCTGCGGCATCGTAATACCGCCGACCGGGTTGTTCCGGCGGCATCCGGCCAAAACAAAAGGCGCCCATCCGGCGCCTTTTGTTTTAGTTCAGTTTCAAACGTTGAGCGTGAGCATCAGCAGCGCGTCATGCGCGGCCGCTTCCTGCAGCAGCTCCGCGGTGAGAAGCGTACCCTCTTCCGCTACGAATAGCCCGTCCTCGCTCTCAACGCGGCTCGTAACGGTCTTGCCTTCCAGGAACCGGATGGATTCCGCTTCGAGTTCACTGATCTTGGGCGCTTCGGACGGCGCGGTTTCGAACGGCGCATCGGCGTTGCTGACGAACACCGTTGCACCCGCGAGCACGGCGATATGCTCGGACGAGTATTCCGCTCCGTTATCAAGAGTCAGCGTTTCAATTTGGCCGGTCTTGGCGGAAAAACCGAAATCCACGGCTACGCCGAGGATATTGCCCGAATCGGTGAGCACCTTGGCGCCTAGAATATAGAACCCGTTTTCGATGGCTTCAAGGAGTTCCTTGGTCTGGTAAATCTTTTTCACATTGTCAATCGAGGAGGTGGTGGCATAATCGGCGCCCATGCCCAATACGTCCTTGAATGACAGCGCGTAAAAGCCGTACTCATGGCTGCCCTTTAGTATCAGGTATTCCACGCGCTTTTGTGCCGCATTGAGCACGACGTCCTGCACGATTCCCTTATCGCTGCCTTCCCTGATGCCGATGACTTTAAGACCCAATACCTCTGATGCCTTTTTCATTTACGATACCTCCTCTTTCTTTGTGTGCCGCTTATGATCCGGAATTATTTGATAACTTCGTTGGTGCCCATCAGGACGGTTCCCCTGATGGGACGAAAATGATCGCGGGAGATCAGCTCGCTTAAAACGATTTCGCCGCCGCGAAGATAGTGCCGGTATACTTCGACCTCATACCCCTTGCGGCTGCGATCGACGGTGCGAACCACGCCGGAGGGCAGTTCGTCCGTATAAAGGATCTCTGGATCCGGCGCTTTGATCTCCTTGAGGATGATAGTTTCGATGTCGATTTCGTCACCCTTCGGCGACTTCTGGCCGAAGATCTCCACATCCACAAGGAAGTTCTCCAGCTTGGCGGAAAAATACAGAGGATACCCCGTGGTATTCTTGATTTTAAGATCCTTGTTGTCCCAATTGAGCGTTGCGTCAAGGCCGATGGGCAGGTACTCGGACGGCCAGGAGTGATGCGCGCGTTCCACGATCTCCATGCCCGCATAAAGCGCCGCGTTATAGAGGGTGCCCGCAAGCTGGCAGATACCCCCGCCAAGGTCGTCCACCAACCGGCCGTCGATGATGGAAGGCGCGGCACGGAACCCTTTTTCAGCGGTGCGTTTGCCTACCAGGCCATTGAGTGAAAGCGTCTCCCCGGGCATAAGCACAAGCCCGTTGATCGCGTCGCACATGAGTTGGATGTTGACATTGCGGTCTTCGTTATTGGACGCGATCGTTATGCTGTGTCCGAGGGAAACGGTATTTTCACGCAGCATGGCTGCCGTAACCACGGGCCGCACTATGTGGATCAGCTTTCCTTTGACCTCGATGGGCGAATAATCCTTTTGGTAAATCTTTTCTTTTACAAGCGCAAGCACCTTGTCCACATCTGCGGCGACCCCTGATTTCTCAATCGTATAGGCAAATGCGCGGGCCTGCGGATCGAACGTCGCCGTCGCGTCATTCGCAGGAATATCGCGACTATGCAAAAAATCGCCGACGTTTTGCGCGAGGATCTCCTCGTCCAGTATGATTTCGCACTGCTGTGTTACGGGAGTAAGGGAAAGATCGAAATCGTCCGCGAGTGCGCCGGTTTTGTTGCGCTTGTAAGCGGCATCGAGCAGTTCCTGCGTGTTTGTGCTTATCCCGAGCCTGCTCGCGTCAAAGGAGAGCTCGGAGCCGTTGTATTGGATGCCGACGACGATTTTTTCAAGCAGCCCGCGCTCCTGCTCCAGCGCCAAGTCGCAGCCCTGTCGGTAGCTAAGCCCGCTGATATCGACGCCGTTGATTACGGTTTGCGATGCAAATACGGGAGCCTCATTTACCCTTTTCATGCCTCCAAACGCGCCGAGTACAATAAGCACCGCGCTTGCCGATACGGCAAACACGATTCCGAGCTTCTGCCCCCGGATTTTTAGGGCGCGTTTGTTAGCGTTTGGACGTTTACCCATCCGTTCTTGTTTCCTTTTCCTTCAACAACTTCATGAGCAGCAAAAGGCGCTGCTTGTCGTCGGGCGAGAGAGCATATTTCGATTGGAGGATTGCGAACACTTTGCTTTGCGCTTCGCGGATCCGGTTTGCTGCCGCAAGGCGGGCCAGCTCGCGGATATCCGCATCCAGGGACGCGCGCGGCGAAGGCCCTTGCTCGGCCTGCTCTTTGGAGCTTTCTTCGTCCCGGCGCGGTTCTTCCAGCGGCGCGACCGGCACCGGCTTGCGCTCCGCCTGCTTCCCGGAGAATAGTTCGCGCAGGCGCTGTTCCTCCGACGATGCGCGCGGCGAAGGCTCTTGCTCCGCCTGATCCCCGGAGTATTCTTCATTCCGACGCGGTTCTTCCAGCGGTGCGTGCAGTACGGGCTCGCGCTCAGCCTGCTTGCCGGAATATTCTTCGTCCCGGCGCGGTTCTTCCAGCGGTGCATGCAGCACGGGCTCGCGCTCCGCCTGCCTCCCGGAGAATAGTTCGCGCAACTGCTGTTCCTGCAGGGATATGCGCGGCAAAGACTCGCGTTCTTGGTTGCTGCCGGTGAATTCGTTCCGCATTTGCTCTTCCTCCAACGATGCGTGCAGGACAGGCTCGTATTCCATCGTTACGGGCGCGCTTGACATGCCGGCGGCAACGCCCGGTTGTTGCTCTGTCATGAGATCCGCCGGGCCGTTAAGCTCTTCAACTGTGGCAAGCTCTTCAGCCATGGCAAGCTCTTCTTCCTCGGTAAGCTCCTCAGCCTCGATAAGTTCTTCGGCTTTGGCAAGCTCCTCAACCACGATAAGCTCTTCGGCCTTGGTAAGCTCCTCAGCCGCGGTAAGCTCCTCAGCCGCGGTAAGCTCCTCAGCCGCGGTAAGCTCCTCAGCTTCGGGAAGTTCCTCCGCCTCGATAAGCTCTTCGGTCCCGGTAAGCTCTTCAATTTCGGTAAGCTCTTCAATTTCAATAAGCTCCTCAGATTCGGGAAGTTCCTCAGCCGCGATAAGCTCTTCGGCCTTGGGAAGCTCTTCAACTTCGGGGCGTTCCTCAGTCTCGGCAAGCCCTTCAGTCTCGGCAAGCCCTTCAGTCTCAGCAAGCCCTTCAGTCTCGGCAAGCCCTTCAGCCTCGGCAAGCTCTTCAACTTCGGTAAGTTCCTCAGCTTCGACATGCTCTTCGGCCTTGGGAAGCTCTTCAACATCGGGACGTTCCTGAGCCTCGGCAAGCTCTTCGGCCTTGGGAAGCTCTTCAACTTCGGGAAGCTCATCAACTTCGGGAAACTCATCAACTTTGATAGGCTCCTCAGCCTCGGGAAGCTCTTCGATCTCGGGAAGTTCTGTGACCATTGCGGGCGCTTGTTCCTCACGGCCAAGCTCCGCTTCCAAAGGCTCTTCGGGCAGCGCGTTCAATCCCTCAGGCAGCACGGGACTTTCGGCCTCTTCCTCTGTCTGACCGGCGGCTTTCAAGGAATCAAGCTCCGGCTCATTCCCGTCTTTTATCGGAGCCCCTGACAAAGCGGGCTCCGCCGCCGTGAGAAGCTCCGAATCAGCGGGACTCATAGACGCGCCGATCCGATCGGCCGCGGCCTGCGCCGGTGCGCCGCTGAGCCTTTGTTCCTTGCGCAGGACATTTGCCGCCAACAGCGCGTACGGAAGCGTCGCCGCGAGCACGGCGACGCAAACCGCGAACAGCGCGATTCTCCAGTTTTGCAGTTGGCTGATCCCCCAATATAAAAGAAGCCCGATTCCTAGCGAGCCCAGTATCGCCGCAATGCTCCACAGCCTCACGCGTCCCCGGTGCAGCAGTGCTACGGCCCCTGCTGCAAGGAAAGCGATGATGAGAATGATGAAGAATAATAAATCCAAAGTCCTTCTCCTTGCGAAAACTCCTGCGGGACTGGCGGCAGCTTCTTGCCGGATGGCTGAAAAAAACTTAGGCTTATATTACTTATGATCGGATTTTTTATAAATCTAGCTTTAGTTCAGCAAGAAAACCCATATTATTTTTATTTATAGATTAATATAATGCGGGCCTGTTTTCAATCGCCAAGTTAGACAAAATTCGGATTAATTTACAGAAATCGCTCTAAATCCCCTTGTTTCGTTTCATAAAAGGCATTCAACCGCAAAAGCGATGGCATTTTATGGGGTAAACCTACAAGCAGCGTCTTAAAACGCATCCGGCGATCGCCGGATGCAAAAGCGTATCACCGACCGCCTAAACCGTAGGGCTCGGCTCCCTTTACCTTATGATAGAGAACTGTTGCGGCGCGCCTTTTGTTTTGTTATGCTTTGTAAAGAGAAACGGAACAATAAAAACTACGGGATAATTTATATAGCAAGCAGATAAGCGGAAATTTAAGAAAAAGAAGAGCGTTTTATGAATATTAATCCATATTCCAGAAAAACACATTATTATGAAACCGATCAGATGGGCATCATTCATCATGCGAATTATATCCACTGGTTCGAGGAGGCGCGGGTAGATCTTATGGAGCAAATGGGTTTCGGCTATGACCGTGCCATGAGCTCCGGAATCGACTTTGCGCTGCTTGGCGTATCCTGTGAATACAAGTCCATGGTTCGTTTTGGCGATACCGTGAACATCCAGGTATCTATAGCATCGTTGACCTTCACCCAAATGACCGTTCGGTATCAGATAACCGATGCGGAAAGCGGCAAGCTGCGAGCTGTGGGAGAAAGCAGACACTGCTATTATGATTCCAATAAAAAGAGCCCGGTTTCTCTAAAAAAAGCTCTGCCGGAATTATATGATTTGTTTGCCTCTCTTTGCGAAGGAAAAACATGAATCAAATCAATGAACGGGAATTCTGAGGATAGTCCGCGTTTTGTTTTCTCTTCCTCCTTCGGCCTGCTCGTCCGGCGCAGCCGGGCCCTTCGGGCCGAGGCCTGCGGCCTCGCGGGCCGACAGCTCCCTCGTCAGAAGGAGCCTATAACGCCTTTCCCACTCCAGTCAACCAAAAAACACGGGCTGTATCGTAGCAGACGCGATACAGCCCGTAGTTGTCTATGACACCGCCGCTAAAGGTGCCTTTTTTATGTGGAGCCATATTACAAAGGAATCCGCTTCCCCTTTACGGCTCATTTTGATAACGCATTATATTATAAAACGGTCAGGTAAACCAGCGTCTGGTTTACAAGCTGGTAGGCCACCTCTCCGAAAGTGATGGGCCCGAAAAGCGACTGCACCGGTTTGCCCTCAAATCCGCCGTACAGGAAGTTGAGGATGCAATTGCAGGAGAAAACCGGGCTGATTTTGGTCAGCTCGTCAAGCTGCCGCTTGAATTCGCTCGCGTAATCCGCCACGGGATTTGCGAACCTGTATTGTATGCCCTTGAATACGGGCGCGTAGAGGTTTACGGTGTCGCCGTCGACCTGCTTGATGGAGACATTGACGCCCGAGCCGGAATAATCGCCAACCAGCGGAAGCTTGGTATCGATATCGTTTTTGCGGATATAGTCGGCAAAAACGGTTTCTTTTCCGTCTACCAGGCATTTTTTCACCGAGAAGGAATCCTCGGTGAACTCGATCACCGGGCTATCCGCGTTCTGCGAGAAGATGTTGACGATGCCGATGGACGCGATTTTATCCTCCGGCAAAGCGATATGCATCACGACGGCCTTATCTTTGCTCATCTCGCCGGTCTGCCCGTTGACGGCGACGGGCGTCTGCCCTTGTTTGGAAAGATTGAGGCCGGAAACCCAGCCGATGATGTTTTTGATAAAGATATCCTTAAAATCGGCCGCATTTTTTGCATAGACCTTGTGCACTTCGCTGTCGAAAGGCAAAATGATGATGGAGAACCCGTTCGGATACGCATCGCTGGTGATATCCGGAATGTTTTTCTCGTCGTAAACCGATATCTTGGCGGTCGTATACGGTATTTCGGTCACAAAAAGCTTTTCGCCGGAAACCGTTCCGCCGCTTTTATCCATAAAATACTCGGTGGAGCCGCCGATCCAGTTTCCTTGAGGCAATGCCTTGAGCAAGCCTTCATTGCCCGCGATATGCAGCCATTTCCCCGCTTGAATTAATTTTTTCGCTTCCTCTATGGTCATTAGCATATTCTTTACTCCTTACATTTTACTGATGGTTTCGTAATCCTGTCCCATGATGGCTTGGTACTTCGCAAAAAACGCGTTGATTTCATCGGTGCATTTCATCAGCATCGATTCCGACGGGTCTTTCGCATACAATCCCGTTAAACGAGTGACCATCATGTTCAAGCCCAACTGTGAAAAATTGCATTTTGTCGTCAATACTTTTCGAATTTGCTGTTTTGAGATTTCCAAATTCCACGCCTCCTTCCAGAATAATAAAATGGCGGTTTATATCCATTTATCGTGGGTTTTTTCGAGTTGCTTTAATAAACTGCGGTTTTTGATGCGAAAAAGCATCGAAAAAGGAAACAAATCAAAGATTGTTTTTCCTGTATCATTTAAAATTGGCCGTGCAGGTTCGCAACGGTATAAATGCAATCCGATAACGATAGCCGTTTGCGCTCAAGCGACTCGAGGCGCGGAAATCGTTGCATTAGGGATAACTATTCTAATGCTTTTATGATTCCCTATGGTATAATACTAAAATATACAAAGCCTATCTTAGCGGGGAAAACGATGAATACCTATCGCCTTGACAACGACACGATAGATTCCGTTGAACTAAAATGCCTTGTCGTTAGCCGCGGGCTAAAAGTCGGCAAGGATGTTTATAAGAAATATGGCAGCGACTATCGGCTGAACATCAGCCCGCTGACCTGCAATTGCTTCTTCCTGTCCGACGGGACGGTTGTGCAGCTGACGGATATGGGCTTTCACTTGCAGTATCTCGGCGGTATGCTTTCGTGGAGCAACCTGAAGCTTTTAAAGTATGCCTCCGAGCTCGGCACGCCGTTTGCGCTGGAGCTTGTCGACGGCAAAGCGGCGCTCCTTTATAAATCCGAATTTGTTGATTTTGTTGCCTTCCCGCCGAAGACGGATTTCTACCGGCAAAAGACCTCGCGCGGAACCAAATTTATCGGAAACGCGGTGATCCAGGGGGTCGATTGGGTCGCGTTCCAATGCCTATGGCCCTGCGAGTATGCGGCGGCGGGAAAACCCTGCGAGTTTTGCTTTAGCGGCGCCGACTTTGAAGCAAGGGCGAACAAGAACAAACCTCAGCCTGCCGCTCTCGAAGCTTCCGACGTCGCGGAGATCGTGAAATACGGGTTCGACCATGCGGGCTGCAACAGCATTCAAATCACGGGCGGGTCGACGTTTTCCGGCGAAAACGAAGCGAAGTATATTCAATCGTATCTAAAGGAGATCGATTCCAAGGTCGGGATGCGCAACATCAAGGGCGAGCTGCTTCTTTATATTACTCCGCCGTCGGATTACGGCTTGATCGACGGGTACTTTGCACTTGGCGCGGACAGGATCGCGTACAGCATCGAGGTTTGGGACGAGGAGCGCGCCAAAATCATCACGCCCGGCAAGATGGCTTTTACGACGCGTGAGAGCCACCTGAGCGCCCTTGAGTATATCGCAAACAAATACGGCGGCGGCTCGGCGTTTTCCAACTTCATCATCGGGCTCGAAGGCTATGAAAGCCTAAAGGAGGGCGCGACCTATCTCGCCGAGCGCGGGATCATCCCGACGGCGTCGATCTGGATGCCGATGGGCAGGCCCGTCATGGGGAGCATGAGCGCGCCGGGCATCGAATACTATCGCAGGGTGAAGGAACTCTTCGCCGGGCTGTATCAAAAGTATGGCCTCGAACCGGCGCAATGCTGCGGGCTGAACGTCTGCATGGAGCGGGACATCTGGAGGTATTCAACGGGCGCATGAGGGGCGCGGACAAACGGCATGTCTTTTGCGGGGCATGCCTGTTTTATTCGGAAGGTATGGTATGATGGAATCGCACGGAAACGATCGGTTTGGGAGGCGAAGCGAATGGATGAAATGAGGAGGAAGGACCGCCGGCTGTCCGAGGAGGACGCGATGGCGATCCTGTTGAACGGGGAGTACGGCGTGCTTTCCACGGTCGGCGGGGACGGAACCCCGTACGGCGTACCCGTCAGCTACGCGGTGGGGGAGGGGAAAATCTATATCCACGGCACCGCGGAGGGGGGCAAGAAGGCGAGGAACATTGAGGGCAATCCGAAGGTCTGCTTGACCGTGGTGGGAAAAACGGAGGTGCTGCCCGAGAAGTTTTCCACGAAGTACGAAAGCGCGATCGTCTTTGGGACGGCGGCGCTGTCGCAGACCCCGGAGGCGGGCCTTCAATTGCTGATGGACAAGTACAGCAGCCGCTTCAAGGAAACCGGCATGAAATACCTGCAAAAGGCAATGCCCGAAACGGCGGTTTACGAGATTTGCATTGAAAAGATCACGGGCAAGGCGAGAAGGTAACGCAACCCGTTTTATTGCGGGAATTACGGATATACTCCCAAAGATACCGGCTGCAAACCGCCGGTTCCGGCCGGAAAGGGGCGGGCTATGTATAGGATACTGATCGTCGAGGACGATAAGGTGATCGCATCCGAGATCGAGCGGCATCTTAAACGCTGGGGCTTTGAGGCATGTATTGCGGAGGATTTCTCGGATGTGTCGGCCCTGTTTGAAAAAACCGCGCCGCACCTTGTATTGATGGATATCTCCCTGCCGTTTTTCAACGGCTATTACTGGTGCGGCGAGATCCGTAAGCGGTCGAAGGCGCCCGTGATATTCCTCTCCTCCCGCTCGGACAATATGGATATCGTGATGGCGGTGAACATGGGCGGAGACGATTATATCGCCAAGCCCGTGTCGATGGAGGTGTTGGTCGCCAAGATACAGGCCATGCTGCGCCGAGCCTATGATTACGAATCGCCGAATACGCTTTCTCTGCGCGGCGCAACGCTGGACGCGGGCGCGCTGTGCCTGAATTTTGAAGGGCGGCGGACGGAGCTTACGCGCAACGAAGCGCGAATCCTGCAGATGCTGCTTTCAAAAAAAGGCGGCGTTGTCGGCCGGGAAGAGCTTATGCTCGCGCTATGGGACAGCGACGAATTTGTAGACGACAACACGCTGACCGTCAACGTCAATCGCCTTAGAAAAACGCTCGACGACGCGGGCCTCTCCGACGCTATTGTAACGCATAAGGGCAAAGGATACGCCGTCCATGAGTAAGCTGCTTTCTTTTTTAAGATACCGGCTGACGCTGCTTCTCTTTTATGTCATCGCCGTGGTTACGGTCCTCGGCGTTTCATACCTTGCCGACCAGGATGGGCTCATCGCCCGCTACATCGTGCTGCTGTTGAGCTTTTTCCTAGCTGTGATCCTTTTGGTCGACGGCATACGTTTCTTGCGCCGCAAAAGGGCGCTCGAGGAGCTCTCGTGTGAACTCTTTAACGCCACGCGGCCGCTTCCTGCGCCGAACAACGCGCTGGAGGCCGATTATATTCAGATGATTCACGCTCTCGGCAGCGCGTACGACGCGCTCAACAGACAGCTTTTTGCGGCGCATAGCGAAACGCTCGAATACTACACGCTGTGGGTGCACCAGATCAAAACGCCGATCGCGGCGCTTCGGCTGGTGCTCTCAAAGATGGAAGGGGAGGAAGCGGGCGTAATCCGCCAGGAGCTTTTTAAGATCGAGCAGTACGCGGACCTGGCCCTTAGGTACGTCAAGCTCTCGGACATCGCCTCCGACCTTGTGCTCGAGGCGTGCTCCTTAAGCGACGTCGTGCACGAAAGCGTCAAGAAATTCGGAATTCTTTTCGTGTACCAGAAACTTTCCATCGAGATCTCGCCGCTTGAGAAAACGGTGACCAGCGATAAAAAATGGCTCGGCTTCATCCTCGAGCAGATCCTCTCAAATGCGCTCAAGTATACGCCTTCGGGCGGCATACGCGTGTATCTGGACGGCGCGGCGCTCTGTATAAAGGACAGCGGCATCGGCATCCGCGCGGAAGATCTGCCGCGCATCTTCGCCAAAGGCTACACGGGCTATAACGGCCGCATCGACAGCCGCGCGTCCGGCGTCGGCCTGTACTTAGCGAAAAAAGCGGCGGACGCTTTGAGCGTCTCGATCCGGGTGGAGTCAAAGGTCGGCGCGGGCACAAAGGTATCGCTCGTGTTTCCCGATTCCCGTACCGATCTCTTCAGGTGACAAAAATGTTCGTTTTAGCGGGCCAAATGTAAGCCGCCGCCATGGAACCGGCGCTTTTTTTCGTTGTATGATACCCTCATCAACGCTTGGAGGATCGGCATGGGTTTATTAAAGGTAAGCAATCTGAAAAAAGTCTATTATTCAAAGCTGAGGGTCGCGCAGTGCGTCGCGCTGCAGCGCGTGAGCTTCGAGGTCGAAGAGGGTGAATTCCTCGCGATCATGGGGCCGTCCGGCAGCGGTAAAACCACGCTTTTGAACATTATCGCGTCGCTCGACCGGCCGACGGAGGGCGACGTTTTCCTCGACGGCAAGAGCTTCTCGCAGATCCGCGACCGCGAGATGTCGGAGTTTCGCAGGAAGCACCTCGGATTCGTGTTCCAGGATTTCAACCTGCTCGACAACTTTTCGCTGAAGGACAACATCCTTTTGCCGCTGGTGCTTTCCCAAACGCCGCTTGGGGAGATGGAAAGCCGCATCACGCCCGTCGCGAATATGCTCGGGATCGAACATCTGCTCCATAAATTCCCCTATGAGGTTTCGGGCGGGGAGAAGCAGCGCGCGGCCGTAGCGCGCGCCGTTATCACAAACCCCCGCATCCTGCTGGCCGACGAGCCCACCGGAGCGCTCGATACCAGATCCTCCGCGAACCTCCTTGGGAATTTCCGCTCGCTGAACGAAGGCGGCAGGACGCTTTTGATGGTCACGCACAGCGCGTTTGCCGCGAGCTTTGCCTCGCGCGTGCTCTTTATCCGCGACGGCGAGATCTTCTCGCAGATCTACCGCGGCGAGGACGACAACCGCGCCTTTTTCGAGCGGATCGTCGCGAACCTTTCGGTGCTGTCGGACGGGGGTGCGCTCGTTGGCTAAAGCGTTTTATCTGAAGCTGGCGTGGGGCAACATCCGCCGCGACCGCAGGACGTTTTACCCGTATATCCTGACCACCGCGATCATCAGCGGCGTGTTCCTGCTCATCGGCGGCCTGCTGTTCTCGGACGGCTTGAACAATCTGCCCGCGGGCAGGACGGCTACGGAGCTGTTTTCCTTCGGTCTGATCGTATTCGCGATATTCGCGTTCTTCTTCATGGTCTACATCAACAACTTCATCGTGGGCCGCCGCAAAAAGGAGTTCGGGCTCTACGGCATCCTGGGCCTGGAAAAGCGCCATGTGGGGCGAGTGCTCGTGTGGGAAAACCTCATCACGCTGGGTTTCGGCGTCCTATTGGGCATCGTTGTCGCACTGGTGTTCGGAAGGCTGCTGTTTTTGATATTGCTCAAAATGATCCATGCCGCGGCGGGAAGCGTGTTTTCGATCGCGCCCGTGGCGTATGCCGTCATGCTCGGATTGTTCTTCGCCGTGTTTGTGTTTACGTCGCTCTTAAATTTCCGCCGGGTGCGGCTCGCGAGTCCCATCGAATTGATGAACAGCGAAAGGCGCGGGGAAAAGGATTCAAAGCTCATCGTTCCGCTTGCTATGTTCGGCCTGCTTTGCCTGATCGCCGCGTATTATTACGCCTGGAGCATCGAGCAGCCGGGAACCGCGCTCGGCCTGTTCTTTCTTTTGGCCATACTGGTGATTATCGCGACCGGCATTCTTTTTACCTCCGGCAGCATCGTCGCGCTAAGGCTCCTTCGCGCCGATAAAAAGCTCTATTACAGGCCCGGGAATTTCATCGCGATCGGCGGCATGTTCCAGCGCATGCGGCAGAACGCGAAATCGCTTGCGACCATCTGCATCCTCTCCACGATGCTGATCGTGACGATCGCGGGCACGCTTTCGCTTTACCTCGGACAGGAGGAAATGCTCTCGAGCATGTACGCGTTCGACGTTTGCATCTGGATCGACGAAGAGAACGGCGCCGAGGCGATCCGCGATTTTGATCGGGAAATCGTGGCGCTCGCGAAGGAGGACGGCCTTAAAATCAGCGCGGACAAAAACAAGCTGACCTACGCGCTGCCCGCCGACGGCGGATATCCGCGCGACAATTACGTCCGGGAGGACGCGGTCTTTGTGGATATGCCGAACCTGCTTTATTTCGACGGCGGCATGCGCTTTGACCTAAAAGGCCCGCAGGAGCAGTGCCTGAAGTTTATGGGCGATCTTCACGAGCTCTATATCGGCCGTTTTGGCAGCGAATACTCCGTACGGGAGGTTTTTAGCGCGCGGGAGAATAGCTATGGCGTCTACGGCGGGCTGCTGTTCCTCGGCGTGTTCTTCGGGATACTCTTCCTCGCGGTCACGGTGCTCATCATCTATTTCAAGCAGGTTTCCGAAGGCTACGAGGATAAAGCGCAGTTTGCCATACTGCAAAAGGTCGGCATGGACGACGCGCAGGTGAAGGCGACGATCAACGCCCAGGTGCTTTGGGTGTTCTTCATCCCGCTCGGCATGACGATACTGCATATGGTATTTGCTTCCAAGATCATGGCGCGCATGCTGCAGACGTTCATGCTCTACGACTGGGGCCTGGTGCTCGGGTGCATCGGCGGCGTATGCGCGGTGTTCGCGCTGCTGTATTTTGCGGTCTATCTTTTGACATCCAAGGTATACTACAGGATCGTAAAATGGTAAAGGCGCGGCCCGGACCGGCGCGGTTTGGACGCCGAGGGATCGGCGCGATTCGGGCACGGCTATATATGCAGAGCATCTTCAGGATACATAAGGATATGTATGGAAGATGAGTACGAGCGTGTAAAATGCGGGTCCTTCCCGGAGCTTGCAGAACAAATCATTGATCGCCGCAGGGTAGTCCCGGCATCGTACGCAGGGCTTATTGTTCAGGGTCTATAAAGAAAAACTCCCGGGCGTTTTCGCCCGGGAGCGTATTGTGTTATGTTCCGATTCCGGCGGCCGGCTCATGTGCGCGGGCCCGCCGCTAAATTTCGCCGCGCGGGCGGACTTTAAGCCTTAGCAGCAGCCGCACCGACGGCATTGATTGCCGCACTGGTTACCGCATTGATTGGAGCATTGATTACAACACTGATTCTGGCAACCACAGCCGCAGCCGCAGCCATTACCGAGCAGACAATAAAAAAGAAGACAACCAAGCATGGGATTCACCTCTCTTACAAAATAAACATACTGCATAATACGAATTCACCGCCGAATGTGTGACAACATACATCGGGTTTCAATCCGCCCGTGCGCGTTATCAACGCCCCCGAGCCTGCTTTTGTTTTCAAAGCGCGGGTATCCGCGGGCGTCTGCAATGGTTTTCGAGCGAAACTCCCGCTTGCCCAAGGACGATGAAATGTTATAAAGTATGCTAAAGGAGTCGACTCCTTCAGCTACAGAAGGTGATTCTTATGGACGAGGCAGTCCGCCGCCCGGAGAGGGTCCCGACGGCGCAGCGCCCGCGAGGGGAACGAACGTACCGGCGCGGACGGCTAAAAATTTTTTTTGGATATGCGGAAGGCGTCGGCAAGACCTATGCGATGCTCGACGATGCGCGCGAGCAGTTCCGCTTGGGCGTCGACGTGCTGGTAGGCTTCGTGGAGCCGGGGATGCATCCGGACACCCTGCAACTGATCAAGGGCCTTCCGGTGATGCCGCCTAAAAGCGCTGCGAACGATCCGCTATTGCAAAGGGAATTCGATCTTGACGCGGCGCTCGCGCGAAAGCCGCAGCTCATACTGATCGATTCTCTTGCGCATTCCAACCTGGAGGGCGCGCGCAACAAAAAGCGGTATCAGGATATCGAGGAGCTTTTGAACGTGGGGATCGACGTTTATACGACGATCAACGTGCAGAATATCGAAAGCCTGAACGACGTCGTCGAAAACATCACGAGGATTCCGGTGCACGAGACGGTCCCCGACTATGTGTTCGACCGCGCGGAAATGGTCAAGCTCGTGGATATCGATCCGGGCGAGCTGCTTGTGCGTTTTAACGAGAGGAAGGTCCTGAGCCTCAGGCAGGGCGACGAGCAGTGGAGCGCGTTTTTCACGGAGGAAAACCTCAAGCTCCTGCGCGAGATTGCGATGCTCAAGGCAGCAAGCCGCATCGGCCACGAAAATCAGTCCGCGCGTCCTTTCCCGAGCAGGGCTTCAAACGGCAGGCTGCTCGTGTGCGTGAGCGCCTCTCCTTTTTCCACGCGGTGCATCCGCTGGTGCGCGAGGATGGCCGAGGCGTTTTACGCTCCGTGGGCCGCCATCTATGTCGAGGACGCGCAAAACGAGCGCCTGAGCGATTCCGAGCGCGAAACCGTGCGCAGCAACCTTTCCCTCGCGGAAAAGCTCGGAGCGGAAATCGTCACGCTCAACGGCTATGACGTCGCCCAAACCGTGGCCGAATACGCGAAGCTCGCGCACATCACCAACATCGTCGTGGGCAAAAGCCGCAACAAAAGGACGATCACAGCTCTTTTTGAAACGGATTTTGAGGATCGGCTGATAGAGCTGATCCCCGGCATAGAGGTTTCCATCATTCCCGGCGGCAGCGCGGCTTACGCCCATAAGCGCCCGACGACGCTGTGGGGAAAGAACCTTGTATTCTCGACGGCCGATACGCTCAAGACATTCGGGCTCCTTGCGGCGGCCACGCTGCTGTCCTTCTGGCTCGACGCGCTCGGCATGAGCGACCAGAGCGGGATCATGGCGTATCTTCTTTGCGTGCTGCTGGTTTCAAGGTTCACTGCAGGCTATTTCTACGGGATCGCCGCATCCGCCCTGAGCGTGCTCGCCTACAATTACTTTTTCACGGTGCCGTATTTTACGTTTATGATGCTGAGCAGGCATCCGATCACGCTGGTGATCATGCTCGTTGCGGCGCTCATCACGAGCACGCTCACGGTGCGCATCAAGGATCAGGCGAAGCTCGCCGTGGAGCGTGAGCGGCGCACCGACGCGCTCTTTGAGATCAACAAGAACCTTTTATCGACGCGCGGGCTCGACAGCACGGTCGCGCTCACGAACGATACCATCGTCAAGCTCTTCGGGCGCTCCACGATCTTCTATACCAGGGATCCGGCGGAGGCGCAGGGATACAGCATTTTGCGCGCGCCGGAGGACGCGGACGATCCCGCCTTTCAGTCCAAAGAGGAGCAGGCGATCGCGCATTGGGTGTTTCTCAATCAAAAGCCCGCAGGCGCGGGTACGGATACGTTCGCGCAGGCGCGGGCATTCTATCTGCCGGTGCTCGCGCAGGGGCGGGTGCTCGGCGTGCTCGGGCTCTCCTGTTCCGCCGGGCCGATCGACCACGGTCAGCTCCTGTTTCTGCGCACGATCGCATCGCAGGTTGCGATGGCGCTCGAGCGGCAGCAGCTCTCGGACGAGCAGCGCCGCATCCTGGTGGAGGCGGAGAAGGAGAAGATGCGCAGCAACCTCCTTAGGGCGATTTCCCACGACCTTCGCACGCCTTTGACGGGGATACTCGGCGCGAGCAGCGCGATACTCGAAAACGAGGAATCGTTCGACCGCGCGACGCGCGAGCGGCTGATCCGCAACATCAAGGAGGACTCGCAGTGGCTGATCCGCATGGTGGAAAACCTGCTCTCGGTCACGCGCATCAGGCAGGGCACGATGAACGTCGCCAAGACGCCGGAGGCGGCGGAGGAGATCCTCGCGGCCTCCGTGAGCAGGATCCGCAAGCGCTTTGTTTCGAGCAATATCCGCGTGCGCGTGCCCAGCGAGCTTCTGATCGTCCCGATGGACGGCACGCTGATCGTGCAGGTGCTCATCAACCTCTTGGAAAACGCGATCAAGCACTCGCCCGAATCGGCCCTGGTCGAGGTAGAGGTAAAAAAGGACGGCCAAACGGCGGTGTTCGAGGTGATCGATCACGGCGAGGGCATTGCCGAGGAGGAGCTTTCGACCCTGTTCGAGGGCTATGGCGCGACCAAGCGGCAGGGATCCGATTCCTCGCGGGGGATGGGCGTGGGCCTTTCGATCTGCAAATCCATCATCAGGGCGCACGGCGGAAACCTGGAGGCGGAGAACGGCAAGGAAGGCGGCGCGATTTTTCGGTTTACGCTGCCTTTGGAGGAAGGGGGAGACGCGAATGGACAATAAGGCGCTTATATTGATCGTCGAGGACGACGAGCCCATCGCGAGCCTGATGAGCGCGGTGCTGCAGTCCAACGGATACGATGTGATCAAGGCCGCCAAGGGGCAGGAGGCGCTCTCGATCACGGCGTCGCACTGCCCGGAACTGATACTGCTCGATTTGGGGCTGCCGGACATCGACGGCATGGAGGTATTGAAGAGCGTTCGGCAATGGGCGGGCGTCCCGATCGTGGTGGTCTCCGCGCGCGGCCACGAGCGCGAGAAGGTGGAGGCGCTCGACCTTGGGGCGGACGATTACATCCTAAAGCCCTTCGGCACGGCGGAGCTGCTCGCGAGGATCCGAGCGGCGCTGCGCAGAAGCCGCAGGGACGCAAGCTCTTTCGACCTGAAATCCATGCGCGTGGGCGACCTTGAAATCAACGATGAAAAGAGGCTCGTCACGCTCGCGGGCAAGGAGATCCACCTTACCCCGATCGAGTATAAAATCCTCGCGCTGCTTTTTCGTCACGCCGGGAAAGTGCTTACCCGGGATACGATTATCCGGGAAATCTGGGGCCCCTACGCGAACGAGGTGCAATCGCTGCGCGTGAACATGGCGAATATCAGAAGGAAGATCGAGGAAAACCCGGCGGAGCCCAAGTATATCATCACGGAGGTCGGCGTCGGCTACAGGATGGCGGAGGAGCTGTAGCTTACGGCCGAAGGAAAGGGGAGCGAAATGGACGATACGATCGGCGGGATTTTATCCGATACCGGCGGCTGCGAACCGATTGAGGTCATCGAGTACGACGCGGATGAAGTTGTGGAGTTCACCGTGCGCCCGGACGACGCGGAGGCGCTTTCCTCGCTCAGCCGGATTGCGCCGGGCAGGATGCGCTGGATCAATGTGGACGGCAAGTGCACTCAAGAGGATGTGCGGCGCATCGCCGAACAGTTTAAAATCCACCCCATCGTGGCGGGCAATATCTATAAAAAGAGCGAGCGCACGCGGATCGAGGAGTATGATTCTTACCTCTATATCGTCGCAAAGATGATCTATTATTCGGGCGGCGAGCTCATCGTGGAGCACGAGGACTTTATCCTCGGCGAAAACTATGTGCTCTCCTTCGGTGAGGAACGCGGCGACGTGTTTGACGGCATCCGCAGCAGGATCCGAAGCTCCGGCACACAGGTTCGCAAATTCGGCGCGGACTATCTGATGTATTCGCTTTTGGAGGCGATCGTGGACGGGTATTTCGACGTTCTTGAGGCGATCAACGAGAAGATCGACGCGCTCGAGGAAGCCGTCATGGAAAATACCGACCAGGGGCATCTGCGTACGATCCGTGCGATCAAGAAGGATCTGCTGCGGGTCAATCGCTGCGTCTGGCCGCTCAGGGACGTCGCGTCCTTGCTGGGCAAGGAGTCCACTTCGCTCATCAGGAGAGAGACCGCGCCGTATCTTAGGGACGTGTACGGACATATCGTCCAGGTGATCGATTCGGCGGATACGAGCCGCGAACTGCTCTCGGGCCTGGCGGAGCTGCATCTTTCCAACACGAGCAACAAGCTCAACGAGATCATGAAGATCCTCACGGTCATATCGACGATATTCATCCCCCTGACGTTCATCGTCGGCGTGTACGGGATGAATTTCCACTATATGCCGGAGCTCGAATCCCGCTGGGGCTACGGCGTTATCTGGGCGGTAATGCTCGTGATCGGCGGGATAATGATCGCCTATTTTAAAAGAAAGAAATGGTTTTAATCCGCCCATAGGGCGCATTTCGAAATCGAGCAAGCGGGCAGTTGCCCAAGCCCGACCTTCTAGGAATCGCTCATATCCCGACACGGACGGCAATGCCTGAGCGGGAAGCCTTGTCCCGCAAGGCTTTTTGTCCGCGCCGTGCTCGTCGGCAGCCTGCCGCCGCATTTCTTTATACAATCTTTAGATCCAAGCCGTCATTATTTATGCTTTCTTAATCTCGCTTTCATTACAATGACAGATATATCATGTTGACGAATACGTCGGCATACTCCTTCCCGCTCGATCGGGCGCAAGGAGGGAACAGAGCAGAGGGTTGCGGTTCCGGTATCGTGGGCCCGCTTTTTTATTTGCGGCGAAGCGACCCGCCAAGGCTTCGGCGCGCCAAGGCCCGGGGGTCGCGCGCGTTTGGCCGATAACGCGCTGCTTAAGTTCGGGGAAGGTTGGAAACTGCCGAAAGGGGAGAGAATACCGGCATATGGGGATGCAAAACGACACGCAATTGAACGCGACGGGCAACAATAAGCAGCTTCAGCGGCTTTCCGTCGCCGGCGTATATGAGGCGCTGGGAACCTCGGATCAAGGACTGAGTCTGGAGGAAGTCCAAAAGCGCCTGAACGAGCATGGGAAAAACATCCTCCGGGAGGAGAAGGGTCAGCCGCTGATCGTCAAATTGCTCGCGAATTTTACGCATTTGATGGCGATCCTCCTGTGGGCGGGGGGCGTCGTGGGCTTCATCGCCAAGATGCCGGAACTGGGCATCGCGATATGGCTCGTGAACGTCATCAACGGGCTCTTCAGCTTTTTCCAGGAGTTCCGCGCGGAAAAGGCGACGGCGGCGCTCAAGCAGCTTTTGCCGACCTACGCGCGCGTCGTGCGCGATGGGGAAGAGAAGCGCATTCCCGCGGAGGATCTGGTGCCGGGGGATATCATATTGCTCTGCGAAGGCGATCGCATTTCCGCGGACGCGCGCTTGGTGCAGGACAGCGATCTTCGGGTCGACCAGTCGACGCTGACGGGTGAATCCCACCCGGTGCACAAGGCCAGGAACGAGATTTACAGGGATGATTTAACCCGGGCGGAATTTTCAAACATGGTGTTTGCCGGGACGAACGTCGCGGCGGGGACCGGCATGGCCGTAATTTACGCCACCGGCATGAATACGGAGTTCGGCAAAATCGCCGGGCTTACGCAATCCCTTAAGAATGAGGAAAGCCCCCTGCAAAAGGAGATGCGCCGGATCACCAAGGTGGTCTCGGCGATGGCCGTGAGCATCGGCATCGTGTTTTTTATCGCGGCGGTGGCGCTCGCGGGTACGGATTTGGCCGAAAGCTTCATCTTCGCGATGGGCATGATCGTCGCGTTTGTGCCCGAAGGCCTCTTGCCGACCGTCACGCTGTCGCTGGCGATGGGCGTGCAGCGCATGGCCAAGCGCGGAGCGCTCATCAAGCGCCTTTCCGCGGTGGAGACGCTCGGCTGCACCACGGTGATCTGCACGGATAAGACCGGTACGCTCACCCAGAACCAGATGACGGTGAGCGATGTCTGGATGCCGCGGCGCGGCTATCAGGTCACGGGGACGGGATATGCGGCCGAGGGGAGCATCGTCGCGGAAGGTTCGAAGGATGCTTCCGTGGATGCTGATCTCGCGTCGCTTTTGACAGGCGCGGGCCTTTGCAACAACGCGCGCCTGATCCCGCCCAACGGGGAATCCCCGCGATGGACGGTGCTCGGCGACCCGACTGAGGCGGCGCTGCTCGTGCTCGCCCAAAAGGGGGGGATCGATCCGGCGGAGCAGGCGTCGCTCGCTCCGCACATCCGCGAGCTGCCGTTTGATTCAAGCCGCAAGCGTATGTGCACGATCCACCAGCCCCAGGGCGCTTCGTTTGACAATGGAACCATCGTTTACGTCAAAGGCGCGCCCAAAGAGGTGCTCGACCTTTGCGCAAGCTATGTGAAAGACGGCAAAGAGCTCGAGATGGACGAAGCGCTGCGCGATTCGGCCATGCGCGCCAACGACCGGTATGCGCACAAGGGGCTTAGGGTCCTCGCCGTAGCGCGGCGGCGGCTGACGAAGGGCTCCGCGCTGCCCTCGAGCCTGAGCGCCTATACGGCCGAACTCGTGGAGAAGGAGCTCACGTTCCTCGGCCTCGTCGCGATGGCGGATCCCCCGCGCCCGGAGGTGGCGGAGGCCGTAGTGAAATGCCACCATGCGGGCATCCGCATCATCATGATCACGGGAGATTATGGCTTGACCGCGCTGAGCATCGCGCACCGCATCGGCATCATAAAAACCGACGGCGCACGCGTCATCAACGGCGTCGAGCTTGAAAAAATGTCGGAGCAGGAACTAAAGGAGGCGCTCTCGGGCGAGGTGGTATTCGCCCGCGTCGCGCCGGAGCAGAAGCTGCAGGTCGTCAGCGTGCTTCAGTCGATGGGCCATGTCGTCGCGGTGACGGGGGACGGCGTCAACGATTCGCCCGCGCTCAAGAAGGCGGACATCGGCGTTGCGATGGGGATGACGGGCACGGACGTCGCCAAAGAGGCGGCGGATATGATATTGACCGACGATAATTTCGCCTCGATCGTCAACGCGGTCGAAGAGGGACGAACGGTATATAACAATATCCGCAAGTTTATCGTATATATTTTTAACAGCAACGTGCCGGAGGCGCTGCCGTTTATTCTTTACCTGTTCAGCAGGGGCGCGATCCCGCTTCCGCTGACGATCATGCAGGTGCTTTCGATCGATTTGGGCACGGATATGGTGCCCGCCATCGCCCTGGGCGCGGATCTCCCCGAGAAGGGCATTATGGACAATCCGCCGCGCTCGCAGAAGGCGCCGCTTTTGAATGGGAGCGTGATGAAGCGGGCGTTCCTGTGGTACGGGCTCATCGAGGCCGTGATAGGGATGATCGGCTTTGCGCTGCTGTATCATCTGCACGGGCAGTTTCATCTGCCGCTGCAGGGCACGGGCGAAATCTACCGCATGGCGACGACGATGACGCTCGCGGCGATCGTATTCTCGCAGATCGGTGTGGTGTTCGCCTGCCGCACGACGCGCTTGCCTGCGGTGCATCGGGGGATGTTCAACAACAAGATCATTTTGGTCGGCATCGCCGTCGAAATTTCGCTGCTGAGCATTTTGATGTATTTCCCGCCGCTGCACGAGCTGTTCAATACCGCGCCGCTTGAGCTTCGGGAATGGGCAATACTGGCCGTGATACCGTTTGTGGTGCTGTTGCTGGACGAAACGCGAAAAGCGCTGCAGCGCTCACGCAGGAATATTCGCGCGTGCGGCGAAAAGCTATAGGAAACAGGAGGCGCTTCATATGAAGATGATCATCGTGGGCTGTGGGCTGATCGGTTCGGGATTGGCGCAGCAGCTTAGCCGGAGCGGGCATACCGTCACCGTCATCGATTCCGATCCGGAGGCCTTTAAAAAATTGGGTCCGTCCTTCCGCGGGGAGACGATCGAGGGCATCGGCTTTGATAAGGAAGTATTGCTCCGGGCGAAAGTCGATCGTGTGGACGCGCTCGCCGCGGTCACATCGAGCGACGAGGCCAACGCGGTAGTCGCCCGCCTGGCGCGGGAGGTTTACCGCGTGCCTAAGGTCGTGGCGCGCATGTACAACAAGCAAAAGGCCGAGATCTACAAGCGCCTCGGTGTCGAGACGATCTCGTCGACGACATGGGGGATCAAGCGCGCGGCGGAGCTTTTGTGCTATTCACCGCTCAACAGCGTTTTAAGCCTTGGCGAGGGCGACGCGGATATCGTGGAGATGCTGGTTCCTTCGCTGCTCATAGGGCACAGGGTGCAGGAACTGACGGCCATGGGCGAAATCCATGTCGTTGCGATCACCCGGGCAAACAAAACCTTCCTTCCAACCTTGGGTACCACGTTTGAGAAAGATGATCTTGTTTATCTGGCGGTGGCCACGGCATCCATAGGCCGGCTCAAGCGGTTGCTCGGGATGGAATAGCGGAAAGGGGAGTGTAACGATGAAGGTCATTATTGTCGGCGGCGGCCAGGTGGGCGCTTACCTCGGAGCGTTGCTCATAGAAAAAGGGCATCAGATTACGCTCATTGAGATGCGCGAGTCGAGGATGGCAGCGCTCAAGCGCGATTTGCCGGAGGATGCGATCGTGTGCGCGAACGGCGCCGATCCCAAAACGCTCGAATCCGTAGGCATCGATAAGGCCGATGTTGTAGCGGCCGTCACGGGCGCGGATGAAACCAACCTCGTGATCGCGACTATCGCGCGGTTTGAGTATGGCGTGAAGCGCGTTATCGGCCGCGTCAACAACCCGAAAAACGCTTGGCTGTTCACCCCCGCCATGGGCGTAGACGTCAAGGTCAATCAGGCCGATCAGCTCGCTCGTCTCGTGGCCGAGGAAATGTCCATGGGCGATATGATGACGCTCTTAAAGCTCCACCGCGGACGCTATTCGCTGGTGGAAAAGATCATCGATACCACCTCCGTGGCGAACGGGAACAAGGTTAAGGATATCGAGCTTCCTGCGCAGTGCGTGTTCGTCGCGCTGATAAGGGGCTCGGAGCTGATATTGCCGCGCGGCGACACCCTGCTGCTCGCGGGCGACGAGCTCATCGCCGTCACGCACGAGGCGTGCCGGGAAGAACTTGGAAAGATCCTCGGACCGTCGGCATAAACGCGTGGGCCGCGATGCGGCGGGGCCGAAGGCCGCCAAAGTGTATGCGATCTTTAATAATATAGAAACAACGGATGGCCGCTGAAGTTTGAGCGGCCGTTTTTTTTAACAAAGGGTGCCTTCCTGCCGCTTTGGAGCAAAAACAACGGCCGCGGAAGTCTTCCGCGGCCGTTTCGTTGCTTGGACTCTTAGGATTGCTCGCCCTCGTAGCCCGCTTCATAGACGCTCAGGTCAAGATCGATGAACACGATGTCCACCCGGCGGTTCTGTTGGCGGTTTTCATCCGTATCGTTTTGTGCCACCGGGCGGTATTCGCCGTAGCTCACGGTCGAGATGCGATCAGGCGAGACCCCTTGCTCGATCAACAGCTTCGCGACGTTGATCGCCCGCTGCGAGGCAAGTTCCCAGTTTGACGGAAACCGCGAGCTTTTGATGGGCACGTTATCGGTCGAGCCCTCGATGCGGATATAGTTGTCCACGGCTTTGACGATGGTGATGATGTTGGTGAGCACCTGTTTGGCCTGCTCGTTAATGTCGGCGGAGCCGGAGGAAAACAGCAGGCCTTCGGTAAAGCTCACCACGACGCCGCGCTCTTCCACATGTACGCTGGCGAAGTCCTCAAGATTGCTTTCGGCGATAATCTCTTTGAGTTTCTCCTCGAGATTGCCTTCGGTGATGATGCTGTAGCGCCCGTCAGGCAAGGAGACAAGACCGTTGACGCCGCCGACACCGTTGTCAAACCCGTTGGAGCTGTCGCTGCCGTTACCGGAACCGTTACTGATGCCGTTGCCGTTCTTGCCGATCGCGGAGACATAGGTCCCGCCGCCGGGGTTAAGGACGATGCCCAGCTCGCTGGAGAGACTCGAGAATTTTCCGGAATCCAGCGTGCTCATCGTATACATCATGATAAAAAGCGCAAGCAAAAGCGTGATCATGTCGGAATAGGTCAAAAGCCAGCGTTCGCTGTTTTCTTTTTCCTCTTCATGTCCCCGGCGTTTACTCACCTTTCTCGCCTCCGTCACCCTTGGCTTTTGCCGCTTTGCCGCGCTTTTCGAACGAAAGATAGGGAACGAGACGCTCGCGGATGGCGATCGGACTCTCCAGATCGTTGATCGCGAGCAGGCCGTCGATGATCATGGCCTTTTCCTGGCTCTGCAGCTTTAACCGCAGCTTCAGCTTGGCGGCGATGGGCAGATAAATCAGGTTAGCAAACAATACGCCGTATAGCGTCGCAATGAACGCGACGGCGATGGATTTTGCGAGCTCCTCCGGCGTGCCCATATTGGCGAGCACCTGGATGAGCCCGAGCACCGTGCCGATGATACCCAGCGTAGGCGAGAAGCCGCCCGCTGCCTCAAATACCGCGATATCCTGCTTTTTAAGCTGCTCGAAAATGTGCATATCGTTATCGAATATTTCCTGAAGAACGCTCTTGTCGAGGCCGTCCATCAGCAGTGTCAATCCCCTTACCAGCAGAGGGTCGCTTTTTGCCTTGAAATTTTCGTCCTGGGTGACCTGCTCGAGAACCAGCATGCCTTCGCGCTTAACCTTGGATGCGAGCTCAAGCACCAAATCCATCGTGGTCTGGAGGGAGGTTTTCGGTTCGCTCATGGCTTCCCCGAGCAGTTTGGGAATTTTTGCGACGTCGGCGACGGAAAAAGAAATCAGCAGCGCGCCGATCGTACCGCCGATGACGATAACGGCAGGGCTGAGCAAAAACAGCGAAAGCACGTTGCCGTGTTCGAGTATGAACCCCAAAATTAGCGCACCGAAGCCGATGACAAGACCGATGATCGTACCTTTTCCCATATGGATACCTCATGCGTGGAGAGCGTCGTAATTATAAGATAACAATAATCATATCGGACGAAACACTCAAAAAGTTAGCAAAAAACCGGATATTTTATTATTATCTTGCCGATAAAGGCAATTTTCTTTGAAAGGGTGTTTTGCGTTCGTCGTTGCAATCCGTGCGGGAATGCGGTATAATGTCACACGCATGGTCCGCGCGGCCCGCCGATGCCGGCAGCACGTTTAGAACAGCTGCGGTGCGAAAGGTTCTGCGCATTAAACTCAATATCGGATTTTGGAGAGGTATCGAAGCGGTCATAACGGGGCTGACTCGAAATCATGTGATAATGAATAGAGAGTCGCCGTTTATGCAATAAATTGAATATGGAGGGATATCGAAGTGGTCATAACGGGGCTGACTCGAAATCAGTTTGCGCGCAAGCGCACGTGGGTTCGAATCCCACTCCCTCCGCCAAAAACCCGCTAAATCTAAGGATTTTAGCGGGTTTCCCTTTGCCTGAACGATTGCCCTATGCTATGTAAAAGGCTCGTGGTAACAAAATCGTGGCAACATGTTACCATGCGGCCTCTGTTCGGAATGTATGGCGCTTATTTTTTATGCAAGCCGTGGAAGAAAAATGGTAACAACATCTGCTAAAAGCCTGTAAGGATTGTCGGGACGATATAAAACGATACGTGCTAACGCTCCATGTCGAGGCTCTTTTTCTTCGGCTTTTTTATGGCGTCGGCTACATCAGATTCATGCTTTATGGCCTGTTCCCTTTTCTGATGCAGAGCGTTGTGGTAGGCGTCCAGAACGATTTGCTTGCGCTCCAGGCGTACATCGACGTAGTTGGCCGTCATGGCCTCCATATTGGTGGAAATGCCGAGTTGGATGCCCATGCCTTTCAAGCTGTGGCCGAGGATCATGCCCACGGTATAAAAATCCCCGGTCAACTGGTGCATGTTCGTAGCTGCCGAATGCCGTAGGTCATGGAAGCGAAGGTGCGGTAGGTCCAAACGCCGCAGCATTTGAGCAAAGTCGCTTGAAACCCGATCCCTTCTAAAGGGCTTTCCAGCCGGCCTGCCTACCACTAGATTGTTTTCGTAGTATATCCCGCCTCCGCTTTTCGCCATTTCGCGCTGCCGGGCCTGAAGATTAAGCTGACGCTCAAAATAGGGGCGTGTAGTATCCGTGATTGGCAGCGTCCTTTCACCGGAACCGTCCGCGCCCTTGCCCTTGACAGGGGCCATTTCATCAATTGTCGTTGTGCCTGCGGGGAGCTTAAAAGGGAGCTGTTCAATTACAGCGAAGGTACCCTTTTCCATATTTACGTTATTCCAACGCAGACCCAAAATCTCACTCATACGCAGCCCGTACATACCGGCCAGCATGATCGGCATCTCCCATTCTGATCCGATCACATGGCTCATGAGTTGCTGCATTTGAGCCACGGTATATGGTTCGAGGGTCTTACCCCCTTTGCCGAATTTCGTAAGAATATCGCGCGCCGGATTGTGCTCTATGTAGCGATATTTCCGAGCGGCCTCCAGCGCCACGCTCATAATGCGCTGGGCATAGCGCACGGAGCTTTGTGAAAGACCCTTATCAAACATTTTTTGAAACATGGCGTCCAGCATAGCCGGAGTAAGTGCCCTAAGCTGTACATGCCCGATATTGGGAACGATGTGGTTGCGGATGTACCCCTTGTAGCTGTCAAACGTGCTGGGACGAAGATTGACCTTGCCATGCTGCTCTACCCAGGTTTCCATATATTCCCGTACGGTCTGCTTGCCCTGGGCAACGACCGTTGGCGTATAGCTCGGAGAGGATAACTTGGTTTTCATTTCAGCTTCATGCTGTTGGGCGTCCTTCTTAGTCGCAAAACCCTTTTTGGCATACTGACGCCACTCGTTGCCGTACTTGTATTTGATGTTCACATCGTATACCGTACCGGGCCTGCCGGTTAGAACACCGTTGGCGTCGCGCTTATTTTTTACCTGCCGGGATATAACAGACATCTTATCGCTCCTTCCCGGCGCAAACCTTGTTCCGTTCGTACCAATCCCATATAGCGGCGTCAGCCAAAAGGCGGCGGTTGCCATTCTGAACAAACTCGATTTCGTGATTGTCCATCAGTTCCCGCAGCTTATTTTCGCCAATGCCGGATATCCTGCTCATTTGTTCCACTGTTTTGAGCATAGGAAGAACCTCTATCGGCTTGGTGGTTGGTTTGGCAGCCATGACGCCGCCTCCTTTCCGCTTTATAAAGAAAACGGCGGCGGCCCGTCATTGACCGCGCATCTGCGCACAAAGGCCGCCGCCGTTCAGGTTTTTAATGCACATCTATTCGACACTACTCCCCGATGCGCGGGGCAACCGTTCAGACCGGCCATAGCGATGGCCGCATTGGCATTTCAGCCACCCCCCTCTGCGGACGGGCTATTTCAGAAGTATCATTATAGGTCTGTATGGGTCACGGCAAGGACCTGTGCTACAGGTCTTTTGCGGCAGGGATTTATCGCTCGTGCCTTTGATGCTATCGTTTTGACGGATTCTTATCCGCAGGCAGTCTTGGCGCATATGCCGCGTTGCTCACCATACAGCTAATGTATCTGAACGGTTGGATATGAAGTTTTGAAAGTTCGCTGGAGAGGAAAATATCCCTCTCACTAATCAGGACATTTTAGGGTCGTTTTTTAGTGGCCTACAGAGATTTTTTTAAATACTTCTCTAGTGTTCTTAACCCGCGGGCTATAGAACCGGAAATACTGGCAGGTGATACCCCCTCAGATCGTGCGATTTCACCAATGCTCAATCCAAGGAAAAAGTGCGCGTAAATTCGCTTGGCTTGCTTGTCCGGCAGGTTGGCGATGGCTGCATAAAGCTGTTCGTTTGTGATCTTACGTTCGTATATTTCGCAGGGAGACAGTAATAGGAACAGGATATCATGCTCAATGCCATCATCCCGATTGAGGGAGAAATACGCCCTGTGCCGGTATGTTTGGCGCTGATAGGCAGCCTCATAGCGCGCCTGGGCCAGCAGCAGGGCGGCAATTTCATCCGGTACGTCGATAAAACAGTCGGCTACATAAAATGGGTAATAATCCCGCAGATTGATCCTTGTCATAGGGGCCCTCCGTTTCGATTTTTGAAGTGGGAAAATCGGAACGAAGGTTGGCGGAGAGCGGCAGCGAGGGCAATTTCGAACTTTGGGCCAGCCTAATCCTAAGCTATACAGGGATAGGCTCACTTTTTGAATTTCAAAGGTAATCGGTAATGTCCAATAAAAAACAGGCGCAAAGTGCGCCCCGTAGTTCACTGATTTTTTTAATGAATTAGCAGCATAGTCTCTCTGCAAAATTTATGCCGAGAATATTGGGCAACTCCCATACATCCGGGACGGAACTTTTGTTACATCGCAATATGTATCTAAATTCAGGCAGGGTTGAAGGATTTAAATTTAATATGTTATTCCATAGGGAAAAGGCCCACTCCAAATACATTTTTTATTTGGTGGGAAGAAATGCAACGGGGTATCTTAGCAAGTAGCTTTTGATTCCTTGTTATTAGAGAAGATGTGACTCATCCCCATAACGGAACAGGCAGCAATGCTCACACGATTTCCAGTTTCACTGCCAACCGTTGATCCAAAAATACCAGCGACTATATTTGCCATGCATGTCATGCCTGTCACCGGTGAGTCTATAACAGAGCTATTGGAGGTTCGCAGAGCAGTGTGGAACGATTTTATTAAAGAATCTTATATTTCAATATCAAAACAGATTATGTTTCTTGAACTCCTAAATACTGCAATACAATTTCTAGGGACTCATCAAAATACGTATCCAGATCGATTTCTGGGTGCGTTTGCGAGCATTGGATGGAACATCCAATCATAATCGAAACCATGAGCACAGCGGCGTGCTGTTTCTTTTTCTCTTCAACATCCGGCAAGTATTTATCAATCACGGCTTTGATGTCTTTTCGCCACAGTGCATAGGGTTCCATCACGACTTCGTCGAACGACTTATCAATTTGGCTCTGATTCCAAAAGTCCAGTTGCACCCTGTCATATACCGGCTCATTTTGTATGAGCATCTTCTTTTGACCGAAAAACACATTTAGCTGTGAACGCAAATTATCCTCGCTGTGGATTTCGGAAATGGCTTGCCGATTTTTTAAATACAAGGCTTGGATTTTGTTATACAGGGCGATCAGGAGATCGTTTTTTGTTTTAAAATAATAAAGCAAGTTTGCCTTTTGCATACCGCATTTGTCGGCGATCATTCTGATGCTTGTTTTTCCGATTGTATTTTCTGCAACGGTCTCAAGTGCTGCTTGTAAAATTACATCTTCAGCAATGTTATTTTTCATTCACTAAGTGTCTCCTTCATGCATTTTGTGTAAAGAGAATCTAATTAACGCGATCAATCGGCAGATGATGCTGGAAACCTTGACCCGGACGTAATATAGTTTGCGGCGTATTCGCGTCAACAGCGAAGAATCAGGTATACCGGGTTCTCATTAAAGCATTATACATAAGCCGGTTTTTTATGGAAATATTGCCCTAAAGGATAAAAATTCTCGAATTCAGAATGCACCGGTTCACTTCTTTGCGCAGAGAACCGGGAATCAGGGTGTTCTAATGATATCACTAGGTGGCCACAAAATCCAGCGGCCAGACACAACAAGGTTTCCGGAAATCCAGGATGTTCCGGGCAATAGTATTACCATTGCAGGCAATACGAATCGGACGTGTCAGCGTGAATGGTGCATGTGTAAACCCAGCGGATTCTATGGCAATATCATCACCAAGGGCATCGATATGCAGCCAATCATCTACGGTATTCTGAACGGAGGCTCTTAAGGTCAGTATCATTCTGTTCATATAAAATTACCCTTTCTCTTGGGTTGACATCGTCTTTTTTTGCGCGGTATACTGGACGCACGTTATTTCCAGGCCTTATCCAATAGGGGTAAAGTGCTTTCTCTACCCGCCAAATACCCAGCGCGGTACGGCAATTACCCTAAGTGGCTGCCGAATGCGCGAACTCCATTCCTTATCCATCGATACCGGAGGAAAGAATGCCCAAAGTCACCATTGAATTCGAAGACAGGAGCATTACGGCGCAATCTGAAAACGGAGATACTCTGCTTTCGGTGATCCAAGCTGCTGGAGCTCCTCTTTCCACGCCCTGTGGCGGGAACCATCAATGTGGCAAATGCCTTGTAGAGGTTCACGGTGCTATAAGCGCGCCGACGAAAGAGGAATTGGCCTTGTTACCTGAAGGGAACAAGCGCCTGGCATGCTTTACGAAGGTGGAGGGCCCGTGTACCATCATCCTTTCCAACGAGGGCAATATGGCTATAGAGTCGGCGTACGTATCCTGGCAAGGTAACCTGGAGCCGCTATACCAAAATGGATACGGCGCGGCGATCGATATCGGTACTACAACGGTCGTGGGTCAGATCTTCTGCCATGACGCCAAAAAGCCGATCGCTGTTGTAGGAGAGAGAAACGCTCAGCTTCCCTATGGTGCGGATGTGATTACCCGCATTGTCCACTGTAACGAGCACTCGGTTGTCCCCCTTCAGAAGAAGATCAAAGCCCAGCTATCTTTGCTATTGAGACGCCTTTGCGGGCAGGCAGGCATTGCGCCCGAGGAAATCCGCCATATCGTGGTGACGGGTAATACCACTATGTTGTACATTCTATTTGGTCTGGAACCCAAAGCACTTGCATATGCTCCTTTTATCATGAACACGCCGTTCGGCGGCACATTTGATTTGGGGTTTGAGTATTTTGAGGCCGTGCCTGTTACGGTACCCCGGTGCATATCGGCCTATGTCGGAGCAGACATTACCTGCAGTGTGCTAGCCAGCGGCATCGTTCACCAAAACAAGAACATCCTGCTGGTGGATGCCGGTACCAACGGTGAGATGGCCCTTCGTACCGATGCTAGGATTGTCTGCTGTTCGACTGCTGCCGGACCTGCTTTTGAAGGTGCGGGCATCGCATGCGGCGGCAATGCGGTAGATGGCGCTATCGACAGCGTCCAATATAAAGATGGACTGATATCCTGTACGACTATCGGCGGCGTTCAAGCAAAAAGCATCTGCGGATCCGGACTGATCGATGCGGCGGCAGCCTTATTGCAAAGTGACCAGATGGATGCAAAGGGGCGTTTGGCACAACCCAAAGTTAACTTATGTGATACCGACGTCTATATCGACCAGCGGGACATTCGTCAATTACAGTTGGCCAAAGGCGCTATTCGCGCCGGCATGGACACGCTGCTGCAGGAGTGCCGCCTGGATTATCAGGACATCGATCAGATCGTTCTTTGCGGCGGGTTCGGGAGTTTTCTACGGCCGGCCAGCGCCGAGAAAATCGGGTTGATCCCTCCGGCCTGCGCATCAAAATCCCGGGCAATCGGTAATGCCGCCTGTAACGGCGCGGGGCAAATCCTTCAAAGCCGGGAAAAGTGGGAAGAATCATTGCGCATTGCCGAACAAATGCATACCATTGAATTGAGCACCTCCCCGGCATTCTCCAAAAACTTCAAAAACGCCATGTATTTTTAGATGGAGCCTGCTTGGCATTTCCTATGATAGTGTTCGCCCCGGATGAATGACGTGTGCGGCTCCCGGCGCGGTCCGTTTCACCATATGACGGCTACGCTTACAGTAGCGCATCGATTTTGGCGAACAATTCCTCCTGATTGGGAATGATCGAAGCGTACGCCAGCTTTCCGTTGATATAAAGGCTGGGTAAATTTTGTACGCCTACTTTTTTGATGCGCGCAATGTCCTCCAGGCGGGTGTACTTATATTCCACGATATCGATCGCGTCTTTATACCGCTTCTTTGCGTCGCAGGTGACGGCCCACATATAGGTACAAGCCGCGCATGAGGCGGAGTCCAGAGTAAAGCACTCCAGAAGCGGTCTGTCAAGATTTTCATAGTCCGGTAAAACCACATCGATATCGTCGAGGCCGGTGCTTTCATAGTTCTCGATCAGCTCGCGATATTTGTTGAGATCACGCACGGTTTCAGCCACTGCGATGGTGTTCTCCATCGGCGTGTTATAGGGCATATCGCACCCCGGGGATACGATGAAATTGCGCGTATCATCCAAGCTATCGATCATATCCACGACGAATTTGATATTATCCTGCTGATTTCCAAAAAGCATTACTGTCGTAAGAGGTATATTGCCCCCGATACAAATATTGTACGGATCGGTGATAGCTTTGGCCGTGGCGATGGGGATGTTTTCGTCTACCGAAATACCGTCCGGATGGGTTTTACACATAACGTCGATGTTGCGCAGAGCGTTTCCGCACACAAAGAACGATGAGAATTTTCCCTTGTTCCGAATGTGTTCGAAAATGCGGGTATATGGTTCGGTCAAGAACTCGGTGAAATGTTCGGGAGAGATTTGGCTCACCAACGGGTCCACCGGAACAATGATATCCATATCGCACTCGGCGTAATAGTCTGCCATCTGTATGCCGATATCCGTGCAATAAGAAATCAGGGACTTAATGTAGTCTGGATTGCGTTTCATTCCTTTGAACAGAGCGGTGCCGCGCAGATGGGAGGCGAGTGTAAAAGGCCCGCAGAACAAACCGTAGAGCGCTGTCTCCTTACCTACCAAAGTTTTCATGCGCCGTGCCGCCTCCATTACGATCGGAATACGGCCATCGGTGCGTTGCAACGTTCTGGTAGGGATTTCGTCGCTGTTTTCCAAAGGATGCGTTCTTACGGAAGGCGGATTGTCGTCCACCCACAGCAGTTCGCAGCCCAATATCTCGGCTTCCAATTGCAGGTCAAAACAAATAGGCATGCCGTCGGGCATATACAGGCGATGAACCTCCAATAAAGATCGATATAATTTGTCGGCGTCCGTCAACACCTCCGTGGCGGTATATCCTTTTAACTTGCCGGCATGTACACCCGCGAAAGGAACCCAGGGTGATCTTGGAGTTACCTGATGACGAAATGTTGCTTCGATCAATTGGTGCCCGTTCATTGTAAATTCCTCCTTATATTTTTTTTGCATTTTCACAGCGGATTGCTGAGTTTCATATATGTTTTGAATGCTCTTTGATTATAAGAACTTATAAACATATGTGTTGACATACGAAATCCGCAGTGATATAATTCAATAAAATTTAACCGATCGTTTAAATAATTATACAACCGGATCACAATAGATTCAAGTACAAAAAAACTAATTTACAAAAGCACATTTCAGGAGGTTCTTATGCTCGAAAAATACTCCGTTTTACGTGAGGCCATTATCGACGGTGAGGATGCTGTTGCAGTTCAAGAACTGCACGGACTAATTGACAATGGCGATACTGTTCAATCGGTTATCAGCAATTGCGTGGAGCCCACTTTGAATGAATTGGGAGAGCAATTCAGTACGTTGAAAATCTTTCTTCCTGATTTAATGATTGCGGCAGAAGTCGTGGACGCTTTGCAGGAAGAATTCTTGAAATATGTTCCTGTCGGCGGTCAAAACAGCGGGGCGGTTCGCGGGATCATCGGCACCGTCGCGGGCGATATGCACGATATCGGCAAAAATATGGTCAAGATGATGTTGAGCGTGAACGGCTTTGAAATGTATGACATGGGTGTGGACGTTCCTTCCAAATCGTTCATCGCTAAGATTGACGAGGTCAACGCCAAGCTCGTCTGCTTGTCGGGGCTTATGATGCCGTCACTGCCTTTTATGAAGGAAACCGTCGAGTTGATCAAACATAACCCCAAGTATGCCGACGTCAAAGTAATCGTGGGCGGCGGCCCCGTAACGGAGGCATTTGCGATGAAAATCGGCGCCGACGGATACTCGGACGACGCGTTTGAAGCGGTAAAATTAGCAAAAACTTTGATGAGAGTTGAGGCATAAGGCATGAACAACAAGGCGAGGCTTAATGATGTCATCCAGCGCAGTATGAATGGACCTATTGTAAGCGAACAAGATTTCGACATGCAGCATGTATATAAAGGCTTAAGGAAAATTATTAAAAAGTACGAAATTAGCGTACAAACCGATAATCTTATCAATATGGACAAGGAATTTGCCGACAGGGTATGGAATGCCGCGATTGAATTCCTCGCCGGATGTGGTGTATATTCTAAAGACACAGGGCGAGTGATCCAATACACGGAGCGGGAGATCCGGGATTTTATCAAGCTGGCCCCTTCGCAGACCATCTACGGTTCGGGCAGGGATGCCGTACTGGAAGTGGCGCGCACTCCGGACGATATCCGGCCCTGCATCAACAATGGCGGATCCGTCGGTACGCCCTGTCCAAACGAATACTTCATTCCCATCATGACCAGTTACATGCAGGAACCGTTGGTGGAAATGCACTGCCCCACCACGAACCTCACCACAATCTACGGCGGCGAAATCCGCACCCGCACCCCGCTCGAAATCATGGCCGCTTGGGAGGTTGTGAGCGTCTTTAAGCATGTGGCCGGCATGGTTGGACGTCCCGGCATGCCCCATCACGGCATCAACATCAGCGTCAGCGATATCGGCCATCTTTCCGCCGGTCATCTGATGCAAAAGACGGACAGCCAGTGTTACGGCATTATTTCGGAGCTGAAGTGCGATAATTCGATCCTGAATAAGATGACACATATCGCGCTGTGCGACGCTGTGAGTTCCCCGTATGCCAACCCTGTCTACGGCGGCATGGGCGGTGGACTCGATAGCCAGGTAGTGCTGCTGTGCGCCGAGATGATTGCTCTGAGTACTGTGTTCTTGGCAAGCACATGCGGTTCCACCCCGATCCATCCCGCCTATTTCTGCTCTACTTCCAAGGAAATTTTGCAGGCGATCGGCATTGCGTTCCAGGCCATTTCACAAAACTCCAATATCCTTACGCGCGTGGCGCAAACGATGGTTGGGGGTCCCTGCACGAAAACCCTGCTGTATGAAACCATCGCAGCCACTTTGGTCGGAACGAAGGCCGGTATTTCTCAATTGGATGGTCCGCGCGGCTCTACGGGCGCAATCGAGGGCGCTTGCACCGGTTTGGAAGCGCGGTTCCAGGGCGAAGTAATCCGTGCGGCGGTAAAAATCGGCCGAGGAAAAGCGGAGGAGATCGCGCAGAAGGCCTTCGAAAAATACAAGGATGACATCGATAAAAAACCTTACGGCAAGCCCTTTTGGGAAGCGTATGTCATGGAGAACCTTCATCCCACGGACGAATGGCAGGCGATGTATGATGATGTGAAAAACGAGGCGATTGGCTGGGGATTACCCATGTAACGATGGGATGCGCCGACATGCCCTAATTGATTCGTTTAGAAAGGAAATCATATGAAAAAGATCTTGTTCATTTGCGGAAGCCCGCGCAAAAAATCCTCAACCGAATACGCTTTGAGGGAAGCGATGAAAGCGGCGGAGGAAGTCGGCGATATTGAAACGGAAATCGTTCTTCTGCGCGGTCGGAAGATCAATCCCTGCATCCACTGCGATAAATGCGTACGGGAAAACAGCGATCGGTGCACCGTATATAAGGACGACATGGTGGAGCTATATGATAAGTTCTACCAGGCGGACGGATACTTTATCGGCTCCCCGGTCTATGATCAAAATCTTACGCCGCAGCTGTGCGCTTTCATCAGCAGGATGCGCCCGACGTGGAGCTTTCTGAAGGACGATCATAACGTTATGCGCCATAAGCTCGGAGCTGCTCTGGCGTCCGCCATGGCAAGGAACGGAGGGCAGGAAAAGACCGTTGACGCGATTCTTTCGTTTTATCAAACCCAGGGGATTACCACTATCGGGGGCAAAGCCGGCGGGTACAACGGCGCCATGCTGCATGTGAAGTGGAGCGAAGATCCCGTCGCGACGGTGCAGGAAGATACCGAAGGGCTGGAAGTGACCCGGGATCTTGCTAAGAAGCTGGCTATTATGCTGACGGAGCAAAGCAAGTAACGCGCATAACAATCGGTATACCGGTATGAGCAAACCCGAAAAGGAGGTCGGAGTATCCTGTGGAGATCATTACGCTTTCGGTGAATGGCGAGCTTAGGGCAGTTCATATCGAGTCAAATTGGACGCTGATGAAGGTCATCCGCGACGTGTTGAAGCTAAAGGGCACAAAATGCGGATGCGCCACCAATGACTGCGGAGCCTGTAAAGTTTTGATGGATGGTAAAGCCGTGAACTCCTGCGCGGTGATCGCTCGAAAGTGCGAAGGCAAAACGATTACCACCATCGAAGGGCTGGCCAACGGCGACGAATTGCATCCGGTGCAGCGCGCATTCGTTGAAACAGGCGCTATCCAATGCGGGTTTTGTACTCCCGGCATGGTGATCACAACGGTTGCGCTTCTTACGGAGAACCCGGATCCCACCGAGGAAGAAATCAAAAAAGCGCTCGATCAAAACCTGTGCCGCTGTACGGGCTATATCAAAATCGTTGAAGCCGTGCAGTTGGCGGCGCGCCTTCTGCGGGGAGAGGAGCCGATTACTCAAGGCGACCGGAATGGCTCTATCTTAGGCGCGAGACGCCCTGTCTTGGATGCGGCGGCAAAAGCAAAAGGCGAGGCCGTATACACGGCGGATATCGAGTTGCCTCATATGCTGGTCGGCCGACTTTTGCTCAGCCCCGTCGCACATGCAAAGATTTTGAACATCGATACGAGCGAAGCCGAACAGCTCCCCGGCGTCAAGGCCATTGCTCACTGCTTCAATTCACCGGATACCGCATACAACAGCTATATGATCTATGCGGGGCAGGACATCCTGAAAAACGAACGCGTTTTTTCGGAAACAGTCCGTTTCGTGGGTGATAGGGTGGCGGCCGTGGCGGCCGTTGACGAGGAAACGGCCAAAAAGGCGATCGGTTTGATCAGGGTTGAGTATCAGGAACTGCCCGCGGTTTTTACCGCTTCGGAAGCTCTTTCGCCGGATGCCCCGAAAATCTGGGAAGAGGGCAACAAGATAGCGGATATGGTCGCGGAGGGCGGCGATCCTGAGGAAAGCCTTAAAGCAGCGGACAAGATATTTACTTACCAAGTGAAGACACAGAAGGTGCACCATGGCGCCATCGAACCGCATAGCTGCATTGCGGATTACAAAAACGGCAAGCTGACCGTCTGGACGCCTACCCAGAACAACTTCCCATTCCGCGCCACACTGGCCGAGATATTTCATCTCTCGATGAACAATGTCAAGGTGATCCGGCCAACGGTAGGCGGAGCGTTTGGTGCAAAGCTCGAAATGATACTGGAACCGGTTGCGAGCGTATTGTCGATGAAGGCTCATCGTCCCGTACTGATGGAAATGAGCCGCAAGGATGTCATTTCCGCCTCGCGCTGTCGCCATGCGATGGATTTTACGCTGACAACCGGCTTGAATCGCAAGGGACATGTCGCGGTACAGACCGCCGATGTTCTGGTTGATACGGGCGCATATTGCAGTTCGGCCTTCGACGTGGCAGGCGCTATGATGGACAAACTGACGCGGCAGTACAAAATCCCGAATTTTAGAATCGTTGGAAAGCCGATCTACACCAATACGCAGATCTGCGGCGCGATGCGCGGGTACGGAACTCCCGAAATCGTAGCGGCGCGAGAAATTTCTTTCTATTGCATTGCAAAAGAACTCGGCATCGATCAAGTTGAGTTTCGCTTAAAAAACCTTGTGGATCCATATGATATAAACCCGAGATACGGAGATTCCCTGGGATGCGCATATGTCAAGGAATGCCTGATCAAAGGGGCCGAAGTGTTCCGTTGGAAAGAAAAGTGCCGCAGGGAGAAAGACATTGGACGTTATCGCCGCGGCATCGGCGTAGCTTGCGGAATTCATGGGGCAGGATTTCCACATGCGTATTTTGATTACACCACGATTTCCATGAAGATGAATGAGGATGGTTCATGCAGCCTGATCACAGGGACTCACGAACTTGGCCAAGGTGTAAACGTGACTTTATCGATGATGGCATCCGAGATACTGGGCATTCCGCTGGAGCAAGTCACAGTTGTGGACTCCGATACCGACGTAATTTATTGGGACAACGGGGCGCATGCCAGCCGAACGACCTATGTCGCGGGAAATGCCCTGATAAAAACAGCGAACAAGCTCAGCGAAAGAATCCGCCTGGTCGCCGGCCAGATGTTGAACGTTCCTTTAGAAGCATTGGAGCTTGCCGGCGGATATGTCCGCGAAAAGGCCAAGCCTTCCTCACGCGTTTCCCTTGGGGATATCGTTAAAAAGGCGCAGTCCGGCCCCAATTCTCACTGCCTGCAGGCTACGGAAAGTTATCAGTCCTATTTTGATCCCGGATCGTATATGGCTGATTTCGCCGAGGTGGAAGTGGATACTCAAACGGGCGACGTTAAGGTTTTAAATATTGTGGCCGCGCATGATATCGGCAAAACAATGAATCTGCTTACGACGGAGGGTCAGATTCATGGCGGGATTCAAATGGGACTGGGATATGCGACCCGGGAGGAGATCCTTTTGGACCACATTACGGGGAAGCCCTTAAACAACAGTTTCAAGAAGTATTCGTTTTTTAAGGCATCCGACATGCCTAAGATCGATATCGTTTTAATTGAAAACGGCGAGGATAGCGGCCCGTTCGGCGCAAAGAGCATAGGGGAGGCGGCAACCGACGCAGTCGCTCCCGCCGTTATCAACGCCATCATGGATGCGACCGGGTGTACGTTCTTTGAGATGCCCGTAACGCCGGATAAGATCCTAAAGGCGCTGCAAGGGAGCGAAAGCAGTACCCAACCTTGACGTAAGATTGGAGAACTGTGCGTGAATTAGACTGTATTTGGATCGATTCATCCTTAATATGGAACTGCGATTTACAATAACTCGTGTGCAGTACGGGATTGAGATGGAACTTTTGTGAAACGATTGCATTTTGACAGGCTCAGCTGCGAAAAGCAGGGACATTGAAACCTATTGTAGTAGTTTATTGAGCGGAGGGATAAAACCACGTAATCATTGCGTATCCCCGGACAAATAGCCGTGGGTTGAATCTTTAAATCTTGGGTGTGATTTTGTACGCGTTTATGCAAACGTTAAACAATGTTTGCAGAAGAAATGATTTTGTAATGAACAAATGAATCGAAGGACTTCAGCCGCGGCTGCGCGCTGTCCGTATACCGGTACTTATTGGACTGCTAAGTGTGCATTGAATTTCAATAAGCAGATGAACCGAAAACGGGCTGTGTAAAGCGATGGTCGTTTTAAAGATACTCTCGGTGCATTGAATAGACGCTTTTTCTGAGAACGGCGTGATCCACGGGCACCATCGGCCTTCCATAATGGAGCAACAACGTCTCCATGGTTACGACTTGGCACGTGTCGGCATAAACGGTATCTTTTGAACCATGCTGTCTACCATGCGTTGCGTTTGTTATTGATTGAATACGGAATAAATGTTGAGGAGATTTTACGAATGCCGTTTCTATCCTATCAGAAATTGAAGGATGCTTTCGTGAATGTTTGGATTCAGATTGTTGCGATTGTCGCGGCACTGCTGCTGGTTGCGCTGCTGCTTTTCGCCCTGGGACTGGATGTTCCCGAAGCGTTTGGAGCGCTGCTCGCCGGTTCGTTTGGAAGCGCGTCCGCCATCGGCGAAACCATCGTCAAGATGACTCCGCTGATCTTTACCGGCCTAAGCTTCGCGCTTGCAAGCCGATGCGGGCTGATCAATATCGGAGGCGAAGGCCAACTGTACGTCGGCGGATTGTGCGCGACGGTGGTTGGATTGTACCTCCATCTGCCGGCGCCGCTGCATATTCTTTTTGCGGTTCTGGCAGGATTCGTCGGCGGCGCTTTGTGGGGAATGCTCGCAGCGGCGCTCAAGGTTCGGTTCGGTGCGAGCGAGTTGATCACCACCATCATGTTGAATTATATCGGAAATTACCTGGTCAATTATTTGGTGACGGGCCCGATGATTGAGGTCAAGGGAAATCAGCCGCAGACGGCTTTGGTCGATGTAACCGCACAGTTCCCACGTTTGATCTCCGGCACGCGCATTCATCTGGGTATCGTTATCGCGATATTGTGCATCGTGATTTACTATATATTTCTTTGGCATACGAAGACCGGCTTTCAAACGCGGGTGGTCGGACTGAATCCGAACGCCGCCAAGTATGCCGGCATCAACAACAACCGCAGGACTTTGATGGCGATGTTTATCGCAGGCGGGTTTTCGGGCTTGGCGGGCGTGGTGGAGATCCTCGGAATTCAGCTGCGCTTGTATCAGGATTTTTCGCCCGGATACGGGTTCGACGGCATCGCCGTGGCGCTGCTGGGCCAAAACTCGCCGATCGGGATCCTATTTTCTGCCTTGCTTTTTGGCGCGATGCGTGCGGGATCCAATCAGATGCAGATCAGGGCAAGCGTGCCGGTTGCACTTGTATACGTTTTCCAAGCCATCGTCATTGTATTGGTGATAGCGAGCCAATATCTCGCGGAGATGCGCAAGCATTGGGCGATTCGCAAACAAGCGGAAGGAGACCAACAAGATGGGCTTTATTGTTAATCTGCTTTCTTCGGATATCCGTCTTGCGGTGCCAATCCTGATTGCTGCATTGGGGCTATGCTATAGCGAGCGTGCCGGGATTGTCAATATTGGTGCGGAAGGCATCATGCTCATAGGCGCACTGACCGGATACATCGGATCATATTACCTGAACAGCTCATGGGGCGGTCTGGCCGCCGCAATGATCGTGGGTTTGGCGATCGGATTGTTGTTTGCGTTCCTTGTGATTACCCTGCGCGCCAATCAAACTGTGGTGGGAGCGGCGCTCAATATCTTCGGTTCGGGTATTACGATCATGCTCAACAGGATTATTTTCGGGATGAACGCTCAGAGGCCGACCGTACAGACATTCGGTACGCTCAATCTTGGAGCGCTATCAAACATCCCCGTAGCAGGACCGATATTCTTTAGTCATAACATACTGGTGCCCCTCTCGGTTTGTGTGCTCGTGATCTCGTACATAGTGCTTTTTAAGACCAAGCTTGGGCTCAAGATCAGGGCGGTTGGGGAGAATCCAAAAGCGTGCGACACTTTGGGAATCAACGTGTATCGCATCCGCTACGGCACCGTTCTGTACAGCACCCTGATGTGTGGCGCCGCGGGAGCATACTTGTCGCTTGCGCAGGTCACTTGCTTCACGGAGGGAATGACAGCCGGGCGTGGGTTCATCGCGCTGGCTGCGGTGGTGTTCGGCAGATGGAATCCGCTGGGCGTGCTGCTGGCGGTGTTGGTGTTCGGTCTGGGCGAAGCGCTGCAAATCAGGCTTGATTTGATGCAGACCGGCATTCCATATCAGATTCTGCAGATGCTTCCTTATGTTTTGACAATTCTAGCGCTCGTTGGTGCGGTGGGCAAGGCCAAAGCACCTGCGGCGAGCGGCATAGCGTATAAAAAAGAATAGATTCGGCGCTTACGAATAAAGCCGCTGTGCATCATGGACGCGCTAAGCTGAAGTATGATGTCGGAACGCCGATAGCCTGCAAATTCAAAGCAAATGTGTCGGGGAGAAAAGTATGGCAGATGTGTTGAATATGAAAAGAATCTGCAAGTATTTCGCGGGAGTCCGAGCGAACTATAATGTGGATTTGGATATCCGCGAGGGCGAGGTGCACGCGCTGCTCGGCGAGAACGGCGCGGGGAAGAGCACGCTGATGAACGTGCTGTATGGCTTGTATGCCCCGACTTCGGGGGAAATCTATCTCAATGGCAAGAAGGTAAAAATCACTTGCCCCGAACGTGCGATTGAATTGGGAATAGGAATGGTGCATCAGCACTTTATGCTGGTACCGGCGCTTTCAGTGATCGAGAATGTCGTGTTGGGCCTGAACGAAGGCAAATCCCCATTTCTTGATTTGCCTGTTGCGTCCCAAAAATTGATGGAGCTCGCGAATCAATACAATATGAAGATCGATCCGCACGCCAAGGTTTGGCAGCTTTCGGTCGGACAGCAGCAGCGTCTCGAGATCCTCAAAGCGCTGTATCGCGGCGCAAAGCTGTTTATTTTGGACGAGCCTACTGCGGTGCTCACACCGCAGGAAGTGGAGGAATTGTTCCAGATGATCCGCCAGTTAAAGAACGAGGGCAAGACGATCATCTTTATCAGCCATAAGCTCAATGAGATCATGACCGTCTGCGACCGTCTCACGGTACTGCGTCTGGGTGAAGTGGTGGCGACGCTTTCGGTGAAGGAGACCACCAAGGAGCAGCTCGCGCAACTAATGGTCGGCAAGACATTCGAATTCAAATACGATAAAAAGCCGATGGATGTATCCGTGCCCGATGTTCTTAAGATGGAAAACGTCCGGTGCAAGAATTCAAGGGGGCTTATCGCGCTCAAGGGGATAAGTCTGGAGGTGAAAAAGGGCGAGATCCTTGGGATCGCCGGTGTAGACGGAAACGGACAGAGCGAGCTCGTGGAGAGCATTGCAGGCTTCATCAAAGTACTCAGCGGAAAGATCTTTATTGACGGCGAGGATGTGACCAATGCAAGGCCGTTGCATATTCTCCAGCGTAAGGTTGCCCACATCCCGGAAGACCGTCATAAATTCGGCGTTGTGCTGTCGATGAACTTGGTGGAGAACGTCTTGCTGATGAACTATTACCGCGAAGGATTTGTAAAAGGTGAGATGCTTCAGTGGAAATACATCGAGAAATATTCGCGAAATCTGATCGAAACATATAACGTTAAAACGCCCGGCGAGCATGAGTGCATGGGACACCTGTCGGGCGGAAATCAGCAAAAATTGGTCTTGGGGCGCGAACTGCTGCGAAAGCCGGATCTCCTTATCGCAATGCATCCCACGCGGGGGTTGGACGTGGGCGCTACGGAGTACGTGCATCGAAAGATTATCGAGGAGAGGGATCGTGGCGCGGCGGTGCTTTTGGTATCCACTGAGCTCGACGAGATCTATGCGCTTGCGGACCGGATCGCGGTGATCTATGAAGGAGAAATTATGGGGACGGCCGCGCCGGATATCGATATACAGCGCCTGGGGATGATGATGGCGGGCGTTCGTTCGGATCAACAGCAACTAACCCAGTAACGGGTTGTAGTCTATGGTTTTGACGGATAGCGGTGGCCTCGTTCAGACAAACTGCGATCCGTGAAAATAAAAGCACCCTTTGAATGCCCTACCAAAGGACATAAACGACAAAAAAGCAATAAGGAGAAGGAACGATGAAAAAAACACTGGCGTTCGTACTGATGTTGGCAATGGTATTCGCTCTGGCAGCCGGGTGCGCCCAACAGGACGCGAATACGTCGCAATCGCCTGCGGCAGAAGAATCGGCGAGTCTCATAGCGACCGATGCTCCGGCTGCGACGACCGGCGTGGATGTATCCAAGCTAAAGGTGGCGTTGCTGCTTCCGACCCCCGTCAACGACGGCGGCTGGAGTGAAACCGCGTACAATGGGCTAAAGCTGATCGAAGAAACCTATGGAGTGGAAACGCAGTTTGTAGAATCGCTTGCCCAGTCTGACTTCGAGGAAATGTTCCGTTCCTTTGCATCGTCGGGTTATAACGTGATCTTTGGCCACGGATACCAGTTCGGCGATGCGGCGATGAAGGTCGCTCTGGATTATCCGGAAGTAAAATTTATCATCACCAGCACCGATATTTCCCAGGCGCCTAACGTGGCTTCTATGAACACGACGCCGATTCAGTGCGGCGTGATTCAGGGCACCGCCGCAGCGTATGCGACCAAGACAAAAGTCATCGGCGCGATCGGCGGCGCTGTCATGCCTCCTATCACGGACGACCTCAACGGATTCGCAGCGGGTGTGCTCAACGTCGATCCCAGCATCAAGGTGCTTTTAAAGCTCACGGGCGACTTCGAGGATGCGGGACTTGCCAAGGAAACCGCCCAGGCTATGATCGAGGAAGGGGCGGACGTCATAATGTACAACCTGACTTCCGCTGCCACCGGCGTTCTTGAGGCGGTAAAAGCCAATAATATCATAGCGATTCCCGCCATTTCGAATCAGAACGACCTTGCGCCGGACAATATCCTGCTCAGCGGCGTCACGGATGTAACCAAGGGAATATTCTATGTATTTTCCCAGATTGCTGAAGGGAAATTTGAACCGAAGTTCTATGAACTGGGCGTAGATACCGGATGCGTGTATTACGTTCCCAACGAGAAGATCTATGATAAGGTGCTGACCCAGGAGGGACAGGATGCCGTCGAGTCGATCTTCAAGAAAATTGAAAGCCATGAGATCGACGCGTACGATTTGGTTGATAAAGTTGTACCCAGTACGCTCAAAGTTGGATAATTGGATTTAGCGTGCAATGCCGCCTGATGGCGGCAGGATGAACAAAAGGGCTGCATCGTACTGAACACGCTGCAGCCCTTTGCATATTTTAGCGGGACTGAATAAACCGGTTAAAGTACGGATAAAACTTACCCGTCTGCCGGCAGAAGGGGCTGCCCTTTGAGTAAGCGTTCGGTCTGGAGAATATTTTTTGCGGCGGAAGGCCCGATATGACGTGCCACCAGATACTCCAGCACATTAAACAGCGCCATCAATGAGGTGTATGATACCAGAGCATTCGTTGTAGTATATTGAAAGATATAATTATAATTGACAACTTTCGTTTTGACATAGGTTTCAGAATCCGTGAAGAGAATCGTCTTGCACCCCCTGCTCATTGCGATTTCCATCATATCCAGAATAAAATCCGAACCGTATGTATAGGTGTTTACACCTACAACGACATCTTCGCTTTCCCACCATTTGAGCATATCACCCCCGTTGCCCATGGCGGGATATACGTTGAAGACGTTTGGCCGCATTTCACCAATATAAACGGCAGGATGATTGTTGCACCCCGCTGTGCTTCGAAATCCTACAAAGGCCACTTGCCGTGCATGAGCGATCAACCTCGCCGCTTCATTAAACTCGTCAAAGGATAATGCATTAATGCTATTTTCAATATTCGTGCAATCCTGTAGGGCGATTTTCATGCAATCAGTCCGCAGATTTCCAGTCTCATACTGTCCCCATTCCTCGAGAGTCCGTGCGGCGGACATATCTTCAAGTTTCTCAACTTCTTCGCGGATATAGCTCTGCATCTGCTTATAATTTGAAAGACCGATGCTCTTGACAAATTTCACGATCTGCGCGTTGCTTACCCCAACTTGCTGCGCAAGCTCCGTGGCGCTGCAATAAGCGCAGGTATGTTTATTTGCACAAATATAGTCGGCTACGGCGCGCTTGCCATTGCTCAATTCCTGGTAATGCTGGCGTATGATATTTACAATCTCCATAAATACAGCAATCCTCATTTGTTTTATTCCTTCTTTAGCATAGGATATTATTCGCAACAAATCAATTCTTGATTTTTTACAAAACAATACAATGTGTAAAAATATTATTGACAGAACACGTTTTCACTGATATCATAAAAACAATCAAAATACTTTATTTGCATTTCATTAGTTCATTGTCATTTATTAAGGAAGGAAAAGTTATGAAGGAACTTTATGCGGGCATTCGGCAGGCATTCTGGGAATACGAGCCAGAAGCTGCTCTTCACGGACTGCAGCAGGCATTGAAGCAGGAGGAGGAACCCACCGCTTTGGTGCAATTCCTTTCTGAACAGCTTACTGAGATCGGAGAGCAATTCTCAAGAGGAGAGCTTTTTTTGCCGGATATGATGATGGCTGGCGACGTGATGGAATCCTGCATGGGGTTACTGCGTCCGCTCCTCGAGTCAAAAGGCGCAGGGAATGCGTCATTGGGGAAGGTACTACTGGGGACAGTCAAGGGCGATATTCATGATATTGGCAAAAACATGGTTAAAACAATGCTTTCTGCCTCAGGCTTTCAAGTTATAGATTTAGGCACGGATGTTTCCACTGAGCAATTCTTTAATGCGGCAATGCAGGAAAAACCGGATATCATCGCGCTTTCCTCATGCATGACAACCACAATACCCAGCATGCAGGATACGCTGGATATGTTTACGGACCGGGATTTACATAAAAGCTTCAAAATCGTGGTAGGCGGCGGTTCTATGAATCAGGAGTTGGTGGAAAGACTAGGCCATTGTATTTATGGCGGTCGGGATGCGTTTGAAGCGGCGCGCACTTGCCGGAATCTGATGGAAAATGATCAAATCGGAGGGATGCGGCAATGACTGCGAGATTCTGGGAGCTGATCAGCAGGGGAGAAACCGGCCCTTCATATACCGGTAAGGAATTTGATTTGAGGCTCTTCGGTGCGACTAAGAAGTTGATTAAAAAGTATGATATACATTATGACCCTGCGCACATTGCGGATCATGAAGACGGGATGCTCGAACGGGTATTTCAGGCTGGCCTTGAACTTTTTCTGGAAATCGGTATGTACAATATGGATACCGGAAAGATCATTCGAGTGACGGAGGAGGAAGTTTTCGAAGCGCTGCACCGCGCGCCTTGTTGCGTGACGCTCGGAGAAGGCAGGGAGAAGGTCTTTGTCAATCATAGGGATCTCGAGGATCCGAGCCTTCCCGTGGTATGCGGCGGCGTGGGCAACCCAATGACAAATGACGCACGGTATCAATTGTATCTTGGTTATGCGTTAAACCCGATGATCGATTATATCGAACCGGTACCGCCCTATCAGTTCCGGGGAAGGCTGGTGAAAGCAGGCACTCCTTTTGAAATCCAGGCCTGTATGGACAATATCGCACTGTTCCGGAAGGCCTCTCGGGACGCCGGTCGTCCCGGAATGCCTGTGAAGGGAAAAGACGGTGTGAGTGCAATTACAGACATTGCTACCAACAGGGAAGACTGCGGTTACCGCAAGAGCGACCATGCCAATGTTTATATCAAGCCTGCGCTTAAAACCACTTATGAAGATCTCAATCGCATCGCACAGTATTTACAGTATGGCATCAATATCAGCTCCGGCGCGGGCGGCTATATGGGAGGTGTTAACGGAGGCGCCGAAGGTGCGGCAATCGGAGGAATGGCTGAAGCGTTTGCGGCAGTGACAATTTATCAGGCAAATATCATGTCGACCTCTGTTATGGACAGCATCTATCCGAACCAGACTAGCGGAAAAGCGATGTGGGGCAGCAATCTCATCACGGCAGCATTTAATAAATATACACATGTGCCGGATATGTGGGGCGTGTATATCGCAACCGCAGGGCCCTGTACCGATATGATCCTCTACGAGATCGCGGCGTGTACGGTCGGCCTTGTGGTAAACGGCGGACATACGTTTGGTGTCGCGCCGAATCAGGGGGTCACACTCAACTACTGCACGCCGATGGAGCCGCAGTTTATGGGCGAAGTCGGATATGCCGCAACGAAGCTGACAAGAAAACAGGCGAACGACATCTCTTTGAAGATTCTCGAAAAATATGAGGATCGTCTCATGGCGAAACAGGCGCCAAAAGGAAAGACCTTCCAGGAACTTTATAACCTTGAAACGCTCGAACCGTGCGAGGAATATCGGGAGCTTGTGGCGAGCGTTTGGGAAGAACTGGAGATCCTGGGTCTAAAGCGGTATTCCTTCCGCGGGTAAAAAGGAACGTTTTTGCGATCATCAATTTTGCAAGTCGCGCGTCGGAAGGTTTTCCTTGGGCCTCGCGCGTATTTGCAATGGAAAAAAATCCATTGAATTTGAAGGAGGAACAACATGAGAGGCAGTTGGATGAAGGTAACATCCCTGATGCTTGCGGCGCTGATGATCCTTACATTGGCAGGCTGCGCGCAACAATCGGCGACCGAACCCGATAAGCAACCATCCGAAGCACCGGAATCTGCCGGGGAAGCCACGGAACAACCCAAACAAGAAGGAGTTAAATTAAAGATAGCGACACTGATGGAAGGGCCGATGAACGATGGCGGCTGGAACATTTTCGCTTACGAAGGGCTGCAAATGGCGCAAGCAGAATATGGAGCCGAAATTACATACACCGACAACGTCACGGCCAATGATATGGCGCAGCTTTTGCGGCAATATGCGATGCAGGGCTACAATGTACTCATCGGTCATGGCTATGCCTTTGGCGATGCATTAACCGAAGTGGCGGCGGAGTTCCCGGATGTGAAGTTTATAAATTATGGCGGTAGCGCATTTAATGGTACCAACCTTGCTGCGGTGCAGTTCGCATATGGAGAGGGCACGTACGTGATGGGCGCTGTGGCGGGAACGACAGAAGGAATCAGCAAGATCGGCATGGTTAGCGCTTTTGAAAACGCAACGGTGAAATCCGATTTTGAGAATTTCAAGTTGAGTGCGCTGAAATATAACGATAAAGTGGAAATCGTCAATGTTTACACCGGTGATTACAATGATGTAAATAAAGCTAAAGAAGCGGTGCTTGCGCTGCTCGCGGACGGCTGCGATCTAATTGTTACGGATATGAGCACGGGTCAGGACGCCATGCTCGAGGCTGTCCGGGGTGCGGGTAAAAAAATGATGCATACCCTTACCGATTTGATGGCTGAAGATCCAGATACTCTGCTTTGGTGCGGCATTGAGGATATAGCTAAAGCAACGTTTGCTGCTATCAGAGAGGTATATGAAGGGAGATTTCAAGGTAAGGTTTATGCATTTGGCATTAATGACGGTGCAATGGGGTTTGGCGTGTTCGGCAATGCTATAACAGAGGAACAGAAAACGCTTGCTGAGGAGCTGGAGGGCAAGATCCGCGCAGGAGAGATCGAGCTTTTGAATTTCGCCTCATAAATGGTGCGCATAGAAAAATGAAGATGGCGTAGCGGTCGGCGACGGCCGCTACACTACATCCTTCGCGACGGCTTGGAAAGGAATACGGCATGGACACTCGGTTGAGCATTTGCGGCATCTGCAAGTATTTTCCCGGCGTAGCTGCAAACGAAGATGTTTGCATCGACGTGAAAAAAGGCGAAATTCATGCCTTGCTGGGCGAGAACGGCGCGGGAAAAACGACGTTGATGAACTGCCTTTACGGGATGTATACGCCGGACAAAGGCCGCTTCTTGTGGAATGGCGAGCACGTGGAGATCTCTAACAGCGCGGATGCGATTGCGCTGGGCATCGGGATGGTACATCAGCACTTTATGCTTGTACAAAACCTGAGTGTGCTTGAGAATATTATCTTGGGCATTTCTGAGGGCAGGAATCCGTTCTTAAACCGTAAAAGAATCGCGAAAAAACTGAAACAACTGATCGACCAATATGGGCTTGAAGTGGATTTGAACGCGCAGATCTGGCAGCTTCCTGTAGGCGTCCAGCAGCGTGTGGAGATCATCAAGACGCTTTATCGCAAGGCGGAACTTCTGATATTGGATGAGCCAACGGCGGTGCTGACGCCACAGGAAATCCGCGACTTGTTCAAGATCTTAGACAGGCTCCGCAAAGACGGTCACAGCGTTATCCTTATCACGCACAAGCTCAACGAGGTGATGCAGATTACCGATTCCATTTCGGTGCTGCGATCGGGGCGTGTGGTAGGTACTCTGCAAACCGCTGAGACCGATACGTCAACTCTTGCAAAGCTCATGGTAAACCGCGAGATTTTGCCCCATGAACGCAAAAATAGCGACGCGGCTGACAAAACCCTCCTGGCCGTGAATCGCCTTTGCTGCAGGAACGATAAGGGGATTTTGGCGCTGGAAAACGTTTGCTTTGAACTAAAGGCTGGCGAAATCCTCGGCGTTGCAGGCGTTTCCGGGAATGGTCAAACCGAGCTTGCCGATGTGCTCTCCGGTCTAAGAAAGCCGACCGCGGGCGAGATCAGGCTAGGCGGCGAGAGCGTAACCGGCATGCCGGTTTACCGGCTCTACGAGCGCGGGCTGACGCATATCCCGGAAGACCGGCACAGGGTCGGCCTGGTGCTGGATTTTTCCGTCCGGGAAAACGCCATCTTGGGCAATCAGGACAAGGCGCCTTTTACAAAACACGGCGTGCTGCAGCGCGATGCGATTTCGGAATACGCGGATAACTTAATCAATAAATACGATGTGCGGACGCCAAATGCAAAAACACCTGCCCGACTGCTATCGGGGGGGAATCAGCAAAAGATCATCCTTGGCCGTGAAATCGATAAGCATCCCAAAGTATATATCGCTGCGCAGCCGACAAGAGGCTTGGATTTTGCGGCTACAGAATACGTGCAGCAGCTTCTTTTAATGGAGCGCGAGAGGGGATGCGGCATCCTCTACATTTCTACCGAACTGGATGAAATACTCAAGATGAGCGATCGGATTATTGTGCTCTATGCCGGCAGGCAATACGGTCCCATGCAGCGCAAGGACTTGGATATAGAGCAGCTTGGGTTGATGATGGCGGGAGCGTATGCAGCTGATGACGGAAGGTGTAGCTATGCCTGAGAGAAAAACGCTTCATGCTCTTATAAAAGGATTTCAGTGGAAATCGCTCGACGAGGTTCTTTCATCATGCCTTGGCATTGTCGCAGGTCTGTTAATGACCGCGGTGATTATGGCACTGCTGGGCGTGGATCCGATCGCCGCGTACTCTGCGATGTTTTCAGGCGCGCTCGGCGGCGCGGCACAATGGAGCTTTACACTGCTTAAGGCGGTTCCGCTTGCGTTTGCCGGCCTCGGCGTGACGCTTGCGTATCGCGCAGGGATCTTCAATATCGGCGTCGAGGGGCAGATCTATATTGCCGCGCTGTTCTCGTCGATGACGGCGCTGTTCTTCCCGCAGCTGCCCGGAGGACTGCTCCTTCCGCTGTCGCTCGCCGTGGGAATGCTTTTTTCCGGCGCGTATGCACTTATTCCAGCGATATTAAAAGTCAAGCGTGGATTGAGCGAAGTGTTGACCACCATGCTGCTCAATTATATTGCGATTTATATTGTCGGCGTGGCGGTAAACAGCTTTTTAAAGATGCCGGGACAGGATCAGCCGCGTTCAAATATGCTGCCGGAACAGGCATGGTTGCCGATGACCGGCGAGAAATCATATTTGCACATCGGAGTTTATTTTGTTCTGGTGATCGCAGTCATACTCTGGTTTGTGCTGTTTCGATCCAGTACCGGTTACAAGATTCGGAGCATTGGCTTCAACCTGCAGGCGTCCGTTTATGGCGGCATGAAGGTGAACAAAATTCTCCTCTGGACCATGTTCATGAGTGGCGCAATAGGAGGCCTTGCCGGAAGCACTGCAATTTTGGGCCTGCAGCATCGGCTGCTGAGCAACTTCATGTTGAATTATGGGTATGAGGGAATCCCCGTCGCGCTGCTTGGAGGATTAAATCCTGTCGGCGTGCTCTTTACCGCGTTTTTTTTCGGCATACTCAAAAGCGGAGGCGAGGCCATTCAGATCACTATGGGTATACCAGTGAGCGCTATTTCTATCATTAATGGCTTTGCGATCATCAGTATACTGATGATGACTCAGATCAGGAAACGCTATATCCAGCCTAAAAGGAGGAACAGCTGATGCGGATACTGGAAATAATGTTTTCCACCGCGTTCTTGGCCGCCGTGGTTCGTATGACAACGCCTTTGCTGATTGCGGCGATTGGAGACATCTACAGCGAACAGACGGGAGTTGTTAATTTCGCATTGGAGGGCATGATGCTCGTCGGCTGTTATACGGGATTCGCGGTCACCTACTATACCGGACTGGCTGCCTGGGGTATCTTCGCGGCGATAATAGTAGGCGTGCTGATGGGGCTGCTCTATTCCTATTGTACGGTAACGCTCGGCTGCAATCAGATCGTTACCTGCCTTGGCTTTAACATGGCGGGGCTCGGCATTACGTCAACGCTGTACAAATACATGTTCGGACTGAGCACCGAGACTATACAGGTAGCGAACGTTTCGACGCTCTTCGGTCACAGCCTCTTCTTTTATTTTGCGCTGTTGCTTGTGCCGGTCACGGCAATCGTGCTGCAATATACGCGCTGGGGTCTCAAGCTTCGCGCGCTGGGCGACCATCCGCGCGCGGCGGCGACGCTGGGTGTCAACGTCCATCTGAACCGCTATATCTCCGTAGTAATCTGCAGTGCAGCCGCTGCGATTGCGGGCGCGTCCATCACAATCGGAGGGCTGGGCTATTTTCAGGAAAACATGGTGGCGGGCCGGGGGTTTATCGCATTTTCCGCCGTCATCTTCGGAAGATACAATCCCGTCGGCACGATGTTTGCGTGCCTGCTCTTCGGCTTCGTAGACGCCCTCCAGCTGCGGCTGCAGGCGATGGGCACGAATCTGCCCTATCATCTGTATTTGATGCTGCCGTATGTCATCACCATGCTTGCGCTGGTTTTAATAAGGAGAAGATCCTTTGTGCCCAGAGCCCAGGGGCAGTTCTACGTTAAAGACGCGCGATAATCGAATGCAGATGCTATTCGGATGACGCCCACGTGCCGCTGTGTTATTGAGTATTCAGACCGTATCACCGTGCTGCGAGGTGACAAGAGCGTAGGCACAATGAGTATCTCAAGCGTAGTTTAGATCGAATGAATGCGCTATGATTCTATGCGTCCGTAGGAATAGTCTTGGAAGGCGTGCAGGAAGGCTGCGTTTCCAAGACGGCCAATACCATTTTAAAACACAATTCAAAATACACATCCAAGTCAAAGAAGCCTTCTCTGATGTTGTACTGCAAGGACGCGCCCTGCATCATGGACAGCATGATCAAAGAGATATATTTACGCATTTGTGGATCCGATTCTGGGAGATATTCCGCGATCGTATCCGCGATAGCCTTGCGCCAGCCATCCTGGGACTGGTAAAAATAATCCCCGATAGTTTTATGTTTTAGGCCTTGTATCCAAAAATCAAAATGAGTGTTATCCTGCTTTCGTTTGTTTAAAATAATGTTTTTTTTCTGCGTAAAAAAAATCTTGAGCTTGTCTAAAAAGCTGGCGGGAGCTTGCTCCCTCATTATTTTTCTTTCTTCGGCGAATTCGGATAGGATTTTCTGGTTTAACGCCAGTAGAAGGGCTTCCTTGGTACGAAAATAATACTGGATATTAGATGTCAAAAGTTCAGCCTCTTTGGCGATTAAATGCATCCTCGTTCCGTTAATGGTATATTTTGCAACGACCTCAAGAGCCGCGTCTAAAATTCTTTCCTGCATCGATATGTTCCCCATATTAATTCCTCCGTTAAGACATTATTGCATTTAATATTATTACATCATTGGTCAATTAGTAAAACACGATAAGGGGCGGCGAGGAAAGCCCTGCATTGAAAGCGATCAATCCCTTGTTTGCCGAAAACAAGCTTCGCTTAACTGGGATATAGCATAACACATAATTATCAAAAAAACTATTGACAAAAACGAAGAGATATATTAAGTTGTACGTACAAACAAATCGTACATATGAACAGATTTTCGATATATTCAACAAATATAAAAAAGCAAATCATTAAAGGGGGAATCATATGGCTTCCGTAAAGAAAATCGTTGAAACGCTATCCCGCATTCGAGAAGGAGAAAGCTGTACAGCGAAGGACTGGGACAATAAAGTGTTGCCACATACCATAAGAGGGCTGTTAAAAAAATACGAGCTCGGCAAGACCTATAACCCAGCTGTTTGCGTGAACCAAGATATGGAGTTGGCGGACCGGTTTTTCCAAGCGGGTTTAGAGTTAGCGGAGGTGTTGGGCGTTTTTTGCACGGATACGGAAACGATACTACGTTTTTCAAAAGGTGAGTTGCTTCAAGCGCTCAAAGAGGCTCCCGAGGAGCTGGAACTGGGTTTTGGGATAGACAGGGTATTATTGAAGGCCCGCAGGCCAGAGGATACGACAAAACCCCTGTACTGCGCTTCATTATCAATCCAAATCGATGAAGAAATATACGTTCCTTTGGTAGAAGGGTTGATCGCAAGCAAGTCCATAGATATCCTACAGGGGCCATCCATAGATACCGTATATGGATATCCCACATTTTCGGGTACACCTTTTGAAACTGCCGCGGGAATCCAGGAGGCCAGGCTACGGGAAGAGGCTGTGTGGCGGGCGGGGCGTCCCGGGATTTCCCAGATGGGGATGTCTTCGTCCGTGACAGAATACGGCTTTATGTGCGGATTCGCTGCAGCCTATCATCCCAACAATCCCATGATGGGAATCGCGCTTCAGCCCGCAGAGCTGAAAACTAACTACGTCAATTTTAACAAGGCGTTGACAACTGCCGCCTTTGGTGGAATACTTCGATCGGGCTGCCCTTCCATGATCGGCGGATACAGCGGCCCGCCGGAGGGTTCGGTAATTGCCAACATCGCGTCGGATATCATTCAGTTTGCTTTGTTCGGATCGGACGTATCCGGTAGCGCGATCTACGACGTTCGCCTAAATACCTCCTGTAGCCGCCCGGGGTTGTGGGCGATGAGCATGTCCCTGCAGGCTACCAGCCGGAATTCCCATATGATCGTAGACAAAATTATCAATCAAAGTGCCGGGCCCTGCACGGAGGATATACTGTATACCAACGCGGGAGGTTTGATCGCCACCTGCGTTTCTGGCATGGAGTATACGATCGGCCCAAGATCCGCGGGCGGTACGATGCGCAATTACCTTAGCCCACTGGAAGCGATTTTTAGCGCTGATGTTATCAAGGCGGCAGCTGGAATGAGTTTGGATAAGGGCCTGGAATTGACAGAATATTGCCTCTCGAAATACGAGGCCACTGTGGAAAACCAACCAAAAGGCAAGAGCTTCTACGATTGCTACGATATGAAGACCCTAAAACCAACCCAGGAATGGGCTGATATAGAAAAAAGGGTTCGCGAAGATTTAAGAAACCGGGGTTTAAATATTTAATCTATTGGAGGGGTGTATGAGTCAAATTCTACAAGAGATCGCACAAGCCATTTATGACGGCGATGATATCCTCGCCGTGGAATTGGCAGAAAAGGCCGTTCAAGAAGGAATAGAACCGCAAGCGATCATCAATGGCGGCATCGCAGGGATGGAACAGTTGGGTGAGGCTTTCAACAATATGGAGGCTTTCCTGCCGGAACTGATGCTTGGCGGCGAAGCTATGCACGCGCTGCTCGATACGGTAAATCCTTATATGCAAAAAGGCGGTGCTTTGAAAAACGACACGATAGTGATCGGTTGCGCCCAGGGCGATCTGCATGACATCGGCTTAAATCTGCTGGATACGCAATTGTCCATCGGCGGTTTTCAGGTTGTCAACCTAGGAACGGATACCTCGGTATCCGAATTCATTTCGGAAGCCAAAAGGGTAAACGCAAAAATAATCGGCGTATCTACGTTGTTGACGACCTCCTCCTACTATCAGGAAGAGTTGATCAAGGCGCTAAAAAAAGAAGGCATCCGCGATCAATACAAAGTCATTGTGGGTGGCGGCCCCATCACACCCGAATGGGCTAGGAAGATCGGTGCCGACGGCTATGCGCGGACGGCTTCGCAAGCGGCGGAACTCTGTAAACAATTATTGCAAAATAAAAATAATGATGTTGTGGTAATATGCTAACTAATTAATAATTCCCAATAAAATACTAGCAAGGAGGCACATTATGATGATCCGGAAAAAAATCGTATCCTTGATTTGCGTGCTCGCTTTAATCCTTTCTGTAACGGGGTGCGCGAGAACGCCGGAAGTTCCAGCATCATCCTCAGGGGTCCCAGCATCATCCTCCGAGGTTCCAGCGTCCTCCGAGGTTCCAGCATCGGATAAAGCGGAGCCTCGCATCGTATTGCTGATGCAGGGCGCTCTAAACGATGCGGGTTGGAACGCCACCGCATATGCAGGGCTGTTGGAAGTTCAGAAAAAGTATGGGTTTGACGTAAAATATCGAGAAGGCATCGATCAGTCTGAAATCGAGGAAGTCATCTATTCCTATATCAATGAAGGATACAATTTCATCATAGGCCATGGCTCACAATTCTATGATACCATTACCAAAGTGGCCCTTGCGTATCCCGATTTGACTTTTGTGAATACCAGCGTGACCGTCGGACAGGAACCGAATGTAACCGCGGTAAATATCGATAACTTTGCCCAGGGCTTTTTGGCGGGCTGCATCGCAGGGTTAGTCACGGAAAAGAACGCTGTCGCCGTGATCGGTGGGCAGGAAAGCCCTCCGATCATCGCCTCCGTCAACGGTTTTCTGGCCGGTGCGAAATATGCGAACCCCGATGTAAAAACATTCAGTACGTACACCGGCTCCTATGTGGATTCGGCCAAAATGAAAGAGACGGCGAAAGCGTTTATCAACAACGGGGTGGATGTTCTGTTCGCCAACGCGGGCCAGTCCGGGCTGGGATGCATCGAGGCCTGCGACGAAAACGGCGCGATCGCCATCGGTAGCAATACCGATCAAAACGAATTTGCTCCGGATACCGTGATCAACAGCGTCATCAAAGACGGCAAAGTCATGATGACGGACGTCGTGGAAAAATATCTTCAGGGCACGCTGAAACCGGAATTTATGAACCTGTCGGTTGCGGAAGGCGCCGTATACCTCTCCCCCTGGCATGGCTTTGAGGAAAAGGTTCCTAAGGAGATAATCGAGAAGTTGGAGAACATCCAGAAGCAAATGGCGAACGGAACGATTAAAATGGAGGATTACCAATAATACGGGTCATTCGACCATGATTCTGCCTTAGACGAGCTATGATTTTACCCTAAAATCATACGAGACAGGCTGCCGATTAAGACAGCCTGTCTTACATCAAAGGCATGTGTCCGCACATTTTCTACCTGAAAGATGCTTTAAAGTTCTGCTGACCTGAACTCCAAAGTCTTAGAAAAGCCGTCGAAATATGATAAACTGGAAGGACATAAAGGAACAGGTCAGCAGAATTTTGCATAAGCCCAGGGCAGCAAACGACTACTTCATCCACGACTACTTTATCTATGGACACATCGCCTGGCCTGGTCGGACACGCGCGGAGGTTTTTTGGAGCGCCCCAACATTCCGTATATTTGAAAATGAGCCGGTCAAACGCAGCTGTTTCATAAGGAAACAATCTAAAGTAATGGTCAATTACGAGGAGGCCTATGCATGAAGGTAAAAACAGGAGCCGCTAAAGCGCTGGGAAAACTCCAAGTCCTTTGTTATCCGATCGTCTCTTTTGCGTTCGCGTTGGGGATCTGCGCGATTTTTATGGCGATTCTGGGGTTTGATTGGGTTTTGGCGTATAAGAGCATGTTACAGGGATCGCTGGGCAGCGTAAATGCGGTTGCAGAAACGCTTGTAAAAGCGATTCCCTTGATTTTTACTGGTCTGAGCTTTGCCATCGGCAAGCGCTGCGGCTTGATCAACCTAGGCGCGGAAGGCCAGGTATATTTAGGGGGCTTGTTTGCAACATTCGTGGGGATCAGCCTTGCAGGGCTGCCCGCCGTACTACATCTACCCCTAACCCTTTTGGCGGGTGCGATCGGAGGCGGGCTACTCGGCCTTTTTACGGGATGGCTAAAAAATCGTTTCGGCGCTAGTGAGCTGATCACGGGGATCATGCTCAATTACATGGCCATACGGCTTATCAGCTATTTCGTGACCGGGCCTTTGAAGGAGCCCGGAGGCAGTATCCCGCAATCTGAGGCGGTGGCACTATCCGCCCAGTTGCCCCGGATTTTATCCGGGACACGGCTGCACGCGGGGCTGATACTGGCGCTGCTGTGCATTCTTTTCTATTATATTTTCCTGTGGAAAACGACGAAGGGCTACGAATTGCGCCTGGTGGGACTGAATCGCTGCGCGGCGCAATACTCTGGGATCAACACAAAAAGAAGCGTGCTGCTTGCGATGTTTATCGCAGGCTGCTTTGCCGGAATTGCCGGGAGCACCGAGATCTTAGGCGTACAACTGCGTCTTTTCCAGGATTTCTCCCCGAATTACGGTTTTGACGGTATCGCCGTCGCCCTTTTAGGGAATAACAGCCCACTCGGCATTCTTTTTTCCGGGATTCTATTCGGGCTTCTCAGAAGCGGCTCCAGCAAAATGCTTATGGCGACGGAGGTACCCGTGTCCATCGTGCAGATCATTCAGTCGCTGGTCATACTGTTCGTGATCGGGCGCGAGATGTTGAACATTTTCTATCACTGGTTACGCAACCAAATACACGCTGAAAAGGAAGTGAGATCATGATTACGGAAATTACCAATTTTCTTGCGACGGATATCCGCGCCGCCACGGCAATCATGATATGCGCCATGGGCCTCGTGTTCAGTGCAAAATCTGGTATAGTGAACATCGGCGCGGAGGGGATGATGCTAACGGGCGCTCTGATGGGAGTGGTCGGTTCCTATATCTCCGGCAGCGTATGGGTTGGCGTGATACTGGCTATGGTTTCCGCAATGGTGTTGGCGTTAATTTTCGCTTATTTTACCGTTCACGTTCGCGCGGATCAAACTGTGGTGGGCACGGCGATCAACACCTTGGGCCTAGGCTTGACCACCACTCTGTCCCGGGTCATTTTCGGGCTGAATATGTCGCCGCCTAAAATCGATTCCTTCAAGCCGATCCAAATTCCTGGCTTGAGCCAGATCCCCGTCATCGGCGAAGCAATTTTCAACCAGCCTCTGCCGGTTTATATCATTTTGCTTTTGGCCCCGATCGCTTGGTTTGTAATGTTCAAAACCAATTTGGGATTGAAAATACGGGGCGTGGGTGAACACCATAAGGCTTGCGACACATTGGGGATCAACGTCTACAAAGTCCGCTATGGAGCGATTCTCTACAGCGGACTTATGGCCGGGTTCGCAGGATGCTTTATATCCCTGGGCTCCCTGAGCTTTTTTACAGAAAACATGGTGGCTGGGCGGGGATTCATGGCGGTAGCCGCAGTAATTTTTGGGAATTTCAATCCGTTGGGCGTCGTGGGAGCCTCCTTGGTTTTTGGCGCAGGTGAAGCGATTATGTACCGGCTGCAGGCAGCGGGCACCGATATACCGTTCCAATTTCTGCTGATGGCGCCCTATGCCCTGACCATATTGGCGCTCTGCGGCTTTGTGAAGAAATCGGCCGCTCCGGCGGCACTGGGCCAACCCTACTGTAAAGAGTAGATTTGGAGGAATTGATAATGGCATTTTTGGGAAGTGAAAAATATAACCAAGACTTTCCCCGGGATCACCGCCAATGAAAATGTGAATCTAAGCGTGGAAAAAAGGAGAAATCCATGCTTTGCTGGGGGAAAACGGCGCCGGGAAAAGCACGTTGATGAATATCCTTTATGGACTATATCGCCAGAACGCGGGCGAGATTTACCTCAGGGACCGGCTTGTAAACATCAAAAACCCGAAAGAGGCGATCGAATTGGGAATCGGCATGGTGCATCAGCACTTTATGCTGATCCCAGCGTTGACCGTAATCGAAAATGTTATTCTGGGGATGAACAGCAATAAATCAGTGCTGGACCTGAATAAAACGGCGAAAGACGTGCAGACCATAGCTGAAAAATATGGTATAAAGATCGATCCGTTCGCAAAAGTCTGGCAGCTTTCCGTGGGGCAGCAGCAGCGCCTGGAGATCATCAAGACCCTTTACAGGGGTGCGGATCTACTGATACTGGACGAACCAACCGCTGTACTGACGCCACAGGAGGTACGGGAGCTTTTCGCGATGATTCGGCAATTGACCGGGGAAGGCCATACCGTAATCTTTATCACGCACAAATTGGCGGAGGTCATGGAAATCTGCGATCGTTGCACGGTGTTGCGCATGGGCAAGTCGATAGCAACGGTCAATATCTCGGATATCAAGGACAAAGAAACACTGGCCCGTCTCATGGTGGGAAAGGACGTCCCGCTGACCACGCAGAAGGAGTTGGTTTCGCCGGGCAAGGTCGTACTAGAGGTTTCAGGGCTGAACGCGTTGAACAACAAAGGACTACTAGCATTGAAAAACGTTTGTTTTCAGGCCCGGGAAGGAGAGATACTGGGCGTTGCGGGGGTGGACGGCAATGGTCAATCGGAGCTGGTGGAATGTTTAACAGGGCTGCGGAAAGCCGTATCCGGCAAAATCATTATAGACGGCGTGGATACCACGCTTATGGGGTCGAGGGAGATACTTCAACACTGCGTATCCCATATACCGGAGGACCGATGCAAAATGGGCATGGCAAAAGATATGTCCGTGAAAGAAAACCTAATCATGATGAGCTATTACAAAAAACCGTATTCCAAATCAGGTTTTCTGAATTGGAAATGGGTGGACAGCCACTGTGTTGAATTATGCCAGAAATATAATGTAAAAACGCCCACAATTGATGAAATGGCTGGGAAGCTCTCCGGCGGAAATCAGCAAAAACTCGTGGTAGGGCGTGAAATTGAGAGAAATCCGAAACTGTTGATAGCGATGCATCCTAGCAGAGGGCTCGATATCGGTGCAACGAAATATATCCAAAGCCGCATTTTGGACGAACGGACGAAAGGCGCGGCGGTGTTGCTTGTATCCACGGAATTGGATGAAATACTGGAGCTGTCGGATCGAGTTATGATCCTATACGAGGGTGAAATTATTGGCACACTCCACGAAGCCGAAATCTCCAGGGAGACCGTCGGCTTGCTCATGGCGGGGGTGCGTGCGGGTCGGGGCGTCCCTTCCGAAATACCCGATGATCCGAACCTCAAAAGTTCCTACGATAAATACCTTCCTGGTTTATGATAAAGTGATGCGCGCCCGCATGGGTTGCACCCGTTTTACATTATGGCACTGTTTTTCTCCATATTTAAATGACGCTATATGGACATTAAGGAGCTTACAGCATTTATCCACGAGAAAGGGCGGCAACGATTCAGCGACCCGGCCTCGGTTGCAAAGAAGGTTCAGCAGGCTGCAAAAAGCTCATACCGGCTTCCTTTATCGGTCAACGATTCTGTGAATCAGGTACTTGCTGTATCCATCGCTTCCATCCGGGCATTGCAAAGCCAAATCAAAACCTTTGACGCTGCTATCGCTAAGCAATTGCAGCTGATCCCAAACACTCTTATGTCCATAAATGGTATTGGACTGGTTTATCCGGTTCGCGTCCGTCCTCTTTGTCCATCCTCGCAAGATATTCCGCGATATGCGCGTCGATCCGCTCAAGCTTCTTTTGCAGTATCTCGGCGTTGTAGCAGTTGTCCTTGCTGTTGAG
>JBCFAY010000018.1:0-71632 GCA_038562375.1 Bacillota bacterium | reverse complement strand
CGTTGGTCATATATCCCGCGCCGAGGTTCGCGCTTTCAAGCGTGGCGAGCACGCTCCCGATCTCCAGCTCCCGGCTTACGGGCTTATGAATCGTTACGAGTTGTCCCTTCTCTTCGAGCAGTTTCATAAAACTACGTAAGTCATTGATCTTTGCCATGATTGCCTCCTAGCAAATCATCTAAACTATACTAACGTTCTCCTTTTTGGAACGGCTTGCCAATCGCTTTGGGAGCCTCTGTTCTGCCAACAACGCTCACCATAACGATCATCGTTATAACATACGGTAACATTGAGAAGAAGTGATACGGTATGTTTATTCCCATTGCTTGTAGGCGCACCTGCACGGAAGAAGCACCGCCGAAGAGCAACGACGCCAGCATGATACCGACAGGGCTCCACTTTCCAACGGTAACTGCGCTCCAAGCGAGATATCCGCGGCCAGCAATCATACCTTCGGAGAACATAGAAAGCTGTCCTAACGACAGCGCGGTACCCGCCACTCCGCCCAAAACACCGGAGATCAGGATGGCAATGTAGCGCATCCGGTTCACGTTGATTCCCAGGCTGTCCGCCGCATGTGGCTGCTCGCCCACGGAACGCAGAGACATACCGAAGGAGGTCGAATTCATGATATATGCGCAGACAGGAACCAGAAGGAAAGCGACATAAGTTAATAACTGCTGGGAAAACAGAACGCCAAGAACAGGGATATTAGATAGTCCTTCGATATGCAGATAGTCAAACGCTGCCACACTGGCCGGCGGTTCTACATACATCATCTTGAGAAGATAGCTGGTCAACCCTAGGAACAGGGAATTGATGCCGATTCCTGCAACGACCTGGTTGACCCTGGCCGTAATGCTTACAAATCCCAGTACAAGCGCGGCGATCACGCCGGCAACGATCCCCATTGCCAGGCCAATCCAGGGGCTGCCAAATAAATAAGAACCGTAGACGCCAAAGAAGGCGCCCATCACCATGATGCCCTCCATGGCAAAATTTATAATGCCGCTGCGGGATGCAAACATCGCCCCCAATGCAGCCAGCAGAATTGGACAGCTGGAACGCACCGTTGCTTCAAGAAATCCGGACAAAATATCAATCATTTCAGGCCACCTCCGGTTTCCGCAGCTTATCGAGCTTCTTCTTTGGTCCAAAAATGCGAATTACATAATTGCTCAACATTACTTGCATCAGCACAAACAAAACGATCAAGCCCTGTATTACGCTGATCAGTGCTGCAGGCACCTGAACGGCACGCTGCATTGTACTTGCTCCAACTCGTAGCGCAGCAAAAAACACACCTGCCACCGCAACACCAGCCGGATGCAGGCCGCCTAACAAGGCAACTGCCAATCCGTCATATCCGATAGAACCGTTAAAGCCACTGACAAGACGATGATGCACAGCCAGCAGTTCCACACCACCGGCAAGCCCGGCAAACACGCCTGAGAGCGCCATTGCCATAATCAAGCTGCGATCACAGCGGATGCCGACAGTCTTGGCTGCAATTTGATTGTAGCCCGTCGCGCGCATCCGAAACCCACTGGGTAACTTCCATAGAATAATATAGACAATCACCAATGCCGCCAGTGCGATAAATATACCGGCATGGATTCGGGTACCTTTAAGGATAGTCGTGAACCAGGAGGATTCCTGCAACAGGGAAGACTGAGGATAATATCCTGGAGGCTCGCGCATAGGAACATCAACCATAAAATCAAGAAGGTACTTCGCAATATAATTCATCATTATCGTGCTGATAACTTCCGACACGCCGATTTTTGCCTTGAGATATCCCACAATTCCGGCCCACAACCCACCTGCCAGCATCGCAAGTATCAATGTCACCGGGATCAATGCAATGCTCGGAAGATCGGTGAAATAGATCCCAGCAACTGCCGCCAACAGGCCGCCCAGCATTACCTGACCGTCTCCACCCATCGAAGAAAGGCCTGTACGATAGCAGATCGTATATCCAAGTCCAGTTAAGATCAGCGGGATCGCTTTAACAATCGTTTCACCAAAATTATACTCGGTTCCGAAAGCACCGCTGAAGAGTTTGGACATGGCCAACACCGGATCTTTTCCAGATGCAACAATAATCAACACCGTTATCAACAATGACAGAACTAAAGCAAGAACGATCCCCATTGCGTTTCTGAGCAACATATTACCGCTTTTGCGGCGCTCCGCCGATATCGTTCTATTCCCGATGGATATCATCATGCGCGAACACCTCCTTCTAGGGTGTTCTGCTGAACTCCACCCATCATCATTCCAATTTCATCGTATCCAATTTTTCCGGGTGTGAACTCACCCATAATTCTGCCTTCATTGATCACTAAAACGCGATCGGCTACAGCGAGAATCTCGTCAAGGTCTGCGGAAATCAACAGCACCCCGATACCTTCCGCCTTTGCCTGAAGCAGCTTCTTATGAACAAATTCACTGGCGCCGATATCAAGCCCTCGGGTAGGCTGGGATGCAATTACAAGCTTAGGATGGCTGGAAAACTCCCTTGCCAACACCACTTTCTGCTGATTCCCCCCGGAGAAAGAACGCACGGGAGCTTCCGATCTGCGCGGACGTACGTCGAATTCTTCGACCTTTTCCACGCCGTTCTCCCGCATCTTTTTGCCGTTGAAGATTCCGTTTACCGTATAAGGAGGCCGGTCGAAGCAATTCAGAATCAAATTCTCTCCGACCGTGAATTCCTTAATCAATCCCTGAGTAGAGCGGTCTTCCGGAACATAGGCTATACCGCTTTCGATCCTTTTACGGGTTTTCATTTTCGTAATATCCATGCCGTCAAACAGGACCTTTCCTTGCTGCACGGGAACCAAGCCCATCAAGGATTCCGCCAAAGCCGACTGACCATTTCCGTCCACCCCTGCTATGGCAAGTATCTCTCCTTTGCGTACTTCGAAGCCAATGCCTTTTAGCGACGATGCAAGTGAATGCCCTTTTACATGAAGATTCTGCACTTCAGCAATATTCTGCTGGTATAACAACGGAGTTTTTTCGTATTTTAGGGATACCTCTTTGCCGACCATCATAGCCGCGAGATCCTTTTCACCGACGTCGGCCATGTTAACCGTACCGGTATTCCTTCCATTTCTGAGCACGGTAACACGGTCGGCAAGCTTCTTTACCTCCCACAGTTTATGAGAAATCAGAATAATGGATTTTCCCTGCTTAACAAAGTTCCTCAGCATCACAAACAATTCTTCCACCTCGGTGGGCGTCAGAACTGCGGTCGGCTCGTCCAAAATCAGAATATCAGCGCCGCGATACAGCGTTTTGATCAACTCGACACGCTGCTGTGCGCCAACTGAAATGTTCTTTACCTTTGCGTCCAAATCCACCTGGAAATTATACTGTCGGCACAACTGCTCGACCTTTTGCCGAGGCGCGTCCATGTCCATCTTTGCAAGGGAACAGCCCTGCCCCAATACAATGTTTTGAAGTACCGTCAATGGGGGAATCAACATGAAGTGTTGGTGCACCATTCCGATCCCCTGTGAAATTGCGTCCTTGGGATTATTTGGACGAAACGGCTTTTCATTAATAAGGATCTCTCCTTCTTCAGGGATGTAGATTCCAAACAACACGTTCATGAGCGTTGTTTTGCCGGCACCATTTTCGCCCAGCAGAGCATGAACCTCTCCCTTGCGTAAATCAAAATCAATACCATCATTCGCAATCAGACTGCCGAATCTTTTAGTAATCTGACGCATTTCCAGAATCACTTTTTCCATAAATCTTTCTCCGAGGACAGAATGTTTCGGAGACATGGAGCATGTGCATGCCCCATGTCCCCATCATCGCTTCAACTTGGGAAATTATTTGGTTTCGTACACGGACTTGGGCAAGATGCCGTTGGCCTTCAAGGATCCATCCTTAATGCCATCAATCACCTTCTGGATCATGGCGAGATCATCCGCTGTCAGTTTAGAATCATGGCCGTGCCAATCGCTCAGATAAATCGCACCGTCCGCCATGCCGAACAGATTCAGGCTCGCGGTGAATTTGCCCTCAACGGCGGACTGAATCATGGCAAAGATCAGCCCTTCATTATCTTGGATGCCGGATACCATTACAGTGTCGGGAGCCGTGGAGTTATAATCGCCGATACAACCCAGCGCTTTAATACCTTTTTCTTCGCAAGCCTGAATAGCGCCAATAATCGCTTTACCACAGTTGGCTGCCAGAACATCAACACCCTGTTCAATGAAGGCAGTCGCAAGCTCTTTACCAGAAGCAACGTCGGTCTGATCTGTGGTGTAACCGGTAACTACCTGAATATCAGGATTTACGTATTTAGCACCCACGCCGAAAGCTTCAAGTGCATCCTGGATATGCGGCTGTGTTGCACCACCAATATAGGCCACAATATTAGCTTCGGAATACAGCGCAGCGATCACACCAAGCAAAAAGCCCGTCTCACATGTATTGTAACGATACGCGGCGACATTCGGCTCAAGGAAATTGTTGCCGTTCATCACGCCAAACATTACATCAGGAAAATCAGGAGCAACTGCCATTACGGCATCATTGAACTGGTTGCCGACGGGAATAATTAAATCAAACCCCTGTGCCGCATAATCACGCAGAACGGTATCAAAGTCAGCCGTTTCAACGCCATCGCTATACGCGGTTTCAACACCCAGTTCTGACTGTGCGCGAACAAGTCCTTTGTATGCGGTCTGGTTCCAACCACCGTCATCGATTTGGCCGTTGATGACCATGGCTACACGGTACTTCTCGGCCGCCGTAGGAGCGGGGGTTCCTGCAGGAGCGACAGATTCCGCAGGGGCTGCAGATTCTGTGGGCGCGTCCGAGGGCTGCTGGGTGCATCCTGCTACGAGTGTGAGGATCAGACTGAGAACCAGAATAATACTAATCGTTTTCTTCATTTTTTTCCTCCTTATGTTGTTCCTTTATGTCCTTTCTTGCAGACTAGCTGCAAGTCAACAGCAATGACTTCGGTTGGGCATGTATGTCCTTTCTTGCAGACCACTGCAAGGCAATAGCAACGACTTCGGTTGGGCATGACCCACATCACACGGAATCAGTTCCCTGATTGCGTTTATTCACCGGCTACCATTTTTTCGTCGGAAGTCGTCAACTCCCCGCACAAGTCCTGCCAGCAGCAAAAATGTCGTCATCCAGGAAGAACGTCCGATGGCTTTCATGTCCGTTTTTTCTTTTTTGCCCGTTTTGAGAATACTGCGCTACATTTGTTACTGATTTCCACTTTCGGCCTTTTCTTTCTCGTAGGCCTCTTTCCCCATCTTGTAGATCATGGAGATCTCTGCAAGCTTCATGCATTGCTGGCGAACCGTTTTCATTCCAATTTCATCCTCTGCCGCGCCTTCAGCACCGTTGTCCTTGGACCAGACTTTGCCGCCGATGAATCCACCAGCTTCATTTGCCACAATATTGATCGAACGTGAGACCAGCATATTGACAATATCGAGATTTGCCATTTCCTGGCCGCCATTTCGCGCTCCACCCACCGTGACCGGCGCTGCAAACTTACTGCGAAGCATGCCAGGGAAGCAATGCATAGCGGGGCGCATACGAGACAGGAAGGCGTGCAACTGGGGGGTAGCACCCATGATATAAACCGGGGAAACAACGACATATCCGTCCGCTTCAATAAATTTATCGAACAGCTCCTGCATATCGTCTTTCAAGATGCACCAGGTCTTATTACGCTTGCAGTATCCGCAGCCATTGCATGGCTTGATATCTTTCCCGCGCAGGGTAATCAGCTCGGTCTGGATATCCGGATTGACCTCCTTGACATAGTCGAGCGCCTGCTGAGCAATGTATTCGGTAGCCCCTTTTCGCGGGCTTCCCGCCAGTGCGATAATTTTAAGCATCTCGTAATCCTTCCAACATAGTTTTTATTTTTTGATGTATTCCTGAACTTTTAAAGCAAGCTCTTTACGGCTGAGAATAATAGACGGATAGGTCAATTCGCTGTTGACGTAGAGTGAGGGCAGCGTCTTTATCTGCATCGCTTTGCAGCGCTATTCCTTCCCGGGGCATGTGCTTGTATTCTACAATATCGATTCTCTCACCAAACTCCTTCTTCATGTCGCATACCGCCCATATACTGACAGGCTGCGCATAAAACGAAATCCAGAGTAAAGCTCTGGCAATGGTTTGTTAAAATGCTTCAACTTGCAGGTCAAAAGCAACGGGCATATCCCCCTGGCATATACAGCTTGCCAGCGTGCCTCCAGCAAATGACGTCCAGGGGGCAACGTGAAGTCGCCTCATGATTGAAGAATGGATCAGCTCTTTTCCGGTCATAGCAACACCAGCTTTATTCTATTATTTAAGGGAATGAAAATTCTATTAACTCTTCACATGACAACAAGTATATGTGCTTTTTTATAAAAAAGCAAGAAAAATTCCAAAATATTTAATATACTTTGATTTTTTATCATTTACTAGGAAAAATCAGTTTGAAAAAAGAAGAATATACGCTATAATTAGCCTATAAACTGTTATGATGAAATGAGGATATACGTGTTAAACAGAAACCGCCTTCTAAGCCGGCAACTTAAGGACGAGATCATCAAGATGCTTACCTCCGAGGTGTTTGAAACAAACCGACTACCAGCAGAATCCAAAATTGCCGAGCGCTTTAACGTTAGTTCAACAAGCGTTCGCGAAGCCTTGGCAATGATGCGCGACGAGGGGCTGATTACCAAAAAACACGGCTCGGGCAATTATTTTCACCGAAGCGTTCTGAACGCCAAGCACCGTATCGATCAATTTTTCGGATTTGATAAATTTCTCGAGGCGCAGGGCTACCGGGTCAAGCCGATAATCAGCGCGCCCTGTGAAGTTTCGGTACCCGTAGGCTTGCACAAATATCTGGAACTGCCTGCTCAGGGCAAAGTAATTTACTATTCCTGTGCGTTTTTTGCGAACAACAACCCTGCGATTCACAGTGATTTTTATCTGAACCCCATCTATATAAAACACTCGCTCCCCAAAAAGCTGACTGCGCCTATCCCCATTTACGATGTGATTACTCAATACTGCGCTGAAGAATACGCCTATGGAAATATGGAGTATCTCCCGCTGTTAAGCACGGAGCTTGAGTCGGAGCAAATTGGGGTATCGGTCGGCATTCCGTTAGTAACGATGGGAGTCACCTACTATTCCAGGGATGACCACCCCATTGCCTATGGTCTGCATAAGTTCAACCATAGCTATGTTACGATCTCAATGATCAGTTCCCGTTAATCCCGCTGGTTTTAGCAGTTTCTTTTCCCTAATTTGCATGATGGGCACGATTGGCATTCTAATGCAGAGAACAACAGCTCTCCTGAGATGTCCAATCAGCACAGATGTTGAATGGGCCAAGTATTTTCTGGTGAAAAAATTTACTTAGTACAAGCAACACAACAGCTTGGAGCAACTGTAGAAAATATTAATATAGGTTGCTTGCGAAACATGCTCTAGTAGAACTGAAATTCTATGTGTTCTGCCTTGCCCTATATTATTACCGTAACACCGCGGCGAAGGACAATCAAGGCTGCAGAGTGTCAGCGCGCCTTGGCGAACCTTTCACCGCCGTGTTAGCGCCGGATGTTTGATCCGATCGTCGAAATAGTATCGAGTGCTACTCTGCACGATACTCCTCTACCACAATACATCGGGCTGCACCATGGCTTCAGCAAGGGTGCAGCCCCCTTTGTTCATCCTGCCACCTGAATATGTCGCTGCCGTTGGACACCCCAGGGCGCTGAGGCTGGACAGTTGCGGCGCTAGTATTGGACAGACGCGGCGGCGGAATTGGACATTGACGGCTTAAGTGCAGCATGGCACACTAAAAGTGCTTTTATTCGCAGGGAGGATAGGGCAACGGTGGAGATCGACCCGAGCGCCCTACGAGGTTTGGCAAGGAGAGTGACGCCGCCGGGTGTCGCTCTTTTTATTTGTCGCACAAGCATCACTCTCCTTGGAAAACGAAAGCGATAAACTCATGCCGCCGTAGGCGGCTTCAATGGGGCGAAGCCCGGGTTGCATGGGCGAGCAGGATGCGTAGCATCCGACCAGCCCCTTCGTCGTTAGGCGTCGTTTTTCAGTCCCTTGCGTTTGCGCATGGAATCCTTCCCGCCAATCACGATGGTATAAGAATCGTGGACAATCCGGTCGCAGATGGCGTCAGCCAGCGTAGGCTCTCCGATTTTCTGGTGCCAGCCGCCTACCTCAAACTGTGAACAGAAAATGGTTGAAGCCTTTTTATATCGGGACTCGGTAATCTCCAGCAGGTCGCGGGCCTCAGCATCCTTCAGAGGGTAGAGTAGCCACTCGTCCAGAATCAGCAGTTTGACCTGCTTATACTGCTTGATGACCTTGCGGTAGGTCCCTTCGGCACGGGCCAGGGCGAGCTCTGTCAAAAGTTCTGGAAGACGGACGTAACGCACGGAGTAGAAGTTGCGGCTGGCCGTGATGCCAAGGGCATTCGCTAGGTAGGTTTTGCCGCTGCCGGTCGCGCCCAGGATGATGATGTTGTGGCATTCATCCACATAGTTGCAAGTTCCAAGCCGATTGATGAGTGCCTTGTCCAGATTACGATCGTCGCGGTATTCGACGTCCTCCAGGCAAGCGCCGGGAAAGGTGAAATCCGCTTTGCGAATCAGGCGCTTAAGGCGGTTGTTTTTGCGGGAAGTCCATTCCGCGTCCACCAACATACCAAAACGGTCCTCAAAACTGAGTTCGGCGATGGTTCTGTCGTTCAATTGCTTTTGGAAGAAGGTTGCCATGGCGCTGAGCTTCATCTCATGGAGCTTGGATACTGTGTTGGTTTGCAGCATCACTCGTCCCCTCCTTTGTAATAGTCGGCCCCACGGGTGAAGCCAAACGCGGAGGAGGTGACAGACGCAGCGGATTCCTTGGATATCCTGTCCTGTCCGGATTTGAGGATGGTCGCAATGGCTTTGTAGCTGGGGCGGGGCGTGTAGTCCTGCGCCTTCGCACAGGCTGATTCCAACCGTTGGGGACTATATTGGTCGCTGAGCTTCAGCAGCGCCATACAAGCCCTGTAACCCTGCTGCTCTATCTTGTGGCCGGCCAGAATGGACTCTACGACCATGGCGGTGTTGTGGCCGATCTTAGCTGCCCATTTGCTGAAGCGCTCACCGTTCCATTGAAGGTATTGTTGATGATTAGGAGGCATATGAGCTTCTTGTGTGCTGTACTGTCCACGGCGGCCATGCAGCCGGACATGAGAACAGATACGGCTCCCTTCGAAGAAAACCTCTACCACGCTACGGGTCAGACGAACCTCCACCCTCCGTCTGATATACTCAAACGGCACAGAGTAGTATTGCTCGTCCACCCCAATGTGGTAGTTGAAAGCGACGGTTGCCGATTTCCATTCGGCCAGTTCAAACGGGTTGTGTGGCAGTGGCAAAAGCGAGGCCCGTTCCTCGGCAAACCATGTCGCCCGACTGCCATCCTTTTTCTGAAAAGGTTTGTGGTTAAAGGCATATAGCCTCTCCCGAATGACCTCGTTCAGTTCCCGCAGGGTGAAGAACTTTTGATTACGGATGGCGGCCAGTATATAGCTGGACACATTCCCTACGGTGCCCTCCACGGTTGGCTTGTCCTTGGGCGCACGCACACGGGCCGGGATGATGGCCGTACCGTAGTGCTCTGCCATCTCCTGATAACTCTTGTTCAGCACAACTTCGGCTCTTGTGTTCTTGGTGACGCCAGTTTTCAGGTTATCTGGCACCAGAATCCGCGCCACGCCGCCGAAGTAGCCGTAAGCATTCACATGGGCGGCGGCACGCCTTGCGGAGTGCTAACCTCAACATTACTACAGCTAATTCTGTCAGTGTCCAACCCCGCCGCCGCGACTGTCTAATCTTGTGCGCCGTATTCAAAATGCGCTCGGTATCTTGTGGGATAATTCAAATAGTGTAGGCAAAATGTCAGGGTATTCCGGGGAAATCAATACTCTAATATCATATGTTTCATATAAAGGGACATCTTTTACCTCAACGTCAAGTACGAAACATCCTTCTATTATAGTATCATTTCCATTTTTAGAAACGCGCAAATTAGGATATTGCATCAAAAGTGCCTCAATTTGTATCGCGAGATCACTGTCGCGCATAAAGCTCTCCCAAATAAGGCTGCGTTCCAATTTGAATATTCGGAATATCGGGTCTTTGGGATTCAGGAATCACAGCTTCAACATAATTCTTGCCAAAAGCATTTTTCAGAGCGGCGAAATGCCGCTGTTCATCGGGCTCTAGTTGCACGAAGAAATCTTGGATGACTGCATCTAGCCATCTAAAAAACCATTCAGCATTTTCGGCTGTCCAGCAATCAGTGAAATCGTCATCCGGATTAACAGGGTTCTTGATACTCCATTTACCGGAACTCTTGCGGATGAATGCTCGCTTGCGTTCTATTTCAAAGCTAAGACTATCATTTGCTTTTTGCAATTTAGAATGTGCACGAAGTTCTTCAGCGGTAGAGTGAAGTAATTCTAATATATCTCCAGTCGGCATGCATGATTTAGCGATTTGAGCACATAAAGTCGTAATAATTACCGAGGCGGGCCTATATGTCCAAACGGACTTATCATTCTTACTAGCATTACTAAAAAAGACATCACGATGACGCTTCAATATCTGCACCACTCTTTGAAGCGCAGAACGATCGAGCACTGCAGGTATTTCCTCGACGGAGGCAAATAAGCCTTTGCTTTCCCGTAATACAACTTTTCGGTGTGTCTCTCTTGAAATTTGAAGATATATTGAGTTTGTGTAATCCGGATCGGAGGTCACCGCGCAGGCATCTATAAAGAACTCAAAGGATTCTTCCGTATAGCGTATTTTTATAAGCCGAAGTCGGCATAGACCTTGGTCACAACCACTTCCCTTTGCATCAAAAACAGCATATCTCCTGTCTTGGGAAGATTTTGAACAGTCATAACGCAAAATCCTCCTCATATATGTATTATATTATAACATGTTTCGTGCTTTGATACCTGATTATACCATATTGAACGGTAGACTTCCGTCCTCTTATGTATCTATTGCCTATTGTTCTATAGAAGGGCCAGGGTATAGAATATCGCTGTTTTCAAGCTTAATAAACCGCTTTTGAATCTTTACTTATCCGTCTCAGCATCAAATTGACGGTAGTAGTATTCACTTACATCATACTCATTGATGTGGGTATACTTTTCTTGCTTATCTGAAACGTCCATATTTTCTTGTGTGTTTTCTACGCCGCCCATTGCGTCCAATATGATTTTCTCCAAATGGTCATACTCCGAGTATTCACCGATAGACGCCATAACAAGAGAGTCGCGCACATAAGCGTTATATTTAGAAAGCAAGCTGCCATCCATATTGATTTGTTGCTGCTTCGCATAGCCAAGCATAAACGTGGTGACCGTACGGGTATTGCCCTCGCGGAATGGGTGTATCTTCCATATCCGTGCGAACAACCTTGAAAACGCCGAGACCCGCTCAAGCAAGGACATCTTTTGCCAGGCTATCGCCTCAAGGCCTTTCATTGCCGCGTCAAGTTCCTTTTTGATTGCGGTGTGATCGTAGTAGTCTACTGATGCGCCGGGTAGGACACGTTCATATTTACGGATATTGATTGTTCGGAACTCGCCCGCCCAAGTATAAATATCTTCAAAAAGATGGCGGTGAAGCGCCTTCAAAGTGGCCGCGTTGAATTTACACCCATCTAAAAATTCGTCCACGTCAAACAGTTTAATATATACAAGATCGTTTTCGACCTCGACAAGCCGCTCCGCATTCTTAATATTAAATTTGTTTATCAGAATATTCGTTTCTGGATAGAGATATGGGTCTGGCATAATGGTATCCCCTTATAAAAGAAAAGTGCCTGTTTAAGGCACTAATCCGGCTGATTTCAAATATATCTGTTTCGCCTGCGCCGCGGTGATTTCTCCCGCAACATAACGTTTAGATAGATTCAGAGCGGTGGAAGAAGGCCGTTTTCCTTCAACCATAGCGATGCCTAACGCATGATTGACTTTTTTCTGCCGTATTGATTTTTGGGTTTGCATAACGCGCCTCCTTGCCTGCAAATTGCTAATATTATTATATCATATTCGGACGTAAAGTAAACCGATAATGTAGATGGAGGGCGGCTTTCCGCCCTCGCGGTAGAAGTCCGGTAATCATCTCTCCCAATCATCCTCGTCATGCTGCTTCGGATTTTTATTGATAAACCTTTCTTCAAAGTGTTTGTTGATCGACTGAACTGCCTCATCTTCCTTGTGCTTTGTCAAATGCGTATAAATCTCCAAAGTGGTTTCTATGTCGCTGTGGCTGAGGAAGCGTTGCGCAGACTTTATATCTACGCCAGCATCATATAGTATGGAAGCGTATGTATGCCGCAACATATGCGCTGTGATTTGATCGAGAACAATTGCCTTGCTTTTCCCGCCAATGGCTCCAAGCCCTCCCGCTTTCAGATTTAGGTAGTATTCATAACTGTTCCATGCTCTGAGATAGGCAACGTCGGACATTCGCTTCCCCTGATATTAGGCATCCACATATACTAGAACGCAGGCATTGCTTGCAGTGCCTTCTGAATTTTCTATAAAACATCCTGAATCGATACTTCCCTTCTCCCTGAGATTGAGATAACAAAATGATTGTGGTAGACTTTACTTGACCCCCGTATATTTCCACGGCCTGATGATATGGGAAGGATATACACATCATGCTTCCAAAAGATTTCCCTTATCGTTTCTTTAACCCGTTAACATCCAAACATTGTGAGGACTATATCCATGTCCTGCTAGCCATGGAGTCGATACTAGAACAAGCCAAACGCATTGCCTTGCCCAGAAGCGTCCTGTTGGCTGAGCTACGCAGGGCTTTTCAGCGGGAAAACTATGCTCTGGATGTTTCCGATGAGGAGGATTACGACGAGGAGCCGTCCGGTGATCCAGAGCAGGACCATTTGTCTTTTACACTCCGACTGTTCCTGCGCAGCGGCTGGATCGATGCAGATGAATCTGGGGACGGCGCTTCCGATTTGATCTTCATTACCCAATATGGCAAAAAGCTGACCGGCTTTCTTCGGGACATAGCAAAAATGGAGGATCAGTCCGGGCATGTGGTGAATACCTATTCCAATTTGCAGCAGGTACGTACCATGCCAGACAACGGCCTGATCTGTATCCGGAATGCCTATGAAAGTACACAGCAGCTGTTAACCAATCTAGAGATGATGTACGCTAAAATTAAAAAATACTATGCTGAGGTGCTAGAAAACACAAAACCGGAAGAGCTTTTGGCCGGACATCTGTACGGCTATGTGCGGGACGTGGTGGACAAGCTGATCTTTCCAATCAAGGTGGATGACAGTGTAGACCGCTTTAAGGGGCCGATTTTGAATGTGGTGCTGGACATCCAGAGTGATACGGTACTGTTAGAAAGCATTATCTCCGCTGCTATCCAGACGAAGCGCATCGTCTCGCGGGAAGACGGATGGGCGCAGATACTGAAAATGCTCAACTATATTAAGTACAACTTCGATGATATTGAATCCTATATTCAGCAGTTAGATGAGAAAAACCAGACCTATATCCGCATTACTCGACAGAAGCTTACCTATATGCTCTCGATGGACACCAGTATTAAAGGGGACATCATTGCTCTTCTTCGAGATGCTAAGGACCGTCCGAGGGAGGACTGGCGCGCATTGAGCGCATGCTTTAATCTGTTCGACGTGCGACAGGTTTCGGATGGGAGCTTTTATCATCCAAGAAAGCGGCATGTCCGAAATGGCGGTGAGGAGCTAAATATTGAGGAGCCTGCTGAGATTACCCGAGAGGAGATAGGGTATGTTCTTCCATGATGTCGGATCCATTGGACTCAGAACTACGGGTATCATCGTCGGTATCCGTATGGATATGGGTTTCTTCTTCGGTTTCTGTTTCAGGTAATTCATCGGTTGATTCGATTTCTTCTATTGAGGAATTCGGTTCTTCTGCCGATGCGGATACGATGAGCATGGAGAACACGAGCATTAACACCAGAAGCAATGACAGAAGCCTTTTGGATTTGAAACGTGTCATGACAATAACTCCTTAATCAACAATGGAGATCGTAAACATCACATTTGCGGCATTGACATCGGTAGAGTTGGATGCATCTGCGGATACTTTTGCATGGTAGGCCAGCTGCAGTCTGCTTCCGGCAGTGATAACGGGAAATGCAGCAGGGGTAATCGCCATCTGGCCTGCTCCTCTTGTGGCGCATCCATTGATTTTCAGCGCGATTGTCCCGGAGCCGATAAAGCTGTCGTAGCTTCCGACCTTGTATGCGCCATCCGTTACGGAGACCGCCGTCACCTGAACGGATCCGGATTTAGAATTGTTTATGATCCCAGCGTTGTTGGCTACGACCACCATGCCGTTGATAACGTGGACCGGGAGAAAAGCGGGGAGGGTGACGTTAACGGCACGGTACTCGTTGGCAACGGTCAACGTGACCGGAACAGTTGCCGTAGCCGAGCCTGCGGCAAAGGCTCTCGTACCAAGGGAGAGTGCAAGCACGATGGCGAGAAGAGTGGATATCGTTTTTCGGTTCATAGTTCCTGCCTTTCTACGGACGCGGGCGGCTCCGTTTATGAAGCCGCCCGCACGTTTTTCAGTTATTTGCTTACTTAGGCTACGATGTCCCACTCGATGACGAATACGACGCTGGCAACGGTTGCGTTGGTTATGGCGTTGGACAGCGGAGTGACGATGGCGCTGTAATCGACCGCCACGGTATTGCCGGTGGGATCTCCCACGCCGGTCATGTAGCAGCCGGTCACAGGTGTTGCAATAAGCGTCTGGGTGGAGGCGTTGCCAGAATCGGTGGCGACCTGGGATCCTTCACCGAGGGTCAGGGCGAAACCTAACTTGTTGCTGTCCACCTTCTCACCGGCAAGAGAGGACCTGTCGCCGAACGCGGTCAGGCTCCATCGGTCTGCAGCAGTGATGGTCACATTTGCAACACGGACGGTTCCGTAGGAATTATTGATGATCCTACAATTGTCGGCGGTGGTAACAACACCGTCTTGACTCATCGCCATGGGCAGTGCGGTGGGGACGGTAACGCGCATCGCGGTAGGGGCAGGGTTGCCGGTTTCAGAACCGTCGTCTGTGGAACTCAGGTTGACGGGCGTGGAACCGGAACCGCCGCTGGTATCGATCTCGGCGGCATTGGCGCTCACAGCGAGGCAAAACATAAGACTCAGTACGAGGACAAGGGACAGGATTTTGGGGGAATGCTTTTTCATACGTAAAGATCTCCTTCTGGCCTTTCGGCATATCATATTTGATTCCCTTAAGCAAGACTTTTCACAATTGTTTAAACCTCCGTCAAATGCACATCCCTTTGGAACAGATGCCTATGGGCGCGATTACTTAGCGCGTATTGTGCATGCTGCCCGCATCTCCTTAGGGATCGGATTTGCGGCAGTGTTGGGAGCGCTTGTCGTGGGGACGCTTGTAGGCGGGTTTTCCGCTTATTTTGGCGGAACGTTTGATTTGATCGTTATGCGTTTGCTGGATATATTAATGGCCTTACCATCTATTCTCATCGCCATCTTGTTGGTTTCGGTTGCGGGTACAAGCCTTGTGTCGATCGGTATTGCGATCAGCATTGGATTGGTTCCCACGTTTACACGGGTAGCTCGAGGAGCAGCATTGACGGTATGTGGACGTGAGTTCATTGAAGCGTCGCGGTCCCTTGGTGCATCCAGCTTGTTTATTATTCTACGCCATATAATTCCAAACTGTTTTGCCGCGTTATTGGTGCAGATTTCTTTGAGCCTTGCGGCTGCCATCATGTCGATTTCTGCCCTTAGTTACTTAGGATTGGGCGTACAGACGCCGATACCAGAATGGGGTTCCATGCTAGCACAGGCGCGAGCATATTTGGCCAATTCCCCTTACCTTGCTATTTTCCCCGGTGTCGCGATCATGCTTACCGTCCTTGCCGTAAATCTGCTCAGCGATGGGTTGCGTGATGCCACAGATCCCAAGCTTCGGTAACAGCAGAAAGGAAGAACTCTTTTATGACTCGGAAAACTGAAATTAACGTGGCCCCTCTTAAAGACAGCGCAGAAAAAATAGAGTATGCACTAGAAATAGAGAATCTCTCTGTCGTTTACAATACACTTAACGGTGTGGTTCACGCGGTTAACAATGTGGATCTGAAGATACCGACTGGAAAAACGCTTGGACTTGTAGGGGAAACCGGCGCGGGAAAAACGACCACGGCATTGGCGGTAATGCAGTTGCTGCAAATTCCCCCGGCACGCATTGTTTGCGGTGACATACGACTTAGGGGGGTAAGTCTCAATGATATGGGTGAAAAACAATTGCGCGGAATCCGCGGCAAGGATATGTCTATTATCTACCAAGACCCTATGACATCGCTTAACCCTGTACTTACGGTCGAAGAACAGATCGCGGAAGCTATTTCGACGCATGAAAACATGTCGGCAACAGAGGCTATGCAAAAGGCGCATAGCATGTTGGAGCTGGTCCGCATCCCTTCGCGTCGGGGCAAGGAATACCCCCATCAATTCTCCGGCGGCATGAAGCAGCGCGTGGTAATTGCCATGGCTCTGGCAACCAATCCGAAATTGCTAATAGCTGACGAACCGACCACTGCATTGGATGTGACCATACAGGCTCAGGTATTGGATATGATTGGTGAACTGAAACAAAAGTATGGAACATCTATGCTGATGATAACACATGACCTCGGAATTATAGCGGAGATCTGCGATGAGGTCTCTATTATTTATGCTGGTCATATCGTCGAGCATGGCACGCTGGAAGACATTTTTAATTCTTACCTGCATCCATATACTGCAGGACTTTTTGGATCGTTGCCCAGTCTGACAGGAGCTAGAAAGAAACGGCTTTCTCCTATTCCAGGGCTAATGCCTGATCCTACACATCTACCAAATGGTTGCACATTTTCTGATAGATGCCCATACATGACCGAGCGTTGCCTACAGGAGAAACCGCCGCGGTTATATCGTAATGCTACGCATTATATAGAGTGTTTCCTATACAGTAAAGATGAATCTATAGGGAGTAAGGTGAAATAGTAATGGCAGAGCGTATGGATGCGTTACTAACAAAAGAGCAGCCAATTCTTGACGTCAGAAATCTTAAGAAGTATTTTCCTACTAAGTATGGTACGCTTCATGCTGTAGACGATGTGAGTTTTACCTTAGAGAAAGGAAAAACCTTAGGGATCGTTGGCGAGTCTGGATGCGGTAAATCTACCATTGGGCGTACGATTCTTCGTTTGCTAGAGCCAACAGACGGCGCGGTGTTGTTTGAAGGTAAAAATATTTTTGAAATGAACCGTAAGGAATTGCATGTCATCCGCAAAGAAGTACAAATGATTTTCCAGGATCCCTTCTCCTCACTAGATCCCCGTATTTCGGTCGCGGATGCAATCGGTGAGGCATTCCTAATTCAGAATCCAGGCTGGGGGAGACAGAGACGGCAAGCGAAAGTATACGAAATCATGGATATGGTTGGTTTAGTGGGATACCCCCTAGCTGAAATAAAAAAGGCCGCTTACTTTTTAAGGTAAACGGCCTGTTGAATATTCTCTATCCTCCACTTTATTCATCGATCTCCTCGTAATCGTCTTTGTAATCCAGCTTTACATCGGAAAAGTCCATTAGGAATTCGTAGAGGAACAATCCCAGCAGGGTAGGATCGCCGTATTGAAGGAGTGTATCGATAATTTCGGGAATAGCTATTTCATGTAAAAGATACAGTACGCGCAAAATGCCAGCGATAGTTAGGTACTCCGATTTTTCATACAGTTCCCATAGATAGGCTTCGATCGCTTCGATTGGGCCTATGCTGTCCCGTTCTTGACACATGGCATCCATAAGCGATGGAATAATCACGCCGGATATCATGTTCAGCTTTGTCGTATTGGGGGTTTTGCCATCCGGCATATAGACCTCTTGCGCCATCAGGATCGCCTTCAATTCCTCTTTTTCTTTCGCCATTTCCTTGCCCTCGCTTTCATTATTTTTTGTCTTATGCGTCTATTGCTTGCCGCTTTATTAAAAGCAGTTATACGGGTTATGTAGTAAAAATGTAGTAAATCGGCCAAATCGCCTGTTTTCAATCCATCAAATTCAATTGCCCACTTCAATCTCGAAGCCCCTAAAAATGTAGTAAATGTAGTAATGCGTTAATTCGATACTCTCCTATGAAAAGACGGAACCTCCGAAAATGGCTATTTTCGGAGGTTTTCTGGCGTGCCCGAAAGGATTCGAACCTTCGACCCTCAGAGTCGGAGTCTGATACTCTATCCAGCTGAGCTACGGGCACATATTCGGTTTTTGGTCTGCTTAGACCTTCAGCATCGGAGTCCAACGCTCTATCCAACTGAGCTACGGGTACATATTCGGTTTTTATGCGGCAGATTCTAAGCCGGCACAGGGGCATACATTCCGACGGCAAGCGCGCGCTTGCCCGGACGGATGCGCCATAGGCAAACTTTCGGCAGCGATGAGGCCGCCGATTGCCCCGGCTTGTTCTCGGGACGGGCGCAAGCCTAGGGATTATTATAGCACGAATGGCCGCAAATGCAAACGCTAAAACAGGCGGTTGGATCCGCCGTCCCCGCCGTTATGAAGCCGATCGAACGTTGTTACGTGTTCCGGGTCATCGAGCAGTTTGCCGCAAGCCCGTGCTCCCGAAGATACCCGATGCCCCAATCGAACATCGCAGCGAGGACCGGCCGGAGACTCCTGCCGAGATCCGTGAGGCTATACTCCACCTTCGGCGGCACGACCGGGTAGACGGTGCGCGCAAGCAGGCGATCGCCCTCCAGTTCCCGAAGCTGCTGCGTGAGCATCTTTGGCGTCGCCCGCGGGATGAGCTTTTGAAGCTCGCCGTGGCGCAACGCGCCCTTCATCAGATGCCAGAGTATCAGGGCCTTGTATTTCCCGCCGATCAGCCGAAGCGTAGCGTCGACCGGGCAGTTCATGACTTCGCCGCCGCGGTTTGTCATCTTTCTCCCTCCTTGGTTCCCATAACCATAGTATGGCACAAAATTGTGCATACTTGCGCATCCTTCGATTATGGCTACAATGATAGTAAAGACGGTTTGCGCCGTCAAGATCATCATTGAAAACTGCGAGGGATCCGCAAATGGAAAATCAGGCGTTCAGCATCCGCGGCATGACGTGCGCGGCCTGCGCGCAGCGCATCGAAAAAGTAGTAGGCAAACTGCCCGGCGTCGAGGAGGCTGCGGTCAACCTCGCGAGCGAGAAGCTGTTTGTCAGGTTCGACCCGAACGCGCTTTCGCTTTCGGCCATCCGCGACGCCGTCGCGAGGATCGGCTACGAGGCGGTCGAAGAATCGCGCGAAAGCAGCGTGACGATCCCGATCGGCGGCATGACCTGCGCCGCCTGCGCGCAGCGCGTCGAAAAGGCGATCAAAAAGCTCGAGGGCGTTAAAAGCGCGTCGGTCAACCTCGCGACCGAGAAAGCGACGGTTCTCTACGATCCAAAGCGCATCCGGCCTTCGAGCATCCGGCGGGCCGTCGAGGGCGCGGGCTATCGGGCGCTCGAGGTTTCAAAATCGAGCGCGGCGGACGAGGACAGGGCGCGCAGGCAAAAACAAATCAAAACGCTCTGGACGAAGTTCATCATCGCCGCCGCGTTCGCCCTGCCCCTCCTCTATATCGCGATGGCGCCCATGATTTCTTTCGGCGGCGCTCGCCTGCCGTTTCCGCAAGTGATCGACCCGATGGCAAATCCAACGGCTTATGCGCTCCTTGAGCTGTTTTTGACGCTGCCCATCCTCGGCGCGGGCTATAAATTCTATACCGTTGGGTTTAAGGCGCTCGTCCGGCGCAGCCCCAACATGGACTCGCTGATCGCCATCGGCACCACCGCCGCCGTCGCGTACAGCGTCTGGAGCGTCATTAGGCTGCTGGGCGGCGATCATATGGCGGTAGAATCGCTGTATTTTGAATCGGCGGGCGTGATCATCGCGCTGGTGCTGCTCGGAAAATCTTTGGAGGCCGTCTCCAAGGGGCGCACCGGCGAGGCCATCAAAAAGCTGATGGGGCTCGCGCCCAAGACCGCCCTGCTCGTACAGGACGGCGTCGAAAAGGAAATCCCCATCGACGAGGTCGAGATCGGCGATATCCTCGCGGTGAAACCCGGCGCGAAGATCCCCGTGGACGGCACCGTGCTCGAAGGCCGCACGGCCGTCGACGAATCGATGCTCACCGGCGAGAGCATGCCGGTGGACAAACGCGCGGGCGACGCGGTGTACGCGGCGTCCATGAACACCAACGGCGCGATACTCTTTCGCGCGGATAAGGTCGGCGACGATACCGCGCTCGCGCAGATCATAAAGCTCGTAGAGGACGCGCAGGGCAAGAAAGCGCCCATCGCGAAGCTCGCGGACATCGTGTCGGGCTACTTTGTGCCGATCGTCTTCCTTATCGCGCTTCTCTCGGGCGCGGCGTGGTTTATCGGCACGCGGGACGCCGAATTCGCTTTGACGATATTCATCTCGGTGCTCGTGATCGCCTGCCCCTGCGCGCTCGGCCTCGCCACGCCCACCGCCATCATGGTGGGCACCGGCAAGGGCGCGGAGAACGGGATCCTCATCAAGGGCGGCGAGGCTTTGGAGATCGCGCACAGGATCGATACGATCGTGTTCGACAAGACCGGCACCATCACCGAGGGCAAGCCGACCGTCACGGACATCATTGCGGCTAAGGGCGCATCGCCCGAGGAGCTGTTACGCCTCGCGGCGTCGGCGGAAAACGGCTCCGAACACCCCCTCGGGCAGGCGATCGTGCTTTTTGCGCAGGGCAAAGGGCTACAGCTCTACCGCGCGGAGGAATTTAAGGCGCTCACCGGCCTCGGCGTCGAGGCGAAGCTCGACGGCAAACAGGTGCTTGCGGGCAACCGCAAGCTTATGCTCGAGCGCGGCATCGCCTTGGACGAACTGGAACGGGCGTCCGACGCCCTGGCGGACGAGGGCAAAACGCCGATGTATATCGCGCTTGAAAGCAGGCTGTTCGGCATCGTCGCGGTGGCGGACGTCGTGAAGCCCTCGAGCCGAGACGCCATAGCGAGCCTGCACGGGATGGGCATCGAGGTCGTCATGATCACCGGCGACAATGAAAAAACCGCTTGTGCGATCGCTCGGGAGGTCAATATCGACCGCGTGCTCGCCGAGGTGCTCCCCCAGGATAAGTCCGAACAGGTCAAAGCCCTCCAGGCGCAGGGCCGCAAGGTCGCGATGGTCGGGGACGGCATCAACGACGCTCCGGCGCTCGCCCAGGCGGACATCGGCATCGCCATCGGCTCGGGTACGGACGTCGCCATGGAATCCGCCGACATCGTCCTGATGCGCAGCGACCTGATGGATGTGCCCACCGCCATCCATTTGAGCCGGCGCACCATCCGCAACATCAAGCAGAATCTCTTCTGGGCGTTTGGGTATAATGTCATCGGCATCCCCATCGCGGCGGGAGTGCTGCACCTCTTCGGCGGACCGCTGCTCAATCCGGTTTTCGCGGCGGCGGCGATGAGTTTAAGCTCGGTCTCGGTGCTTACAAACGCCTTGCGGCTGAAGAGATTCAAGCGTCCGGCGCTCTTAGGCCGGGCGGAACAGGCATAACGATCCGGAACAAAGAATAATTCAGGAGGAATATCAAATGGAAAAAGCGATTTTGAACGTCAACGGCATGTCCTGCGAGCACTGCGTGCGCGCGGTCACCAAAGCGGTCGGCGCTCTGCCGGGCGTGGACGGCGTATCGGTCGATCTCAAGGCAAAAACCGTCGCAGTGGAGTATGATCCCCAAAAGAGCGCGCTCGACGCGATTAAGTTCGCTATCGAGGATCAGGGCTACGACGTCGTCTCATAGCGCGATCGGGCGCGCAGGAAACCGGCATCCGCTTCTATGACCCTCGGATCGCCTTACCAAAAACAAAGTCCTGGGCGTTAACGTCTAGGGCTTTGTTTTTGGTAAACCGCCGGATATTCCCGCAGTTTTTCGGCGATTTTGGATTCATCAAAAGCCTTTTAGAATGATCCGTATTTTTACTATAAAATTCGGCAAGATTAGATAAAAAAGGAGTAATTGAACGTTGATGCAAAAGAGGTGATCCACGATTTTCGGCTTCAGAAAAAGGCTTAAAAAGGGACGCGATCCATTGCCTGCGGATATCGGGCAGGATTACGGCTACGATCAGGAAAGGATACCCGCTTCCATTGAAAAATGCCGGGAGCTTGTGAAAGGCATCTTTAAAGACAGCTCCGACATCATTATACAGGTCTTTGAAACGTCGCTCGAAAAGGCGATGGTCGTCTATGTAGACGGCCTGATCAATAAAGACCTGCTGGACAGGGACGTGATTGCGCCGTTGAAATCCCGCGATTTTAACGGCGACCTTTCGTTGACTCTTAGAACCCATTATAAGGAAGCCGAGGATATACAGACTTTTATCGGTGATGTTCTTCTGGGGAATACGGCGCTTTTCTATGAAAAAAGCAGAAAAGTTTTTATTGTCGATATTAAGCAATGGGATAAGCGTTCGGTGGAAACACCCGATGTGGAGTCCACCATTCGGGGACCGAAAGAAGGCTTTACCGAGAGCATCCGGACCAATACGGCTTTATTAAGGCGAAAGATCAGGACGCCTAAATTAATCATTGAAAGTCTGGCGATCGGCAGGCAAACCAATACTCCCGTCGGGATTGCATATGTAGACGGAATCGTCAATCAGGATGTTCTAAAAGAGCTAAGGGAACGCATATCGGAAATCGATACGGACGCGATTTTAGAAGCGGGGCAGATTGAACAGTATTTGGATGAGAACACATTCTCTCCGATTTCAGGTTTTGGAGTAACACAAAGGCCCGACTATGTCGCTAGAAGGATACTTGAAGGCAGAGTGGCCATACTCTGCGACGGTACGCCCGATGTGTTGACAATACCCGAGCTTTTTATGGAAAACTTCCACACCGGCGAAGATTATTATATCCGCCCGGTATTAGCTTCGATTCTAAGGATATTAAGGTTCTTAGGATTGTTTATTACGGTCATGCTGCCCGGCCTGGCGGTCGCCGTTATCACATACAATCAGGAAATGATGCCCGCGGTGTTCCTGACCAGCTTGATCGCCTCAACCGAAAAAACGCCCTTGCCCGCATCCGCCGAGATCTTTTTCCTGACCTTGATGTTTGAATTGCTCAAGGAAGCGGGCACAAGGCTGCCTAAGACCGTTGGTTCCGCCATTACCATCGTCGGCGCGCTGATCATAGGCGACGCGGCGGTAAACGCGGGAATCGTCAGCGCGCCGGCGGTCATCATCGTGGCGCTGACCGCCGTATCGAGCTTTATCGTTCCGAATCTGACCGAATATATTTTGGTCTATCAGTTTTTGTTCTTAATCCTCGGAAGCACGATGGGCCTGATAGGCATCGGTACGGGTGTGGTCATCCTGCTTACGCAGCTGATCTCAACATCATCGTTCGGGATCCCCATACTATCCTCCTTTTCAAGGCAAGAAATAAAGGACGCTATTATACGGTTTCCGCTGGGGTCCATGAAGTATAGGCCTTCCGCCATCGCTAAAGACAATGTGCGGCGGAGATGAGATTTCTTTGATGATGGAGGCAAGCCGGGTGAAGAAGATACTATGTTTAATCCTATGTACCGTTATGATGCTCACGCTGCCGGGCTGCTGGAGCCGTAAAGAGCCGAAAACCCTGGCGATCGTAAACAGCGTGATCTATGATTATAAAGACGGTAAAGGGTATGAAGTAACGACTGAAATTATGAACCCTACCTCGTCGGGCGGCCCCGGGAGCAGCAGCGGGGATGGAAAAAGCGCCAATATTACGACGATCAGCACGGGACCCACCGTACCCGAAGCCATTCGAAACGCATCGGAAAGCCTTGAGCGAGCGATATTCGGCGGGCACAACATGGTGCGCTTTTTGTCCGAACGCTTAGTCCAAAGAGATATAACTCCTCTCTTGGATTATTTGCTCAGGGATTTTCTGACGGATGAAAATCCTTGGATGGTCGTTCTTAAAGGCGACGACCCTCGAAAGATCTATTCCTGTATGCTCGGCTTATCCAATACGGTGGGCGACTATATCGATAGTTTAGCCGGATCTCAGCCTGATATCCTTTCGAAATCGGTTTTTGTAAGCACCCTTGATTTTATCAAGGGCTATTATGATAAGGGAATCCAGCCCGTCGCGGGAGTTGTGCAAATGGTTGAGTGCGAATCAAAGGGTTCAAATAGTGAAGCAAGTGCGCAAGATGACTCCGAAAAAAAATACAGAATACTGTATGAAGGGCTGGCCGCGTTTAAAGACAATAAACTGGTCGGCTATTTGGACGGTTTGGAAACCAGGGCGTATAACCTTGTTACCAACAATGTTGATACAAGCCCTATATCCATTCCGGTAAAAGATGAGTTTACCGTTGTTTTAATAAAGAGTTCAAAGTCGGATATACAAACGACAGTCGAGGGCGAAGAGATTACGATTAACGTCCGAATCAAAGCCGGCCTATCGCTCATACAAGAAGGCGGGTCCATTGATATCAGTAAGATGGAACCGCTAAAAACGGTGGAGGACGGTTTTAATAAGCAATTGTCCATGGAAATAGCGTCAACGATTCGGAAAGTCCAGAGTGAATTTCAAAGCGACATATTCGGCTTCGGCAAGGCCCTGCATGCCCAGCATCCTGAAAAATGGAGAGAAATAAAGGAGAACTGGGACGATTATTTTTCCAAAGCCGCCGTCAATGTATCGGTCGAATCAACCGTAAATCGATCCGGGCAAATAAAGCAGCCTTTTATGATGCAGGACTGATGAAAAAGAAGCCTTTTGTAATGGAGGACTGAGCCAATGACAAAGAAACCTTTTTTGACGCCGACCCAGTTGGCGCTGATGTCGGTCGGAAGCGCGCTGGTGTTCCCCTATACCTTTATGCCGATCCTATCCGCGCCCCCAGCCAATCAGGACGCCTGGATCGTGCTGATCCTTACCCTTGTTTATATTCTGCTCATCAACGCACCTCTATTGTTTATCATGAATAAGTTCAGGGGGATACAGGCATACGAAACGCTTGAAACAATCCTTGGAAAGTTTTTTGGCAAGGCGGCATGCCTCATATTCGTCGCGTTTTTTGTATATTGCTTTACGGCCTGCTCGCTGATCACAGCGGTGTTTATCAACCTGTACATCTTTCCGGAGACGCCTACATGGGCTCTTCTGATCTATATGGCCGTTCCGGTATGCTATGCGGCAATTAAGGGAGCCGGCACCATCGGCAGATTGTCAACCTTTATCGTTCCATTTATTATCCTGACAATCATCCTCTTTTTTCTTCTTGGAATCAAAAAAATGGACTTTGAGGAACTAGCCCCGGTGCTTGCGGATTCCACGTTCCTTGAGTTGAACCACGGCGCTTTTCTGACGGGCGCACGATATTCCGAGATCTTGATATTCTTTGTTTTTACATTTTATTTAAAGGGGAAATCAAGCATCATCAAAACGTATGCCGCCGCTTTGGGAGTATTTTTCGTTTCATTTTTAATAATACTGATTCCTACCTTGACCGTTTTAGGCGTCGAGCTCGGCAAACACGCATGGAATCCCTATTTCATGTTCACCAGGCAAGTCGAAGGATATGATTTCATCGAAAGGGTGCAATCCCTCAATGCTTTGGCATGGTTCCCCGCCGCTTTGCTGAAGCTGATGATGTACAACTACATGGGCAGCTATATTTTCTCGGGGGTTGTGAAAGCAAAATCCCATAAAGTATTCGTGCTTCCAATCACCGCTATCGGATTTATCATTTGTCTGCTTCCGGTCATGAATAAATCCAGCACGGTGGAATTCCTGCGCTCGGACGCGGTGTTTCCGTTCATCGTGCTTCCCGTTATATTCGTAGTGCCGATGATCCTCTTGGTTGTGTACTTCTTTAGAAGAAAAAAGATGAACCTTATCCTCGAGCAAAAAAAGCTGTCGGAAAGCGCGTCGGAATAAACGGCCGCCATGCCCAAGGGTCTGCCCACGCCGCAGCGGAGGCAGACCCTCGGGATAGGGGATATTATGGGTGGAGCAATCACATGCCGGAATATCCTCGGACGATTCGATCCGTCAGCTCTTTTACGTTGAGATAGGTGTTCGTTTCCCCGCTCAGGATATGGCCGATCTGCGTGATCTGCGGGGGCACGATATACGACTGGCGGAGCGTCTCCGTCTGCGAGAACACCTCCCTGGTCGGCCCGTCCAGCAATACCGCGCCTTTACAGAACACGACGGTACGCTGCGCGTATTCCGCGACAAGCCGCATATGGTGGGTCACCATGATGACGGTATGCCCAAGCCCGTGGAACACCTTGGCGATCTCCATGATCTGATAGCAGCCGCGGCGGTCCTGTCCGGTGGTCGGTTCGTCGAGCACGATGATATCGGGCCGCATCGCGACGACCGATGCGATGACCGTCTTCGCGCGCTCGCCCGCGCTTAAGGAAGGCGGAAACTGCTTTCGCACCGCGTCGAGGCCGGTCACCTCGATCGCGTATTCCATGCGTTCCTTGATTTGTTCCTCGGGCAGCTTCAGGTTTCTCGAACCGAACGCGACTTCCTCCTCCACCGTGTCCGCAAACAATTGACGGTCCGGATTCTGCAGAACGAACCCCAGCTTGGTCGAGATTTCGGCGACGCTTATTTTCTTTGTGTTCGCGCCGTCCACGAGAATGTCGCCCTTCGTCGGCTTCAAAAGCCCGGTGATGTTCTTTAGCAGCGTCGATTTGCCAGCGCCGTTCTGCCCGATGACGGCGACGAATTCGCCCTTTTTGATCGCAATATCGATGTCCTTGAGCGCTTCAAAGCCGTTTGGATAGGTAAAGGACAGGTTTGTAATCTCGATCGCGTTCCGCTCAGACATTGCATTCCACCCCCCGATCGAGAAAGGATTTTTTGATCTGCCGGACGCCGTCCTCCATCACGATGGGGAATTCGCCCAACGGCAGACCGGCCTTTTGAAGCTCGAGGTGCAGTTCCGATACCTGGGGCACCGCAAGCCATGCTTTTTCGGTGATCTCCCGGTTCGAATAGATCTGTTTGGGCGTTCCGTACGCCAAAACCTTGCCTTCGCTTAAAACGAGCACTTTGTCGGCGAAATACGCGGTCTCCTCGCTCTGATGCGTGACCATGATGATGGTGATGCCGTAGAGCTCTTTCAAATCGCGCACCACTTCGAAAACCTCGTGCGTGCCGATCGGATCGAGCTGGGACGTGGGCTCGTCGAGTATCAGGATATCCGGCTTCATCGTGAGCGCGGCTGCGATGGCGACGCGCTGCTTCTGCCCGCCGGACAGCATCGTCGGATGCCGGTCCTCGTATCCGATCATGCCCACCGTTTTGAGCGCCCAGTTCGCGCGCTCGATGATTTCCTCCTTAGGCATTTCAAGGTTCTCCGCGCCGAAGACCACCTCGTCATAGACGTTTGTGGTAAACAATTGCGTTTCGGGATCTTCGAGCACGATGCCGATGCGCTGCGAGAGTATGGAAAGAGGATGTTCCTTGGTGTTCAGTCCGCAGACCATGACATCCCCGAACATTTTCCCGCCCTGGGCCTGGGGAATGATGCCCGTTAAAAGCAGGCTCAGGGTGGTTTTCCCCGCGCCGTTTTCCCCGGTGATCACGAGGAATTCGCCCTTCTTGATCGTAAGGTCGATCTCCTCGAGCACATACCGATCCGTGCGCGGATAGCGATAGTAGAGATCCTTCACTTCCAAAATCGTTTCAGATGACATGAGCTGAACTCCTTACAGTACGGAATTTAAGACGGCGAGGCCGGCGACAAACAATACGATGCCGGCGAGCCAGACATAGTCGGAGGCGCGCATCGCAAGATCCCGGACATAGGTCCTCTTTTTGCTGCATCCGAACGCCCGCGCGTCCATCGCGACGCCCATGAGCACCGATTTTTTCATCGCGCCCACGACCATCGGAATGATAAGCGCCGGGTAAGCTTTCATCTTCTCCAGCATCTTGCCGTTTTCAAATACCGTGAACGCGCGGAGCTTCTGCGCGTTCATGATATCCTTTACCTGCTCGCTCATGCTCGGAACCATATTGAACGCGGTGGTCGCGATATATGCGATTTTATAGGGCATGCCGAGTTTCACCAACCCCAGCGCAAGCCTCCCGATATCGGTCGTGTAGGTGATCAGCGGCATCAGAAGGATCAGCGTGATCAGGCGATAGCTGACCGCGAGCCCCATGATCAGGCCCTCCTTGGTGATGCGCCCGATCCCGCCGATGACGGGAACGGATTTGGGGATGATGGGGTTGACAAGATCCGTCTCCCCGAGCTGGAACAGCGCCTGTACGACGACGATGAACAGGATGATCGGTATCATGAATTTGATCATGCCCGCGATCCTCGATAACGGTATTCTCGCTGTGCCCCACATCAGAACCACGGCCGCGAACATCGCCGAGATCACGATGAAGTTCCGCGTGGTGAAAATATAGATCGTAAATGTAATCAACAGGGCCATTTTTACACGGGGATCCAGCCTGTGAAAATAGGTCGTATTGGCGTTTTGGGCCTTTTGCTCCATGTCGAAAGACTCCTTTGTCGCTTTTTGCTCGGTCCGTCAAACCGCCCTTTCCGGATTCGCGGCCCGCGTGCCGCGGGCGTTTGCCCGCCTTGCCCATAGGCCGCGGGCATCGAACCATATCGGACAAGGCCTGCAGCCCTTACCGCGATTCGGCATAGATCCCCGATCCCCGCCAAACGGCTGCAGCCCTGTCCTCCTCTTCATCAATGCGTCGAATTGGTAAAAGTCCGGGTTTTACATCTTGCTGTCGATCTTGGCCTTGATCTTCGCGTCGGCCGCGCTCTCCTCTTCTTCGCCGTCGTATTTGGGCCCCACGAAAACGCCGATCTTCGGCAGCATCATCAGCAGAGGCGTGCCGATGACCGCCGCCGCCAGGGCGAATATGGTGCGCTCAAACGGGGTGATCCAGGTAAGGAAGCTCGACCAGAACTCTTCGGGGATCTGGAAGAGGTAGCATGTGGGGATATTGCCGGTGATGGAGCCTGCGATGTACGCGGGCCAGGCGATCAGGAACAGGCCGACCATGCGGAGGAAGTAGTTCTTGTTCTCCATGAGGCGGGTGCCGAAAATACCGCCGATCGGACACATGATCATACCGGCGATATAGACGATGAAGTAGATGCCGGTGTTCCTGCAGGGCGGGAGGATGAACCAGACCGCGGTCAGGACCGCGATGTACAATAGGCCTACCCCCCACTTTTTGCGGGAAATATAGCCGGCGGCGAAAGCGTTGGCGGTATTAATTACAAACGTGAAAAGTCCGAGAGAAGCATTGTGCGGAGCGATGATCGAGCCGATGAATTCGCCGATCGCAACGGTCAGCGCGCCCGCGAAGGGGCCGAACATGATGCCGGCGATCGGGGCCAGGGCATAGCTTACGCTGAAGTTGCCGCCCGAACCGAACACCGGAAAGGAAGGAAGAAGGCCTGCGACTGCCATGAGCGCCGCCCACACGGCGACCATGGCTGGATGAACTTTGATTTTCTTGAGCTTGAATAGTTCTTTCATGGCTTATTCTCCTTTATTTTATTTTTGGATCATATTTGATCCAAATCCTTGAACCACACCTCTTCAAATTCCTTGGAACGGTTGAAAACATTCAGCTTGCCCCGGCGGAAAAAATCGATGTAATCGATAACGCCTTCCGGCCGCGCGGTCAGGGCGTGGATGGCGGGGATATACGGCGCGTTTTGCGGCGTCAAACTGAGCATGACGGCGTCCATATCGTTGCCGGCGAGCATGAACATCATCGCGATATTCAGGATCTCGATCTCCGGCATTCCGTAGGAAACATTGTCCATCCCGCAGATGAATTGAAAGCGCGGCTCCAGTTTTTTGATCTGCCGCATGGTCTTTAAAAATATCATGCCGCTTTCTTCGTCGACCGCAACCGGGAACATCAGCGGATCCAAAAAGACGTCGCCGTAATCGAGCTTGTAGTCCCGCATGAGCTTTTCGGCTTTGGGGAGAAGGCGCAAGCGGTCTTCAACCCCCGCGGGCATTCCGGACTCGTCGTGCAGCAAAACGATCAGCCGGGCGTTGTATTCCTTTACGGACGGGACAAGCCCCTGTATGCGCGTTTTCTCCAGCGAGGTGGAATTGATGATGGGCTTGGGCGTGCGGATGCGCTTTAGGGCCTCTATGTGCAGCTCGGGATTCGGAGAATCCGATCCCAGCGCGATGTTCACGGATTTCTGGAGGGTATCGATCATCCACAGCATGTCGTCGATCTCGGTATGAAGGTGCGTCGCGCAGTTTAAATCGATCGCCTGAGCGCCCAGCGCGATCTGCTCCTTGGCGATGCGCAAGAGCGCGGCTTCATCGCGCGCGTTTATGATGTCGGATATTCCATCCAAGCTCGTATTGATCCTGCCGCTGATAATCCGCATGTCGGCTACATCCTTTAATGTTTGTTGTGCTGACTTGAAAAAACATATTGATGAAACACATCGAAAAGCAATCGGTTGCAGTACAAAAATACCATAGTTTCAACGCAAGTTATATAACGATTCAATTCTGTTTTATAATAATCTGCCTATGGATAAATTTTCCAAATCACGGATAAAAAGAAGCCGCGCCGCGGTTTTATCCCCTCGGCGCGCGGCAAAAACGGCGGGCAAGCCCATAAAAACGCTCCTTCTGCAATTTCACCGGCCGGCCCGGAACATGATGCGGGGCGGTACGAACAAGTCCGGGTTTATTGTATCCGCTCTCCGCGGGCTCCGGAAACCCCATCCTATGTGCGCAACAAACACAAAGGCGATAAAGGGTTAACGCCGTGCAATCCCAAGATCCTTTTGAACGATTTGGCACGCGATATCCGCGGCTTCCCCCGCGTTCACCGCAAAATAATCCGCTCCGATCCTGTCGCAGAAGGCCTGGCTGAGCGGCGCGCCCCCGATCAGGATCGCGACCCTTCCCTTCAGCCCCGCCTGATTCCTGAGGCGCACGATCTCCTCCATGTTCAGCATCGCGTTGCTCAGCAGGCAGGAACAGCATATGATCTGCGCGTTTTGGGATCTTGCGGCCTCGATGAACCGAATGGGCTCGATGTCTACGCCGAGGTCGACCACTTTAAAGCCCTTGCCTTCGAGCATCATCGAGACGATGTTCTTTCCGATATTGTGCATATCGCCCTTTACCGTTCCGATGACGATCGTTCCCATATTTCCGATGCCGGACTGCACAAAATGGGGCTTAATCAGATGCAGGCCCGCGTTCATCGCGCGCGCGCTCTCCAAAACCTCCGGGACAAACATCTCGTTTGTGATAAACAGGCGGCTGACTTCATCCATCGCGGGCAGGAGGGCCTCGTCCATGATGCGTTCGGCGGAGTATCCCTCGGACAGCGCGAGCGGAATCAAAACCCTGATCTGCATGGGCTTGCCCCGTTTTATGTAAAACATAATCTCTTCGAGCGTATTCATGTCAATCGAGCCTTTCGTCGCTGTCCTGCGTATTGTTTGACCCTGAATCCCGGTATTTCTTCGGCGACATCCCCACGTGTTTGCGAAAGGTCTTCGTGAAATAGCTTTGGTCTTCAAAGCCGCACCGCGTCGATATCATGGAAATGCTGATGTCCGTATCGTGCAGAAGCCTTTTGCTGCGGTTGATCCTCACGCGATTCGCATAATCGATGATGCTCAGCCCGGTCTCTTTTTTGAAGATCGAACTTACGTAGGAATTGCTCAGATATACGTGCCTTGAGATATCGTCCAGCGTCAGCCGATGATCGAAATTCGCGAGAACGTACTCCTTGATCTTTTGAACGACGTCCGAGTGTTTCAGGTTTTCCGGTTCGAATATCGTAAATAAAAAACAGTGGATGATCTCCGACAGCCAGCGATTGACGTCCTCCATGGATTTCATCTGATCCAGTTTTCGGATATGCTCGCTGTTAAAATCGAAAATATCGGGGATGCTCCTAGAGCACGCGGCCATCACGCGGGATAGGATGACCAGGAGCTTGGATATTCCCGCCTTGATGCGCTGCACATTTTCATTGCTGTTAAAATAAATAAGGCCCAGCGTTTCATTGAGCAGCGCCTGTGTCCGGGAGGTATCGTTATTGAGCGCGGCGCGCTTTAAACGGTCCTCATATTCGAAGATGCGCGCATCCACCAAGCTTTGATCGTTCTCCATGTCGCTCGATGTATAGATAAACTCGATCGGCTCCGACTGCCGGGCCGGGCCTTCCGCCCGCGAAGCGAGGCCTTTTAAACAATACCAAAGAACGTTCCCCACTTGTTTGATCCGCGAATTCGATAAAACCGGAAGCTTTAATACAGCCGAGCCAAAGCGATTGTTTTCGCCCAAGGAGAGAACATCCGGCACCTCGTCCATCACGAGCGGCCCGGCCACGATCCCGAAAGAATCCGATTGCTCGTCTTTGTCCGCGATTCCGGCGATAAAAGCCAACCCCCTTGCGCAAAAATAGATGCAGACGTTCTCCTGTTTTTTTGCGCGCGCCAATCCGATCTTGTGGGCCGAGCAATTGCCGACGGAGCAATAATCGCATACCTCGAACGTATCGCCCGAGAGATTATGAAAAAAAGCGGTGTCGTGGACATGAGCATCGATCAACAACGCAGCTTTGATCATCTCGCAGCACAATATCGCTTTTTCGGATTGTTCCAGCAAGCTGTCGCCCCTTATGCTCAGATTGTATTTCAAAAATAACGCACGGATATTGGGTTGTCAATAAACGCGTATCAGTACTAAAAAGAATTTTTGATGATCGGCTTGTGATGGACTTTAAATCAACGGCGTTTCTTTAAAGACGTCCGCGCGCAACGGGGTCCGATTGTTCTTGCACATACTCGGTGCCTACGGTATAATCCATTTGAACTATCGCGTCTTGTGGGGAGGATTGTTTTTGAACATCCGAGAAATCGCAGAACAGGCCAAGGTATCCATCACGACGGTTTCCAGATACATCAATCACCCTGAACGGCTTTCCGCGTCGATGAGGGAGTACCTTGCCGATGTGCTCAAGGATTTTGAATACATGCCGAACCCCACGGCGCAAAGCTTATCCACGGGTATTACCCGCACGATTGCCTGTTTGGTGCCCACGCTGCGAAATATGCAGTTTCACGATGAAATCGAAGGTTGCCAAAACGCGCTGAATAAGGAAGGCTACCGTGCTCTGATCTACGCGCAGCACCGCAACGAACAATTCTGGAACAAATTTGACCAGCGCGGCGTCGACGGCATCATACTTTCCGGCCTTTACTCCCTGGCTGAATTGATCGACGAGATCCAGCGCATTAAAATCCCCTATGTGCTCATTGAGAATCCCGGCTACATCCAGGCGCTCAAAGCGCAGCCCACCTGCGTCTATGTGGATGACGCCAAAGGGATTACGATGGCGCTGGAGCACCTGTACGGCACAGGCGCAAGGAAGTTCGCCATCATTGCCGGCGATCCGCGGTATTTTGTAACCCAGCGGCGCATGTCCGCAATGCATACTTTTTTTGACCGGCATTCGGATTGCGTCTGGAAGATCGAATATGGGGATTACAGCGATGCGAAACTGGCGCAGATTGCCTGCGCGCGGCTGCTTGAGGACGGGACCCTGCCGGATGCGGTCCTGGCGATGAACGATATGATGGCCGCCGGCGCGCTCAAAATGATGCTGTCAAAGGGGATTCGCATCCCTGAGGAAATCGCTTTGATGGGAATTGACGACAATTCTCTGGCGCCCTTGCTTACACCGGCGCTTTCGACGGTGCATCTGCCGAGCGTGCGCATCGGGAAAAAGGCAGCCGAACTTGTGCTTGCAAAGATCAGGGGAGAACATGTTCCGTCATACACTTCCCTACCTCTGTCGCTATGCTTACGGGAAACGACGCGCTAAACGATGATTCAGATATACGAAATTTTAATGGCCCGACATGTAATATAATCATGTAGGGCTATCGTTTTATCAGGTTTCGTTTTTGCATAAAAACGGTTTGGAAAACGGTTGCCATAAAAACCTCCAAAAACCGGGCGTTTTTTAAGGTCCGCTTTGGAAACCGTTTTCCAAACCGATATTTTGTATTTATCTTTCATTTTTTTGTACTTTCTTACTGTATAAAGAGAAATAATAAAAAAATACGCTGGTACGATACAAAAAAAATAGGCTGTTGACAGCAAAGAAATTTATGATTATCCTCAAGGCATACAATGAGTTGGATCGGCAAGCAGCCAGACAATCGATAAGAGATAATAATATCAGCCGCATTTAACACCCACAACAATCTCAGCGAAGACAGTACGTGTCATGCCTCAAGAAAACGCATTTCGGCAAGGTGAATGGCACCGGCTTTATTTGTTGCGCTCAAAAGCAGACGTATCCCGGAAACAAATCAAACGGAACTCTTATTCGCAACGGTACGAGAAAATCGCAAAAGAGGTGTTGCCGTCAGTCGATGATCATCGCAAAAACATGGAAATTGCCCGACCCTTTAAAAACTTTAAAACCGATGAATAGGAGGATATCGAATCCGTGAAAAAAACTGAATTTTCCAAAATCATAGCGTTGGTCCTTAGCCTTCTGATGCTTGCCTGCGTCTTTTCACTGGCGGGTTGCGCTCAGCAGGCGGGAACGGACGATACGGCCACGCCGGCAGCGCCGGCCGAGGAAACGGCCGTACCGACCGAAGCTGCGGCGGCAAAGGGCAAGGTTGCGCTGGTTCTCAACGGAAACATCAGCGACGGCGGCTGGAGTCAACAGCCCTATGAGGCGCTGGTGCAGGCGGGCAAGGATTTCGACCTCGATATCGCTTATACGGAACAGGTTCCGGCCAACGAAGCGGTGCAGGTGATGAAAACCTACGCGGAGGATGGCTACAATCTGATTCTATCCAATGACAGCTCCTTTACCGACGCTCTGCTGGAAGTCTCCGCGCAATATCCCGATACGATGTTCGTCGGCTGCAATCAGCCGGAAGTAGGCGATAACCTGATGTGCGCACGCCTGGATTACGCCATCAACGGGACGCTGTCGGCTATCGTGATGGGCGACTTCACCAAGACAAAAAAAGTGGGGTTCATCGCGGCGATGCAGACCGCGCATGTGGATTCTACCACAAGGGAAATGCGCAAAAAGCTCGCAGAAATCGATCCCGCGATCGAGCTGCAGGTCGTTTACAGCGGGGATTGGTATGATGTGAACAAAGCCAAGCAAGCGGCCGTCGCGTTGCTCGACGGCGGCTGCGACGTGGTTGCCAACAGCATCGCGGGCGCAATCACCGCCGTCGCGCAGGAGGCAAAAGCGCGGGGCTGCTATGCCATCGGCTGGACCGGCGACGATACGGATAAGGACCCCGACACGATTCTGGTATGCGTATTGGAGAGCAATTACAAGGTCTTCTACTACGCCATCCAGGCATGTATGGTCGACGGTCAGTATAAGCCCGGCGATGCGCTTCACTTCGGTTTAAAGGAGGATGCGGTAGGCGCCGGTACGTTTGGGAACGCCGTTACGCAGGCCACCAAGGATAAGGTTATGGCGGAAGTTGAAGGCATTAAAAACGGCACGATCGTCGTGGATACAAGCATTGAAGGCTGGCATTGACCTTGACGCATGGTATCGAAATCGTGAATTGCAGGGCGGAGGGCTCCGGTCTTTCGCCCTGGCAGGGAGACAAAAATGGATTTATTGCGCGTAAACAGCTTGACAAAGACCTTTGGCGCGATCGTTGCCAACGACAAGGCATGTCTTGACGTTGAACCGGGCGAGGTCCATGCAATTCTGGGCGAAAACGGCGCAGGCAAAACCACGATGATGAACTGCATTTACGGCCTATATGCGCCGGATGCGGGTGAAATACTGTTCGGCGGCAAAAAGCTGGAACGCAATCACAGCATCAGCAATTCCATCGAGGCGGGAATCGGAATGGTACATCAGCATTTTATGCTGGTGCACAACATGACGGTGCTGGAAAACATCATGCTGGGGCTAAAATCCACACGCCCGCCGATTTTGGATAAAAAGAAAGTCGCCAAGGCGCTGAATGCGCTGATGGAGGAAAGCCATATCCGCGTGGATTTAAACAAGCCTATTTACGACCTGTCCGTGGGCGTACAGCAGAAGGTGGAGATCCTCAAGGCCTTGTACCGAAAAAGCCGCCTGCTGATTCTGGATGAACCGACGGCGGTACTTACGCCGCAAGAGGCCGAAGAATTGTTCGATTTCATGCGCAAGTTCGTAGCAAAGGGAAACTCGGTGGTCCTGATTACGCACAAGATCGATGAAATCATGCATATCGGCGATCGCGTCACGGTCATGCGGGCCGGAAAGAACGTCGGCTCCTATCGGACGAAGGATATTCCCCATGCCAATGAGCTCGCTTATCTTATGGTCGGTCAGAAAATCGACCTTACCGTAAAAAACGTACAGAGCGCCGATGGCGCGCGCAAGGAAAAGCTCCGCGTCGAACATCTGACGGTCCGGGATCGCTGGGGCATCAACGTGGTGGACGATGTCTCCTTCTCGCTGCGGGAAGGTGAGATCCTGGGCGTCGCGGGCGTATCCGGCAACGGACAGCTCGAACTTGCCCAGGCGCTTACCGGGCTTATGGAAAGCCATGGCGGGAAAATTTTTCTCGGGGAGGAAGACGTGACGCGGCTCAGGCCTCGCGCGCTGCAAAAGCGGGGCGTGCGGCATATCCCGGAGGATCGGCACAGGCGCGGCTTGATCATGGACTATACCGTCAGGGAGAATCTGATTTTAGGCAGGCACCGGGACGCGCCGTTCTCTCGAAAAGGCAGGCTGGATCAGCGGCATATCACACGGTTTGCCGAGGAAAAGATGCGGGATTACGGCATCAAGGCTCCGGGTGTACAGACCAAAGCGCGGACGCTTTCCGGCGGAAATCAGCAGAAGATCATTCTGGCGCGGGAGTTGGCGGTTTGCCCGGAGGTTCTCGTGGCGGTGCAGCCGACGCGCGGGCTGGACGTCCAGGCAACCAAATTCGTGCAGAATCAGATTGTTGCCGCGAAGCGCGCCGGAACGGCCGTGCTGTACATCTCCACGGAATTGAAGGAAATCATGGAGCTCAGCGACCGGGTGATGGTGTTTTACAAGGGGCAAAACGTGGCTGTTTTGGATGCGAAAACGGCGGATACCTGGAATGTCGGTCTGCTGATGGCGGGAAAGCGTATTCCGGCCGGCGGCATGAACAAGAACAAAGGAGCGGCGGATGAAACAATGGAATCAAATTAAGTCGGAAGGGATTGTCTCGATCCTCTTCCCCATGCTTTCCATCGTATTCGGCCTGCTGGGGGCCGCGGTCGTGATCGCAATGCTGGGCGTAGATCCCCTAACGGCATACCAGAAAATGTTTTTTGGCTCCTTCGGGTCAAAGTCCGGCCTCACTTTTGCATTGCAGTATTTCATGCCCCTCGCTTTCTGCGCTCTGGCGGTAACGCTTGCATATCGCGGCGGCGTGTTCAACGTGGGCGCGGAAGGACAGCTGTTCATGGGCGCGGTTTTTTCCACATGGGCCGCGACCGGGATTACCGGCCTACCTCCCGCCGTGCATATTCCGCTCACGATGCTCGTCGGCGCCGCGGCCGGAGGATTATGGGGCTTTATTCCCGGGTACCTCAAGGTAAAAAAAGGATTCAGCGAGGTTCTCGTAACGGTATTCATGAACTATATCGCAAAAAACGTCGTGGGCGCGAGTGTAAGCACATTTCTCAAAGAGCCGAACCAGGGCGTCAATTGGTCGTCCAAAATCCCGGAGGTCCTGCAGCTCAAAGCATTTTCCGGGCTCGGCATCCATCCGGGCATCATCATAGCCGTTCTGATTGCGGCGGCTATGTCCTATATGCTCAAAAACACGGCGTTCGGCTACGATATCAAATCCGTGGGCTTGAATCGGGAGGCTGCCGAGTATGCGGGCATCGAAGCGAAGAAGACCATGATCGTCACCATGGTGCTCAGCGGCGCGATCGCATCCCTGGCGGGCAGCGTGGAGATCCTCGGCGTGCAATACCGGCTGCAGGAGAACTTCCTGACAAACTACGGCTACTACGCCATCCCCGTCGCGCTCATGGGCGGGCTGAACCCCTACGGCACGCTGCTTACGGCGCTGTTTTTCGCGGTGCTGCTCAACGGCGCAACCACGATCAAGGTATCGATGGGCGTGCCGGTCTCCATCGCCAACGTCATCATGGCGCTGACCATCATTTGCAGCCTTGCAATGAACGGTCTGCAAAGGCTGCTCCACTCAAAAATCAGAAAATAAGGTGAGTCCATGCTCTCAAACTATCTGATCTCAAGCTGTATCATGGCCACGCCGATTTTGCTGACGGCGATGGGCGATCTTTACAGCGAAAAAAGCGGCGTCTTAAACATGGGCCTGGAAGCCGGGGTGTTGCTGGGAGCGTATGCCTCCTATCATTTCTCGTATTTCTCCGGCAACGTCTATCTGGGGCTATTGATGGCGATTCTGATCGGTCTCGCGGCGGGCCTGATGCAGGCGCTGCTTACCGTGACGCTGCGCTGCAACCAGGTGGTATACGGCGTGGGGGCCAATATTTTTGCGCTGGGCATCACCGGCACGCTGTATCGGGTGTTTTTCGGCACGGACAACGCTTACGCGGTCTGCGCGGGATTGCCCAAACTCTCAATTCCGCTATTCAATAAGCTTCCCGTCGTTGGAGAGCTGTTTTCCGGCCTGACGTTATTGTTTTATATCGCGATCGTGTTCGTTGCGGTATCGTCCCTGATCTTCCGGTACACGACAACGGGCCTTAAGATCCGGGCCGCCGGCGAAAACCCGCACGCGGCGGATTCGCTGGGCGTAAATGTGCTGCGCATACGCTACGGTTGCGTCATGCTCAGCGATGTTTTTGCAGCGCTGGGCGGCGCCGCGCTGACGGTGGGCGACTTGTGCTTCTTCCAGGACGGCATGTCGGCCGGGCGCGGGTATCTCGCGCTGGCGGCGGTGATTTTCGGCCGATTCAAGCCTTCCGGCGTGCTTATCGCGGCGCTTCTGTTCGGCATGGTGGACGCCCTGCAAATGCGCCTGCAGCTGATGAGCTGGGGCATCCCCTACCAGGTGTTCGTGGCGATGCCGTATGTCGTTACGCTGGTAGCGCTTTATGTGATGGGCGCATCCACCGCGCCGCTTTACAATGCCAAACCGTTTGTCCGGGGCGAACGCTGATATCGGCGGAGTGCAAAAGGAGGGAGAACGATGAAAATACTGGGCGTTTGCGGCAGCCCGCGAAAAGGGGCCACGGAATATGCGCTGCGGCAGGCTTTGGAAGCGGCGGCGGCCGAGGGCTGCGAAACGGAGCTGATCCTATTGCGCGGAAAGAAGATCGCGCCGTGCTGCCACTGTAACCTGTGCCTCAAAGATAAAACCTGCGTCCGCTGCGTGGCATACAAGGACGATATGATGGACTTATACGATAAATTCTACGATGCGGACGGCTACATCCTGGCTTCTCCGGTATACGAGATGAACGTATCCCCGCAGATCTGCGCGTTCTTCAGCCGGTTTCGTCCCACATGGCAGCTGAAGACCACCGCGCCGGATTTCTTTACCAATAAACTCGGAGCGGCGATGTCCGTGGGCATGGCGAGAAACGGGGGCCAGGAGAAGACCAACGATGCTCTGATCGCATTTCTGATGACGATGGGCATCACGACGATCAGCGGCCCTGCCGGGGCATACAACGGCGCGCTGCTGCACGCATATGATCAATACCGCGCCGTGGAAACCGTCATGGAGGACACTGCCGGATTGGAGAACGCGCGGGCAATCGCACGAAAGATGGCGAGGATGCTGTTAAAAAAAATATAGGAGAGGAAAATCAAATGCTGGCAAAATACGAAACATTGAAGAATGCCATCCTGGATGGCGACGGGGATATCGCTATAAGCGAGTTCCAGAGCTTTATCGCGGCAGGTGAAACGCCCATCGGCATTATGACGGGCTGCGTTGAGCCGACGCTCAACGAGCTTGGCGACCAATTCGCCCGAATGGAAGTGTTTTTACCCGAGCTGATCGTTGCCGCGGATGTGGCGAACGCGCTGAACGCCGTAATCGAAGAGACGCTTTCCGAAAGCGCGGAGCAATACAAAAGCAAAGGGAAGGCCGTCATTTGCACGGTCTATGGCGACGTGCACGACATCGGCAAGAATATCGTCGCCCTGATGCTCAAGGTCAACGGCATCGATGTAATTGATTTGGGCGTTGACGTGAGCCCGGTCAAGATCGCGGAGGAAGCGGAAAAAATCAACGCGGATCTTGTGTGTCTTTCCGCGCTGATGCTGCCTTCCCTGCCGTATATGCGCGAAACCATCCAGCTCGTGCACAATAACCGGACGCTTGCCGGCAAGACAAAAATCATGGTCGGCGGAGGCCCGGTCACCAAGGAATGGGCGGATAAAAACGGGGCGGACGGATATGGCGACGACGCGGTGGATGCCGTAAAACTGGCGTTCAGATTATTGGAGGGGAACGGAGGAAACAAAGCATGAACAGCAGGGCAAGGTTGTATGAGATCATCGATAAAAGCCAGACGGGGCCCATCGTCAGCGAGAAGGACTTCGACCGTTATCATGTAACGCAGAACCTGAAAAATATTGTTAAAAAGTATGATATCCGGCTGCGCCAGGATACGATTATCAATATGGATGCCGAGCTTGAAGACCGGGTATGGGACGCCGCCTTAGAATTCCTTGCAAACTGCGGCGTTTACTGCAAGGATACCGGCCGGATCATTCAGTACTCGGAAAAGGAACTGCGCGAACTGATGAAGCAGGCTCCTGCGGAAACCGTGTACGGCGAAGGACTGGATCAATACCGGGAGATCGCGCGTACGCCGGACGATCCACGCCGCGCTTTATGCTGCGGCTCCTCCGTGGGCGTGCCCGCGCCGAACGAATACGCCGGGCCGATCATGGTCAGCTATATGCGCGAACCCTTGATCGACATGCACGGCGCAACCACAAATCTGACGTCTTTGATCGGCAGCGAGCTGAGGTCGAAATCGGCTCTGGAGATTCTCGCCTGCTGGGAAGCCGTCACGCAGTTCCAGCAGCTCGCAGCCTGCGTGGGACGACCGGGCCTTGCACAGCACGCCATCGGCCACGCGATCAGCGATGTGGGGCATCTTTCCGCCGGCCACAAGATGCGCCGGAGCGACAGCCATGCCTTCGGCATCATCTCGGAGCTGAAGGTGGATAACACCATCATCAACAAAATGACGCATCTGGCGTTGCTGGACGCGGTGACCGCGCCGTATGCCAACCCCATTTTCGGCGGGCTTGGCGGCGGCGTGCCGGGGCAGATGGTGCTGCTGTGCGCGGAGATGATCGCCCTGAGCACGATCTTCATGGCGACCAACTGCGGCTCCACGCCGGTCCATCCGCTTTGGTTCTGCTCAACCGCTAAGGAGATTATGCAATATACCAGCGTCGCGTTCGGCGCATTGACCCGCCATGCCACCGTCCTGACACGGCTTGCGCATACCTGTGTGGGCGGCCCCGTCACCAAGACGCTGCTGTATGAAACCATCGCTTCCACCATTATGGCGACCAAATCGGGCATCTCCACAATCGACGGGCCGCGCCCTGCCGTCGGCGTGATCACCGGCCACTGCACGGGTCTTGAGGCGCGCTTCCAGGGCGAAATCGTGCGGGCCGCTCCCGGCCTTGAACGGGGCATCGCGGAAGAGATCGTGCAGAAGGCATATGCCCGCTACGCGGACGACCTGGACAAAAAGCCGTACGGCAAGCCCTTCTGGGAAGCGTATAAGATGGATTCCATCACGCCCACCGAGGAATGGCTGCGCATGTACGAAGAAGTAAAAGAGGAAGCGATCTCCTGGGGCTTACCTCTCTGATGACGGGTACCGCGGCGCAAAGCGGCGCCGTGGACGGTATGGGCGCCTCTATCCCGGATGGCGACGGGCTTTTTACCGGGATACAAAGCAACTCCTTCATTTTAAAACGCTGCAAAGATCCGGCAAGGAAGACACATTCCTTGCACGGATCTTTTTTAAGAGGTCCTCCTGCCGTTGACGATGCGTTCAGATAGCCGGAGAGCGGGCCGTTTACGAGAACTTTTTGCGCCTGATGGCCGATGAGCGCGAATACGAGCGCATGAGCGTGCTGCGAGCCCTTACGGCAACGGCCACGCCTGCGAGCATATCGCACGCATACTGCAACAGGGGATAAGTTCCTGAGAGAGGCGACGCAAAAACGCATCCGTAAGACGGGTTCGCTCCGTACGGCGGTCGTCCGGTGACGGTCGGCTTTTCGCTTGCGGATCAGGCAAATGAACGCCTTATAGATTCAACCATTGAATAAATGCCGTCTTATCTTCCGAGTGATACCCGGCTTTGCGATAAAAATCCAATGTACTGCCTTTTTTACTTCCCGTCATCAACATGATTTTGTAACAGCCGTTCTGTTGTGCAATTTGTTTTGCACGCTCAAGGCAGGCGGACGCTAACCCTTGCCTTCGATAAGGACCGGCTGTAACGACATTTTCGATGAGCGCGTAAGGCCTCTGATTGTGGGTGAGATTTGGAACGATGATAAGTACGCAGGATGAAACGATTTGCTCACCTTCCGCCGCAACAATAATGCGATGGTTTTTATCCGAACTGATATCAGCCCAAAGCTCCAGCAAATCCTCAGTTATCTCCGGCATGGGATTATCATGTAACTGCGTATACAGTTTGAGAAGTGCATGTAGATCTTTTTCATCCGCTTCCCGTATCTCCATCCCGACACCCCACAAAACACATGATAATCCGCATCCGTTTTCCTTTTATCAACTTTATCAACAGCGGTTGTAATAACCTTCAAGACAATAATACTATATTCTCTAAATAAAGAAAGCCGAAAAAGCAAATAAAACGGTGTAAATAGTTAGATTCTGTGGTATACTCGAAGCACTGGGCGAGAACGCTTGGTAATATTGGAGGTAAATCTAATTGTCGGACAAAACGCTTACTTGTAGGGACTGCGGGGCAGAGTTCCTGTTCACCGAGAACGAACAAAATTTCTTTGCAGAAAAAGGTTTTACAAACGAGCCCCAGCGCTGCCCGCAATGCAGGGCCGCAAGGAAGAATCAGCAGCGCCGAGGAGACAGGCAAATGTATCCCGCTGTCTGCGCAAGATGTGGCAGGCAAACGATGGTGCCGTTCCAGCCTTCCAACGATAAACCCGTGTATTGCAGCGATTGCTACCAGCCGCAAGGTCGTTCAAACAGAAGGTATTAAACGTAAGCAGCCCCGCCGTTGCGGCGGGGCTTTTCAATTTATTCCGCTTATCGGGGAAACAGGCATGCTTCCTCTATTTATCGTTTAATAAAGGAAGAAGGCCTAAGGCAATACGCTTTACGCAAAAAGAAAACATTTCTAACGAATTGAATTGCGCGCACAATCGTACTAAGATGATAAGAGCACAGAATTCTATTTTATATAGGGAGAGCGTTATGGCAACGCTGACACAGCAGATCAAACGGTTCGCCCTGGATCAGGGTTACTGTCGCGTCGGAATTGCGCCCGCGGATGACTTTGAGGATCATATCCAAGAGCTGCTCTCAAGGGGCAGTCTCTATGATTTTTATATCGAAGGCCCCAGCAAACCGCTGCTTGGCGCAAGGCCAAAGGTTGCATGGCCGGCCGCAAAGTCCATCGTTGTGCTCGCTTACGACTATGTGCAGTGCGCGTTCCCTGCGACCCTGATAGGGAAAGTCGCGCGCGTCTATCAGTCGCGCAGCATGAATGCCCAGCGGCATCGCATCGCAGGGCTGCGGCTTCAAGCGGTGAAAGAGTTTATCCGCTCCAAGGGAATCAACATCGGCCCCTCCATGATGCTGCCGGAGCGCAGGCTCGGCATGCGCGCGGGCATTTCCAATATCGGCCGGAACAACTTTGCCTTTGTGGACGGCATCGGCTCATTTATCAATCTTTCAGCGATTGTGGTGGATCGCGTTTTGGAGTATGACGCGCCCGCCCCACCGATATGCAAATGCCCGCGCGGATGTACAGCCTGCATGGACGCCTGCCCCACCCGCGCGATTTATGCGCCTTTCCGGCTCGACCCGCGCCGCTGCATCAATTTCAACACCTCCATGACCAAGGAGGAGATCGGCTTCGGCGTGACGGACAATATTCCTCCCGAGATCAGAAAGCACATGGCGCAAGCAATCTTCGGCTGTGATATCTGCCAGGAGGTCTGCCCGCGAAACGCCAAGCGGCTGAAAATGGAGCTGCCCAAAGATCCCCTTTTGGAAGTGATTTCAAAGAGTTTTTCGCTCGTGAGCGTCCTTCACATGAAAGAGGACTATTTCGAAGAATACGTCCAGCCCATGACATACAATTTCGGACTGGAACCGCGCTATCTTCAGCGCAATGCGGCTGTTGCGCTTGGAAATTCGCACGACCCGATGTATTTGGACGATCTTGGCGTGGAGCTTGAGCATGACGACCCCATGATACGCGGGCATGTTGCTTGGGCGATCGGGCAGATCGGGACGCACAAGGGCATAGCCCTGCTTGAAGCGCGGCTCGCGCGCGAAAGCGACCACGGAGTGCGCCTTGAGATTTCGCAGGCGCTCGAATCGATTGCTTCAAAGCCTGCGGATTGAAAACTGCTAAAAAGCGGCGATCAGGCGGAAGGCAGATGCTTTCCGCCTGTATTCTTGCCCTATCGATAGTGCAACTCTATTATCCTTTATTAGGTCAATGCGTTGCAGCGACAGTTCGTGCCATGGTCAGACCCATTCAGCTTGCAGGATTTAGGTGTTTTGTTAACACGAACTTCATAGCGTATTCTAATAAAGCGCTGTAATATATTTACAGGGATATTGGTGCGCTTAACAAAAGGGGGCTTATGGATGAAATGTGCGCGTATTCTTATTATGCTGATTGCCTGCGCGACGCTTTTTACGGCCTGTGCGAGAGGGGCTGCTGATCTATCCGCATCGCAAGAGAATATCGCCCATACCCCGGCTCCCATCGTCGATGCCATCGAGCCTTCCGCATCTCAGGGAGAAGTCGCAATCCGTACGGATCCTTCCGATGATACAATACCGCGGCGATCCACCTTGTATAAAACAGATGATAATGGGAGTTTCGCGTTGCGGATGAGCGATGTTGCGGGAAATCCGTCGATGAAGTCCATCGAAGCAGGCAGATCGTATGATGATGCCGGATTTTTCAATCTTACAATCGTATTCGAGGATCAGCGAACGATCCAAGAAATCATCAACACGGATCTAACGGACGAAGATTATTTTCACTGTGTGGATGTGACGGGCGACGGCTACCCCGAAATCGTATTCCCCAGTTTAGGAGATAAGAATTCAATCGGCTTTTCGGCGCCGCTGATACTAAAGATTGAGAACGGGCAAATCGCTGAAATTCCTCTTTTTACAATCAACGAGGGATCCCAAATTTTTCGTGTGCAGAGCAAGCAGGAAGACCCCGGCACAATTACAGTCGTCAGTAAACACACGGATAAGAAATACGAGTTTGAGATTTCTCCACTGTGTAAGTTGAAAAACACACAGGAGAATGAACTGGAGTTTGTTGCGCCGTCCACCGGGGTTTATTCTTGCGATATATGGCGCATAGCACAAAACAAGTATGGTCTCATATGGAAAAGCTTTATTGAACTGTGGTTCGAGATCAATGGAGCCGGAGAGCCTTACGCAAAAATAGTGGCTTCTATTATTTCGGAAGGCGAATATGACGGGCGCCAATGGGTGATAACGGAAAGCATACAGCAAATTGAATATCAACGATAGAGAAGGCATGACCTCACGACCTTCGGGTTATGATAATTGAGCTCCAGGCCGTCGAGACCGGGCATTTTGATATCGGTAATAACGATGTCCGGATCCAGCGTGCAGATCAGTTCGAGCGCCTGGATTCCGTCCTCCGCCTACCACCCTAAAACAATACCGATACTTTCCCAATCGATAATCTTCCGCTAAGTTGGCGGATCCATCTTTCATCGTCAACAAGGATTGCCTTTAACAAGTGATCATCCGCTTAACAGCCGGTGCGGCCGCGCGATATCGGCGATCTTTGTTTGGGCTTGCTGAGGCAATCCATAAAACATTTCCCGTATCCTGATTTGGGCGTTGTTAGCGGTCAGCTTAAACCAAGCACTAATCTATCTTTCTTATTCATTATAATTACTCTTCAAATGGGAAACGATAATTTAGCCCCAGCGCATCCCGTATTGCAAGGATATCTTTTTGTACCGGCAAACCCACCGGCACGCCCTTATCTTTGCGATCCAGCCATGCGAGATACTCTTTTTCGCCTGCGGTATAAATACGGGTTTCTCCCGGCGCCTTCTGTGACGCACGTAGCGCGCGTAGGATATCCCCGCAAGTTTTCTTAAAAGTCTCGAGGCCCAAAAACACCTCCGGATCAATAACCAAGAAGAAATGTCCCAAATGATAAGGCCTTTTACTCCCACTATCATCTGCGCCCGTCAACATCTTCAAATAACTTCCCGCTTGCAAGGCCGCGGATAGCACCTCCACCACCGTAGCGTATCCATAACCTTTATATCCCGCCAGATCTTCTCCGATACCGCCCAACGGCGTCAATGCCGCCTTCCCGTTTGTAAGGTCTATTAAAATCTGTTTGCTATCGGTCATTGCTGATCCGTCGTTTCCAATCACCATGCCTTTAGGCGTACTCAGCCCGGAGCGCGCATAGTATTCAATCTTTCCACGCTGGGTAACCGAAGTTGCGCAATCGAGCATAAAAGGAAAGTCTTCATCCGTTGGGAACCCCACCGTCAGCGGGTTTGTTCCAAGCATGTTCTCTACCCCGAAGGTCGGCGCAATGGACGGTCTCGCATTGCTTCCCGTAATGCCGATCATCCCCGCCTTCGTCGCCATGGTTGCCCAATATCCCGCGATGCCGTAATGCGTGGAGTTTCGCACGGCAACCATTCCCAAACCGTAGTTCCTAGCCTTATCGATGGCCATTGTCATGGCTCTGTGGCTCACCACCATACCCATGCCGTCATGGGCATCCAGGACCGCTGTAGTCGGTCCTTCCTTCAACACCTCGATTCGCGTAACGGGATTTTGGATTCCATCTACAATTCGATCGATATAGATCGGCTTAAATCGATTGCATCCGTGGCTTTCAATTCCCCGCCGGTCACTTTCCAATAAGACATCCGCGCATAGGATCGCATCTTCTCGCGGCACTCCATAGCCTTCAAACGCATCCGTTAAGAATCCCTGCATCTGCTCCCAGCTGACATAAGGTCTTGTTTCCATGCTGCCTCCTTTTATTGCCGGCGTAGTTCAGTGTATTTCCCAATCGCGTGAGCGCTCTACAGCGCGCCGCCATTGTTCATATTTCCTGTCGCGTGTAAACGGATCCATTCGGCACTCAAACGCTCTATCGCTTTTCCAATTTTTTATGAGATCTTGTTGATTCCTGAAAATTCCCATGGTAAGTCCCGCAAAATACGCTGCCCCCATCGCCGTGGTTTCAGCGTTGCAAGAACGGTGGATCCGTGTTCCCAAAAAATCGGCCTGCATTTGCATCAAAATGTCCGACGCCGACGCTCCGCCATCTACCCGCAGTTCCGTTAACGTTATACCGGTGTCATTTTCCATGGCCCGGATCAGATCCGTTACTTGGAGCGCAATGCCCTCAAGCACAGCCCGCGCAAGATGCTCCCGCGTTGTACCTCTTGTCAATCCGACCATCGTCCCTCTGGCGTACATATCCCAGTAGGGAGCGCCCAACCCGGTAAAAGCGGGCACCAAGTATACTCCGCCGGTATTTGGGACCTTGTCGGCCAGTGCGTTGATTTCATCAGCGGTGGAAATCATTTTTAGTTCGTCCCGCAACCATTGGATAACGCTTCCTGTATTAAAGGCGCTGCCTTCCAGCGCGTATTCCGCTTTTCCCTCGCGCAAACCCCATGCAATTGTCGTAAGCAGTTTGCTCTTGCTTCGGATAGAACGTTCCCCTGTATTCATCATCAGGAAGCAACCGGTGCCATAGGTGTTTTTCGCTTGCCCAGCTTCAAAACACGCCTGTCCGAACAAGGCGGCATGTTGGTCTCCCGCAACGCCCGCGATCGGAATCCCGGCAAGCTCCTCGAGCCCTCTAATACCTCTTTGTACCGTCCCGTAACGGTAGCAGGACGGTTTTACCTGCGGCAGCATGCACAGCGGAATCTTCAGCGTTCGACTCAGCGTCTCGTCCCATTCAAGCGCGTTGATGTCAAAGAGCATCGTTCGCGCGGCGTTCGTATAATCCGTTAAGTGCATGCCTCCCGTCAGATTATAAATCAACCAACTATCGATAGTGCCAAAGAGCAGTTCACCGCTTTTCGCCCGGCTCTGTGAACCGGGAACATGGTCCAGGATCCATTTTATTTTGGTGGCGGAAAAATACGCATCGATCAGAAGCCCTGTTTTTTCCATAACATAATCCGATATGCCGTCTGAAATCAGTCTTTCGCATAGCTCCGCCGTTCGGCGGCACTGCCACACGATTGCGCGATAGATAGGTTTTCCCGTTGATTTATCCCAGACCACCGCCGTTTCACGCTGATTGGAAATGCCGATTGCGGCAATTCTCTTAGCGGATATCCCGCTTTGCGCTATTACGGAGGTCATCGCGCGGTATTGACTATCTAAAATCTCAATCGGCTCCTGCTCCACCCAGCCCGCATACGGGTAATAGCGCGCATATTCAAATTGTGCCGCTGCTTTGATGTTTCCGTTAAAGTCGAACAGAATCGCCCGGGAGTTTGTCGTCCCCTGATCCAAAGATAGAATATACTCCTTCATGGTCGCTGCCTTCCATCGCCTGATTGTCGCGCACGAACAGTAAAGAAGATGACCGGAAAACGCAAAGCGGGGTATGCTAAATCCACGCAATGCACCGCATGGACTTGCCGCGGCGGAAGCCCCATCATCAGGACTATGGCAATATCCATGATTTTCGGCAATTCCCGGCATCCACAAATTCGGGCCTGTATCCTTACTTTGAAATTCGGAGCTTATCGCTGGCCAGATACCCGCCTTCAGCCCAATCGGATTTTGCATAATCGCTGAAGGTTACAATGACGCTGTCGACGGGAACCGCGCCGACTTCCACAATGACCTCGGTAAACTTTGCGGCTAACTGGCGTTTCTGTTCGACCGTACGGCCTTCCCATAGATGAACGTTAATGATCGGCATAAAGTTATTCCTCCGTTCGTTCGTACATTCCTAACGCTTCTTGTCCGGCTTTAAAGATGATCGCGGTTTCAGCGAGCTTTTGGGCCAGCGTTGTCACGGTGTTCATTCCAATTTCATCTTGATCCGCAGTGAATCCGGGATACTCCTGCGCCCATACCTTGCCGCCGATATAGCCGCGGGTTTCGCCGCTGACGATATTGAATCCGCGTGCCATCATCAGTTGAATGATCTGGTTGGCGGCCATCTCCTCACCGCCATTGCGCGTTCCGCCGACGGCCACGGCAGCACCGAGCTTGGAACGCAGCTTTTCTGGCATAAGGTCGGTCACCGGGCGCAGGCGGCTGAAAAACGCCATTAGTTGAGGCGTGATGGAATGAACGTACACCGGTGAACCGATCAGATATGCGTCCGCCAATATAAACCGATCGATCAACGCCTGCATATCGTCCCGATATACGCAGCCGCATTTGTTTTTTCTGCAATACCCGCAGCCCGTGCAGGGGCGGATGTCTTTTCCATGCAGGGAAAGAAGTTCGGTCTCTACGCCCGGAATTTCAGCAGCCGCCTCCAGACCTTTTTCTATAACGCAGTAGGTCGACTTTTTTCGCGGGCTCCCGTTTAACCCTAAAACTCTGACCACAGCTTTCCTCCTTATATGATTTGCCTGGAAAGCAAGCTTCTTTACGCACTCATATCCTGTATCAGCGTTACGCCGATACCGTCCATGAACGAGCCGGGAAACGGAACATAAGGCTGACGGATGCTGACGCTTACTTTATAGATCTTAGAGGGATCCTTGACATTGATCGTATCGTCCACGATCCTTTGAGCGACGCGCTCCAACGTTTTGTGATGCTCCTGCGTAATGACCTGTTGAGCCAGGATATACAAATCGGTATAGGTAAGCCCCGCGGAGAGTTTATCCTCTTCAAAATGCATGTTCATATCCATTTCAACGATAATATCCACCTCAAAGATGGTTCCTAAAACGTTCTGCGCCTTCGTTGCCCCATGATTTCCCCAAAAATACATTCCTTTTGCAACAAGCGTATTATTGTTACCCATTCTATCCTCCTAAAATATTGCTGATTTACAATAAAGAGTCCTTCTCTGCCGAAAGTCCTTTTCCGGAAATCCTTGGATTTTGATCTTTCAGCAATGTGTTCTATGCCTGCAACATTAACGGCCTTGTCGAGAATCCTCTGATTTTCGATCTTTCTGCAAGGCGCGATGCTTTTAGAAGCTGCGTTCAATCACGACGCCGCATCCGCCGTCCTCGCGAATAAACCCGCCGGCGCCGGGAACGCCCACCACCGCATGATAGAAGGGGCACATTTCTTTGCGCGAGCCCACCTTGATCCGCTTGCAGACAGGATACTTTGCCTTGATCTGATCGATGACGCGTTTTGCCAGCGGTTGCATCAGATTAAAGCGTTCCTTTGTCGCAACGGTTTCTACGACATCGTAAATACCCTTGTGTGAAATGCCGGAAGTATCGTCTTCAAGACACGCCGCATCTAAATTCGCCTCCACTTCGACATCGAGGATAAAGCGCTGCCCCTGATCCATTTGCTCCTGCGTCGCCCCATGGTACGCATAAAAAACGGCCCCTGTAATGGTCAATACCTGTGTCTTTGTCATACTCAATCTCCTTTTTTGATTTCTGGTCATATTCCGCATAGCATAATTTCATAATAAAGCGATTATTACGATCTATTTCATTTTTTTAAATTTGATTTTGAGTTTAAACATTGTATTTCCCCCGATTAATTTCAAACAGTAATCGTCGGGTTCTACTACCGATACCGCATTGCTTCAAAAAAATCGCGCCGCTTATTTCACATAGTCCGTCAGATTAATTTTAGGATAAACCGCTCGCTCATAATCGCGGTTTTCATATTCGCTACACAAGGTTGCGTCAATTCCCATCTTTGTTTGAACGCCGCGCAAATCCGAGCCGGGATCAAGCTCATGGCCCTGCGCCCCGCGGATCGTGAAGATATCTTTTTCTGGAATCACACGGTTTGATAACGCCCAAAGGACGTCGCTGGGGCTGAAAATATCCACATCCTCGTCGACCACGATGACATTCTTGATATTCACATAGGTCATCATCGCCGCTAACGCCAGGTTTTTGGGTTCACCGGGGTTTTTCTTCCGAATCTGAATCAATGCTAAAAATCCGCTTCCATAAGGCGGGATATGCACATTTTGAACCTGCTTGGAAACATAGCGCGCATGCCTCATCAGCAGGGGCTCTCGCGGTATCACGCTGCCAAGATACATATGCTCAGCCAAGCCCGGGCAAACCGTTTGATAAATCGCGTTATCGCGCCATGCGATCGCTTTGACATGCAAAACGGGACTTTCCCACGCCGTACTGTAATGCCCCGTGAATTCGGAAAGCGGTCCCTCCATTTCACGTTCAAAGGGTAGAATTTCGCCTTCAATCACGATTTCGGCGCAAGCCGGAATGCGGATATCGGAAGTAATCGACTTTACAACTTCCAAAGGCTGCTTGCGCAGGGCGCCGGCCATCTCCATCTCATCGCCGTCGCAGCGCAGGCCCGCGCAGATATAAATCGCAGGATCCGCTCCAATCACTACGGAAACCGGCAGAGAATGCCCTTGTGCTTCGGCTTTCTCAAAATAGTCGCGCAGGTGGCGCCATTCGTTGATCATAATGCCTAATTTATTTTTTCCTTTTACCTGCATGCGCTGGAAAGAAAGGTTTTGCACGCCGGTTTCCGGGTCGGCACTGACCACCACGCCGCCCGTGATGAACGGGCCGCCGTCTTTAGGCGCATGCTGCGGAATCGGAAGGCGATATAGATCCACGTCATCGCCTTGCAGTATATTTTTATAGCACGGCGCGCTCTCAACGATTACCGGCGGTATGGGATGGTCGTAACCGTAAGCGATCACTTCGTTTATTCTGTCCTTCGAGCAATCTAAAGCCAAAGCAATACGTTCCATCGAGCCAAGCAGATTGCCGACCAAAGGGAAATCCGCATCCTTGACCGAAGTAAAATAGCCCGCGCCCATATTGGAGCTCTCCAGATTAGCGAGAATACTTCCGATTTCAAAATGGCGATCCACGCTCGATTTGATCTCAACCAACTGATTTTGCCGACGCAAAATATCCAGATAGGCGTTTAAATCATACGTTGTCTTCATCTTGACTCCTCCACTTGACCCGGCTGTAAAACGTTTGGCGGCAGAGCTGCTCCTCACGGCCTCAGGGCCTGTTGAAACCGGCTCCTTTGATTTATACCGGCTTGTCGGGGTTCGATGCTCCTTTATCGTTCAGTCGACCGCCGATAAGTAATTTCAACAATAGCGATGTATTTTTAATTCGTGTAATATAATTTCATATCATGTCTTGATTATAGTAGATTATTGGGTATATATCAAGAGTTTTAGAAATTATATTTTATTTTATTAAAATACATGAAACTATTATTGATTCTTTCTCACATTAGTTTCAATGATATCGAATCGGCTTTATTTTTATGATCCGCTTTTAGATCTTACCATACTCGCTGATCCTGCAATTATCTTTCATAAAAACACTGATAGAGACGTTTTATCCTCTATAATCCAAATGGCTAAATCTGAAGATCGCGCCGTCGATCTTCGTAAATCACCTGTTCGCGCCATATGATTCTATGTTCACTTCTACTGTATCTATGAAATTCTTATAGACAATTCTCCTTGTCAGTGAAATAATATAAGAAATCTTACATTCGATGAGAGGACAAAATACAAGTGGAACACAGGGACTTCTTATCCAGAATCGGCGGCTCGCACTTGAATTATACGGCGCAGGAGCGCATGATCGAGCACTATATTTTGTCCAATATGAAGGACATGGTCAATATTTCCATTAAGGAACTGGCTGAACAGGCAGGAACAAGTCAAGCAACCATTTCCAGGTTTTGCCGAAAACTCGGCTATAAAAACTTCAGGGAGTTTTTGCTCGCTCTTTCTCAGGAAGCGGTTGCCAGCGATGCGCGTATTCACTCCGGTGTGACGCAAAAGGACTCTTTCTTCGAGATCGCCTCTTCCGTACTTGTCGCGGAGCATAACGCATTGGAGAGTACGTTCTCTATGCTCGATTACAAAATGATCGAGCAACTGGCGCATTATATCCTAAGCGTCAAGCCCCGTATTCATATTTTCGGCGTCGGAGGATCGTCCGTTATCGCGAGCGACCTCTATAATAAACTCATCCGGTTGGGGATGAATTGCTCTTATTCCTACGATATCGCCTTTCAGCAGATCACTGCCGATCAGCTGCGCGCAGGCGATCTGGCATGGATTATAACGTTTTCAGGGTACGACGCGGATATGCTGCTGCTGCACAACAAGGCAAAAGAGCGGGGAGCCATCACCGTATGCATGACAAACAACTATAAAGCGAGTATGGCGGTCGCGTCGGATTATGTCTTGTGCGGCTCCTATCTCAAGAGCTACATGTTTACCGACACAACCGAGTCCAGATTATCCCTCTTATATCTCACAGACGCGCTCTTTATCTATCTGTCCGTAAAGGGCGCTCCGAATACGATTGCCTCGCTGGAATCCACTAAAGAGGTCCTCGAACAGCGATTGGTCTATATGCGTCAAAGAAAAAAATCCTGACTTTCCCAGCCGTGAGCAATCCATCGCTTAAGATAAGGTAAGGATTCATTCAATCTATGTAAATACGGGTACATCAAACATCGTATGCGCTCAGAGGATCCCATCCGGATCAACATCCGGATGGTTCTCTCTCCGAACTGGGGTGTTTCATTATGCCGCATCTTAGAGTTATAACGCGAGCTTAAAAATCTTCACGATATCATCGGTACCCAAGCGCCTCATCCATCCAATGCTTCCATCCTCATGCACCGCCCGTACGCGCCGGGCCATACGCTCGATGCATCCGTCGTCAATCCTTCCAACATCCGGCATATCGATTAGCCTGGTGGGAAGTCCCAAAAAGCGGAAGAAATCTTCCAGCCTGCGGATCGCCTCCAATATGCTTCGGTCCGGCGTCTCATAATCGGTCGACACGCCCATGACGCGGGAAGCCCACTTCATAAACAACGCCTTATTCGATGCGTAAACATATTTCATCCAGGCGGGTATAATGACGGCCAAACCCGCGCCGTGTGTTACATTGAATTCTCCGGAAAGCTCATGTTCGATAAAATGGGCCGCCCAATCGCCCGTTCTGCCGATTCCCGTTAAACCATTATGCGACAGGGAAGATGCTACCATAATGCTGGCGCGGGCGGAATAGTCCGTCGGGCTTTCCATCAATACGCGGCCGCAATCCATACAGGTATGGAAAATCGCCTCACACAGATAGTCGGTAAGGGACATAGTTTCCTTCTCGGGCGTGAAATACCGTTCAAAGGAATGGGACATGATGTCTACAATGCCGCACGCGGTTTGGAACTTCGGCAACGACATCGTAATTTCGGGATTCTCGATGGCAAAAACCGGCCGGTTGATGTCATTGTCGCAGAAGCGCTTCAGATTCTCGTCCACTTTTGTAATGACGCAGCTGTTGGACGCCTCACTGCCCGTCGCGGCAATCGTTAGAATAACTCCGATTGGGGTGCTCTTTCGCGGAATCTGACGGGGAACACCTTTCTCCTCGATAAAAAAATCCCATACGTCTCCGTCATACGGAATACCCATGGCGATAGCCTTGGCCGAATCGATGACGCTTCCGCCGCCGATTGCCAGCAGGAAATCAATCCTGTTCTTTTTGCATAGGTCAATGCCTTCATAAACCATGGAAAGATGCGGATTGGGCACGACGCCGCCCAGTTCGAATACCTCCAGATCCTCGTTTTGTAATTGTTTGATGACAGCGTTGATAAATCCGGATTGCTTCATGTATCCGCTATCGTGATGAACCAGGATACGGGAGCCACCGTACTCTTTGATCAGAGCGCCCGCCTGGCGTTGCGTATCCCTTCCAATTATGAGCCGAGTAGGACTAAAAAACGTACAGTTCTTCATAGTCTTTTCTTTCCTTTCCACAATGCTGCGGCCTAAAGCGACGCGATAAGAATGTTTCGCAAAATGTCCGGCGTGCCCTTAAAACTTTTCTCCGCCTTTGAGGAACGGTTTACCCATCGAATGCGGCGCTTCCGTCTTACCGATAAAGCCGTTCATCACCAATATCGTAAGCACATAAGGCAGCATCACCAAAAATTGGTAGGGGAGTATCGATCCCGCCGCCTGCATTCGCATCTGAACCGCTTCGCCGAGCCCAAACAATAATCCCGTGAGCATTACGCCGACCGGATTCCACTGTCCAACCGTAACAGCACCCCACGCAAGGTATCCGCGCCCCGCGACCATATTGTCCAAATACGTTGACAGTTCACCGATGGAAAGCGCTGCGCCGGCCAGCCCGCCTAAAATCCCGGAGATGACAACGGCGATATAACGCATTCTGTTAACGTTAATGCCCAACGAGTCCGCCGCGGCGGGATTATCGCCGATTGCCCGCATTTTCAGACCAAAGGGCGTTTTGTATATCACAAACCAGCTGACAAGCACGATGCCATACAATAAAAACGTCAATATCTTTTTATCAAAAAGCATGGGGCCAATCACAGGAATCTTGGAAAGCAGGGGGATGGCGATTTTCTCAAAGGAAGCGACTTTAGTCGGCGTCACACCGCCATAAACGATATTGTTTAAAAAGCTTGCGAGTCCCAACCCCAGAATATTGACGCCCGTTCCGGCAACCACCTGATTTACTCCCCCGGAAATCGCACAAACACCCAATACAAGTCCCATGGAAAGTCCGCCGACAATGCCGAACAGCACACCCATCCATGGTTCACCCGTCAGATACGAGCCCCAAACCGCCATGAAGGCGCCCATCGTCATAATGCCTTCCAAGGAAAAATTAAGAATCCCGGTACGCGCGGTATACATGCCGCCCAATGCAGCCAAAGACAAAGGCGTAGAATAGCGGATAGCGGAATCCAGTACGCCCTGAATCACAAACCAAATCATGAAATCCCTGCCTCCTTTCCTATATCCTTAGACGCTGCGCTCTTGCTTCGGATTGCTTTGCCGAGCGATTTGATCCTGCTCTTAACAAAGCGATTCATCAGGAAAAACAGAATGATGAGGCCTTGCATCACGGACACCAACGCCACCGGTACCTGCGTTTCCAGCTGCATGGTGGAAGCCCCCGTACGTAATGCCGCGAGAAAAAGCGCGGACAGAATGGTTCCAAACGGATGGTTGCCGCCCAGCAAGGATACCGCAATCGCATCAAAGCCGACGCTTGTTGAAAAGCCGGTAATCAACCGGTGCTGCACGGCTACCACCTCCATGCCGCCCGCCAGACCCGATAAAAATCCGTGTAGTGCCATAGCGAGTATGATGTTGCGCCGTATCGGCAAACCCACATATTTTGCCGCGCTGGAATTATAACCGACAAGCCGCAGTTGATATCCGAGCGGCGTACGCCAAAGTAAAAAATACACCAGCACCGACATCAGCAGCGCAACCAATACGCCGTAATGCAGGCGCGAACCGGCCATGACGTACGGCATCATCACCGTCTTTGCGATCTGCGGCGTTTGGGCATAGTACCCGGGCGGCTCTATCATGACGACGTTGAGCATATAGGACAGGAAATACATGGCGACATAGTTGAGCATAACGGTGTTGACCAGCTCCGACGTGCCGCGCGTCGCCTTCAATGTGCCCGGTATCGCCGCCCACAGAGCGCCGCCCAACCCGCCGGCAATCAGAGAAAGCGGAATCGCAATCCAAGAGGAAGCCCCCTCGGTGAACTGCAGCGCAATTGCCACGCTCGCAATCCCCCCGATCATGATCTGTCCCTCGCCGCCAACCGAACTCAGGCCAGAACGAAACGCAATGTTCATGCCCAAGGCGCACAGCAACAGCGGACACATCTTGTTCAGGGTTTCCCCAAGAGCCCGCTTTGTTCCGAAGGCACCGTCGAATATTTTTACAAGCGCCTGCAAAGGCTGCGCCCCCGCCGCCCGTATTAAAACGACGGACACCAGAAACACCAGCACAACCGTAATAAACGGGCCCCACATCGCCTCGGCGACCCGCGACAGCCGCTGTTTCTGTAAAAGCCGGCGATCGTTTTCGCTAAGAGTATATTGTTTTATTTCGATGCCTTTTCTCATGCCAGCCCCTCTAATCTCTGTCCGCCCATCATGAGGCCGATCTGTCCATAGCCGATTATGCCGGGGACAAATTCACCCATGATTTCTCCTTCAAACAGCACTAAAATCCGGTCGCAGATCATTAACAGTTCATCCAGATCCGCAGAGATCACCAACACGCCTTTTCCGGCATTACGCTCTTCAAGCAGCTTTTTATAAACGAATTCCGATGCGCCTACATCCAAACCCCGGGTTGGCTGCATGGCAAGGATGAATCCCGGACTGCGGGAGAGTTCCCTCGCAACAACGACCTTTTGCTGATTTCCGCCCGAAAGATCCTTGCCGAGGATTTCATGGATCGGCGGCCGAACATCAAAGCGATGGATCAGTTCATCCGCGTACCGTTTCATTGCTTTAGGAACGAAGACTCCCTTGACGGTAAATGGCGGCTGATCGTATTCGTCGATGATCATATTTTCGGCGATTGTAAAATCCGCAATGAGCCCATCTCGCTGGCGATCCTCCGGTATATGCGCGATTCCCGCCTGGAGGCGCTTGCGGGTTTTGATCTGCGAGTAATCCTTTCCTTTAAAATAGACTTTTCCGCCCGATAATGCGCTAACGCCGACGATGGCATCTCCAATCTCGCGCTGCCCATTCCCGTCTACGCCGGCGATGCCCACGATCTCGCCGCCGCGTACGCATAAGCTGATATTCTTGAGCGAAGATGCCGTCTGCTTGCTTTTCACGCAAACATTTTCCAGACGGAGCACTTCCTCAAATAAATTCAATTCGCGAGCACGATAATTCGTAACGATATCCCGCCCCACCATCATGGTGGCCAGGCTTTCTTTTGTTACATTTCTGGTATCTACGGTGTCCACCACTTTTCCCGCGCGCAAAACGGTAACGCGGTCGGAAAGGGCGGTTACTTCCCAAAGCTTATGGCTGATGAATATGATGGATTTTCCCATCGTACGGAACAGCCGCAGCGTCTCCATCAAATCTTCAACTTCATTTGGGGTTAATACGGCGGTCGGCTCATCTAAAATCAGAATTTCCGCTCCGCGGTACAGCATTTTGATGATTTCCACACGCTGCTGAATGCCTACGCTCAAATCACGAACCTGGCAGTCGATATTTACGTTGAGTTTATACTTATCACACAGTTCCTGAACTTTTGCACGGGCATTTTTTAAATCGACGACCAACCCTTTTCTGCAATCCGTTCCCAGAATGACGTTTTCCAGAATGGTGAAACGAGGGACCAGCATAAAATGCTGATGAACCATCCCGATCCCATGCGCGATTGCATCATTTGGATTGGTAATGGTAACAATTTCTCCATCAATTTTGATGGTACCGGAATCCGCTTTATAAAGACCGTAAACGACGTTCATCAGCGTGGATTTTCCCGCGCCATTCTCGCCAAGCAGCGCATGAACCTCGCCCTTTCGCAGATCAAAATTAACGCCCTCGTTCGCAATGACATTTGGGAATACCTTTGTAATGTTTTCTAATTGTAACGCTAATGTCGACAAGGGTTCTCCTCCCTATATTGTTTTAGCAAATGCGGCATGAAACCAATGGATTTCATGCCGCATTTTGTTGTTATACCAAGCGCCTATTAATACACATTCGTATCATAGACGGACTTCGGGCAAATTCCCTGCTTGACCAGCGATAGATCGGAAAGGCCTGCAAGGATTTCATCGATTTTCGCCAGACTGCCCTCCGGCAGCCAGCTCTCATGTCCATGCCAATCTGACAGACGAACCACGCCCTCGGCTACTCCAACAACCGACGCGGTGCCGTCGAGGGTCCCTGCAAAGAAATCCTTGAGCACAGAGTACACGATATCATACTGACTCTGGATAATCGATACGATGATCGTATCAGGCGAGGTTTCATACATATCGGCCGTCGCGCCGATGCACAGCACGTTCCCCGATTCTTCCGCCGCTTCGTAAGCGCCCAACGCCGCGGCGTTAGCGGAGCAATAAATTACATCCGCACCCTGCTCAATGTATGCCATGGACATTTCCTTGGCTTTTGCGACATCACTCCAAGATTCGATATACCCTGTCAGAACCGTAATATCGGGGTTAATGTACTTCGCTCCCGCCTCAAAACCGGCTACGTTGTCCTTCACGTGCGCATAGGCTACGCCTGCCGCGGTTGCAACAACGCCGCTTTTAGATGCCATTGCAGCGATGGAACCCGCAAGAAAACCAACTTGCGGCGTATAGCAGCGGTAATCCGACAGATTGGGCTCCGCGGACTCGTTTCCGCTGAGGATGCCGAATTTCACATCGGGAAATTCAGCCGAAAGGATCCGAAACGCGTCGGAGAAATCCGCGCCGTTGGCGATCAACAGGGTATAACCGTTGTCGATATAGTTTGCAGCAATGGAATAAGTATCCGCAAGAACAATATTCTCGGTATACGCATACTCATAGTTGAATTCCGCAACGCCGTCACGCACGGCCTCAAACGCAAACTGACAGTAGCTTCCGTCGTTGATTGTTCCGTTGAGCAGCAATGCGACTTTAACGGGTTCGGGCCCCTGTGGCTCTGCCGTCTGTTCAGGTATGTCAGCACTTTCCGCAGCCGTATTCTCGGGGCTCGTCGAAGTATTTCCGACATCCGTGCTGCTGCAGCCCAAAACAAATCCAAGCATCGCAAGTATCAGGATTATCGCCGCAATCTTTTTCATATTCACTCCTCCAATTTTTATTTTTTGGAATTTGATCATATTGATTTTTGGATATTATTAAATGCTTTAAGTAAATCCAACTCGGAGTTTAATTAAGAAAAGCCCCGGATTTAATTTCATTACTTACGATAAAACGTAGATATAAGTAATTTTCTTTCAATTTCAATGTAATTGTAATGAATAAACCGCCAAATGTCAAGTGGCAATATTGCAATTAAAGTAATTTACTTTCATTTAATGTATAGATCGCAAAAGAGCACTTCATTTTTAACCAAATGAAAGCTTGCCCGTTTTGATCGTGTCCTATGTCCTTATAAACCCATAAGTGAAACCCTTGCTGTTCCCTCATGTTGCCGCCCCTTTTACCAAACATATGACTTATTAAAAGAACTGTTGTCCATGCGTGATCTTGACAGTTTTTTATCGGCCAATAAAGATAAGTGCTTGATATTCTCTAGCTGATTTTTTAAATGCACTACTCGTTGAGTTGAAAAGAAAAAACAAAGGCCGATGCTCAACTAGGCACTCCGTATGGATATCAACTTTTTAGCGGTGAAAAAACATCACCATCACGGGATAAGTTGTTGCAACCGGCCTTCGGGTTTCCTTTGACGTTAGAGGAACCGCAAAAGCTGCTGCGGGGTGGACAGGCCGGGGCGTTGTATGTAGAACCGAAAGAGAAGATCGGAATCTGTATATAAGTATTCAGATTCCGATCTTCATTCACTCGTTCATTCCGCTGTACAGCGCGTTGAGAAGCGTTCCATCTGCGTTTTGCGAAAGCTCCCAGATGCCCGCACCGCGAAGCCCCCTTGCTTTAATGTACGCGCCCTTTTCCGCAATCGACTGCGCATCGTCGTAGGAGAGGAACGTACTGCCGTTATAAAGCCATGGCACGCGCGCGTCGGGGTGCAAATACCTCGCGTATGAGGAATCGCTCAAATATTGCGCAATGATCACGTCGTAGTTCACCGAGGAAGCTTTAGAGAAGGTTTGATACAGCCCGTTCCCTCCCGCGGTCGCCTTTGTAAACTGCCTGCCGTAAAACGGGATGCCCAAAATGAGTTTTTCTCTTGGGAAACCCGCGCCAAGCCAGGCGTTTACGGCGTCGTCACAGCTCCATTGAAACTGCGGTGAGCTCTCCGAAGGCGTGTACAGGGGCGAGTTGAAATCCGTATATTTTCCCGCGCCGCCATGCATATCGTAGGTCATGGCAAGCGCAAAATCCACATAGAATGCCACCTTCTGAAGCTCCATATTTTTTAGACAGGCTGCGTCGCTCGGGCCTGCAAACGTCAACAGATACTGTTTGTCCTCTATAATTCCGTGTGCGATTAATTTTTCGCGCAGTGTCTTCATGAGCAAAGTGAAATTTCCCTTGTCGGCAGCTCGCGTTTTATTTGTGGAGAGGCCGCCGGAAACGGGGAATTCCCAATCGATGTCGATGCCGTCAAAGCCGTATTTTATGATGAACGCGACGGCGCTGTCGGCGAACGCTTCCCTTCGCGCCTGTGTGGAAGCAGCGTCCGAAAACCGGGCCGACCACGTCCAGCCGCCTACGGAAAGTATGGTTTTCAGCTGCGGATGCCGCTGCTTGAGCTGTAAAAGCTCCTCAAAGTTGGCCGGGTCCGCCTCCGGGTCGCCCATCGTCACCTTGAGATCGGAGCTTATGTTTGCAAACGCGTAGAAGATATGCGTCAGTTGATCCACATTTTGAAGATCGAGCGGCGTAAAGCCGGAATGTGCGGCCCATGAGGCGTAGTACCCGCTTACCACCGGGCGTGCATCCGTGTTCTGCTGCGCAGTATCTGCGCGCAGGGATAGATACGACGTGTGGATGTAGCCCGTTTTTTTGGAATAGCTGATTTTGTACCAGTCTCCCTCCCGGCCGAGCACGGAATAATTAGCACCCTTTTTCGCAGTGCCAAGCTTTTGGTAGCCGGTTCCGGGCCCGCCTCTCACATTTACGGCGCTATTGCAATTTACGACCGTACCCGTCACATCAGACGCATTGCCCGCAGGGGAATCGCCGTCCGAAACAGCGGAAACCGTCATATAGCTCTTGCTTACATAACCGATTTTACCCTGATAGCTGATTTTATACCAGCCGCTCAGGGTTTGAAGCACGGGATAAACCTCGCCCAGAGGCGCGGTGCCGAGCTTTTTATAGCCGGTACCCGGCCCGCTTCGTACGTTGACCGCCTGTTTGCAGTTGACGATGGTGCCCTGCTCCCCGTTTTCCGCAGCGAGCGCACTTTGCCCTTCAAGCGCAAAGCACAGCAAAAACAGAAACGCCACTATGAGCGCAAATGCCGGTTTTGTTTTAAAATACATGGCTATCACTCCCCGATTTGATAATACGATTTTAACATGTTCAGAGTTTGTGAAACCATGTGTAAGTAATGTATAAACAGAATGATTTTCCCATGGCTCATATAAAACTAGGAAGAAAAGACGCCCTGATTTCAGGAAGATAAAAAATGCCGCTTGGAGCAGCCCATAAAAGTTGGTAGCAAATCGGCGTTAAAAGCCCGCGTTTACAAGGGCTTAGCCGATGCGAACGCGACTTTTTGCACAAAAGGAGGAGCAAGGGAGCGGGCGGATGTTTTTGTGCAAACAAAAGCGGAGCAAAGCGAACTTTGCTCCGACGTGGTAGCGGCGGTGGGATGCGAACCTACGACACTGCGAATATGGAGCGGAAAGGCACGCTTTCAACGATTATCCATGATGGTCGAAGGTACCTATTTGTCTGGGTTTCTTCAATCCCTCCAGATGGTCCCGGAAGAGGATTTTTCGAAATTCTGTGCCCTTTTTGTGTCTTGTGGGTCTTCTGGCAGAAATTCCCCAGAAGAATCAATGGGCTTCGTATTCTTCAGTGACATCACGCCGACAATATTCTCATATCGCACAATGGCCTTATCGTCGTCCAGCATTTGCAGCACCTCAATCCAGCTGCCCTTTTTTGCGCGCGCTAAACGCGCGGCTTTCTTTCCTTCGCCGTTTTTAATATCTGTTTGCTTGAGCACGATCACCCATTCTATAACGGGGCTTTTTTCGTCATATGGGATCAGATTATCCGCAAAAACAAAGCCTATTTTTCCGTTCGCTTTGACGATCGCTAAATCTGTATCAAACGAAAGCACATAAACTGTCTGCCCCGTTTTTAGCTGGGCGATAATACTTACATCCGGCGGTGCTACAAGCCGCGTATCATTCTTTATACTCGCAGGGCCGATTACGCTTGCGCTTTCATTCGGGCTAATAAGATACTTCGTTTCTACCACGCCTTTTATAGTGCCTACCTGCACCGCCGAGAAGCCGTTTGTAAGGTCGAGCACGAACAACACCATGCCACAGGCTACGTATCCGAGCCGATCAGCCTTTTTGCTACACTCCGCATAGATAGCAATATTGCGCGAAACCTGTTTAATCGATGCCTCTCCACGAGCTTCCCCTGCCGCAAGCGTTCCTGTCGCATGAAATAGCAGGCACACGATCAAAATTGCCGCCAGCCATTTTGTGGTTTTGTGCATGCTAATACCCCCTCTATTTTTTAAAGCTTTATGTAAGACATGTATATATAACTTTGTCTTATTATACCATACGGCGCAAATTTGCAACAATTCCCTGACATTGCCGTAATCCCGCCATTGCGTTTTCAGCTTTTCTCACCCTGGAGGATGCAGTCCGCTCCTTTGGTTTGATTATAGCCGCAGGTCCAATGCAAGGCAATAAAAAACAAGCCGCAAAGCGGCTGAAGCTTGGGGACGCTTATGTGAATCGCTATTCGTCTTTACAAATGAGCCCGGCTTGCCGTTCCAGCCTCATTCTATGACGCAGGCAGTTACTCATGCCGCGAAAAAGGTCGGCCTTATCGGCTTTAGGCTTGATGATTTTCGTAATGCGGTCGGTACTTATATGGACAGTGCGGGCGAAAGCCCAAAGACGATTTCCGAGTTTCTTGGACATAGTTCTACGCAGTTCACGATGAAAAAATACGTCCACGGAATCGATGCAAATAAGCGCCGTGCCAGCGGCGTAATGAAGAAAATTTTAGCGCCGTCCATAAAAAATAAAATTTGTGTCCTTCTTGTGTCCTACGCCTCCATCAAGAGCATTTTGCTGAAAAAGCTAAAGCCCCAAACGCTAGACGTTTAGGGCTTTTTATTGGTAGCGGCGGTGGGATTCGAACCTACGACACTCCGGGTATGAACCGAATGCTCTAGCCAACTGAGCTACGCCGCCATATGGGATGCGCATACCTTTCAGTATGCGCATCATTTTGGTTGCGGGGGTGGGATTTGAACCTCACGACCTTCGGGTTATGAGCCCGATGAGCTACCGGACTGCTCCACCCCGCGACGGTGCCGTCCTTAGACGGCAAGTGTTATTGTACCATAGGCGCAGGCGGAATGCAAGACTGTTTTTCCCGATCCAAAACATGGATTTCGCGCCTGCGCATGGCGACCCGCCCGGCGCTTACAGCGCGCCCCGCTTGATGCGATCCATCGCCTTTAGGGTATTCTCCCTTGTGGAAAACGCCGTCAGGCGGAAGAACCCTTCCCCGCTCTTGCCAAAACCCGCGCCGGGCGTGCCGACGATATGCAGCTTCGTCAGCCACTCGTCGAAGAACGCCCACGAGTTGCCGCCGGGTACCTTGAGCCAGATATACGGCGCGTTGACGCCGCCCAAAGCGGTATAACCCGCGCCCGTGAGGCTCTCGCGGATGATGCGCGCGTTTTCCATATAATAGCCGACCTCGCGGAGGATCTGCTCGCGTCCCTCCGGCGTATAAATCGCTTCCGCGCCGCGCTGGGTGATGTACGGCACGCCGTTGAACTTGGTCGTGTGGCGGCGATTCCACATCGCGTTGAGCGAGATCTCTGCACCCGTTTCATCCCTGCGCACGAGCGCCTTGGGCACGACGGTGTACGCGCAGCGCGTCCCGGTGAAACCCGCGGTCTTGGAGAACGAACGGAACTCGATCGCGCACTCCTTCGCTCCCTCGATCTCATAGATGCTGTGCGGCACCTCGGGATCGCTGATGAATACCTCGTACGCCGAATCGTAAAGGATCAGAGCGCCCTTTTCCCGCGCGTAATCCACCCAGGTCTTGAGTTGCGCCCTGGTGAGCGTAAGACCCGTGGGGTTGTTCGGATAGCACAGGTAGAGTACGTCCACGTCGCGCTCGGGAAGCTGCGGGATAAAACCGCTCTTCTCGCTGCATTCGATATAGACGATGTTCTCATAGCGCTTCTGCCCGGCGTTAAACCGGCCCGAGCGGCCCGCCATGACGTTGGTGTCCACATAAACGGGATACACCGGGTCCATGACCGCCACGACGCAGTCGCGCGAGAAGATTTCCTGGATATTTCCCACATCGCACTTCGCGCCGTCGCTGACGAATACCTCGTCCGCAGAAAGTTCCACGCCGTGCGACGCATAATCGCCCTTGACGATCGCCTCGCGCAGGAACGCGTAGCCCTGCTCGGGACCGTAGCCACGGAAGCCCTCGACCGTCCCCATCTCGTCGACGGCCTTGTGCATCGCCGAAATGACCTTTGGAACCAGCGGGCGGGTCACGTCGCCGATGCCCATGGAGATGATGTCGTCCGCGGAAATGGACGCCTTAAACGCCGCGACGCGGCGTGCAATCTCGGAAAACAGATAGTTCCCCTGCAGATCCTGATAGTTGCCGTTTGCCGTAAAAATTGCCGTTTCCCCCTCTAACTAACTATTCGCCGCCGAAAATCCTTTGATTTTCGGTATTTCAACAAGCATCATGTCGAGCTGCGGCTTTGCCGACCTTATCGAAAATCCTTTAAGATGTCGAAGAAATCCTTGACATCGCAAAGACCTTTTATATTCTATCACGCGCATGTGGCTTGGGCAATCATAAAACGCGCCGTTTGCGCGCTCTTGCGGCAAACGAGCGCGAATCCATGCTGTTCGATTCCCTCCGCTTTTTGGAGCGCGCGTTCACAGTATTTGCCCATTGCATATTTAAATTCCGGCATGGTAAAATAATAAAGATCTCAGTTTGTCGCGCAAGGCGGGGAGATAGCGGTGCCCTGTACCTGCAATCCGCTACAGCAGGGCTGATATTCATCCCCCGGAAGGCGTTTGTGGGGCCTGGAACCGGCAAGGAACGCTGATGATTGGGTCCTGTGCAACCGAAAGCTGTGAACCATGTCAGATCCTGACGGAAGCAGCATTAAGCAGTTCATTCGGTGTGCCGCGGGGGAGCCTGATCGGAGTTGCCTACCGGGATTCCGTCCGGAAGCGTTCTTTCAAAGGATGAATGCGCGACATTTATTTTTTTCGGCCGCCGCATATGCGACGGCCGGTTTTCGTTTGGAGCGGCCGACGCGCAGGCTATCGAAAATTTTAAAGAAGGATGCCGATATGATCAGTTTTGAACAGATCAAACAATCGCCCCAGGTCAAGACATGCATCGCCCACGCGGATGAAACCCTCCGCGCGATGGGCTATACCGAGCACAGCTTCGCGCACGTCGCGTACGTCGCCGACCGCGCAGGCGATTTTCTCAAGCGGCTCGGCTACCCGGAGCACGACGTGGAGCTCGCGCGCATCGCCGGATACCTTCACGATATCGGGAACATCGTCAACCGGGCCGACCACGCGCAGAGCGGCGCGATCATGGCGTTCCGCCTTTTGGACCAGATGGGAGCGGATATCGAGGATATCGCAATCATCGTCAGCGCGATCGGCAACCACGACGAGTCGACCGCGTTTCCCGTCAACGCGATCGCCGCGGCGCTCATACTCGCCGACAAGACCGACGTTCGCCGCAGCCGCGTGCGCAACAGCGATTTTGCGACGTTCGACATCCATGACCGGGTGAACTACGCGGTCGTGGAGACCGCCACCGAAATCACCGGCGACGGCGCTTTCGTGCTCCGGCTCCGCATCGAAAACAGCATCTGCGCGGTAATGGAGTATTTCGAGATCTTCCTCACCCGCATGATGCTCTGCAGGCGCGCGGCGGACAAGCTCGGGCTGCGCTTCAAGCTGTTCATCAACTCGCAGGAGCTGCTCTAGGCGCAAGGAAAGCGAGGCTGATCCTCCACCGGGCGGACCCGCCGAATCAAACAATGCTTGGCCGCCTGTTCACGGTTCAACCTGCGCCCGCGCTCGGCGGGGAGCGTCCGCGGCACCGTGAGTCGATCGCCGAATAGAATTCCCCGGGACCGCACTGCGGCGTCCCGGGGATCGTTTATGCCCGTAATCCGTTTTATGGCTGTATCCGATGCGCGCGTTGACCTTACGACGCGACGATGTTGACGATATTCTTGACCACGATGACCTTCCTTACGGTCTTGCCCGCGATCTGGCTCTTCACGTCGGGATGGTCGAGCGCGGCCGAGCGGATCTCCTCCTCGCCCGCGTCCTTTGGAACGCTGATGCGCGCGCGCACCTTGCCGTTGACCTGTACGCCGAGCTCGATTTCGTCCTGCACCAGCGCGGCCTCGTCGTACTTCGGCCACGGCGAGTGATGCAAGGGCGCATAGCCCAAAAGCTCGTTCATCTCCTCGCTGATGTGCGGCGCGACCGGCGACAGGAGCAACAAAAGGGTTTTCAACTCGTCCTTTGTGACGCTTCCCTTTTGGTAGAAATCGTTGACGAGGCTCATCATCGCGGCGATCGCGGTATTGAACTTCATCCTTTCGTAGTCCTCGGTCACCTTCTTGATGCAGCCGTGGACCGCGCCGCGCAGATCATCGCTCTCGCCTTCCCCGCTCAAGAACTCCTGCAACCGCCACACGCGGTCGAGGAACCTCTTGCAGCCGCGGGCGCCCTGCATGCTCCAGGGGATCGGCTGGTCGAACGCGCCCATGAACATTTCATAGAGGCGGAACGAATCCGCGCCCAGCTCCTGCACGATCTGATCGGGATTGACCACGTTGCCGCGGGATTTGGACATCTTCTCGTTGTTTTCGCCCAGGATCATGCCGTGGCTCGTGCGCTTTTGGTACGGCTCCGCCGTGGGAACCACGCCGATGTCGTAGAGAAACTTATGCCAAAACCGCGAATAGAGCAGATGCAGCGTCGTATGCTCCATGCCGCCGTTGTACCAGTCGATCGGCAGCCAGTAGTCGAGCTCCCTGCGCGAGGCGAGCTCCTTATCGTTGTTCGGGTCGATGTAGCGCAAAAAGTACCAGGACGATCCCGCCCACTGGGGCATGGTATCGGTCTCGCGCTCCGCGGGTCCGCCGCACTTGGGACAGGTGGTCCTGATCCAGTCCGCAGCGCGGGAGAGCGGCGAGGAGCCGTCGTCCGCGGGGACGAAATCCTCCAGTTCCGGGAGCACGAGCGGAAGCTCGCTCTCGGGGATCGGGACCCAGCCGCAATGTCCGCAGTACACCAGCGGGATCGGCTCGCCCCAATAGCGCTGGCGCGAGAACACCCAGTCGCGGAGCTTATAGTTCACCTTCGCCGTGCCGATGCCGTTCTTCTCAAGATGATCGATCATCGCGGGGATGGCCTCTTTGACCTCCATCCCGTTGAGGAAGCCCGAGTTGACCATGATGCCGCTTTCGCAGTCGGTATACGCTTTCTCGCTGATATCGCCGCCGGAGACGACCTCCACGATCGGAAGGCCGAAAGTCTTTGCAAACGCATAGTCGCGCTCGTCGTGCGCGGGAACCGCCATGATCGCGCCGGTGCCGTAGCCCATGAGCACGTAATCGGAAATCCACACGGGGATAAACTTGCCCGTGACGGGGTTGGTCGCTTTCAGTCCCTTGAGCTCCACGCCGGTTTTATCGCGGTTGAGCTCGCTGCGCTCGAAATCGCTCTTGCGCGCGGCGGATTGCTTGTATTCGAGCACCTCGGAGTAGTTCTCGATCGACGGCTTCATCGCCTCGACGATCGGGTGCTCGGGAGACACGACCATATACGTCGCGCCGAAGAGCGTATCCGCGCGCGTTGTATAAACCTTGAGTCCCTCGGGATACCCCTCGATGGGGAACACGACCTCCGCGCCGGTGCTGCGCCCGATCCAGTTGCGCTGCTGGATTTTGACCTTTTCGATATAGTCGACCGTATCGAGGTCGTCGATCAGCCTCTGCGCGTAATCCGTGATGCGGAGCATCCACTGGCTCTTGACCTTGCGCACGACCGCGCCGCCGCAGCGCTCGCACACGCCGTCGACCACTTCCTCGTTGGCGAGGCCGACCTTGCAGGAGGTGCAGAAATTGATCGGGATCTCCGCCTTGTAGGCGAGTCCCTTCTCAAAGAGCTTCAGGAAGATCCACTGCGTCCATTTATAGTAGGCGGGATCGGTCGTATTGACCTCCCGCGACCAGTTGAACGAAAATCCCAGACGCTTGAGCTGGCTGCGGAAATGATCGATGTTCTCCTTAGTCACCTGGCGCGGATGCACCTTGTTCTTGATGGCGTAATTCTCCGTCGGAAGGCCGAACGCATCCCAGCCGATCGGATAGAGCACGTTGTATCCTTCCATGCGGCGCTTGCGCGAGATGATGTCGAGCGCGGTGTTGCTCCTTGGATGGCCTACGTGCAGACCCATACCCGAAGGATACGGGAATTCTATCAAGGCATAAAACTTGGGCTTGTCGTGCGAATCCTCCGCCTCAAAGCAACGGGAATCCTCCCAGCGTTTCTGCCATTTGATCTCAATCGCCTGTGGATCATATCTGTCCGCCATTCTTATCCTCCACGCGCGGAAACCGCCCGCGCCGTATTCTTGAAACCGTGTTATAATATCCGTAGCCGTTGTCTTCCCCGCAAGCGTTTTTGCAGAGGACAACAGATTGATTTTAGAACAGCGCTACCAAAAAGTCAAGGTTTGCGGGGCGATGCAACCCCTTTGCGCACCCGCGCGTCCTATAGAGAGCATCCAACGGGAGGCGAAAAAATGATGCTGAAGCGAATCGGTTCCTGCCTGATCGCACTGTTGTGCATCCCCTTGCTTTTTTCCGCCTGCAAAGCGGAACAGCCGCAACTGCCGAACCCTGTCGTCGACGTCGACGGACCCGAGGCGTTCGTTCCCATATTGGGGACAAAGCTGCGCGCTTTGGACGACGCGGACGACGTTTCTTACACCGCGATCGACAACAGGATCGCACAGATCCAGTTCACCTACGGGGGAAACGCTTATTCCTACCGCGCGGCAAACGCGTCCGAAGGCGATATCTCCGGCGTCTATGACGAATTTTCCGACGACCAGGTGAACATCTCCCTCGAGAGCGACGGAACCTCCACGGCCATACTCCTGCGGTTTTTGAGCGACGGCAGCAGGGCTTTGGCGACCTGGAACATCGGCGAAAACACATTCTCGCTCTTTTCCAAAAACACGGCGGATGAAAACACCGTCAGCTACGTCGCGACCGGCCTTGCGCGCCTCGCCGCCGCGGCGACGAGCACGCCCAAAGCGTCATAAGCGCCGACGGCGATCATGATATCATGACAATAACCGGGAATTATCAAGGGGCAAGGAATGAGATATCAATTCCAAAAATTGCACCATGCGGCTTAATTTGCAACATTTGTTTGGGCTTTCAACGAGAAAAATTAAATGTCATGGGTGTATTGAAGAAATAAGCAAATCTTCATCATACGCAATAAAATGCAGTATTATTCACTGCCCGGAAAAGAACGCAGACCCGGCCAAACCATCAGTGCCTGCTCAAAGTATCCCTGTAAAAGGTTAAGAAACCTTGAAAAGAGGTATTCAACGAATTACGGCGAGAGTTTAGTGGATAACTTTAATCAGATCAAAGAAAAAGGCCTGGAGCAGTTCTTGCTTGAAGCGGAAAAAGTATGGACCTGTCCTGATTGCGAAAAGCTGCTGACAGTCCATCGCCCCAATGCTTGCACTGTAAGTCACCCAATACTCACTATAAAAGGAAATCAAGATAAACTCCAATTTGCCGCCGAGCCTGCAAGCATAAATGTAAAAACCAAATGGGTGTCAATCCGGAGACACTTCACAACCGGAATGAAATATGAGGTGCACATCCGCACCTCATATTTCATTCCGGCGGATTCACGCGATTGTTTCTCCACGACAGCTCCGCACTTATTATTTAAAGCGTTCGCCGCACAAATAGAGCAATAAGCAGCAAAAATAATCGTTTTATATCGGCGCAGGCACACCTGACGCCGCCTTCGGCGGTCCAGGCAAGCGCAAACAAGAATGGGCCTGCCGTTTGAATAAAGCTTAAAACGAATTTCGAACGCCTCCCGCCGCAGCGAAGCTGTAGCGGGAGGCGTTTGAATCCGGCAAAATCGCCTTCGTTCGGGCCGTGGAGAAACAAATAAAGCCGACGCCGCTGAACGCGGC